>CALBMM010000103.1 GCA_937896535.1 uncultured Pseudomonadota bacterium
CAGGTTCGCCACCACCACGCCCCGCGGCGACATGTGTGACAGCAACGCCTCGTAGTACTCGACCGTCTTGAGGTGAAACGGCACGAACACCCCGCGGAAGGCGTCGAGGATGATCATGTCCCACTTCGCGCCGGGGTCGGCCTGCTCGACGAAGAGGCGCCCGTCGGCGGCGTGGGTCCGATATCGCGGCGACTCCGGCACGCCGAAGTACTTGCGCGCGAGACGGATCACCTCGCCGTCGATGTCGACGCCGTCGATCTCGAGGCCCTCGATGCGCGCGAACAGGTAGTTGCTGAGGATCCCGCCGCCGAAGCCGATCATCAGGATCTTCTTGGGCGCGGGATTGAGCAGAAACCCCGCCATCATCGTGCGCGTGTAGTCGAGGTCGAGGCTGCTGGGGTGCGCGCGATCGATCCGCGACTCGATGTAGTACGTGCCGTCGACGACGAAGTACATCGTGCGCTGCGTGCCACGCTCGGCAACGACGATGTGGTTGTACTTGGACTCGACCGCCTCGAGGATCACCTCCTCGGCCGCGAGCCCGCGAACGGGGACCAGGCCGGCCGCCAAGGCGGCGGCCCCGGACGTGATCATCGTGCGTCGTCGCAGCGACATCGCCGGCACCATAGCAGCGGTCCCCACTCGCCCCCACACCATGGCCCGGGGAACACCCGAGCCCGCGTTTGAATGCGTCTTCGTCGTGTAACGCCAGGCACGTCGCGGTGACAGCAAACCCATGGGGACACGGTCTTTTTTCGCATTGGTTTCGCTTCCATCGGCGAGCGCGTTCGCGCTGCTGCTCACCGCCTGCTCGGGCAACGATCCGGCCGGAGGCTCCGGCCTGGACACGGACACGGGCACGGGCGCATCGACCGGCGGCACGGAGGCGACGGCACCCGCCTCGGCGACCACGGCGATGACCGCCGGCTCGGCATCCGCCGACGGCGGAACCGCCGATACCACCGGCGGAACGCCGCCGACCGATTGCGATCCGGGCCAGGTCCTGTGCGACAACGAGTTTTGTACCGACGTCTCGATCGACCCGGCCAACTGCGGCGGCTGCGGCAACGACTGCGACGCGGACCAGGCGTGCGTCGCCGGCAACTGCGTGGGTGATTGTCCGGCAGGGGCGACCCTGTGTGGCGTCGAGTGTGTGAGCACCGACTCGGACGCCGACAACTGCGGCGGCTGTGGCAACGCCTGCGATGTCGGCGAGGTCTGTGGCGGCGGGGCGTGTGTCGCCGAGTGTCCGGCGGCAACGATCCAGTGCGGACAAGACTGCGCCCAGCCGGCCACGGACCCGCAGCACTGCGGCGGCTGCAACGACAACTGCGGCGCCATGCAGTCGTGTACCTCGGGCCAGTGCACGTGCAGCGGCGACCTCGTCGCGTGCGGCGACCAGTGCTTCGACATCACGACCGATCCCGACCACTGCGGGGACTGCGGCAACGAGTGCGACACGGGGATGTGCGCGCTCGGCCAGTGCACCTGCGCCGGCGACCAACTCGAGTGCAACGGCAACTGCGTCGACCCGCAGACCGATCCCAACCACTGCGGGATGTGTGGCAACGACTGCGACAACCAGGACGAGGTCTGCAGCGGCGGAAGCTGCGTGTGCAAGCCGGGGTTGACCGACTGCAACGGCCAGTGCGTCGACACCGAGACCGATCCGAGCAACTGCGGCATGTGTGGGATGGGCTGCATGGGCCAGCCCTGTGGTGCGGGCGTCTGCCAAAACGACTGTGACGGGTTCCCCGACCAGTGCGGCGGCAGCTGCACCGACACCAACACCGACCCCAGCCACTGTGGCGATTGCGGGCAGCCGTGCAACGCGGACCAGATCTGCAGCAACGGCAACTGCCGCGACTACGAGCCGGCGCCCGGTTGCGACATGTGCCCGTGCAACGCCTGCAACGGCGACCTCGACACGTGCTGCGAGTGGGACCTGCTGGGCGGGGACGTGATCTGCACCGAGGCCGGCAACTGCCCGTAGTCGACGCGGGCATCGGGCCGGACCCGGCGCGCGCGCCCCTGGCCGCGCGCCGTTTTCTTGGGCGACGTCGCGGCTCGTGCCACGGTCGGTCCGATGGACCGTCTCGCCGCCGCCCTGGGCATGTTGGGCCTGGCCGTGGCCCTCGGGGCGCTCGCCGTGGGCGAGCTCGTCGTCGCCCCCGGACTCGCCGAACTCGACGCTTTCGTCGACGCCAACCTCGCCAAGACGCTGACCGCCCCGCTGCACCTTCGGTGCGCGATGCTGGTCCTCATCGGCACCCTGGCCATCGCAGCCGCCGCGCCGCGCTGGATCCACTCGCGGGTCGGCACCACGATGGCACTGTGCGCCGTGGGCTGTGCCGCCGCCTACCGTCTCGCCGTGCTCCCCAAGGCCTACGCGACGTGGGCGATGGCCGACCTCGTCGCCGGCCGGCCGCCCGAGAAGATCGAGCAGGCGCAGGAGCTGGCCAACAACGCTTCGTGGCTCGCCGCCGCGGCCGTCGCCCTGCTCCTGGGGATCTTGGTGCTCGCGGTCCGCGGCCAGGTCTCGGCCGCCCCCGCGCCCGAGACCCCGAAGGCGCCGGCGCCGACCAAGGACGGCAGCCCCGCCCCCGCGCCCGCTTGAGGGACGAGCGCGATCAGCCGGGCCGGTTCAATCGCCCGAGCACCAGTCCGATCGGCACCCCGACGATCAGGAACTTGAGGATGAACGATCGCTGCACATCGCCGTAGGCGTTGTCGAGGTCGTCGGAGATCTGCGACTCGCTGCGCACGCTGCCGGCGGCCACGCCCGCGGGGTTGGCCAGCGCTTGGGCGAGCTCGTCCTCGAGCGGCGTGATCGCCTCGCTCGCGGCACCCTTGCTCAGAAACACCGCGACCACGAGCCCGATCGCCAGCCCGATCGCGCCGCCGAACAAGCCCGCCGTGAGCCGGTCCGGCCCGAGCAACGGGAGCTTGTCCTCGAGTCCGATCGGGCGCGCGGCCGATCCCGGACGCCCGAAGTCGGCCCGCATCATCGCGCCGGACTGCCCGGCCTTGACCTCGTCGACCGACCGGATCCCGCCGATCGGCTTGGCGGTCAGGCCGGCCGCTTGGAAGTCGAGCTCCAGCGGTGCGTCGGCGGCGGGACCGGGCGGCCCCCACTTGTCCTTGGGATCGGCCTTGGGCTTGTCCCCGCCGTGCCCGGCCTTGGGTGGCGGCGCCGGCGGATCGTCCACTTGCGGGGGCAGCTTCTTCGCGGCCCCGACCGCCTCGGGCGCGAGCTCTGCCTTGCCCAGACCCAGATCGATCTTGCTCGAGTCGCGTGCATCTCGAGCCGCCTGCCGTTGCGCCGCCGACGGGCGATTGGCGACGCGATCGAACTCCTTGCGGCGCGCGGGATCCTTGGGCTTGCTCGGTTCGGGGTCGCTGCCGTCGAGCGTGCCGAGCAGCATGTCGCCGTCGCCCGACGTGATCTTGTCGAGCTCGCTCGCCAGCGCCGACAACGGGTCGGCCGACGGCTGCGACCCCGGCGTGGTGCCGAACTGCGCGGGAGGCCCCGGCGGCGGCACGTAGCCCGGTCGTGGCGGCGCCGCGTAGGCGGCAGGATGCGTGCCCGGTCCGACGGGCGGTGGCGCGGGCACGGTGGGCTCGGCCTCCAACGTCAGCGACGGTCCGATGCTGCGACCACCGGGCTCGGGCTCGAGCGAAAGGTTGTGCATGCCCGAGCCGGCCATGCGTGGCGGGGTGGCCGAGTCGTCGATGAAGCCCCCGACCGCGGTCCCCGATCGCCGCTCCGCGTCCGGCCGCAGGATCGGATAGGCCCCCGAGGCCGCCGCCGACAGCCGCAGATCGACGACGGCGCCGAGGCGGTCGAGCTCGGACGCGGCGCGCTCGGCCTCGTGCCGACGCATCCCGGCGTGCACCGGCACCTCGCCTTGCTCGAGCGCCGACGTGATCGCCGACGGATTCATCCCACTCATCTTCGCCAGCGCCGACGCGAACGATCTCGCCTGCGCGGCGCTCGGATCGTGCAGCCCGACGACGACGACGTCCCACCGCTCTTGCGCCGCGTTCACCCCAGGACGACTAAAGACGGCATTCGCGCCTTTTTCAAGGCTTGCGTGTGGTCACTGAGGGTTTTTTGGGCGCCGATCGGCCGGGCCGTATGCTCCGAGGCCAATGGCATCCACCGGACGCGAGCACAGCCGCACGTGCCAGGGCGACACGGATCCGGCCGCTCCGCGCCATCTCGACAACCCGAGCGCGCCGGACGCGGGCTCCGACGCCCCCGAACGCGTCCGACAGCCCGTGCACTTGGCACGCCGGTTGCGACACCCGAGAGCGATGACGAAATGGAGTCTGGGGTTGACGGCCCTGCTCGCAATCGGGTCGCTTTCGCGCGAGGCGGCGGCCAGTCCCGCCGTCGAAGGCACCCGCAACCTGTCGCTGGGCGCCGCACGCTCGTCGAGCTTCGGCACCAACGGTGCGTTGCTCAACCCGTCGGTCGTCCCGTTCTCCAAGGTCTTCGCCGTGGAGGCGTTGTACCAGCTCGACCTCAAGAGCCGGACCAACGGTGTGGGCGCGGTGATCGTCGACTCGCTGATCAACCCGCGGATCTCGATCGGCCTGGGCTACCTGTTCATGCGCGGCGCGCCGACGGTCAACTACCTGACCTCCGGCGGCGAGGAGCGTGAGCTCGAGCTGTCGCGGTTCGGCCACGAGGCGCTCGCCTCGATCGCCGTGGTCGCGGTCAAGAACTGGTGGTCGATCGGCCTCAAGCCCAAGTACCAGTACACCAGCCTGCGCTACCGCGACGACGACGGCCGGGCCCACAACGCCCACGACCGCCTCAACGCCTTCGGTCTGGACATCTCCTCGAGCGTCAACTTCGCCGGCTGGGCGGTCGCGTCGGTCGTGGCCACCAACCTCACCGGCAACCACAATCCCGCCTTCACCGAAGAGCGCGACATCACGCTCGAGAACGTCGACGTGATGGAGGGGACGATCGACCACGGCACCGTGTCGGCGGTCTCGGACTATCCGCTGACGGTCGCGCACGGCCTGGCCGTGTTTCCGCTGCACAGCCCCGACTTCTCGCTGAACTTCGACGGCGTCTACGACTTCACGAGCTTCCGCTTCGAAGATCACACCCGTCTGATGTACGCCGGTGCGGCCGAGTACGTGCTGGGGCCCGTCCCGATCCGACTCGGCACGCTTTGGGACGGCCGGGGATCGCGTGGCGACGACGATCGCTTCTACGTCTCCGGTGGTCTCGGCTTCGTCAAACCGGCCAAGCCCGGCGGCGTCGGGGTCGACGTGGGCTTCGGCTTCCGGCAGCAGGTCACCGGCCCCGACCGCGACACCTTTCTGGGCTTCAACCTCGGGCTGCGGCTCCATCCGGACCTGTAGCCTGGGGCAAAAAACCTCCCGGGAACTTCCCGCGCGTTGGGTAGTCTTAGCCGCGTGTGGGCGCCATGCCCGGTAAGGACGCGGCTTCCGTGACGGCGGCGGAATCCCAATCAGCCCCGACGGTCAGCCCACCGCCGGACGAACGCAGCGCTGCGGACGTCCGAGACCGACGTTTGGTTCGGCGGATCCGCAACGGGGACGACCGCGCCTTCGAGGAGCTGGTGCGGATCTACCAAAACCGGATCTTCGGCCTGACGTTGCGCATGATCGGCAACCGCCAGGAGGCCGAAGACCTCGCGCAGGAAGTCTTCCTCACCGTGCACAAGGCGATCGCGTCCTACCGCGGCGAGGGGCGGTTCTACACGTGGCTGTATCGAATCGCCTCCAACACGTGCAAGAACCGGATCAAGTACCTGCGCGGTCGCAACTTCCACCGCAGCGTGCCGGTCGAGGACAACCCCGAGGCCCAAGGCGGCGGCGACGGCCCGGTCGTCCCGCTGCAGTCGCAGATCGCCGGGCCCGAGGCGATGGCCCAGGGCACCCGACTGCAAGACGCGATCTCGCGCGAGCTGGCCAACCTCGACCCCGAGCATCGACTGCTCATCGTCCTGCGCGACATCCAGGGCTTGAGCTACTCCGACATCCTGCGCATCACCGGACTCCAGGAAGGGACCCTCAAGTCGCGCCTTCACCGCGCCCGGGTCGCCCTCAAGGACCGCCTCGCGGACTACCTGAAGTGATCGCGCATTTGCGCCAAGTCGATGGCAAACCCGTCCTCACGCCCTAACCTTTGAAGAGATCCCGATGAACTCCCCCGAACAGAGCGCCGAGCTGATGAGCGCCTACCTCGACGCCGAGCTCGAAGGCGACGAGGCGGAGGCGTTCGACAGCCTGCTGGCCGACAGCCCCGAGCTGCGCGACGAGCTCGAGGATCTGCGCAAGGTCATGCAGCTCGTCGCCGAGCTGCCCGAGGTCGAGGCGCCCGAGGACTTTGCCGACAAGGTCACGCGGCGGCTGCGTCGTCGGCAGTTGCTCGCGCCCGAGGGCGCGTTGATGGGTCTCATCTCGCTGCCGTTTCAGGTCCTGTCGATCATCGTGATCCTGACCGCGGCCGGGCTGTACATGATGGCGCAGCTCGAGCGTCGGCCCGCGAAGATCGAGCGCGACCAGCCGGCGGTGCAGGTGCCGGTCGACGATCCGGAAGCGTTGAGATCCGGCGAAGCCCCGCTGCGCCCGATCGAGCGCTGATCGGTCCACCCCACCGACAAACGAAAGATGGACGGCCCGGGGCAGACCCGGACCGTCCATGCGGTCGCTGTAATCGAGGAGGGAGAACCTCGCGACAGCAGATTGGCGTCACAGGGGATCAGATCAGACCGGGGGGATCGGCAGCACCGTCCCGTCGGGAAGCTGCGCGACGAGGGCTACCCCGCCCACATCGTCATTGTTGGCGAAGACGTTGACCTGGCTGCCGGCCAGACCCGTCGCGTCCACGTCGAAGACCAGGTCCGGCATCGCGTCGTCGTCGACGTCGACGCCGACCGAGAGCGGACCGGCCGGGATGTCGCCGAGCGAGGCGAACGCACCGAAATCGACGTCGGTCAGCAACGCGACCGGGTTGTTCGGGTCGGAGACTTCCCAGATGTCGACCTGGCCGACGGCGGGTGCGGCGTGCACCACGGTGATGCGCACGTCGGTGGCCGCGATGTCGGCGTCGTCGTCGACGAGGGCGATCGCCTGCAGCGGAGGTGCCCCGTCGGTCTCGGCGAGGTCGCCGATCGCGACGGCCGTGTACTTGGTGTCGGCTTCGAGGCTGAGCATCGGCATCAGCACGGCGTCGGCGGCCGGGCTGCCCGTGACCGAGACTTCGAAGGTGTAGTCCCCGGCCGGCACCGCGGCGTAGTCGGTGCTGTTGCGGAACTCGAGGTTGGTGAATACCGGCCCCTCACCGTTGGCGAACACATCGACGCCCGGGGCGCCCACGCCCAGGTGCAGCACGCGAACCTCGGCTTCGCCGACGTTGCCGCCGGACGAGGAGTCGGGATCGGGGCCGCCGGTCGTGTCGTCGGGTCCGGTGGTCGGGTTGGTGGGGTCGGAGGTGTCGTCGGTGGCCGTGGTCATCGTCGACGGGCCGCCGGTCGGGTCGGTCTCACCGGTGGAGCCGGCCACGGTCGTATTGCCGTCGTCGTTGCTGCTGCCGTCGTCGCCACAGGCGGCGGCGATCACCAGGGGAAGGGTCCAGACAATCAAGCGGGTGGGGTCGTTGAAATTCATGGTGTGGTCTCCGCGGGTCCGGGGGCATCGGGGCCGAAAGTTTGGCCGGCCGATGCCGTGTCCGATGTTTGTGCAAGGTTAATGGCCGTGCGCCCGCAGCGGTCAACTCGGCGCCATCTACGCAACATTCAAAAGCATGCAATCATTGAACTTAAATCGCACTTGCCGGTGTCCAAGGTTTTCGCGCCGCCGTGGACAAGGCGGCCAATTTCGGGCCGGATCGGGTGGTAGCCTCGCGCGCGTCTGGTGAGCGGCCCCCACGATCGCGTCCGGCGGATCGCCATGGCGTTGGTGCTCGTCGGCATCGCACGCGACGCGTCGGCGGCCCCGGCCGAGCCTCACGCGCCACCGGCCCGAGACCCCGCGTCGGCGCCGGATCAAGCCAAGACCACGCGACTGCTCGTGCTCGACATCGACGACGACGACGCGGGGATCGACGCCGCGGTCGACCAGGCGCGCACGACGTTGGGCCACGACGACATCGTCCTCGAACGTGCGCAGCTGGCCGGCGAGCTCGCCTTGCCCACGCTGCAGGACCTGCTGACCGCGCGCGACGCCTCGGCGGCATTCTGGTTTCGCCACGACGACCCCAACCGCTGGGACGTCTACCTCGTCGACCGCAAAGGTGACGCGTATCGGCGCGAGGTGCCGATCGACCCGGCGAGTCCCGAAGCGACGGTCGAGGCGGTGTGGCTCATCGTCGACGGCAGCAGTCGCGCGATCGCGGCCGGCGAGCAGGTCGCGATGGTCAAGGTCGACCTGCCCGAGCCCGAGCCCGAGCCGCAGCCGCAGCCGCAGCCGCAGCCGCAACCCGAGCCTCCGCCCGAGGACGAGACCAAGCCCGACCCGCCGCCACCGCCCCCGTCACGCGCCCACGGTCGCCTCGGCGTGGGCTACCTCGGCGAAGGCTTCGCCGACCAGGCGCCCTGGCAGAGCGGCGTGTCGATCTTCGGTGGCGTCGACCTCGGTCGCTGGTTGCGGCTGGGACTCGACGCCAACGCGCTGCTGTCCAACCGCCCCGATCCGGTCACCTATCGCATCCAGGTCCTCGGTTACGGCGGTGTGCACTTCGGCGTCGGCGCGCGTCTCGACTTCGGGGTCCGCGCCGGCCTCGGCGCCGAGCTCATCGGCTACGACGGCGCCTCCCGCCCGGGCCTGCGCACGCTCGGCCTCGCCGGTCTCGACGGCTCCCTCGAGATCGGCATCGTGGAGCGCCTCGCCTTCCGCCTCGCCCTCGGCGGCACCATGCCGCTGAACCCGGTCACCTTCGTCGAGTGCGAGTCCCCGAACGCCGCCTGCGAAGGCGACGCGCGCCGCATCGTCCTGCAGCCGTGGCCCGCGAGAATCCGCGCGCTGGCGGGCTTCGTCCTGCGACTGTGAGGCCGTCCGGTCGCCGGGGCGCGAGCTACTGCCCGACGAACGCGACGCCCGCTTGGTCGGGCGTGTAGCCGCCGTTGAGCAGGTCGTCGAGGTCGCAGTAGACCCACGTCAGACCGCCGTCGCCGGAAATGCGGGACGCGTAGGCGTAGATGCCGGCCATCGGGATCGTCACGTCGCCCACGTACTCGTCGTTGTTGGCCTCGTACCCCGGCGCGCCCGGACCGTACCCGGCGTTCGGCCCGGCCGGCGTCCACGTCCACGGTCCGCCCAGGCCCATCGAAGGATCACTGCCATCGAGGCCGTAGCCCATCTCGACGACGAGCTGTGGCCCGGCGGGATCGTTGACGCCGGACAGATCGGTCAGGCCCGCGGCGTACAAACGCACGAAGACGGCGAAGGCCTCGTCGACGGCCACCGTGACCTCCGGGGGGTACTGCAGCCGACACCAGGACACGTCGTAGTCCGTCGGCTCTCCGCCCGAGTCACTGCTGTCGCCGGTGCCGTCCGCGGTCCCACTGCTCGAGCTCGTGTCCGACGACGTGCTCGTCGTGTCCGTCGACGTGCTCGCGTCCGTCGACGTGCTCCCGGTCGCGGGCGTCGCGTCCGTCGTCCCCGTGTCCACGGTGGCCGTGGTCGTCAGCGGCAGCGTCGTGACGTTCGTGTCCGTCGTCGCATCGGCGCCGCCGGACGCCTCGTCGCCGCCGACCGCCTCGTCACCGCCGTTGCACCCGACGGCCGCGGCGGCGAAGAAGATCCCGAAGGCGTACGAGCGGGCGACCGCGGCGTTCACCCTACGACGGGTACCACGACCGCCGGGGACGCTCCGGCGCAATCCCAGCGTCCGCGGCCAGCGCCTCAGATCGAGACGGGACCGTTGCAGTACGCCGGGTTGCCGAAGACCTGGTCGTTGCCGCCGAACCAGTTGAGGAAGGTCGTGAAGACCTCGCCCGACCGAGCCCCGGCCAGGTCGACGTGGCGGTTGGTGGTGAGCTGGCCCCCCACGCCGCCGGCGAGCACGAACGGCAGGCCGTTGGTCGAGTGGCTCGCACCGTTGGCGAGCTCGCTGGTCGACAGCACCAACATGTTGTCGAGGATCGAGCCCTCGCCGTCCTGCACGAGCGACAGCTGCTCGAGCAGATACGCCAGCTCCTCCATGTACCAGCGGTAGACCGTGCGCACCGGCGTGACGTCGCCCAGGTTCGGGATCTCGTGGACCATCGAGTGCCACTCGGGGAACGCACCGGGCACGCCCGCGTTGAGCCACGGATAGCTCGGCGAGTGATAGTTGGTGTACTGCAGCGTGCCGACACGGGTCATGTCGCACGCCAGCGCCATCACCATCAGGTCGATGAACACGCGCGAAGACGTGTCGTCCTGGTTCTGGTCGTTGTTGTCGTAGCCGGCCGGCACGTCGACCGTGGGCGTCGTGCACGAGACCGTCGCGTTGCCCGTATTGCCGAGCTGGGTCTCCAGCGCGCGGATCTTGTCGGCGTGGTTGTCGAGCGTGATCTGATCGGCGGCGCTCAGGTTCGCCCGCGTGCTGTCGAACGAGTCCTTGATCACGTCGAGCACGCTCTGCCGTCGCGACCGCAGTCGCTGCAGCGTGGTGGGGGCCGACACCGGGTCGCTGTCGAGGTCCGCGAACAGCTGATCGAACACCGCGATCGGATCGCCGTCGAGCGGGACGGGGTCTTGTGGGCCGGCCATCAGTGCCTGGTACTCGCCGATTCCCGAGCCGCCGATGCCGAACTGCAGCGAGCGGTACGGCGTGGGCGCGGCGAGGCGCTCGGCGATCACCTGGTCGATCGACGGCCCATCGGGCAGGTCGTTGTTGCCCGAGTTCGGAGCGCACGTGAAGATCGTGCGACCGGAGTTGACGTGACCGTTGACCCCGTAGTCGTTCGCCGACGGATTGTCGACGCCGGACAGGAACACGCAGCGGTCCTTGACCCCTTCGAGCGGAGCGAGGATCGCCGACAGCGAGGGATCGGTGCCGCCCGTGGGTGCCCACTCGTTGATGAGCGTGCCCTGCACGTGCATGAACTGCAGGTAGCGCAGCGTGGGCCCCGCCCCGCCGGCCCGGGCACCGGGCATCGACTCGAGGAACGGCAGCGCCACCGCGACCCCACCGGCGCCGCGAAGCAAGTTACGTCGGCTCAGTGCGCGTGCCATCACTCCACCTCCGAGAGCGCCCGGAGGCGGAAGGCGTTGCTGCGCGCCAGCGAGACGAGCAGCTCTTCGACGTTGCCGCCGCTTTCGACGAACGCGGTCTGCAAGGGCTCGATGGCGCAGTCGAGCACCTGACTGCGCTCGAGCCCCAGCGAGTGTCGATAAAACTCCTGCGCGAAGCAGGCTTCGACCTCGGGGCTCGCCGCGAGCTTCGTGCCGAGCTCGACGACGCCGTCGAACGTCCCCGTGACCTCGTCGGGTCCGCCGACGACTTCGCCCGACGCATCGACGGGCTGACCGTCGATGTCGAGGTCGCGCCACGCTCCGATCGGGTCGTAGTGCTCGAAGCCGAGTCCGATCGGGTTCATCACCGCGTGGCAGGCTCCGCAGTTCATGTGGGCCATCAGGATCTCGGTGCGCTCGCGCTCGGTCGCGCCGGGCGGATACTCGGGCGCGTTGGCCATCGCGTCGTCGGGCGGCGGTGGGATCTCGTTGCACAGCAGCTGCGTGCGCACGAGACGGCCGCGGAAGATCGGCGCGCTCGAGGTCGCCGTGGAGTGCTCGGCGAGGAACGCCGGGCGCGACAGCAATCCCGGTCGCTGCTCGGCGGGCAGATCCACGTCGACCCACTGGCCGTCGGCCGGCACGTTCGCCAGGCCGTAGAACGCGGCCATCGTGGCGTCGACACGCGTCGACGGCGAGGTCAGCAGCTGGTCGAGCGTGGGCTCGCCGCTGGTGAGCACGCGCGCCACGAACTGCGAGAGCTCGGCGTCCATCGAGGCCGCGAGCGCGTCGTCGTACTGCGGGAAGTCGTCGGTGTCCTTGTCGAACGCCGGCACCCCGTCGAAGTGGATCCACTCGCGGAAGAACCGGTCGAGCGCGGGTCCGCTGCGCGCGGTGTCGGCGATGAGCCGCCGCACGTGGGTCTCGATGACGTCCGGATCGGCGAGCTCGCCGCTGGCCGCCGCCGCGTACAGCTCGTCGTCGGGCATCGAGTCGGTCAGCAAGTACGAGATCCGCGTCGCGAGCTCGAAGTCCGACAGCTGCAGCACATCGGCCTCGACCTCGCCGACGCCCTCTTCGAGAAGGTACAGAAACTGCGGCATCTGCAAGATCGCCGCGACGACCGTGCCGATGCCGTCGGCGAAGCCGTCCTCGGCCGAGCCCGCCGCGTACAGGTCCATCAGCTGGGCGTGCTCGCCCGGTCGCAGCGGGCGCCGAAACGCGCGCTCGGCCAGGTCGGAGACGTACGCTTCCGCGCACGCGGCCTCGGCCATGCCCGCGCAGTCGACCACGAGGTCGACGTTGTCGACGACCTGCTCCGCGGCCTGCTCGGCGGCGAGCATGATGTCCTCGGCCGCCGACAGCGACACCACGTTGGCCGTGGGGTTGTTGGTGTACTCGTGGTGGATCTCCGAGGGCGGGAACTGGGTCCCGGGGGTCACCACCCCGTCGAAGAGGTCCTCGACGGTGTTGGCGTACTGCACCGCCGTCATCCGGCGCATCGGGGCCAGGCCCGCCGCCATGCCGCCGCAGCCGTCGGCGGGATCGCCCGATCCCATCGGCTCGTCGTCGGGTCCGTCGCCGCCGTCCTCGCCGTCGGTCCCGCCGTCACCGTCGGCCTGTCCGGGTCCGTCGATGCCGTCCCGACCGCCGTAGCAGCCGGTCCCAGCGCAAACCGCCCAGACGAGCGCGCCCAAGGTCGCCTCTGTCTTCCTGCCCACCGACCATCTCTGATACATGCGCGCGCGACAACGGGTGAAAACGTTTTCGGGACCGGCGCGTCGAGTGGGAGCCTGTGTGACCCCAGTGCGCGCGTCGTATGGATCCTGACTCGGGAGTAACTCGCTATTTTTTTCACCCCTCCCCCGGCACCCCCGTATCCGACCCCTTGTGCACGCTGGCACACTGCCCCGCCCGTTCGCGGGCTTCGCGCTCACCCCCTTCTGGGAGGGGCTGTGGCGGTGGGCCAGTTATGCTGCGGAAACGATGGGCGTGGTGACGCGGCACGCCGACGACCTCGCGTGGGTCGAGCGCGTCCTCGGTGGCGATCGAGAGGCGCAGCGACAGCTCGTGCAGATGCTGCTGCCGCACATGCGGGTGGTCGCGCGCACGCTCTCGCGCAATCCCGCCGATGTCGACGACGCGATCCAGATCGGCCTGATGCGCGTGCTCGACGGACTGTCGAGCTACCGCGGCGAGTCGAGCCTGATCCGCTGGTCGCGATCGGTGGCGACGCGTGCGTGCCTGCGCCTGCGCGAGCAAGACGGGCGTCGGCTCAAGCTCGTCACGCCCGACACCGAGCAAGCCGAGACGATCGCACCGGCGCCCGCCCGTCCCGATCGTCGTGACGAAATCCCCCGCGAGCTCGCCGACTACCTCGACGCACTGCCCGAGTCGCAGCGCGAGGTGTTGATCCTGCGCCACGTGCTCGAGCACAGCGTCCCCGAGATCTCCGATCTGCTCGGCATCCCCGTCGACACGATCAAGTCGCGCCTGCTGTACGCGCGTCGATCGGTCCGCAAGGCGATCCGCCGCGACCTCGCCATCGGCACCATGCGTGCGAAGGGAGCGGGGGCATGAACGAACGCTGGCAGCAGCTCGCCGACGACGAGGCGATCGGCGAGGCGCTCTCCGAAGAGGAGCGCGACTTCGTGCGTCGCTTCGCGGACGCGGATGCCGACGCGGAGCGAGACTTCTACGCCCGTCTCGGTGCGCTCGGCATGCCGACCACGGAGGACGCCGCGCACGACGAGGACATGACCCGCGCGCTCGCGACGATGGCGGCGTGGCAGCAGCAACGCGCCACGCCCCGACGTCGACCGTGGGTGATCGGACTGGTCGCCGGTGGCCTCGCGGCCGCCGCGGCGTTGGTGATCACGCTGACGCTGCCCAAGGGCGAGCTGGCGCGGTCGTCGACCGATGGGTCCGACTCCGCCGTGGTCAGCAGCGGCGCGTTGCTCGTCGACGAGGCGCGTCTGGACGAGGGCGCCCCGCTCCCGCTCGATCGCTGGGTCGTCGCGGACGGTCGCACCTGCGTGCACGCCGACGAGGCGACCACGTGCGTCGAAGCGTCCACCCGCGTCCGTGCCCGCGAGCGCGGCGTCGAGGTGGAATCGGGCACCGTGGACTTCGAGGGCGACGGACGGCTCCTGACACCGTACGGCGCGCTCGATGCCTCCCACGCGACCTTCCAGCTACAGCTGACCGGCGGGCAGATGTTCATCACGGTCACGGCGGGCGATGTGACCCTGACCGACGCCAAGGGGCGCACGCTCGAGTGGGGCGCCGGCGACTCCGAGCGGATCGGCGACGACGACGACGTCGTGGCCGTGGGTCCGGACGACGACGAGCCGATCATCGTCGACGACGACGGGTCCGAGGATGACGACACCGACTCCGGCCGCGCGCGCCGGCCCAGCACGCCGCAGGCCTCCGCCGGCGAGCTGCTCTCGGAAGCCCGCCAGCTGCGGGGTAGTGGCAACGAGGGCAGGGCCCTCGCCACCTACGCGAAGCTGCAGCGGCTGTACCCGCGGTCGGCCGAAGCCCAGGCGGCGGACGTGTCGATCGGGCAGCTGCACCTCAAGCGCGGCAATGCCAAGGCCGCTCTCAAGGCCTTCGACCGCTACCTGCAGCGGGGCGGACCACTCGCCGAAGAAGCGCATTGGGGCAAGATCCGTGCGCTCGACAAGCTCGGCCGCAGCAAGGCTCGCGACGCAGCGATCGACCGACTGCGAGCCAAGTTCCCGGGCAGTGTCTACGCCACGCGGGCCGAAGCACTCGGTGCCGACTGAACTCCCATCCAGGGGGTCGGCGCAGGGTCGCGCGTTCGATGTGAGGGAGGGCCAGGCACACGTCGTGTGTGGCGCCAGGTGTGATAGAAGTGGCCCGAATGGCCCGTGAAGTGACCCTGGTGGACGCCGGCTTGGGGAACCTCGCCAGCGTAGAACGCGCTCTCGTTCAGGTCGGCGCGGGCGTCCGGGTGACGGACGATCCCGACAAGGTCGCCACATCCCGCATGGTCGTGTTTCCGGGCCAGAGCGCGTTCGGCGCAGCCACCCGGGCCATCGTCGAGGGGTCGATGGGCGCGGCGCTGAAGATGGTCATCGAGCGCGGCGATCCGTTTCTGGGGATCTGCCTGGGCATGCAGCTGCTGTTCGAAGGCAGCGACGAAAACGGGGGACAGGCCGGCCTCAAGGTGATGCCCGGCTGGTGCCGCCGCTTCCCCGACGACATGGAAGTCGACGCCGAGGAAGGCGCGACCGAGCACAGCAACGAGCCGGCCTCACCCGTCCCCGAAGGCAGCCTGCCGCCGCAGTCGACCGCCGTCGAGCCGCTCGAGACGGCGGGCTTCGGCGCACCGCCGGTGCCGATCGCCACGTCACCGATGGAGGCTGCCGCCAACGTCGAGCCCGTGGGCAGCGAGCCCGCCGGCATCGGACTGGCCGAGCCGCCGTCACCCCCTTCGCCGTTCGGCGGACAGAGTGTGGCGACCGCCATCGCGCCCGCGCCGGCCCCCGATGTCGAGCCGTTGCGTCGACGCCTGAAGGTGCCGCACATGGGGTGGAACTCGGTCGACCCCACGGGCGACCACTACTACTTCGTGCACAGCTACTACGTCGAGCCCGGCCGGACCGAGGACGTCATGTGGATGACGACGTACGGGACGGTGCGCTTCGCCTCCGCCGTGCGCCGCGGCAACGTGATGGGCTGCCAGTTCCATCCCGAAAAGAGCCAGCGCGCGGGGCTGAAGTTCCTCCGCGCGTTCCTGCTCGGGGGCTGGGGGTGATCGTCATTCCCGCCATCGATCTGATGCGCGGCAAGGCGGTACGACTCGCGCAAGGGCAAGCCGAGCGCGCCACGGAGTACCACGACGATCCGCCGGCCCTCGCCGAAGCATTCGCACGCGCGGGCGCCGAGCTCGTGCACGTGGTCGATCTCGACGGTGCCTTTGCCGGCACGAGCGCGCACTTGGAGTTGCTGTCGCGCATCGCCGAGCGGGCGCATGCGGGCGGGGCGAAGATTCAGACCGGCGGAGGCATTCGCGACGCCGAGGGCGTGACGCGATTGCTGCGTGCCGGGGCGCAACGCGTCGTCGTCGGCACGCTCGCGGTGCGTGAGCCGGACTTGGTCGCCGCGCTGTGCCGCGAGCATCCCGGGCGCATCGTCGTCGCGGCCGACAGTCGCGCGGGCAAGGTCGCGGTCGACGGCTGGACCGCGCAGTCGCAGCAGACCCCGCTCGCGCTGGCCATCGCCGCGCAGTCGTGGGGCGCCGCCGCGGTGCTGTACACCGACGTCGACCGCGACGGCATGCGCACCGGCCCGGCCGTGGAGGCCACCCGGGCGCTGCAGGACGCGGTGGAGATCGACGTGCTCGCCAGCGGAGGCGTCGGCTCGCTCGCCGACCTCGACGCTTGTGCGGCCGCAGGAATTCGCGGGGTCGTGTTCGGCCGCGCACTTTACGAGGGCGTGTTCACGCTCGAGGAGGCTCTGGCCCGATGTTGAAGCGACGCATCATTCCGTGTCTGGACATCAAGAACGGTCGTGTCGTCAAAGGCGTGCACTTCGGCGGACTGCGTGACGCCGGCGATCCGGTCGAGGCCGCGCGCGCCTACGACCTGCAGGGTGCCGACGAGATCTGCCTGCTGGACATCACGGCGACCACCGAGGGCCGCCGCACGTTCCTGGACGTGGTGCGCCGCGTCGCCCCGCAGCTGTTCGTGCCGCTGACCGTGGGCGGGGGGATCCGCCGTGCCGACGACGTGCGCCGCCTGCTGTTCGCCGGCGCCGACAAGGTCGCGATCAACTCCGCCGCCGTGGCCAACCCGCTGCTCATCAAGGAGCTCGCCAAGGAGTTCGGCTCGCAGGCGATCGTGGGCGCGGTGGACGTCAAGCGCATGCCCCCGATGCCCGGCGACAAGGAGCCGCTGTACGAGGTCGTGATCCACGGCGGCACGCGCTCGACCGGCCTCGAAGCGCTGACGTGGTGCGAGCAGCTGGCCGAGTACGGCTGCGGCGAGCTGCTGCTGACGAGCATGGACCGCGACGGCACCCGTGACGGGTACGATCTGTGGATCACCCGCGAGGTCAGCCGCCGCGTTCGCGTGCCCGTGATCGCCAGCGGCGGTGTCGGCAACCTCGACCACATCCGCGAAGGCCTCGCCAGCGGCGAGGGCGAAGCCGACGCGGCCCTCGCCGCCTCGATCTTCCACTTCGGCCTGTACACGATCGCCCAAGCGAAACGGTACCTGCTGGAGCAGAACATCCCGGTTCGGCCCCCGGAAGCTTCGCGCTAGCGAAGCTTCCGCCGTGCCCGTGCCCGTGCCCGTGCCCGTGCCCGTGCCCGTCAACGCCTAGAGCGTCTCCAAGTACGCCACGAGATCGTCGACCATCCCCGCGTCGACCGTAGCCGCCGGCGTGACGCGACCGATCATGTCCATCACCGCGTCGCGCAGCGTCGCCGCTCTGCCGTCGTGCATGTACGGCGGGTGCAGCCCCACGCCCGACAGCGGTGGCGACTGCAGCATGAACCCGAACCCGAAGTCGGCCGGCGGCTGCGCGCCGCTTCCGTGGCACGACGCGCAACCGAGCGACGCGTACGCCTGTGCCCCACGCGCGACGGTGGACGAATCGTGTCGCCGCGCCGGCCCGCTGTCGAAGGCGTAGACGTAGCGCTCCATGGCCGCCGCGCGCTCCGGCGGCTGTCCGGGCAACCCCATGCGCCCGACCATCACCTCGTCGACCAGCGCGGCGAAGTCCGCCAGGTCGCCTTGCCAGTGCAGCGGCTCGGTCCCGGCCAGTCCCACGTCGAGGGCCGGCGTGTGGCGCGGCCCGATCGGGGCGAAGTTCCAGACGCGACCATCGTCGGCTCCCTCGGGATGGCACGACGCGCACGAGATTTCCGCGGCGCCCAGCTCGTGAAAGAGCGTGTGCCCGGTGTCGGCGCGCGACTTCCCGGTGAGGCCGATGCGCGACTGGCCGTTGCCGTCGATGTCGTACCGGACGATCTGGGCCGGCTCGCTCATCTGCACGTACAGCCGCCCGATCTGGTCGAACACCGCCGCCACGGGTTGGCCCGGGACCTTCTGCAGCCAGTGTTGGTCCTGGCATCGGTCGGGTTGGGGATCCCGCAGGTGCCCCGCGGAAAACACGATCACGCGGTGCTCGCCCTCGAAGTTGCCCGCGGCCGACACGATCGCGACACGCGTCTTCGTGCCGTCGAAGGCCACGTCGACGGCACCGATCCCCTTGGCGATCGGGCCGGTGGTGATCATGTCGCCGTGGCGGTCGCCGATCGTGACGGCAGTGGTGACGATGCCCATGCACGAAGACTCACCGCCGCCGTAGTCGCTGCCACCATCGACACCGCCGCCGCTGCCGTCGCCGAAGCCATCATCATCCCCACCGGGGTCCGCGGGACCGTCGTCGGCGTCGCCGGTCGTCAGACTCAACGGGCGATCGGTCGCGAGCTGATGCACCATGATGTAGCCCCCCGCGGGCAACGGCCGGGTGCGCCAGGCCACCGACGGGTGAAGCGTCTCTCCATTGGATGCGAACCGAGAAGCGCGCGCCAGGTTCGGCAGACGGTAGGTGTCACCGTCGGGGCCGTACACCCGCGCGTCGCGGAACGTGCTGACGAAGCGCTCGCCCTCGTCGAACCAGATGTCGCGTACGTCGACCGGCGCGTCCTCGCGACCGGCGACGATCCCATCGTGAACGACCACGAGCTCACCGCCGGCACACGCGACCCACACGTCGTCGGCTTCGTCGACGGCGATGCCGCGCGGCTGCGGACACAACGACGCCGTCACCTGCACCTGCAGGTCCTCGGGCCGCATCGACGCCACCGTGCCATCGCCCCGCAGGACGATGTGCACGGTCCCGGTCGAGTCCTCGGCGATCCGCCAAGGCTGCACCCCCGGATCGAGCGCGATCATGTGCGTCTGTACGCCTTGGTGCACGTCGACGACGTGGATCTGGTCGCGATCGGGGTCGGTCGCGATGAGCCACTCCCCGTCCGCGGTGATGTGCATCGTTCCGCCCATCACCGGAAGCGGCGGCGTCTCGGCGAGCTCCAGCGCGCGCTCGTCCAGCGGCACGCGCTCCTCTTGGAACGCATCACTCGTCGACGACCAGTCGTCGGTCTGATCGGGGCCACCGCATCCGAAGGCGCCGGCGATGGTGACGAGTGCGAGGAGGGGAACGGATCGGGACGGTTTGGACATCTCGATCGGATTCACCCTCCGCCGAGCGCCGCGTTTCCGCTGCATCGTCAGATCGTCTCGAGATACGCGACGAGATCGTCGACCGTCGTCTCCCCGACCGTGGCACCGGCGGGCGCCGTCCGATCGATCATGTCGACCACCGCGTCGCGCAACGTCGCGGCGCGCCCATCGTGCATGTACGGCGGATGCAATCCGACACCCGACAGGGGCGGCGACTGCAGGGCGACCCCGAAGCCGAGATCCGTAGTCACGTGCACGCCGGCGGAGTGACAGGAGCCACAACCGAACGCGCCGTAGGCCTCGGCACCGCGCGCGACGATCTCGGCATCGTGCGACCGCGTGGGTCCGGCATCGAGCGCGAAGACGTAGCGTTCGAGCGCGGCCGATCGCTCGGCGGACTGCCCCAGCGCACCCATGCGCGAGACCATCACCTCGTCGACGAGCGTGCCGAACGTCGGCAGGTCGCCCTGCCAGTGGAACGGCTCGGTGCCCGCCAGTCCCACGTCGAGCGCCGGCGTGTGGCGCAGCCCGATCGGGTCGAACGCCCAAATGTGACCGTCGTCGGCACCCTCGGGGTGACACGACGCGCACGCGACCAGCGCTCGGCCCAGCTCGTGAAACAGCGTGTGTCCGGTGTCGGCGCGGCTGGGGCCGGACAGCGGGATCTCCTCGAGCTCGTCGTAGACCACGTCGACCCGGTAGATCGCCGCCGGCTCGCGAACCTGCACGTACAAGAACCCGAGGTCGTCGAAGGCCAACGCCGTCGGCTGGCGATCGACCAAGATGGGAGTTTGCGTGTCCCAGCACCGGTCGGGATCCGGGTCGCCGATCTCGCTGAGAGGGATCAACGCGATCTGATATTCGGCCTCCGCGAACGTCGACGCGGATGCGATGGCCACCCGCGTCTTGGTCGGGTCGAACGCGACATCGATCGCACCGAACACACCGAGGATCGGCCCGGTGGTCCGCAGATCGCCGTTGGCATCGCCCATGGTGACGGCGCCGGTCACGATCGCCCCACACGGGTCTTCGCCGTCGCCGTATCCGTCACCACCGCCTCCGAACGGACCCCCGGACGTTCCGCCGTCCTCGGCGTGACCGTGGCCACCGTCGTCGTCGGGCTGCGACGCGTCGAGCGTCCGATCGCTGGCGAGCTGGTGCACCATGACGAAGCCACCGTCGCCGAGCGCACGCGTCCGCCAGGCGACCGACGATCGCAGCTGCTCGGGCTCGGCCTGGATGAACGAGTTGCGCGCCAGCGGCGGTAGACCGAACGACGCGCCATCCGGATCGTAGACCGTCGCGTCACGAAACGTGCTCACCCACGGCGTGGGACGGGTGCCGTCGAACCACAGGTCCCGCGCATCGACGGGGATGTCCTGTCGCTGCTGCGGCACGCCGTCGCGCAGCGTCACGAGCTCTCCGCCGGCGCACGCGACCCACACGTCGTCGACGTCGTCGATGGCGATGCCACGGGGCTGGGCGCACACCTGGGTCTGCACGCCGAGCTGTTCACTCTCGGGTCGGAAGCTGACGACGCTGCCCGTGCCGCGCTGCACCACGTGCAACGTGCCGGTCGAGTCCTCGGCGATGCGCCACGGCTGCGCGCCGGCTTCGGTCGCGATCACGTGCGACTCGATGCGGTCGGCGAGATCGACGACGTGGATCTGGTCGCGATCCGGATCGGTCGCGACCAGCCACGCACCGTCGCTGGTCAGGTGCAGCGTGCCCCCCATCACCGGCAGCGGAGGAGTCTCGGCGAGCGTCACCGGGCGTTCGTCCATCGGGACCTGTTGCGGCTGCGACTGCGGCGGGTCCGGCTCGGGGCCGATCGCGTCGGCCAGGTGCTCGTCGCGGGTCGTCGCGTCCTGGCAGGCACCGAGCCCGCCGAGGGCGACCAACATGGAGATCCAACGCGAAGGGGGGATGCCATACACCATCAGATCGCCTACCACACGCGACTGTCGCCGATGTTTCCCTTTGTGACCTGCTAACGTCCCCCGCGATGGCGCTCGATGCGACCCGGCTGTTTTCCACGTTGACCCCCGACGAGCGCGGCCTCGTGGTCGCCGTGGTGCAGCACGCACACACCCATCAGGTCTTGATGGTCGGGTACATGAACGAGGCGGCCCTTGCCGCGACGCTCGAGCGCGGCCGGACAACGTTCTTCAGTCGTAGCCGACAGGCCTTGTGGGAGAAGGGCGAGACGAGCGGGCACACCCTCGATGTCGTCGACGTGCGCGTCGATTGCGACGCGGATGCGATCCTCGTCCGCGCCCGACCACGTGGCCCCACCTGTCACACCGGGACCACGAGCTGCTTCTTTCGCCGGGTCGACGGTGACGACGCCACCGCCCTGCCCGCCGACGACGGTCCGCCCGCCGACCCGGGCACGATGCTGACCCGCGTGTTCGGGGTCATCGAAGACCGCAAGGCCGGTCGGGGCATGACCAACGCCGACGGCAAGAGCTACGTGCGCACGCTGCTCGACAAGGGTCCCCCCAAGCTCGCCGAGAAGATCACCGAAGAGGCCGGCGAGCTGTCTCAGGCGATCGCCGACGAGTCCGACGCGCGTGTCGCCTCCGAGGCTGCCGACCTGATCTTCCACGCGATGGTCGGGCTCGCCTACCGCGGGCTGGACCTGCACGCCGTCGCCGACGTGTTCGCCCAGCGGTTTGGACTCAGCGGGATCGACGAGAAGCAGGCCCGCTCGCAGTAGTGGTCGGGCGCAGGGCGGGCGGTTATCGTGCGCCCCTTGGAGGCCCTCGCCGACAGCATCCCCGCGTGGGCCGCGCTGGCCTATTTCATCGCGGCGATTCCGACGGGCGTCCTCGTCGCGCGACTCAAGGGCATCGACCTGCGCAAGGTCGGCTCGGGCAACATCGGCGCCACGAATGCATCACGGGCCCTCGGAGCCAAGCTCGGGATGGTGGTGCTCGTGCTCGACGTGTTCAAGGCCGCCATCCCGGTGTGGATCGCCATGCGACCGGAGGCCCTGGGCACGGACGCGGACGCGCAGGTCGGCCTGGCGATCGTCGCCTTCGCGGCGGTCCTCGGTCACATCTTCCCGATCTACCTGGGCTTTCGCGGCGGCAAGGGGGTCGCGTGCGCCCTCGGCATCTTCGTCGCGCTCGATCCGACCGTCGCTTTCGCCGCGCTGCTGCTGTACGTGCAGACGTTGGTGCTGACGCGGACCTCGGCGATCGGCTCGCTGACCGCGGTGAGCGGGATGACGATCTGCTTGTTCATCGCCGACAAGCCGGTGCCGCACCAGTGGCTGAGTCTGGCGGTGGCGGTGGTGATCTGGGGCCGCCACACGAGCAACGTCCGGGGCCTCATCGCCGAGGCCAAGGCGCGCAAGCGCGCCAAGCCCCCGGTGCGCGGGCAGGACGACGCGGACACCTGAGCCGATCGTCCGGCCGGGCTCGCCCGCAAGAACCCCTTCGATCCCTCGCGCTTGGACGAGGCCGGCGCGATTTTCGCACCGCTGGCCAAGCGTCCCGTTCGGGACTATCCTGCATGTGGGTGGAACGTCCACAGATGCGCACGTTGTACGTAGGAGGCCTGCCCGTCGACACGGACGAGCCCGCGTTGCGGGCCCTGTTCAAGGCGTTCGAAGGGGTCGCGTCCGTCCGCGTGGTCACGAAGGAAGAGGGAGGGTGCCGCGGCTTCGGCTACGTCACCTTCGACGACGACGACATCGCGACGCGAGCACAGGCGGTGCTCGACGGCCGCGCCCATCAAGACACCACGCTGCGCGTCGCGTTCGCCACCTGACGGTCGCTTCGGTCGCGCCGGATCGACGCAGCGCAGACGCTCCCGACAAAACCGCACGCAGCCGCGGCACTTGTGGACGCAGCGACGCCGACACGTCTGCACACAGTCGGCGCTGACGCACTGGTCCGCGCACGCCTCCTCGCAGTCGAGTCGGCAGTCCTCGCAGTGGGCGACGCAATCGTCGACACAACCGCCGACGCCCAGCAGTGTCCACAGCAGCACGGGCACCATCATCGTCCGAAAACCTCTCGCAGCAGCTGCTCGCGCGTGCGCACCCCGGTCTTGCGACGCACGTTGGCGGCGTGCATCTTGACCGTGCGCGGGGCGATCGAAAGCCGATGTCCGATCGCCGCGTACGGGTAACCGAGCGCCACGTACCGCAGCACCGATTGCTCGCGCGCCGACAACCCACGCCCGCGTGCCAGATCGGCGATCGCATGATCGACCGCCCGCCGAAAGTGCGGTGCCGGTTCGGACTCCCCACGACCATCGCCTCCGAGCACCGTCCGCATGCGCCACGTCGCGCCCACGGTCCGTACCATCGCCGCGACGACCGCCGCGCCGGCGTGGCCGCGCACGACCTCGTGAGCCCCCGCCGCAGTCAGGGCCGGCAGTTGCCCTCGCTGCCCCGCCACCACCGCCAGCAACGGGCTCGGGCCGACCCGCAGCGCCGCGATCCACGATGCCGCCCCGGGGCTGTCGGCGGCGATCAACGCCCCGTCGTAGCCGTGCAGCTCGGCCGGCGCCGGAACCCGCGCCCGACGATCGACGCGGACGCGGGCTCCGGCCCGAGCAAGCGCGCATGCCCAGACGAGGCCTCTGGCGCCGTCGTCGACGACGACGAGACAGCTCGCATCGTCCAGGGAGTCGGGGGCAGTCATGCGCACCCTCCCCATCGACCCTCGGCCGCGATCGTTGCAGCGGTCGGTCGATTTTTTTTCAGGAGCCGTCGCCGAGCGCGTTCGGCTCGGGGGCGGGCGGCAACGCGGCGCGGGCCCGGGCGATGGCAGTCACCGCGGGCGCCGGATCCGGCATCCCCACGTTGGTGACCTTGCGCTTGCCCTTGGCGTCGCGCCACACGATCCGCACGGCGCGGCCGTGGTCGCCGGGCATGTTGTACATCCACTCGCCGTCGCCCGAGAGGCGGATCCCCCAGCCCCCGAACTTCTTCCAGTCGTACTCGATCGCCTCGGCGCTCTCGATGGCCGCCGTGGGGATCGTGGGTCCGAACAACCCGTACTGCACGTTGACCGCCCCCTCGCTCACGGTAAAGCGCAGCATCGAAAACAGCGCCCACATCACGATGCCCAGGGGGATCAGGAACAACCCGGTCGCCCACGCCGGGGTGAAGAACATCGCCAGCCCGGCCACCGCGCCGCTGCCCATCACCGCCTGCAGCCACTTGGGCGCCGGTCGCTTCGTTCGCATGAGCACGGCCCCTTGGCCGGCCATGTACTTGCGCTCGTACTCGTCGATGCGGTCCGACGACCGCACGGCCAACGCGTTGGGCTCGTCGTCGTCGTCCTCCTCGCGCATCGGACGTGCTCCGGTTTCAGCGACGGGCGCGCAGTGGCGCATCGGGAGCCGGCGCCGGCGAGCCGTACAAGCGCGTCACCTCGGCGGCCATCTTGCCCCGCAGCGCCAACGACAACATCTTGAAGTCGCTCAGCAGCGACCACAGCGGGTACTGAAACGTCGCGGGTCGGTTGCGCTCGATGAAGAAGTGCGCGACCCAGGCCGGGCCGTAGCCGAACACGAGGGCGACCGCCGCCAGCCACATCGGCCCGCGCACGATCGCGAACGTCACCGTCGACAGCGCCAGCGTCGTGCCGAAGTAGTGCAATCCGCGGCAGACCGGCGAGCGGTGCTCACCGACGTAGTACGGCCAAAACTCTTCGAAGCTGGAGATCCGCTCGGACATACCGGTCAGGCGACCTTACTGGATCGCCGGCCGGCGTGCGCGCGTCATTGTGCGATCGACAGCGACGCAGCCTCACAGACGCCGTCCCGGCTGGCCCCCACTCGGCGGATCGTGCGGGCCGGATCGGCCTCGATGCGACGGCCGGCCAGCTCGCTGCGGATCACCCGGGCCATCGACGCGTGCAGCGTCTGCACGGCGTAGCACGGGATGTGTGGCTCGGCGTGGGCGTTGCCGACGCCCGAGTCGTCGGTGACGAACAAGTACTCGCCGCCGCTCATCGCCGCCGCCGACCGCATCACGAGCTCGGCCGCCTCGGCGACCCCGCTGGCCGCGATCGGGTACATCGCCACGCCCTGGGTGCGCATCTCGTCGGCGGCCTCGAGCGTCGCCATCGCCCGCTCGCCGTGCGGCGGCGCGTCGGCGACCACGAACGCGAGCTTGGCCGTGTCGGCTCCACCCCACGACAGCGTGCCGGCGTCGATCATCGCGGCGTCCATCGCCTCGGGATAGTCGCCGCCCCCGTCGGCCCGCTGGTGGCCGAGCCGGCGCTCGAACTTGGCGAGGTCGGCGGTGAAGTCGAACTTGCGGGTGACGTACTCGTCGCCCTGGTCGCGGTAGACGACGAGCGCGAACCGCTGGTCGACGTTGGGGAACGCTCGCTGCACGTCGCGGGCGATCGTGCGCAGCTCCACTTTGAGGTACTCGAGCTCGTCACCCATGCTGCCCGTCGCGTCGACGATGAGCGCGATGTCCAGCGCGCGCGGCAGCTGGCCCGTCGCCGCCAGCTTCACTTCGTGATCGTGGCGGCCCAGCTGCAGGGTGGTCTTGGTCGCGGCGCGGCCGAAGCCGACGGTCACGTCGACCTTCGAGCCCTGCACGTTGCCGAGGTCCCAGCCGGTCACGATGACGCGACCGTCGGTGCCACTGACGAGCGTCTTGTTTCCCAGCCGCACCGAAGCACCGCCGATCGGCGCCCCGTCGCTGCCCTTGACCGTCAACGTGGTCAGCGGCGCCGCCATCACGTTCGCGAGCTCGTACACGTCCGACTGCTGCATCTTCTCGGCGAAGGCCACGAAGACGTCCGGGTTCCTCGTGTCGTCGAACACCCCGGCCGTCAGCGTGCCGCCTTGGATGTTGCGATCGAAGCCATCGGGCTCGTCCTCGTCGCCGGCGATCTCCATCTCCGCCATCTCGCCACCTCCGTCGCCACCCATCGCGGCGTCGGAGGCCATCGGCGCGGCCGTGGCCATGCCCGCCGCCATCTCGTAGCGCGCACCGGAGGGCGCGGCCTTGCAGGCAGGCAAGCACATCACGGTGGCCAGGGTCAGGACGGTGCGTCGCATGCCCCCCGAACGCCGGGCGCCCAAAGACGCTTACGCGGCGCCGCTGGGATCGGGAAATCGCAGCCCTGGATGCAGCCACGGGCCGAGCACTCCGTAGCTGCCGTCGGCGAGCGCCTGCAGTGCGGCCTTCGCGTCGAACCCGTCGTCCGGCCGCGGGGCCGGTGTGGCGATCTGGAACGCCCGCTCGGTGAGCTCGGGATCGAGCTCGATCCGAACGGCATGCAACGCGAATGTGTCGCCCGTGTAACGCAGCGGGAGCCCCGTCGCGTCCCACATGCACAGATCCTGCGACGCCAGCCGCATGCGACGACAGGTGATCCCGAGCAGCTCGTCCGTCTGAGGTGCGCTCTCGAAATCGGCCACGGCCACGGACGCATGCAGTCGCCGCAGCGACGCGACCGCGCGGGCACGCGTGGCGGAATCGGCCGCGACGTAGGCATCGGCGAGTTGCCCCAGCCCCACGGGCGAGATCGACTCACCCTGCGGCCCTTCGCTGAAGATCGCGCGGGGCGTCTGCACGGTGCTGCCGGCGAAGGCCGCGGGCTCGCCGTCGACCTCGACGGTCAGCGACCAGTTCTCGCGTCGCAAGCCGCCACGCCCCACGATGACCTCCAGGCTCCCCGTCAGCCCCGTGGGTCCGTTGACGTCGTACACGACGCGAACGGCGCTGGCCGGCAGCGGGCTGACCTCGGCCAAGAATCCTTCCGCCGTCGTGGGGATCTCGGCCCCTTGCGCCGTCACCGGCACCGACAGCTGGGCGGGCAGGTCCGGGGCGAGTCGCTGGTCGCAACCCCAAAGCACGCCCACGAAGGCCAGGGCGAACGATCGCCGCATCTTGGCTCGGTTAGCACGCCGCCGCCGAGCCCCGAAGTTTCCCGCGAAACCGCGCCTGCAAGCGATCGCGAGCGAGCGGCGTTCGGGGCCCCGTGATGAAGCGAAGCACATACCTGTTGGCCGCGTTCGCCCTCGGCGGGCTCGCGGCTGCTTGTTCACCCAAGGCCGACACGGCAACCCCCGGCGGGGGAGACGCGGCGGCTTGCACCGAGGAGGCCATGGAGTGCCCCGACGGCAGCAGCGTGGTCCGTGAAGGTCCCGACTGCGAGTTCCCGGCCTGCCCGAGCGAGGAGGCCCTCGACGACGATGGCGCCGACGGAGCCGAGCCCGTGGACGACGACGCGGACGACGCCGACGCGGCAGACGCCGACGCCGACGCGGCAGACGAAGACGCCGAAGGCTGAGCCCCATCCCCGCCGCGGCGGGGAGGACTCGGCTAGATCGCTCTCGCCGCCTGGTCCTCGGTGACCCGGCGGACGAGGGCGGTGACCTCGTTCCACAGACGACGCTGCGCGAGCTCGTCGTTGGCACGGCTGCCCCGCACGTCGCGGATGCGCTCGAGCATGGCGTGCAGCTTGTGGCGATTGGCCTGGCGCAGCAGGCCGAACTCGAAGGAGTCGACGTGGCTGGCGAGCTCTTCTTCGACGGCTTCGAGCCGCTCCATCAGCGGGCGGAAGCGCCCAGCGTCCTCGAGCGAGCGCCCGAGGCGACGGCACGCCCGACCGGCGAGGGTCGTGTAGTGGCCATGCTCGTCCCAGTAGGTCCGGAGGCGACGCATCGTCTCCCGCGTCGGGCCGTAGCACTGCGCGATCGACTGGAGCATCTGCACGAGCTCGATGCGGGTATCGGCGACGACGTCGGCCAGACGCCACACCGGCACGTCGAGCTGCGCGGCTTCGATCTCCTCGCGGCGCTCTTGCAGGCGGATGCGCGATTCCGACGTCACCCGGATCAACTGGGCGATGCACGGGTGCAACCGGATGTCCTCATCGGGCTCGGACACCTCGACCGTGGACTCGATGGCATCCAGAACGCAGTCTCCGGAGTCCACGAGCTGGCGGGCGGCCTCCATGAGCAGCTCCCGGCCGCGCCGGTCGAGCGCCTCGTAAGGGGCCGACCGCAGGGTCACTGCGAACGAGAGGGCCTCGTCCAGCAAGTCCCGAACCATCGTCCAGTAGACTCGCGGGGGCAGCCGCGTGGTGCAACCGGGATCCGACGCAGAATCGAAGGTGTGTATCTCGCAGTTGACCACGGCAGGAACTCCGTTCCCGCAATAAATGCAGGAGGTGTTCCGCTTCGTTGGCACGCCGTCGATCCCTCGATCTTCCGGGTACTTCCGACGACGCCCGTGGTCCGCGCATCCTCGTAACCGCGTTAGACTCCTCGAGAATCCGGGGCGCATTTCCACGCCGGGGCACAATGCCTCGATTTCCGCCCCGAAGGCTCGAAATCGCACGGGATCTCGCGGCCCGGATGCGCGCTAGCGACCGCCGCGTTGGATCCCGAGGAGCTTCATTTTCTTGTGCAGGTGCGTGCGCTCCACACCCAGGGACTCGGCGGTGCGTGACACGTTCCAGCCCATCTCGTCGAGCCGCCGCAGGATGAAGGCCCGCTCGACCGCCTCGCGAAACTCTCGCAACGACAGCCCTTCGGGGGCCGGCCCCAGCCCCAGGTCGAGCATCGGATCGTCCGAGCGCAGCTCGAGCTCGTCGTCGTCGTCGTCGTCGGTGCCGCGCATCTCGACGGGCACGTCGGCGAGCTCGAGGTCGCCGTCGGACAGGATCACCATCCGCTCGACCACGTTGCGAAGCTCGCGGACGTTGCCCGGCCATTCGTAGCTCATCAGGGCTCGCAGCGCGGCCTCGGACAGGCGCTTGTTGGTCAGACCGTTGCTCGCACAGGCTTCGTCGATGAAGTGCCGGCACAACAATCCGATGTCGTCGACGCGCTCGCGCAGAGGCGGCACGTGCAGTGGCACCACGTTGAGCCGAAAGAAGAGGTCTTCGCGGAACTCGCCGGACTTGGCCAGCTCCTGCAGGTTCTTGTGCGTCGCGGCCAACACCCGCACGTCGACGACCTGCTGCTTGTTTCCGCCGACCCGCATGATCTCGCCGCTCTGCAGCACGCGCAGCACCTTCGCCTGCGCGCCCAGGGCCATGTCGCCGATCTCGTCGAGGAAGATCGTGCCCGTGTCGGCGACCTCGAACAGGCCCTTCTTTTGCGCGGTGGCCCCGGTGAACGCCCCGCGCTCGTGGCCGAACAACTCGCTCTCGATCAGCTCGCGCGGGATCGCGGCACAGTTGACCTTGACGAACGGGGCATCGCGGCGGTCGCTCGCCTCGTGGATCGCCCGCGCGACGAGCTCCTTGCCCGACCCGCTCTCGCCGGTGATCAGCACGCGGGCCTTGCTGCGCCCGACCTTGGTCACCTGCGCCAGCAGGGCCTTCATCGGCTCGCTGCTGCCGATGATCTCGCCGCGAATCCGGGCGCGTAGCGACCGCATCTGCGCGTCGACCCGGTACTGCCGCAGTGCGTTGCGGACGCTGACGATCACCCGATCGCGCTCGAGCGGCTTCTCGAAGAAGTCGAACGCGCCCAGCCGCGTGGCCTTGACCGCGTCTTCGACCGTGGCGTGACCGCTGATCATGATCACCGGCGGATGCCCGCCCTCGCCGTCGGGATCGGCGAGCTGCTCGAGGACCTGCAGCCCGGACATGCCGGGCATCATCACGTCCATGATCATCGTCTCGACCGGCGGGTCGGCGACGCGCAGCTCGACGAGGGCTTGCTCGCCCGTGTCCGCCTCGACGACCGTGGCCCCTTCGCCCTCGAGGACCATCCGCAGGGTACGGCGGATGTTGCGTTCGTCGTCGACGACGAGGATCTTGCCTTCGAGGCTGACGTCGGAGTCCGTCATGCGTCCTGCGAAGTTGTACCGCAGTCGCGATCGGTTGCAGTAGGCTCCCACGGGTTCCATGCGTCGTCGCGAGCTCATCGGGGCGATCGCCGCGCTGACCGGGTGCTCGCGGGCGGGTCGCTCGGTGACCTCGGCTGCCCCCGCCCCGTCACCGACCTTCGCGCCCGCGACATACGTCGCCGACGCGAGACGTTTGGCCGACCACCTCGAGCGCGAGCACGTCACGCTTCCGAGTCGGGCGATCGACTGGCCGGCGACGCGAAGCGACGGGCTGGCCCAAGTGCAAACGGCGACCGATCCCGCGGCCTTCCTCGCGGCGATCGAGCGTCTGTGCGATGCGCTGTACGACCCGCAGCTGCGCGTGCGGCCGGCCCAGGGGCCGACGCGGCGCAGGCTCCCCGCCGACATCGTGCTCGAGGAAGTCGACGGTGCGTTCGAGGTCGATGCGGTGCGCCGCGGCTCGGCCGCCGCCGCCGCCGGACTGCGAGCGGGGCAACGCGTGACCGCCTTCGACGGTGAGCCGCTGGCCGAGCGCATCGGCCGCTTCCGCCCCGCGCACGGCAAGGGGCACGACCCCCGGCGCGACGCGTTCGCCCGTGCGGCCGCCGTGGCGGGCGTGCGAGGAGCTCCCCGCCGGTTCGCGATCGTCGAGGGAACGACGCGGCGCACGATCGAGGTGCCCGCCGACGACCCCGACCCGTCGCCGCCGGTGTCGACGGTCACCGAGGACGACCTCGCCATCATCCGCCTCTCGGCGCTCGACGAGACGGTCGCCGACGCCTTCGACGCCGCGCTCGCGCCGTTGCGCGACACGGCCGGACTGCTGCTGGACCTGCGGGGGTGCATGGCCGTGGCACCGGCCGCCGCCGAGCGGGTGCTCGGCCGGTTCGTCGAGGGCCGCTCGCGCTACGCCAGCAAGGCGGCCCGCGACGGCGATGGCCTCGAAGCGCCGTGGCCGGTCTACGTCAACGAGCGCGGACCGTGGCCGTACGAAGGACGGGTCGTCGTGATCGTCGATCGCTTCACGGCCGGCGCGCCCGAAGACCTCGCGGCTGCCCTGCAGGGGCTGGGCCGTGCGTCGGTCGTCGGCCCCCCGACGGCGGGGTGGTCGACGCACACGCGCGCGTTCGTGCTGCCCAACACGCGCGTGTCCGTCGAAGTGCCGTACCAAAAGCTCTTCGGCGTCGACGGCATCGCCCGCGATCGCTGGACACCGGACGTGCCGCTGTCGCGGGACGAGGACGTCGACGCCCGCGCCCGCGAGATCCTGCGCCGCGACATCCGCCGCAACGAGTAGTCACTTCTCGGCGACGATCGCCGCCGCTTCGGCGAGCGGCACGGTCTGCTGGTCGCCCGACTGCAGGTGCTTGAGCGTGACCGTACCTTCGGCGATCTCCGACTCGCCGACGATCGCGGCGAACCGGGCCGCGATCGAGTCCGCGTACTGCAGCTGCTTGCCGAGCTTGGGCGCCTCGGGGAAGATCTCGACCCGCGCCCCGCCGGCCCGCAGTGCGTGCGCGACCTTCAGGACATCGGCCTCGCCCACCGAGCGCCAGCACACGAGCACGTCGGGTCCGAGCCCGAGGTCGGCCGGGTACATCCCGCGCTCGCCCATCACCACGAGGATCCGCTCGAGCCCGAGCGAAAAGCCCACCGCCGGGATGTCGCGCTTGCCGAACATGCCGACGAGCTCGTCGTAGCGGCCGCCGCCGCCCATCGAGCCCGCGAGATCGGCGACCGAAATCTCGAAGATCGGACCGGTGTAGTAGCCCAGGCCGCGGGCGAGCGCCGGGGTGATCGCGGTGAACGGACCCGCGGGCGTGGCCTCGAGCAGCTGCAGTAGTTGCTGCAGCTCGTCGAGTGCCGCGACCGCACGCTCGTCGGATCCGAGCTCGCGACGCAGGTAGGCGAACTGGTCCGCGTCGTCGCTGGCGTCGGCGGTGATGAGGTCGAGCAAGCGCGACGCGGACGCGGCGGCGATGCCCCGCTCCTGCAGCTCGGCCGTCACGCCGTCGCGTCCGACCTTGTCGAGCTTGTCGACGGCGATGAGCGCGGTCGACTCCAGCGAGGTGTCGATGCCCGCGCCGCGGATCAGGCCACGCAACAGCTGACGGTGGTTGATGTGCAGGGTGAAGTCGTCGAACCCGAGTCGCGTCAGCACCTGCGCCACCGCGCCGCACACCTCGGCCTCGGCCAGCAGGCTGGTCGTGCCGGTCACGTCGACGTCGCACTGGTAGAACTCGCGGAAGCGACCACGTCCGGGTCGATCCGCGCGCCACACGGGCTGGATCTGGTAGCGCTTGAAGAACTTCGGCAGGTCGCCGTACTGCGCCACCACGCGCGCCAACGGGACCGTCAGGTCGTAGCGCAGCGCCTGATCGGCGAGATCGGCTTCGGCGACCGCCGCACCTTTGTCGGTCAGCACCCGCGTGAGGCTCTCGCCGCGGTGCAGGACCCGGTAGATGAGCTTGTCGCCCTCGCCGTACTTGCCCAGCAGCAGGTCGAGGCTCTCGATCGTCGGCGTCTCGAGGGGAAGGAAGCCGTAGCCTTCGTAGACCTCGCGCACGATGTCCACCACGTGCCGGCGGCGCACGACATCCTGCGGCAGGAAGTCTCGCATTCCGCTGGGCGGCTTGGTGCTCACCTTGGCCATGCCCATCACATACCCGCGCGCGCCGGTCGTGTCGACCACCGCGGCCCGGCGGTCCGTCACGCCCCGGCGAGCGTATCGACGAGTCCGCGCGACTCGGTCAGCGTGCGCTCCCACGCGGCGCGCTGCGTCCACCGTCCCACCGGTGCCGCCCCCGCCGACGGGCACACCTCGTTGAGCGGGCAGCGGTCGCACTTGGGCTTGCGCGCCACACAGACGTGCCGACCGTGCAGCACGATGCGATGGCCGATGTCTACCCACGACGACTTGGGAAACAGCCGGCACAAGAGCGCCTCGATCTTCGTGGCGTCCGTCTCCGACGTGAACCCAAAACGATCGACGAGGCGCGTGACGTGGATGTCGACGATGATCCCGCTGGGGATCTCGAAGACCGAGTTGAGCAACACGTTGGCGGTCTTGCGTGCGACGCCGGGCAGCGTGACCAGCTCCGCCATCGTCGACGGCACCTCACCCCCGAAATCGGTCACCACGGCCGCCGCGGTCTGTCGAATCGCCTTGGCCTTCTGGCGGAAGAACCCCGAGCGCTTGACGACGACCTCGACCTCCTCCTGCGGGGCGGCGGCGAGGGCGGCGGGCGTGGGCCAGCGGCGAAACAGCTCGGGCGTGATCTCGTTGATCGTGCGGTCGTTGGACCGCGCCGCGAGGATCGTCGCGACGAGCAGCTGCCACGCGTTTTCGTGGTCGAGCTCGACCTGGGGCGCCGGCTGGGCCTTGCGCAGGCGGCGGTGGATCTCCAGCGCTCGCTCGGCCATCGCCGGCGGGATCGGGTCGGTCCACTGGGGGACCTCGGCCTTTGCCGTGCCCTTGCGCGCCGCCTTCGTCTCCGACTTGGTCGATGCCCCGCTGCCGGCCTTGGCCCTGGTCTTCGCCTTGCCCACGCGCGGCCGTTGTACCCTACGCCCCGCGTCGTGTCCTCCCGCTGGCTGACCCCGAAGAACTGGCCGCTGGCCGCCAAGCTCGCTTCGGTGATGTTCGTGCTGGCAGTGGTGCCCCTGGTCATCGTGGCGCTGTTCAACGCCCGCGACGTGGGGGCCGAGGCCGAGACGCGCGAGCGAGACGCGCTGCAGCAGCGGGCCGCCGCCGCGGGACGGCGACTCGAGGAACGCGTCGCCCGACTGCGCACCTACGTGGAGCTCGTGGCGTCCAACCCCGCGCTGTCGGCCGCGATGGCCGACGACACGCCGGCCGAGCAGTGGTTTGCGGCGCACCCCGACGTCGTCGACCTGCTCGTCAGCGTGCGCAAGTCCGACGCGTGGTTTCAAAACGTGTACCTGCTCGACGCCACCGGGATCTGCGTGGCCACGAGCGAGTCGGACGAAAAGCCCGACATGATCGGTCGCAGCTACGACTACCGACCGTACTTTCGGCAGCCGCGCGCCTCGGGTCGCTCGTTCGTCTCCGACGTGCTCAAGAACGCCAACAGCCCGGGTACCGCGATCTTCGTCTCCGCCCCGCTCGCCTCCGGGGGCGTCGCAGTGCTCAAGATCGACACCGATGCGCTGCACGACGTGACCGCCGACCTCGCCAGGGGAGGCGGACGCGTCTGGATGGTCGACCGCTTCGGCGTCGTCGTCTCCGACGCGACGGCCGACGGGGTCCGCACGATCGAAGATCCCGACAGCGTCCAGTTTCATCCCCTCGCCGACATCCAGCGCTACGCCGCGCAGTTCGAGGAGACCAAGCGCTACGGCGACCCCGACGGCGACAACTACTTCGCGCGCGTGACCGAGCCGCTGCAGCTGCCGGAGCTCTGGCAGCGGCTGCAGCGCAACGAGCCGGGCGCGCACGAGCTCGACGTGCCCGCGACGGCCGGGGCCACGCCCGTGCCCACGATGGTCGGCTACGCCCCGGTGTGGTCCGACGAGGAGCAGCCCTACGGCTACGTCGTGATCGGCGATCCGTCGTCGCACTTTCGCGAGCCGCTGGAGTCGATCACCCGCGCGTCGCTGCTGCGGATCGTCTTGGCGTTCGCCGCGGTCGCGGTGGTGATCGGCCTGTCGCTGCGCGGCTTGTCGCGTCGCGTGGGCGAGCTCGCGGAGGCGACCCAGCGCTTGGCCGAGGGCGCACCGGGCGAGCCGCTGGACACCGCCCGTAACGACGAGCTGGGGGTGCTGGCCGCGAGCTTCAATCGGTTGACCGAGCGACTGGCGACCTCCGTGGCGGATCTGCGGACGCAGCGAGAGGCCGCCGAGCAGGCGAAGGCGCACGCCGAGACCGCGGCGGCGGTTCGCGACGCGTTGCTGATCCGCGTGGGCACTCGGTTGCACGCGTCGGTGGACGAGCTGCGCACCGCGACGGCGACGATCGAAGGCGACGAAGCTCGCCGCGCGGCCGGGCGCGCGCTCACGGCGATCGAGCGGCACGCCGACGCGCTACTGGCCCTGTCGAGCCAGGGCCTGCCCGACCGCGAGCCGGAGTCGTGCGACCTGACCAAGCTCCTGCGCGCCGCGGTGACCCGAGCCGAGCCCGTCGCGGCGCTGTCGGGGTCGTCGGTGGAGTTCGAGGCCGACAACCTGCTGGGCCGGATCCAGACCGACCCGTTGCGCCTGACCGCGATCGTCGACGAGTTGCTGTCCAACGCGGCCCGCTTCACTCGGGGCGGGCAGATCCGCCTGCACGCGATGCGCCGCGACGAAGACGGCCGCGTCGAGATCGCGGTGGTCGACGACGGCATCGGCATGACCCGTGGCCAACGCGGTCAGCTCGCTCGCCCCGAGCCCCGCGACGACGGTGCCGGCCTGGGTCTGCACCTGGCCGCCCTCCTGGCGAGTCACCTCGGCGGCGAGCTGACGCTCAAGTCCAACCCGGGCGAAGGCACCACGGCGACCCTGCGACTGCCTATCCTTCCGCAGAGCCAGCCCCCGCGGCATCCCCCCGCTTCGTAAGCGCTCGTTAAACGGGGAAATGGCTCCACCGTCGACACCGTCGAAGCCGGTGCGATGACGAAACGCCGTCTGTCCTTCCTCCTCGTGGGTCTGTTCGCGGTCAGCGCCGCCGGCTGTGCCAACCGCTACAAGGTCGACACCGAGCCGCCGACGTACGCGGGCAAGGCCAAGCTGAAGGTCTCGGTCAACCGCGACAACAACCGCGAGCTCGACGTGGAGGTCGACCACCTCGCCCCGCCCAACCGCATCGACCCCAACCTCAAGGGCTACGCGGTGTGGATCAAGGTCCCCGGCCACGCGATCACCAAGGCCGGCATCCTCGACTACAGCGACCGTCGCCGCCGCGGCACGCTCAAGGCCACCACGCCGCATCCGAAGTTCGAGGTCATCGTGTCGCTGGAGTCCGACCTGAGCACCGCGGCACCGAGCAATCAGGTGATCCTGCAGAAACTGGTCGCCCGCGGCTGACCCGACGTGCGTCCGGCACCGAGGCCCGCTACCCTGCAAGGGTCGGCGGGCCTCGGTCGTTTCAGGCTCACGGAACCGCCGACGGCCGGCCAAGGACCCCTGTGATGCCCATGTCCCGCATTCCAATCGCCCTGGCGGCCGCGCTCCTCGGCGGATGCGCGGGTGCGCCGAAGACGCCAACCGCCCCGCCGGCCGAGCCCGCCGCCGCGCCCTCGCCCGAAGCGGAACCCGTGGCGCAGGTCGAGGAGATCGACGAGGACGCCGACGTGGTCGACACCGAGGGTGAGCTCGCCCAGGCCGAGGGGACCCAGGTGCTCGAGATCGAGGCCGACGACCTCGGGGGCGCCGTCGACACGATCCGCGCCGAGCCCGAGCGCCCGCAGCTGCCTTCGATGATGAAGGACATCCGAATGGGCCCTTCGGGCTGAGCCGCTTGCCCCGGCCCGCCGCGGTGCGCAAGTCTGCCGCCGATGACGGACCGCGCCGCGCGCACGATCGAAAAGGGAGACCTCGTCTGCGTGACGGGGGCGTCGGGCTTCATCGGCGCCCACGTCGTCGACGCGCTGCTGTCGGCCGGGTACGCGGTGCGGGCAACCGTGCGCGACGCCGACGACGACAGCAAGACCGCGCAGCTGCGCAACCTCGACGGTGCCGACGAGCGGCTCGAGATCGTCAGCGCCGATCTCATGAAGCCGGGCTCGTTCGACGACGCGGTCGCCGACTGCCCGTACGTGTGCCACGTGGCCGCGAGCGTGAAGCTGCGCGCCAAGGACCCACAGCGCGAGATCGTCGACGTCGCGGTCAAGGGCACGCACAACGTGCTCGACAGCATCGACAAGGCCGGCGTCGCCCGCCGCGTGGTCATGACCTCCTCGATCGCCGCGATCGTCGACGAGACCAAGTCTTCGGACTTCGTGCACGACGAGTCGTGCTGGAACGAGAGCTCGACCCTCGAAGAGTCGCCCTACCCGCTCGCGAAGGCGCGGTCGGAGAAAGCCGCGTGGGAGCGCCACGAAAAGCTCGACCCCGCCGACCGCTACGGCTTCGTGACCGTCAACCCCACGCTCGTGCTCGGTCCGGTCCTCGCGAAGGTCCACGTGCGCTCGAGCCCCGCGATCATCCGCGACCTGATGGCGGGCAAGTTCCCCATGATCCCGAACTTCCGATTCGGGGTGGTCGACGTGCGCGACGTGGCGCTGGCCCACGTGCGGGCGCTCGAACGCGCCGACGCGTCGGGCCGTCACCTGCTCAACGCCGAGGGCGCCTGGTTGACCGAGCTGGCCAAGATCGTCCGCGACGCCTACCCCGACGCCAAGGTCCCGCGCTTTCGCATGCCGGACCCGCTGATGTACGTGGTCGCGCTGTTCGACAAGCGCTTGTCATGGTCGTTTCTGCGCCGCAACCTGGGCAACGTCACGCAGTACGACAACGGCAAGTCCAAGTCGTCGCTGGGCCTGGCGTACCGCACGCTCGACGACACCCTGCGCGCGACCGCGCAGTCGTTCGTCGACCTGGGCCTGCTGTAGCCCCCCCGGCCGGCTCCCACGGGGGGTCCGGCAGGCGATGAGCAACGATTGACCTGGAGATGAGCAACGGTCCGCCCGCACGTTAGGGGCGTGAACGAAGCACTTTCCGACCGCCCCATCGTCGCCAGTCCGAGCCGCCGCGTGGTGGTGCTCGGCGGCAGCATCGCGGGCCTGCTGGCCGCTCGCGTGCTCTCGGACCACGCCAGCTCCGTGGTGGTGATCGAACGCGACGAGGCCGCGCCGGGCGATGGGGCCCGAAAGGGCGTGCCCCAGGGTCGACACGCGCACGGCCTGCTGGCGCGCGGTCAGGAGATCTTCGAGACGCTCTTCCCGGGGATCGCCGACGACCTGCGCCAGGCGGGTGCCGTCTTCGGCCCCCTCGGCCAGCAGCGCTGGATCCTGGCGGGGCGGCGGCTCGCGCTGCCCGCGATGGCCGACACGGTCGCCTTCACCTGTGCCCGACCGTTGCTCGAGGCACGGATCCGCGAGCGGGTCCGCGCGCTCCCGAACGTGCAGCTGCGTGGCGGGTGCGACGTGCTGGGCGTGGTCGGGACCAGGGACCGCGTCACCGGAGCGCGGATCCTGCCACGGGCCGACGGGGCCGCGCCCGAGGTGCTCGAGGCCGACCTCGTCGTCGACGCGACGGGGCGCGGCTCGAAGCTGCCGCAGTGGCTGACCGAGCTCGGCCACCACGCCCCGGACGAAGACCGCGTGACCGTGGGCGTTCGCTACAGCACCGTCGTGGCGCGACGACGGCCCTCCCACGCCGACGGCGGATCCTGCGTGGTGGTCGCGACGGCACCGCCGAACCGTCGCTGCGGCGTCGCCTTGGCCATCGATGCCGAGCACTGGATCCTGACGTTCCCCGGCTATCTGGGCGAGTCCGCGGGCCGGACGTGGGAGGAGTTGCTCGCGTTCGCGCGTCAGCTGCCGTCACTGGATCTGTACGAGCTGATGCGCGACTCGGAGCCGACCTCGGAGGTGGTCACCGCCAACTTCCCGCACAGCCAGTGGCGACGCTACGACCGCATGCGTCGTCACCCCGACGGCATCGTCGCGTTCGGGGACGCGATCTGCAGCTTCAACCCGATCTTCGGCCAGGGCATGACGGTCGCGGCGTGCGAAGCGATGGAGCTGGGCAAGGCGGCGACGCGCGTGCCGCTGTCGCAGCTGTGGCGCGCGTTCTATCGGCGTACGCGTCCGATCGTGGAGGTGCCGTGGTCGATGGCGGTCGGCAACGACCTGCGCTTCGCCGAGGTGCAAGGCCGGCGGACGACGGGGAGTCGCATGCTGGCGCGCTACCTCGATCGCCTGTTTTCGGTGGCCGCTTCCGATCCCGTGGTCGCCGAGGCGTTCTTGCGGGTGACCCATCTGCTGGCCCCACCGCCCACGATCCTGTCGCCACGCGTGGCGTGGCGGGTGCTTCGGGGTCCCCGGACCGGCGGCGCCGTCGTGCCGCGGCGAGCGGCGACGACGTGACGGTCTCGGCCGCACGGGACCCCTCCGTGACGCGACCGGATCGAAGGTATCGTCCGCAGGTGACTGTCGAACCGTCGCCGAGCCTGGGCAAGCGGCTCGCGCTCGCGCGCGAACGCTTCTTCGTCGGTCGCGACGCCGAGCTCG
>CALBMM010000104.1 GCA_937896535.1 uncultured Pseudomonadota bacterium
CCATGATCGCCGAGATCTGGGGAACGCCGACGCCGGCCACGATGCGCGTCGTGCAGATCGATCCGGGCCCGATGCCGAGCTTGATGCCGTCGGCCCCGGCCTCGACGAGCGCGTCGAAGGCCTCGGGGGTGGCGATGTTGCCCGCCACCAGCTGCAGCGCCGGGTACTCCTTGCGAACCGCCCGGACCGTGTCGATGACACGCTGCGAGTGACCGTGCGCCGTGTCGACGATCACGACGTCCACGCCCTGCTCGACGAGCAGCGCGACGCGCTCCATCGTGTCGGGGCTGGTCCCCACCGCCGCGCCGACGCGCAGCCGGCCCAGCTCGTCCTTGACCGCGTTGGGGTGGCTATCGGCCTTGAGGATGTCCTTGACGGTGATGAGGCCGACGAGCTTGCCCGCCGTGTCCGTGACGAGGAGCTTTTCGATCCGGTGCTTGTGCAGGATCTTCTTCGCCTCGTCGACCGCAATGCCCTCCGGCACCGTGATCGGATCGCGGGTCATCACGTCGTCGACGCGCTGGTCCAGGCGCGTCTCGAAGCGAACGTCGCGGCTGGTCAGGATGCCGATGAGCTTGCCGTCGTCGACGACGGGCAGCCCCGAAAACCCGTTGCTGTGCATCAGCGCCAGCGCGTCCGACAGCGTGGCGGTCGACGCGATCGTCAGCGGGTCGATGACCATCCCCGACTCGCACTTCTTGACGCGTCGGACCTCGAACGCCTGGCTCTGCGGGTCGAGGTTCTTGTGCAGGATCCCGATCCCGCCCAGCCGTGCCATCGCGATGGCCGTATCGGCTTCGGTGACGGTGTCCATCGCCGCCGACAACAGCGGCATGCGCAGCTCGATCTTGCGGGTCAGCCGGGTGCGGACGTCGACCTCCGTGGGCAGGACGTCGCTCGGACCGGGCTCGAGCAGCACGTCGTCGAACGTCAGCGCTTCGCGGATCTCGGGGCGGTCGGGCATGGAATTTGGGCAAGTATAGGGACGCAGCGATGCGCGCAAAGCCCCGCGCGGTGCGGGCCCGCGCACACGCGCCCGCCCCCCAATGGGCGATCCCGGCGCCGCATCGGCGGTTTGCGCCGCTGGGTGGGTGCCCCCGCGCGCGACCGTGGTGCGCCGGCCCGCGCGCGATCTCTGGACGAGTCGCCGGGTTTGGGGGGCTGACTCACGAGCGAGCCCCGCCGCCGCGACCGGCAGGTGCGCCCGACGGGCCCTCGCGCCTCAGCCGCCCTTCTTGCACGCGGCCGCGGCTTTCGCGGCCGCGTCACGTGCCCCCGCGTCGGCACCGAGCTTGGCGATGCCCTTCGCTGCCGTCTTGGCTTCGGCGCACCGACCCGCTTGCGACAGCGCGGCGACGCGACGGACATGGGCGGACACCGACTGCGGCTGCAGCTCGATCGCCTTGTCGAGCTTGGCGACGGCGTCGTCGAACTTGCCGAGCTTGGCCAGCGCGCTGCCCCACTCTTCGTAGACCTGCGCCGCGTCCGGCAGTTGCTCGGCGAGCTTGGCGAGCTCCGCCTCGGCCTCGGCGACCTTGCCGGTACGCGTCCACGCCCGCGCCAAGCCCAGCCGCGCTTCGGCATCCTCGGGATCGATGCTCACCGCCGTCTCGAACGCCGCCGCCGCCCCGGCGTGGTCACCGGTCTGCGCCAGCAACCAGCCGTGGGCGGCCTGCGCCTTGGCGTTGCGCGGATCGAGCTCGATCGCCTTCTTGGTCAGCGCGAGCGCTTCGTCGCGCTTGCCCAGCGTCGAGTACAGGCCCGACAGCTGCACCATGATCTCGACGTCCTCGGGCGCGAGACGATGGGCGTTCTCGATCGCCGCGATGCCCTCGTCGGTCTTGCCCTTGCCGAGCATGATGACGCCGAGGTTGTAGTGCGCGTCGGCGAAGTCGGCGTCGCTGTCGAGGATCTTGCGCAGCTTGACCTCCGCGTCGTCGACCCTACCCGCGGCGAGGTCGACCGCCGCCTGCCCGTGCAGCGCCGGGACGAACCCGGGCTGGATCTGCAGCGCCTTGTCCCACGCTGCGACCGCGCCCGCGTCGTCGCCCGTCGCCTGCAGGGCGACCCCCTTGGAAAACCACAGCTCGTGGTTTTCCGGATCGGCGGCCAGCGCATCCTCGACGACCTTCAGCGCCTCGGCGTTGTTGCCCTGGTGCATCAGCTGCGCCGCGTGCTCGACGGGATCGGCGGGCGTGGTCGTGATCGACTCGTCGTCGGAGGGCGTGGTGGTCGGCGGGGGCTTGCCACAGGCGAGGGTCGACGCGAGGACGACGAGCGGCACGAGCGTACGAACGCGCATGCCGGCAGCGTAGCAGAGCTACGCGCTACTCGATGCCGGCCAGCGGGCCCGATGCCGCGAACAGGGCGTCGACCTTGCGCGTGACGTCCGGGTCGTCGACCAACGGCGGCGCGTGGTGGGGCTTTTTTCGGGCGTCGATGATCACCGCCCCGTCGCAGCCCCAGTGCTTGTGCTCGATGAACGCGCCGACGCCGTCGATGTCGTGCGCGGGATTGGACCGGGTGAAGGTGACCCACAAGAAGTTGTCGAGCGAGCGCGCGACCATGTCCGCGTCGTCGACGACCACCATCAACGGAAATGCCGTATCGGCCCCCGACAGCGCCCTGGCGTCGGTCAGATGCTGCGCGAGGCGACGTATGTCGGCGGGACCCTCGTACGGCGGCAGCTGCACGGCGACGATGCCCGGCGCGACCAGCTTCACGGATCGGACCGCATCCGGCCAAGCAATGTCGGGGAGCTGCGTGCCGAGTTCACGCCGCACCGCGCCCGCCGCCGCCCACACGACCTTGCTGCCCTCGTTGAGACTCGTGCCGCTGTAGTCGAGCGTGTCGATCGTGGTGCGCGTGTGAAAGTGCAGATCGCGGCGAGGGTCGAAGCGGCGCAGTATGTGTCCGAGGAAGGCCCCCACGTCGTGGATGTCGAGGTCGGGGTCGTCCTCGCGGGCGGCGATCCACAGGTACTTGGCCAGCGACGCCTGCGAAAAGCCGAGCACGGCGTTGGCGAGCGTCAGAAGCTCCCGCGGCATGCGCTCGCCGTACGGCACGTACCGCTCCGAGCCGAGCGCGAGCATCAGCGGGTGTACGCCGGCCGCGTCGACGGCATGCATCGCGTGCACGCCCGGAATCTCGACCGGGACCATCGCGGCCGTCAGCTCGTGGATGAGCCCGCCGAAGGTCGTGTCCTCCTGCGGCGGACGGCCCACCACCGTGAACGGCCAGATCGCGTCGGCCCGATGGTAGACCGCCTCCACCTCCATCACCGGGAACTCGTGGCGCAGGCTGTAGTAGCCGAGGTGATCGCCGAACGGCCCCTCGGGCTTGGTGCGCGTGGGATCGATCCAGCCCACGATGCAGAAGTCCGCGTCGGTCGAGACCACGTGCGGTCCGACACGGGCGTAGCGGAAGCGACGACCCGCGAGCATGCCGGCGATGAGCAGCTCGGACATCGACGGCGGCATCGGCATCACGGCCGCGAACGTGTGCGCCGGTGGGCCACCCACGAACACGCTGACCGGCAGGCGCTCGCCCGCTTCGATCGCGGCGGCATGGTGCGCTCCGATGCCGCGGTGGATCTGGTAGTGCAGACCGACCTCGGCGTCGGGCACGTAGTCGTTGCCGGCCAGCTGCACGCGGTACATGCCGAGGTTGGACTTCATGGCCTTGCCCGCCGGCGGCTCGGAGTACACCTGCGGCAGCGTCACGAACGGGCCGCCGTCGTCGGGCCAGCCGACGATCGCCGGCAGCTGCGACAGCCGGGTCTGGTGGGCGAGCACGGGACCCGAGCGCACGCGCATCGGCAGCGAGGCGAGCCCCGTCAGCGGCGCGGTCAGGTACTTCCAGGGCTTTTTGAGCGCACGGATCGGGTCGGCCTTGAGCTCGATCGCGTCGTGCACCCGTCGCCAGGTGTCACGGAAGATGAACCGACCGCGCTCGTGGGTGCCGAACAGGTTGCTGACCGCGGGAAACGGGCTGCCCTGCACGTTCTCGAACAGGATCGCCGGGCCGCCCGCGGCGTACACCCGCCGCTGCACCTGGGCCATCACCAGGTGGGGGTCGACGGGGTCGACGACGCGTCGCAGGTGCCCGTGTCGCTCGAGGTCGAACACGCAGTCGCTGAGGGATCGGTACGCCATGGACGAGCGCCATCGACGGCCGCCGGCCGACGGCCGGTTCGATAGCACGGCGGACGGGATGTGCCGAGCGCGGGGCCACTGCTACGCTGCTCGCGATGGCCGACACGGCAGGCGCCCGGACGAACGACGGCACCGAGCGGGTGGCGGCGGCGCGTCAGGCCGCCGCCCGAGCCCTCACCGCGGGGGCCGGTGGCGTGCAGGTGTGCGAGGCGTTCTCGGATGCGATCGAGCAACTCGTCGCCGACGCCGCCACCGCGGCGCTGGGCGAGCGCACCGATCTCACGGTGGCGGCCATCGGCGCCCTCGCGCGGCGCGAGCTGTGTCCGTACTCCGACCTCGACCTCGTCCTCGTCGGCGATGGCGACCTCGACGACACCGTGTCGGCGATCGTGCGTCCGCTGTGGGACGCGGGACTGCGCGCGAACCTGGTCGTGCACTCGGTGGACACGTGGGCCACCGACGCCGCGGCGGACCTCACATTGGCCACCGCCGCGCTCGACGTCCGCCGACTCGCCGGCGCGCCGGACCCTCTCGACGAGCTGCGCGCACGCACGCGGGAGGCATTGTTCGGGGACGCACGCGGCTTGTTCGTGGAAACGGTGCGGACGCAGACGCGGGAGCGACACGCTCGGTTCGGTCGCACCGTGTTCCTGCTCGAGCCCGATCTCAAGCTCGGGCCCGGCGGTACCCGCGATCTGGCGGCGGCGTCGTGGTGTCTACGGGCGACGTACGGGACCACCGATCCCGAACGACTCGCCGATCTCGAGGTCCTGCCGCGGCCGATCCTGGACCTGCTCGCCGACGCTCGCGACGCGCTGCTGCGCCTGCGCGCGGCCCTGCAGCTGGCGGCCCAGCGCTCGCAGGAGCGTCTCGTCTTCCAGTACCAGGAAGCGCTGCCCCGCGTGCTCGGCATCCTGCCGGCCGGGCCCACGAGCGACGCCGAGCTCGTCGCCGCGATCGAGCGCGCGATGCAGATCTACTACCAGGCGGCGCGCGACGTGTTTCGCTACGGCCGCCGCGTGTTCGAGCGCTGCGAGCCGCCGACCGAAGGCCCCCCTGCCCCCGAGGTTCGCCTCGACGAGCGATTTTGGATCGTGGGCGACCAGCTGCAGTGTCGGGCCACCGACGCCGTCCGACACACGCCGATGCTCGCCCTGTCCGCGGTCGCCCTGCGGGCCGAGCACGACGTGGGCCTGCACGGCGCGACGTTCGACGCGCTCGCCGAGGCGGCCGCCGATCCGAGCGCCGAGGCCCTCGCCGACGATCCGGAAGCGCACGCGCTGTTCTTCGGCCTGCTGACCAACCCCGACGATCCGCGCGACCCGTCGACGCTCGAGCTGTGCCACGACCTGCGCCTGCTCGAGCGCGTCGTGCCCGACTTCGGCACCGTGCGTGGGCAGATGCAGCACGACCCCTACCACGTGTACACGGTCGACGTGCACACGCTGCGGGCGATCGACATGCTCAAGCGGATCGCTCGCGGCGAGCACAACAAGGACTATCCCCTCGCGACCGCGCTGCACCTCGAGCTCGACGACGCGCGCGTGCTGTACACCGCGACGCTGTGCCACGACCTGGGCAAGGCCACCGACGAGGATCAGTGCGTGGCCGGAGCCGCGATCGCCGAGCGCGTCGCCCGACGCCTCGGCCTGGGCCTGGCGGACTCGCAGCGGTGCCGACGGCTGGTCGCCGAGCACCTGACGATGCCGATGCTCAGCCAAAAGCGCGACCTGGGCGACCCGCTGCTCGTCGCCGAGTTCGGCGAGCGCCTCGGCGACCGCACTGCGCTCAAGGAGCTGTACCTGCTCTCGCTCGTGGACACGGCGCAGGTGCGGCCCGGGAATCTGTCGTCGTGGAAGCTGGCCCTGCTCGACGAGCTGTACCTGCGCACGTCGGCGTATCTGCGTGGCCGCCAGCCTCGGCCCCATCGCCACGAGCGCGAAGGCGAGCCGGCGGGCATGCCCGAGCGCTACTACGCGCTGTTTCACGCGGCGATGCGTCGCTCCCACGGTGACCTCGTGCAGCGGCTGGCGGCGGAGGGACGCTCCGCCCTGCTGCGGGTGTCGCGGTCGGCATCGTCGCTGCGCCTGACGCTGGTGGCCCGCGACCGCCCGGGACTGCTCGCCCACTTCGCGCGCGTGCTCGACGACGCGGACATCGACGTGCTCGCCGCCGACATCTTCACCCGGCCCGGCGCGCCGGCGATCGCGATCGACGTGTTCCGGATCGAGCCGCGCACCCGCGACATCAACGTGGACGCCGAGCTGTTGACCCAGCTCGAGGACGCACTCAATCGTCCCGCGCCCGACCCCGAGGTCACGCCGCCGCCGCGATCGGTACGCCGCCGTCGCGGCCTGCCCTCGGTGCCCACGGACGTTCGGTTTTCGACCGACCCCGCCGGCGAGCGCACGATCGTCGACGTGGAGACCGAGGACGGCCCGGGCGTGCTGCGACGCATGACGCAGGCGTTCGCGGCCGAGCACATCGAGATCCTGCTGGCGCGCTGCGGCAACGAGGGCAGCAAGATCGCCAATGTCTTCTACGTCGAGCGGCTCGACGCCCCGAAGATCGCCGCCCTCGAGGCGCGACTGCAGGACTACCTCGCCCAGCGGTAGCCGGCTTGGGGACCAGAGGAACCCCCGTTCACTCCCGCGGCAACTCCCGATGGAGTGCAACCAGACCGACCGAGAATGGGTGAAACCACGTGAACCCCCCCTACGGGCACTCCGGATTGGAGATGATCCGGCCCATCCACGCCCCTTCCTGAAGGGTACTGTACACGATACGAGGCGCACCATCGTCATCCGGCCACAGCTCGATGGACACCGCGTCGTGCGAAAGTGACGCGGTCGCGCAGACGGTTCCTCCGGACGCCGCGCAGATTACCGACATGGAGGCTAGGGGATGCGAAACCACGATGTCGGGAATGTCATCGCCATCGATTGCCGCCACGATCGGTGCAGCCGTCCCGGAAGAGAAGTCCTCGAACATCCAGTCGATCAACTGTCCATCGATACTGCGGAGATATCCAACGCCACTGTTGGTGAACACACCACTGAACTCCCAGCCAAACACCGCGATCTCCTCTGACCCGAATGGATCGCGCGCGGCCCGAAGGTGCAGTAGTCCTCCAAGCCGCTCAATACTCCCGACGTCGACAAAGGTACTATCATCGAAAGCAAGCACTGTAGCGCCGGCCATCGTACTCACTACAATCAACGAACCAGCGCCAGCGCCTTCAAGCACCTCCACTCTCGACGCATCCCCAAGCTCCACCGACGCCACCTCCGCAAAGGTGGCGTCGTCGCCACCGGCCCACAAAGAGAGCGATCCCGAAGGCGAGATCAGAACGAAGTCGTCGTGCCCACTGCCATCGACGTCGCCGGCAGCGTAAAATCCGGGCGTTGAGACCTCACTAACAGTCACTGCTGGATCAGCAAGTGCGATTGCTCCGACAACCGTGATCGTCGCGTCCGCGATGTCTACGTACGCGAGATCGTCCCAACCGTCGCCGTCGAAGTCGCCGACGAACCCACCCTTCTGCCCTGGCGGAGCGTCATCAAGGCCGACAACGGTCACCCCGTTCGAGGATTCGTCGAGGATAAACCCCGCCCCGCCGACAAGTTCCGCGTGCCCATCGTTGTCTACGTCTGCAACTCGGAGTAGCCCAAGCGCTTGCTCGCTCACCAGGTTGAAGGCGGTGAAGATGAACGGCCGGCAGGCATCTGCTCCGGTACCGCTTCCGGTCCCATCGGTCGGCGCGGCGCCACCCGTAGCAGAAGTATCCTGGTCGTCGGCCAGACCGGTAGTCGTACCGGTGGTTGCGCCCCCGCTCTCATCGACCGGAGCGTGAGTCGAAGGCCCGCATCCCCAAAGCACGAGCAGAAGGGGCAGGCTTGCTCGCCAAGTCACTGGCGCTCTCGCCCCGCTAGTTGCCTCCGGTGCCTCGCAAACGTGGCCCACGCACGCGCAAGGCGAGCGCGATCAACCTCATCGAGGTCCGTCGGG
>CALBMM010000105.1 GCA_937896535.1 uncultured Pseudomonadota bacterium
AACCGGATCGGCCAGGGCATCGAGTTCGACTACTGCTGCTGCCACGCCGCGTTCGCGCTGCGCGCCGCCGGCTACGAGACCATCATGGTCAACTGCAACCCCGAGACGGTGTCGACCGACTACGACACGTCCGACCGGTTGTACTTCGAGCCGCTGACGGCCGAGCACGTGCTCAACATCCTCGACGCCGAGTCCAAGTCCGGGGCGATCGCGGGCGTGCTCGTGCAGTTCGGCGGGCAGACGCCACTGCGCATCGCCCACGACATCGAGGCGGCCGGCTACAAGCTGCTCGGCACGCCCGCCGAGTCGATCGACCTGGCCGAGGACCGCGAGCGTTTCGGCCGGCTGCTGGCGCGGCTGCGCATCTCGTGCCCGCGCTGGGGCGTGGCCCGCTCGCCGAGCGAGGCCTTCGACATCGCCCGCGGCATCGGCTACCCGGTGCTCGTGCGGCCCAGCTACGTGCTCGGTGGCCGCGCGATGGAAATCGTGCACGACGAAAAGGAGCTCGACCGCTACATGCGCGAGGCGGTGCGCGCATCGCCGGACCACCCGGTGCTCATCGACGAGTTCCTGCCCAACGCGACCGAGTTCGACGTCGACGCCGTCGCCGACGGACGGCGCTGCGTGATCGCGGGGATCATGGAGCACATCGAGGAAGCCGGGGTGCACTCGGGCGACTCGAGCTGCTCGTTGCCGCCGGTCAACGTGTCCAAGGCCATCCTCGACGAGATCCGCGAGACCACCTACGCGCTCGCCCGCGAGCTCGGCGTGGTCGGTCTGATGAACGTGCAGTACGCCCTGCGCGGCGCTCGGCTGTACGTCATCGAGGTCAATCCGCGAGGGTCGCGAACCGTACCGTTCGTCGCGAAGGCGACCGGCGTGCCGTGGGCCAAGATCGCGGCTCGCGTCGCGGCCGGCGAGACCCTCGACGACCTCGGCGTCAACGAGGTCGTGCCGTCGCACGTGTCGGTGAAGATCCCCGTCTTCCCGTTCCGCAAGTTCCCGGGCGTGGACACGATCCTCGGACCGGAGATGCGAAGCACCGGCGAGGTCATGGGCATCGGCCGCGATTTCGGCACCGCGTTCTACCGAGGCGCCGTCGCCGAGGGCACCGGCCTGCCGCGCGAAGGCACGGCCTTCTTGTCCGTCGACGACGAGCACAAGGACGCGATCATCCCGGCGGCACGAAAGCTCGCCGAGCTCGGCTTCGAGTTGCGGGCCACCCGAGGCACCGCCGCGGCCCTCGAGGCCGCGGGCATCCCCGCCGTCGTGGTCAAGAAGGTCCAGGAAGGTCGACCGAACATCGTCGACATGCTCGTCAACGGCGAGATCGCGCTGGTGATCAACACCAACCGCACCGGGTCGTCGGCGCTGCAGCAAAGCTACTCGCTGCGCCGGACGACGTTGGTGCAGCGCGTGCCGTACTTCACCACGGTCTCCGGCGCGCTCGCGGCCGTGCATGCGATCGCCGCGGGACTGTCCGAGGAAGACCGCACCCGCACGATGTCGCTGCAGGAGTACCACGCCGCCCCCGCGTTCGACGCCGACAATGCCCCGACCGACCGGGTGGGGTATCGTTAGGGTTCGCCATGGCCGAGACCTTCCCCATGACCCCGAAAGGGCGCGAGAATCTGTACGCAGAGCTCCGCCACATCAAAGAGGTCGACCGGCCCGAGAACGTCAAGGAGATCGAGACGGCTCTCGAGCACGGTGACCTGCGCGAGAACGCCGAGTACCACGCCGCCAAGGAGCGCCAGGCCGCCCTCGACGGCCGACTGCGCTACCTCGAGTACCGCATCGGCGCGGCCCAGGTCATCGACCCCGAGACGATCAAGAGCACCAAGGTCGGCTTCGGCGCGACCGTCACCGTCCTCGACGTCGAGACCGACCTCGAGACCACCTACGCCATCGTCGGCGAAGACGAGTCGGACGTGGACGCGGGTCGAATCTCGATCCAGTCCCCCATCGCGCGCTGCCTGCTCGGCAAGGAGGAGGGCGACGAAGCCGTCCTCAAGCTGCCCAAGGGCGACCGCGAGCTCGAGATCGTGTCGGTGGAGTACAAAGCCATCGAATGACCACGTCGCGCCGATTCACCGTCGCCCGCGCGCTGCTGCTGCTCACCGCCGCCGCGTCGGTCGTCGCGTCGTGCAAGGCCACCGAGGGCGAGCGCTGCGTGTGCGCCTCCGACTGCAAGTCCGGCCTGGTGTGCCTCGCCGGCGGGCGCGTGCTCGCCGACGACGAGTGCAGTCCCGCGGTGGGTGAAGGCGCCGACCCCGGCGAGTGCCTGGATCCCGGCGCCGCCGGCATCGGCGACGACGGGTTCGACGACCCGGAGATCTTCATGGACCTCGGCTCCAAGCGCGACTTCAACCCCGCGCCGCCGCCGGACCCGAGCGAGACCGACAGCGGGTCGGGCACCGTCGGCGGGTCGGGCACCGGCACCGACACCGGATCGACCTCCTCCACGGGGACCGGATCGTCGACGGGAACCGGATCGGGCACCTCGAGCGGGACCGACTCGGGCACCGGCACGTCGACGTCGAGCTCCACCGGCGGATCGTCCTCGACCGGCGGCTGAGCCGCCGGGGCTGTAAGGCACCGCGTCGCGTCCCGTTGACCGATCGCTTGGGCCGACCGCGGTCCGTCGTGTTCGGACTGCTAGCCTGTGTCCATGCGCCTGACTTCCCTCATCGCCGTCGCCCTGCTCGGCGTCGGCTGCCAGCGACTCGACGAGGAAGGCCCGTCGCCCACGAGCTTGGGCGACGGCGGGACGGTCGGCGACGGCGACACCGGGATGGGCTCGACCTTCACGCCGGTCCCGGGCGCGACCGAAGACGTCAGCGACGACGGCGGTGGCACGCAAGAGTGCGATCCCGTGCTGCAGACCGGCTGTGCCGCCGGCGAGAAGTGCACCGCCGTCTCCGACGGCAACGTCCCGTCGTTCGTGTGCGTGGGAGCCGACGGCGCCACGCTGCAACCGCTCGACCCGTGCGAGCCGGACATGGCGGGCGGACAGGATGCATGCCAGCCGGGCTTCGTGTGCGTGGGCAACGACACCGGCGGGCTGTGCGTGGCGCTGTGCACCGCGGACGCCAACTGCACGGGAGGCGTGTGCGCGGCACATCCCGAAAACCGCATCCCCCACTGCGCCGACGACTGCGACCCGTTCGACTCGCTGTGCTCGGGGCAGCTGCAGTGCCGCCGCAGTGACGAGCGCTTTTCGTGTCTGTTCCCGCGCGAGCAAGACTCGGGCGGACCGCTCGCCGCGTGCGACCCCAACGGCGACGCCGGCTGCGGTGAAGGCCTCGTGTGCATCGCCGGCGCGCTCGTGCCCGGCTGCACCGAAGGCGCGTGCTGCACTGCTGTCTGCGACACCGTCGACGGCGGCTGCACGGCGCCGGCGACCTGCACCTCCGTGTTCAACTCGCCGGCCCCGGGCTACGAGACGATCGGGGCCTGCTTCGTCCCGAGCTGAGCTCGGCGGCCCAGGCCGACCCCGGATCGCTCGATCCGCCGAGCGCACCCGCCGCGAACGCGATCCCCCCCCGCGAAAATCGACCATCCCTACGTAGTTCGCGGGATTGAAGGCCTGCGCTTCGCCCGATACGTTGCTGTGGGGTGAAGCGGGGAACACACGGAGTCATTCGCACTGTCGGGCGGTGCGCACTCGGCTTGGCGCTCCTGGTGCCCGCGACCGGCTGCTACGACGGCCTGTCCGATCGCGACGACGCCTTTGGCTCGGGGGCCGACGGGGCCGACGGCGATGGCGACGATGGGGCCGAGGGCGGCGACGATGCGCGTCCGAGCGCGCAGTGCTCGGCCGAAGGTCCGAGCGTGGGGCTGACGGGGCTGCGCTTGCTGACGCGCTACGAGTACGACAACACCGTGCGCGACCTGCTCGGCGATACCACCCGTCCCGCCCGGGCGCTGTCGCCGGAGAACCAGACGACGGCGTTCGAGAACAACTACCTCGACCACCGCGCCAGCAAGGATCTCGTCCGTCAATACATGGACGTGTCCGAAGAAGTCGCCGCGCGGGCCGTCGACGAGCGTCTCGGCGAGATGCTGCCCTGCGATCCGCTGGCGATCGGCGAGGCGGTGTGCGGGCACCTGTTCGTCGAGCAGGTGCTCGAGCGCGCGTTCCGTCGCCCCGCCACCCACGCGGAGGTGACCGCTTTCAAGGCACTGTTCGACACCTCGCACGGACAGTTCGGCTTCTCGGAGGCGGTCGCACTCACCCTGCAGGCGATCCTGCAGTCTCCGCAGTTCCTGTACCGCGTCGAGGCGGTGCCCCCGACCGCCGCCGACGGCGACGTCGTGGCCGTGACGGGCTGGGAGATGGCATCGCGCCTGTCGTACTTCCTGACCGCGTCGATGCCCGACGACGAGCTGCGGGCGGCCGCGGCCGCCGGTCGCCTGAGCACCGTGGACGAGATCGAGACGCAGGCGCGCCGTCTGCTCGAGACGGACGCCGGGCGGCAGGCCGTGCGCGAGTTCCATCGCCAGTGGCTCGACCTCACCGGCCTCGGCTCGGTCACCAAGGACCCCACCGCGTACCCGACCCTCGATCCGGCGACGATCGGTCAGACATGGGAAGACAGCGTGGAGGCCTTCGCCGAGCACGTGTTCTTCGAAGGCGAAGGCACCCTCGAGGGGCTGCTCGACTCCAACCTCGCCTTCCTGCCCCCGCAGCTCGCGGCCCTGTACGGTGCGACCCCGGATCCGGCGACCGGCGGCTACGTGCTCCCCGGTGAACGCGCCGGGCTGTTGACCCAACCCGGGCTCATGGCCTTGCTGGCCTACCCCGACCAGAGCTCGCCGATCGCCCGCGGGGTGTTCGTACGCCACCGGATGCTCTGCCAGCACTTGCCGGCGCCCCCCAACGACGTGCCGATCGAGCCGCCGAGCCCCGATCCGAACGCGACCACACGCGAGCGCTTCGCCGAACACACCGAGAACCCGGCGTGCGCGGGCTGCCACGTGCTCATCGACCCGCTCGGCTTCGGCTTCGAGCACTACGACGCGATCGGCAACTTCCGCGACGTCGAGAACGGCATCGCCGTCGACGCCAGGGGCGAGCTCGCCGGTATCGAGGACGACGAGGCTGCCGGCGAGTTCGACGGCGCGTCCGAGCTCGCCGCCCGTCTCGCCGGCTCGCAAGACTTCCACGAATGCGTCGTGCACCAGTGGACGACCTTCGCCCTCGGGCGCGAGCCCGCGGAGGCCGACGAATGCTCGGTGGCGCACGTGCGCCAGTCGTTGACCGAAAGCGGCGGTGACCTGCGGGAGATGCTCGTCGCGATCGCCACGTCGGATGCGTTCCGCCATCGCATCGTCGACACGGGAGGCCAATGAGCAAGCAACCCATGCTCCGCCGAGCATTTCTCCACGGGGCGGCCGGGTCCGCCCTCGCGCTGCCGCTGCTGCAGCAGTTCGAGGGACGCGGCCACGCCGAGCCCGGCGTTGCCGACGACGGATTCCCCCTTCGGTTCGTCGTGTTCTTCCACCCCAACGGGGTGTGGCCGCAGTCGTGGTGGCCAGGCGGCGCCCCGAGCGAGAACGCCTGGGACCTCTCGCCCAGCCTCGCGACACTCGCGGCCCACAAGGACAAGCTCATCGTCCTCGACGGCGTCGACATGCCGGCCGCCGACGCGGGCCCCGGCGAGGATCACCAACAGGGCATGGGCGCGGTGCTGTCGGGCATGCCCTTGCAGGTCGGCAACTTCGTGGGCGGCGACGGCTCGCTGGCGGGCTGGGGCGACGGCATCACGGTCGATCAGGTCATCGCGCAGCACATCGGCACCACCACGCCCTTCGGCAGCCTCGAGCTCGGCGTGCGCGCGAGTGCGTTCGGCGGCTCCGAGGTCCGCACGCGGATGATCTACGCGGGGCCGGCCCAGCCGATCGCGCCGATCGACGATCCCGTCGCCGCCTGGGCCACCCTGTTCTCCGAGCTCGACATGTCGCCCTCGGACATGGCGGTGCTGCGCAACAAACGTGTCTCGGTCCTCGACACCGTCGCGCAGCAGTTCGCGGCGCTCGAGAACCAGGTCGGTACCGAGGACCGCATCCGCCTGCAGCAGCATGCGGCGCTCGTGACGGATCTCGAGGTCCGCCTCGCCAACGCGCCCGCGCTCGGCGAAGCGTGCCTGCCCCCCGGAGCCCCCGCAGCGATCGCGCCCGACAGCGCCAACACGATGGACGCGGTCTCGGCCCTGCAGATCGACATGCTCGTGATGGCGCTCGCCTGCGACCTCACGCGCGTGGCCAGCATCCAGTACTCCAACGGAATGAACCACACGCAGTTTCCGTGGATCGGAAGCATGTCCGACGGTCACGGAATCTCGCACGCCGGCGACGACAGCCCGGCCCTCGTCAACGAGGGCATCGCGCGCGAGCAGTGGTTTGCGACGCAGTTCGGCCGGATGCTCGATCGCATGGCCGAGATCCCCGAGGGCGACGGCACCATGCTCGATCACACGGTGGTGCTGTGGATCAACGAGCTGGCGCAGGGCAACACCCACAGCCACCAGCGCATGCCGTTCGTGATGGCGGGCAGCGCTGGCGGGTACTTCAAGACCGGCCGCTACATGCAGTACGACCACGCGCCACACAACGACCTGCTCGTGTCGCTGCAGAACGCGTTCGGAATCGAAGCCACTACGTTCGGCGCGCCGGAGTTCTGCAATGGCCCGCTGGCGGGGCTGACGTAGCGCGGGTGACCACACGCCGAGGATCGACGACGGGGGTGGCGGCCCTCGCGGGCGCGGTGGCGGCGGTGTGGCTGTCGCCGGCGAATGCCACGGCGGCCGCGGGCCCGATCGGCCAGCTGCAAGCCGCCGACTGTGCGGGCATCGAGGGGTGGACACAGGATCCCGACCTTCCGCTCGACACGACCGACGCGCACATCTACTTCAATGGTCCGGCGGGAGATCCGGCCGCGTCCGCGATCGTCGTCACCGCCGATCGCATGCAGGCGGGCGGCTGCGAGGCGGCCGCGTGCGAACACGGGTTCGTGTCCGGGCTGCCGATGAGCCTGCTCGACGACGTCGAGCACGTCGTGCATGCGTACGGCATCGACCTTTCGGGCGATCCCAATCTCGAGCTCGAGGCGAGCCCGGCGACGTTTCAGTGCCCGCCTCCGCCGATCGTCGGTGGCGAGCTGCGCCACGTGACGTCGCCGGAGGTCCTGGCCGCCTGGCAGTTCTCGACGTTCTTCGATCGCCTACTCGTCGACGATGCGGTGCTGCTGGCGCTGCCCGAGGTGAGCGCGATCGATCCGGCTCCGGTACTCGCGGTCGCCGACACCTCCGATCCGACCGTGTGGCTCGTCGACGGGCCGTGGCGTCGATTCGTCGATCCCGCGTTCATGGCGGCGTGGCGCTTCGACCCGACGACGGCGATCGTGATGCCGGTCGACGAGCTCGAGGCGATGCCCGAGGGCGCGCCGCTGCGGGCCCGCCCCGTGCTCGTCCAGGGAACGGGCGATGCGGTCTACCTGCTCGATGACCACTCGTGCACCGAGGGCGACACGAACGCGGCCTGCGTCGACGATCCGCCCGAACCCGCGGGTAGCGACGGCGACGGCGGCACGGACGACGACGGTGGGGATGCCGACAGCGACGGCTCCGGTGCCTCGACGGGATCCGACGACGGCGGCTCCTCGGCGGGACCCGACACGGACGCGGTGCCGTTGGGAGCCGACGGGACCGACGACGCGGACGGCGGCTGCGGTTGCCGGTCCACGCCCCGCGATCACGAGTGGCTCGTTCTCGCGCTGCTGGCTCTGCCGTGGCGCCGTGGGCGGCGTCGTCCCGACCAGCTCTCGTCGCGCGTTTGAGACGCTCGCCTCGTGCCCGACCGAACCTCGGGCGCGGCGGCCTCCCGCGACTCGACGCCGCGCAACGACCGACCAGACGTCACAGCATCGGCGAGGCGAGGGGTTCGCACGCGTCGCCCGCCAACGGCTCCATCGTCACGCCGTCGGGTCCGTCGGCAACGGGGATGCCCTCGCGGCCCGTCAACGCCGCGGGGGCGGGCGTCTCGGTCGTGTCCAGCCGCGGCGCCACGCGCAGCGCCAGCTTGCCGCCGCAATCGTGGGGCACGAGCGCGTGCGCGGGACCGAGGGTGGTCCCGTCGGCGATCACGTCGTCCCCTGCCCCCTCCCACAGATCCACGAACCGCAGTCGACCGCCGATCTCCGCGCCGAGCCACTGCCCCGCCGGCATCTCCGACTCCGCCGCGGTCACCGTGGCGAACACGAGGATGCCGACCGGCGTGTCGATCCCCTCGAACGTGCAAGGCCGACGCTCGCAGACCTCGGGCGCGGCGCCGCGTGCACCCGCGCTCGGCTCGGGGCGCAACCGATGCAGCATCAACTCGCCGTCGACGCGACGCAGCACGACCGGGCACTGCGTCGTTTCGATCACGGCGAGCGCGTCCGCCGGCGCGGCATCGCAGGCGGGCGCGGTCACTTCGGGTTCCACCGGCGGCGGAGCGCTGTGCTCTTCGCCGGTCGCCGGCTGCACGCACGCACCCACGACCAACGCCGAAGCGACGACGACGCCCGCGTGCGAGATGGAACGCGTCATCGAGCGCGGCCGCTCAATCGGCGGGGCCGCCGCTGATCTCGATGGCCTGGCCCTGGCCGGTCGCCGCCTTGTCCGGGTCGAAGCTCACCGTCTCCCAGACGGTGTCGCCGTTGCCGTTGAGACCGCGGACGGCCCCGTTGGATCCGACGCGCACGATCGGCTGGCCGAAGCCCTCGCAGGCCGCGGTCTCCTCGGTCGGCAAGGGACCGAACTCGACGTAGCGGTCCTCGATCTCGCCGGTCATCTCGTACAGCACGGTCAGCCGCTGCGACATCACGAGCTCCTGCTCGATGCTGACGACGTTGCAGTCGGCCGCCTCGGGGTCGTCGTTGTCGCACAGCCGGTCGACCCAGCCCTCGCCGCCCTGGTCGGCGGTCCCGAAGACCGGCAGACCGACGACGCCCTCTTGGGTGTAGTCCGGCGTGCGGTTGTAGAAGTCGATGATGCAGTCGAGGTAGTCGAGCGTGATTTCGACGTTCACCGTGCCCACGAACGGGTTGGTGTCGACGTTGGGCGCCCGGCGGAACCGCACCTTGACCGTCCCGTGCTCGAGCTCTTCCGGCCCGTCGCCGCCGCATGCGACCATCGAGAGCGACAGGCCCAGCAAAAGGCCTATTTTCAACGAACGACGCGGGATCGAGGTCATCTTGCTGCGATGTTGGCAGAGTCGCGCGACCCCCGTAAAGGGCCGTGGGTGTCGCGGCCCCCGCCGGCGCCCGGTGTGCGGCGCTCACGCAGACGATCCGCAGATTCAGCTGGAACGGTGTACAGCCTCCTGTGACGCGGATCACTGCCCGTTGGCCCCAGGGCGGCGAGGGTTCCGTAGCGCAGGTCACCATCCGCATTCGCCGGTGCCCTCGTACTCCGACCGAGACCTCCACTGATGTTCGACCGCAACGAAGGCGCGGCGCCCCGGGAGACGGCGCCGCGAAACACCGGCGATCCGTCCGCCGTCACGACGCCCGACGCTCCGCGGCTGGTCGAGTTGGTGGAGCGCACGCGTCGCTTGGCTTCCGACTGGCGCACCCGCGCCCTCCACCCGCAGACGGTCGACCAGCCTTGGTTGCTGCACGTGCCGGACGTGGGCCCGGCATGCGAGGTCGTCCTCGCCGACCGGTTGCTGCACGACCTGCGGCCCGACGAACGCGAGGGCCTCATGGCGTGGATCCGCGGCAGCCAAGACGCCTCCGGGGCATGGCTGTCCGCCGACGGTGAGCCGAACCTGTCGCTGACCACGCTGGGCTGGTGGGCGTGTCTGGTCGCCGGCGACGACCCGAGCAGCGAAGCGATGGTGCGCGCGCGCCGAGTCGTGCACGCGCTCGGCGGTGCCCAACGCACCGACTTCCACGTGCGGCTGTGGCTGGCGATGGGCGGGCAGATCCCCTGGAGCTGGCTGCCGGCGATTCCCGCCGAGATGTTCCTGTTGCCGCCGTCCGTGCCGCTCTCGCCGGCGAACTATTCGCCGTGGGCGCGGGGCATGCTCACGCCCTACCTGCTCATCGCGCGGGCGCCGGCGCGGCTACAGCTGCCCGATGCATCGCCGCTGTTGCTCGAGCGCATCGCGGGAACGCCCGTCTCGCCCCGACTGACGCGGGCCGGGCTGGCCGGCGATCTGCTGCAAGCGTTCGACCGCACCGTCAAGCTCTCGCGCAAGCTGCCCCGCGGCCCGCTCCCCCGCATCGCGTCCGGTCGCGCCGAGGCGTGGGTCACCGCCGCGCAGCAAGCCAACGGCGGATGGTTTTCCGTGCGCCCCACCCTGCTGAGCCTCATCGCGCTGCGGGTGGCGGGTGCCACCAGCGACGACCCTCGGCTGCGCCGCGGCTTGGACTACCTGCGAGCGTCGCGAGGCCTCGCGCGGATCGTGCACGGTCGCGACGCCGGCAAGGTCGTGCTCGCGCAGGCCCTGGGACCGACCCCGCTGCGTGCGACGGCCCGCTTGATGGCCGCGGCGCCCGAGGACGGCGACGTGCCGTGGCTGCTGCGCCAGGAGATCGCCGAGCGCGGTCCTTGGCAGCACCGTGCCGACGCGGACGCCGGCGGCTGGCCGCTGTCGGTCGGGGCGCGCCAGCACCTCGACCTCGAGGCCACTTGCGCGGTGGTCGACGTCCTCGACCGCGTCGACCCCAGCTCGAGCCAGGTCTCGCCCGCCTGGGCGACCACGCGCCGCGCGACCGACGTCATCTTGGCGATGCAGGAGCCCGACGGACACTTCTCCCGCTTCGAGCGCGGCGAGTCCGAGGTGTTCATGCGGCGCTTCCCGTGGACGGACGCCGACCTGCTCGCCCTCGGCAACGGGCTCGACGACGACCACCTGCGCCTTTCGGCGCGTGCCCTCGCTCGCCTGTCGGCGATCGGCTTTCGCAGTGACGACGATCGCGTGGCCAAGGGCCTGCGTTGGATCCGTGCCCGGGTCGGAGAAGCGCGCCGTGCCGGCGATCTGGCGACGATGCCGATGTCGACGTTGAGCGCGCTCGCCGAGTGTGCCGGGGCGCATACCCGAGGCGACGACGCCCTGCGCGGCGACGTGGAAGACGCCTTGCGTCGGCGTCAGCGCGAGTCGGGCGACTACGGCGGCGTGGTGGACACCGCGCTCGCGCTACAGGCGTTCGTCGGGCTGGGCGAGACGTGCGTGCAGGCCCGACGCGCCGCGCAGGCGCTGGCCAAGGCGTTCGCCCCCGGCGACCGCGACCTACCGGGCTTGTCGCAGTCGGTCTCGACCGGCTTCGGCCTCAGCCCCACCGGATTGGACCCGAGCGCAGGCGTTCGCGAATCCGCGATCGCACTGCGAGCCTTCGCCGCCGCGGGCGGCCGACTGGAGTCGAACGGATGAACGACAGCATCAACCACGGACCGTTTCGCCACGACCACTACGACGTCGTGATCGTCGGGGCTGCCCTCGCGGGCTGTGCCACGGCCAAGGCGATGGCGATGGCCGACCCCGAGCAGCGTCGGCGCATTCTGGTGATCGATCGCTGCGTCGGCGTGCACCCGCGCTTTTCGGGCGAGTTCATCCATCCCCGGGGGGCCGCGGCGCTCGAGGAGCTGGGCTTTTACGACGCGCTGTCGGCCGCCGGTGCGATCGACGTCGACGGCTTCGCCGTGTTCGAGAACGCCGACGCCCGCCACGTGGATCTCGCGTACGCCAACGTCCCCAATCAGCGACCGCGCGGCCTGTCGGTGCACCACAAGGTGCTCGTGCAGGTGCAGCGACAGGTCGTCGCCGACTCCCACGTCGAGCTCGTCGAGGGCTGGGCGGTGCGCGAGCTCGTGCGGGGTGAGCGGGGTGAAGTGAGGGGCGTCGTCGTCGACACCCGCGACGGCCACAAGGCGCGCCTGACCGCCGACCTCGTCGTCGGCGCCGACGGCAAGGCCAGCACCGTGCGCAAGCTCGCCGGGATCACCGACGAAGGCCGGCGCACGATCGGCTTCACCGCCGGTGTGGAGGTCCACGACGCCAGCTTGCCGCGCCCGACCTACGCCCACGTGTTCCTCGGCGGCTGGGGCCCCGTGCTGGCCTATCCGATCCTCAAGCGCGACGGTCGGGTCTCGACACGGGTGACGTTCGATCTGCCGGTGGACCTGCCCGCGAAGGGAGCACGGCTGCGTGAGCACATCATGCGCACGTACCTGCCGTTCGTGCCCTCGCCGCTGGCCGCCGAGATCGCGGCCGCCCTCGCCGCCGGCAAGGGACCGCTGGAGATGGCTCCGACCGTGGAGCTGCCCGCGCCGTCGGCCGTGGCCCCGGGCCTCGCCCTCGTCGGCGATGCCGGTGGTTGCTCGCACCCGATCACGGCCAGCGGCATGACCATGGGCCTGTTGGACGCGACCACGCTGGGGCGCGAGGCTCGACGCCGCGCCCACGTGCCCGCGGGCCAAGCGTGGCTCGATGCGGCGAGCTTGCGCCGCTATCGCGTCGAGCACGACCGCTACGTGCCCACCCGCCAGGTGCTGGCCGCCGCGATCTACGAGGCGTTCCGCGGAGGTCAAGCCGGTGAGCGTGCGATCCGCCGCGCGCTGTTCGACTACTGGGAGAGCGGCCCCGTCGCGCGCAGCCGGTCGATGTCGCTGCTGTCGTGCGCCGAAGATCGTGCCTCGGTGTTCTTGACCGAGTACCTCAAGGCCGCCGGGCACGCCCTCGGGACCAGCCTCGTCCCGCGCCACGCGAGCTACTTCCCCGTGACGGATCGTCTCCGGCGAGCCCGCGGCGCCGCTTCCATGGCGCAGGGCAAGCTCGGGTTGGTGGCGCAAGTGATGTGGGCACAGCTGCGTCCGTCCTGGCTCCCGCACGCCTCCGCCCGGCTGTAGCGCGCCCGGCGGGGGAGGTCGGCAAGTGCCCACACCTCACCGCCGGGTGGTTTGACACGCCGAATTGCGCAGCCTACGCTAGCCGATGGCGATGGCGATCCGCGTTCTGGTGGTCGACGACGACCCGTGGATCCTCCGTATGGTCACCGCGACCCTGGAGAAGCGGGGCTACGTGGTCGATACCGCCAAGGACGGGCGAAGTGCCCTCGCGAAGGCCCAAGCCGACCCGCCGGACGTTCTCATCACCGACGTGATGATGCCGGTGATGGACGGCTGGACGCTCGTGGCAACGGTCCGGCAGTACCCCGAGATGGCCCACACGCCCGTCATCTTGTTGACGGCGCTCGGCAAGGACGAGGGCAAGCTGCGCCATCTGGGCTTGTCGCCCGACTGCTACCTCGCCAAGCCGTTTCGCTTCGACGAGCTCGAAAAGAAGGTGTCGGCGGCGCTCGCCGAAGCACCACCCGAGCCCGCGCCGCCACAGCCCCCGCCCACCACCGAGCCGGGCCCGCACACGGGCAGCTATCCGGGCATGGGCCAGCCCGGGTATCCGCCCAGCCCGCAATCGGGCGTGTACCCGATGCCGATGCCGCCCAACCAGCAGTCGGGCGTGCACCCGATGCCCATGCCCGGCTACCCCGGCTATCCGCCGCAGGCCTATCCCAGCTACCCGCCGCAAGCCTACCCGCCGCAGGCCTACGGGTATCCGCCGCAGGCGTACCCCGGATACCAACCCGGCTACATGCCGCAGCCGATGCCCGGCCAGCCGGGGCCGCCGCCGCCCGGGCCCGCGCCGGCCTCGATGAACCCTCCCGCCGCGCAGCCCGACCCCGGCTACGACGCGCGTCGGCGTCCGGCCCCCGAGCCGCGGCAACCGACGCCCGCGCCTCGTCGACATCCGACGGGACCACCGGCGATCGACGACGAGCCGCCACCGGGCGCTCGCCGGCGCGCGACCGGGACCCATCGCAGCGCCGACCGCCATCCCAGCGAAGAGCGCGAGCGTCACGATACCGGCGAACGCCTCCGACACGACAGCGGCGAGCGGCCGCGGCACGGCAGCGGTGAGCACTCACGCCGGAGCGTCCGCCGTCAGACCGCGCTCAACGGTCGCCTCGAGCAGCTCGGGCTGTCGAGCCTGCTCGTGATGATGGAGATGGAACGCAAGGACGGCGTGCTCTCGGTCAAGAACCGACAGGGCGGCGCCGTGGGTCGGATCTTCCTGCGCCAGGGACACGTCGTGTCCGCCAAGCTCGACGGGCTCGACGCGCTCGGGGGCAAGGACTGCGTCTACGAGATGCTGTCCTGGGTCGCCGGCACCTTCAGCTTCAGCGCGACGAAGGTCGACATGGAAGACACCATCCAGTCGTCGACGACGCACCTGCTGATGGAAGGCGCGCGGCTCATCGACGAGGCCAACCGGGGCTGACCCCTGCCCTCGTGATCCGATGAAGCGCGAGTTCCCTCGAGGAGCGGCGGACGCAAAGCCGACGCAAGGCGACCTCGACGAGCTGCTTGCCGAGGACGAGCTGCCGCCGCCCGAGGGCGGCGGGCTCGCGGCCTACAAGGCGGGCAGCCGCGTGCGTCGGTGGATCTACGGGGGCCTGGGCGTCGGCACGTTGCTCGCGATCGTGATCGGTCAGCTGTACGTGCGCTGGCTCGACCACAAGCGCCACAACCCCACGCCCGAGTACCAGCTCGCGCCCGGCACCGAAGACGAGGTGCGCCCGAACACGATCGAGTGGACGTCGGGGTTCGCCCGGCTGGGCCTGTCGCGCACCGAGCCCGTCATCGAGGCGATCGTGCTGCCCGATCGCGTGCTGCGACTGGCCGAGGGCAGCGACCACGCGCAGGTCAAGGTCAACGTGGTCGACGGGCAGACCGTCGAGCTCAAGATCATCACCGGCAAGATCGTCAGCGAGCCTCGCTGACCTCGCCGCCGCCGCCGGGCAGCGGCAGGATCCGCGCCAGCCCGGCGGGCCAGCGCGCCACGAACGAGGCGAGCACGCCGGTGCTCGGGTGCGGCAGCGTCAGACGCCACGCGTGCAAGGCGTGCCGCGTCATGCCCAGGTGCGCCTCGAGCTCGGCCATCGGCCGGCCGCCCTCGACGATGTCGATGAACAGCTGCTCGTCGACCCCGTACAGCTTGTCGCCGAGCACCCCGTGCCCGATCGCGGCCAGGTGCACGCGCAGTTGGTGCTGCCGTCCGGTGCGGGGACGCAGATGCACGAGCGAGATCGGATCGCCGTCGAACGAGCCGAACGCGAGCGGCTGGTACTCGGTGCGGGCCGGCAGACCGCCGTCGGCGATCGGGCACGGTCCCATCTTCACCCGCACGCGCGAGCCGGGAGCGGGACCGATCGGCAGCTCGATCGTGCCGCCCGTCTCCACGCGACCGTGCACGATGGCGAGGTACTCCTTGGTGACGTCGCGCTCGGCGAATGCACGCTTGAGCGACACCGCCGACGGCTGACCGCGACGTCCGAACGCCATCACCCCCGACGTCTCGCGGTCGAGGCGATGGGCCATCTGCCAGCCGTGGGCCGCGCCGAGCCGCGTACGCATCAACGCCGTCAGCGTGTGAAGGTGGTAGCGAGCCGACGGATGCACCGGCAGCCCGGCCGGCTTGTCGAGCACCAACAGCTGCTCGTCCTCGTGCAGGACCGCGTAGTCCATGACCACGTCCGGCTCCGCCGGCGCGGGGCGCCACAGGGTGAGCACCTGCCCGGCGTGAACGCGGGTCGCGGGCCGGTCGATGCGGCCGTCGGGACCGAACAGCTGACCGTGGGCGATGAAGCCCTGGACGCGTGTTCGCGACAGACGCGGGATCCGGGCGCAAATGAAGCGGTCGACCCGGTAGCCCTCCATCGCGTCCCCCACGGGCAGCGGGATCGGGATCCACGAGCCATCGTCGACCCGGGCGCGACCCGTGCGTTCGGTGGCGTTCGGGTATACTTTCGAACCCATGAGTTCCGGTGACGACAAGAGCCCCCCCGACAATAAGGGTGAATCGGCAAAGCAGGACGACGATTCCGAGGGCGGCCTGCTCCCGGCGATCCTGGTGGGTGCCGGGCTGCTCGCCGTCGTCGCGCTGCTGCTGTTCAGTGGCGGGGACGACGACGAGACCGACAAGGGCAAGGACGGCCAGGACAAGACGGCCGCGGCGCAAGGGGCGAACGACCGCGGAGGCGCCGCCGGGGGTGCGAACACGCCGGGCGGAGTCGCCGCGCGTCCCACCGACGATCCGTCCCGCAAGGTCGCACCCGGCAGCGCGCGGATCAACCCCGCCGTGCGGCCGTTCGAGGGCAAGGGGATCAATCCCATCGTCCCCAAGGAAGAACCGCCGCCGGAGAACGCGACCACCGACGAGCTCATCGACTGGTACGAAAAGAAGCTCGAGGTCGCCCAGCGCATGCTCGAGTCGCGGCAGACGTTCAAGGATCGACTGCCGCAGATCCAGGAGCGGATCGAAAACTCCGACTCGCCCGAGCGCGACAAGCAGCTCGAGGCCTTCGAAGGCCGCAAGAAGCTCGTGGAGAAGAACTTCGAGTCGGCCAAGAAGAAGGTCGAAGAGATCGAAGCCAAGCTCGCCGAGCTGCGTGGCGCGGGTTGACCCGCTGATTTTTTCGTACTCGCCGCCCCGCGCTCGAACGTACGATGGCGGCATGCGACGGGGTCGGAGCCCATGACCCGGCCCCGGCGGTTGTGCGACCATGGGGCATGAGATCTGTCCTTGGGGGAGCCGGACTTCGGGTCGCACTCGCGTTGACGCTGGGCCTTTCGCTGGGCGCCGCCACGGTGCCCGCGTGCGCGGTGACGTCGATCTTCACCTGCGCCGACGATGCGGCGTGCGTGGCCGAGGCCGGCGAAGGCGCCGTGTGCGACACGGCGAGCAACTACTGCCAGGTGCCCAACGCCAACTGCACCGTCTCGGGATTCGAGTGGTACGACCGGTCCTCGGACGACCTCGCGGGCAAGTGCCTCGAGGACACCGTGGTCGGCGGCACTGGCGACACCGGCACGATGCCGACCACCGACGGGAGCGGATCGGGCGGCGACAGCTCCCCGGCCGACAGCTCCGGCGACAGCTCGCCCCCCGCCGACAGCTCCGGCGGCATGGACACCAACGATCCGAGCACGACGTCCGGGCCGGGCGACACCGGCATGATGGACTCGACCGGCGCGGCGGGGGTCTGCGACATGGTCTTCGGCGGCGTGGCCGACTACATGCTGTGCAACGAGACGCCGACCGAATGCACCTTCCACGCGAACGTCGACAGCATGGGCTGCGACGCGGCCTGTGCCTCGGTCGGTGCGACGTGCGTGGCCGCCCAGTTCAACGACGTGGTCGGCTGCACCTCCACGGGCGACACGACCTGCGACGACGTCACGTTCGGTGACGGCATCTGCACCTGCGCGATCCCGTAATCCGCCCGCACGCGGGGGGATTTCGTCGCCTCGCGACCGTCGGGGCCGTGGCTACTGGACGGTGAGGTCGGCGACGATGGCGAAGTGGTCGGAGACGAGCTCGGCGTCGTCGCCGTAGATCCACTCGTCGACCATCCACGACGACGCCGACCAGGTGCCGCCGGTCACGAAGATGTGGTCGATGCGCTCGGTGGGGTCGTAGACGGGGCGTCGCGGCAGGTTCGTCACGACCGAGAAACCGGGCGCGAGATCGAAGCTGTCGGTGAACCCACCCTGGCCGGTCAAGATGCCGTACGCGACCGAGTCGGGGCGGGAGTTGTAGTCGCCGACGAACACGACCGGCACCGTCGCGGCGAACGGTCCGAGGCGTTCCAGCGCCAGCGGTGCGCTCAGCTCCTGGCTCGGAGCGTTGTTGTCGAAGTGCGTCGTCGAAAACAACAGCTGGGCGTCGTCGGACAGGCGGCGCAGCACCGCCCACCCGACGATCCGTGGAAACTGCACGCCGTCGATGAAGCCGGTGGAGAACGGATCGTCCGGCGTGGGGCTGTTCCAGTACCAGCCCTGCTCCAGCGGCTCGACCTGATCGGGCCGGTACAAGATCGTCGCGTCCGGGTACGCCGCCTCGCCCTCGCCGAAGTAGATCGCGGAGAACTCGGGAAGCTCGGCCAGCAGCTGGTCGACCTCGGCGGCCGTGACCAGCTCCTGCAGTCCGACCACGTCCGGCTCGTGGCGCACGACGGTGTCGGCGATCCACGGCACGCGAGCGTCCCAGGGCGCATAGGTACCGTCGCAGAACGAGCACAGCACGTTGAAGGTCATCACCCGCAGCGGGCCCGACCACGGCACGACGTCGGCTCCGGTCGACTCCGTGGCGTCGGTGCTGTCGGCCGACAGCGAGGTCGATCCCGACGCGTCGGTGCTGCCGCCACCTGCCGTCGCCTCGGCCACGTTCGTCGCCTCGCCCGTGTCCGCCATCGACTCCGTCGGCGACGCCTGCCCACCGCAGGCGAGGACGACGAACGCGACCCCGCTGCCCACCGCGCGCATCATGCGGGCAGCCTAGCAGGGCGGACCCTCGCGCCTGGCCCCCGAGAACGGGTCTCGCGGGCGCCCCTGCGCGCGGTTCCACGGCAGCGGCGCGGGATCCGCTGACAATGCGCAAAATCGCGCCGATCACGGTACGATCGGCACCATGACAGGGATCAAGCTTCGTTTGGGTTTGTGTTTGTTCGGCGGGCTGTGGCTGGGCGCCTGCGGTGACGACGGTGGTGGAGGCGGCTCGGACGAGTCGGGCTCGGGCACCGAAGGCACCACCACCGACGCGACCCTGACCACGCCGACGGCGACGATGACGGCGACGATGACGGCGACGATGACGGGGATGGACAGCAGCTCCGGCACGACGATGGACCCCGACGGCTCGACCGGCACGCCGGCGACCGACAGCGGCTCGGGCACGGGCGACTCGGGCACCGGCGACTCCGGCACCGGCGACTCGGGCACCGGCGACTCCGGCACCGGTGGCGGCGCGAGCGAATACCCGGCATGCGACGTGGGCAACGACCCGGTGTGCCCGCGGCCCTACGACCAGTGCTACGACTTCATCAAGGGGTACACGGTCTGCACGGCCCCGTGCCAGGACGCCAGCGAGTGTCCGACCCCCGCGACCGGCGACGCGCCCGCCGTGTGCGCGGGACCCGGCGGCGACCAGTGCCTGCTCGACTGCGGCAACGGCGAGACCTGCCCCGACGGCATGGAGTGCCAGGCGATCATGAACGTCGACCGCTGCGTCTGGGCAAACTGAGCCCGCGCGCGCCAACCAACGACGAAGCCCCCCTGCGGAGACGCCGGGGGGCTTTCGCTCGTTCGGCTCGCCGACGGGCTAGTAGCGGTACGTGTCGGGCTTGAAGGGGCCCTTCTTGGGGATGCCGAGGTACTCGGCCTGCTCGCTGGTCAGCTCGGTGAGCTTGGCGCCGAGCTTGCCCAGGTGCAGACGCGCGACTTCCTCGTCGAGCGCCTTGGGCAGCACGTACACCTTGCCGCGCTCGTACTGGCCGCTCTTGTCCTGCCACAGCGCCATCTGAGCGAGCACCTGGTTGGTGAAGCTCGACGACATGACGAAGCTCGGGTGACCCGTCGCGCAGCCCAGGTTCACCAGTCGGCCCGAGGCCAGCATGATGACCGCGTGGCCGTCCTCGAAGATGTAGCGGTCGACCTGCGGCTTGACGTTGATCTTCTTGATCTTCGAGTCCGCCTCGAGCTTGCCGACCTCGATCTCCGAGTCGAAGTGACCGATGTTGCAGACGATCGCTTCGTCCTTCATCACGGCCATGTGCGCCTTCGTGATGACCGACATGCAGCCGGTCGCGGTCACGAAGATGTCGCCGACCTTCGCGGCGTCGTCCATCGAGACGACTTCGTAGCCCTCCATCGCCGCCTGCAGCGCGCAGATCGGGTCGATCTCGGTGACGAGGACGCGGGCACCGAAGCCCCGCATCGACTGCACGCACCCCTTGCCCACGTCGCCGTAGCCGGCGACGACGACCGTCTTGCCGGCGACCATCACGTCGGTCGCCCGCTTGATGCCGTCGGCCAGCGACTCGCGGCAGCCGTACAGGTTGTCGAACTTGCTCTTGGTGACCGAGTCGTTGACGTTGATCGCCGGGATGAGCAGCTCGCCCTTCTCGGCCATCTGGTACAGGCGATGCACGCCCGTGGTCGTCTCTTCCGACACGCCCTTGCACACTTCGCGCAGCGAGTCGGGGTAGTCGCGGTGCATGACGATGGTGAGGTCACCGCCGTCGTCGAGCAGCATGTTCGGGGGCGAGCCGTCGGGCCACTTGACCGTCTGCTCCACGCACCACCAGTACTCTTCCTCGGTCTCGCCCTTCCAGGCGAACGTGGGGATGCCGGCGGCCGCCATCGCGGCGGCGGCGTGGTCCTGCGTCGAGAAGATGTTGCACGACGACCAGCGGATTTCCGCGCCGAGGGCGATGAGCGTCTCCATCAGCACCGCGGTCTGAATCGTCATGTGGAGGCAGCCGGCGATCTTGGCGCCCTTGAGCGGCTGGTCCTTGCCGTAGCGCTGGCGCAGCGCCATCAGTCCCGGCATCTCCTTCTCCGCGATCTCGATCTCCTTGCGGCCCCACTCGGCCAGCGAAAGGTCCGCGACCTTGAAGTCGCCCGAGGTCTTCGTGCTCGTATCCATCTTGTTTCTCGTTTCGTCTTTCGTGGGCGGCCGCGTCAGCGCGCGGTGGCGGTCCCGTCTTGCGTTTGGCGGTAGTGTGGCACCCAGCCCGAGGCGTCCTTGAACAGGCGCACGCACCGGATGTGCTTCTTTTCGGTCAACAAAAAGCGGTGGTGGAGGTCGGCGGGGACGACGATGAGGTCGCCCGTTTCCACCGTGACCCGCATCCAGCGATCGTCGGTGGAGCGGATGTCGAAGATGCCCTCGCCCTCGAGCACGTACCGCACCTCGTCGTCGGTGTGCAGGTGCTCGTCGGCGAACTTGGCACAGATCGCGTCGAGGTTGTCGGTGTCCGGCCGCAGCTCGACCTCGTCCTGCTCGACGTAGCCGCGATCGGCCTTGAGCTCGTCCAGCGGCGGCTGGTAGGCGACGGGGTCGACCGGCAGGTGCTCGTACACCACGCCGACCGCTCGCAGGTCATCGAGCGTGCACGAGCAGGCACCATCTTCGAGCCAGGCGAGCTTCATGGGGACGACTCCGGGGTCAGCGGGATTCCGATCTGGTGCGCTTGTACGGCGGCGCGCAGGAGGAAGTCCAGGCATTCGGCCTGGGTCTTGGCCTGCACCCAGTCGCGCCCCCACACGTAGATCCCGTGGCCGGCGACCAGCACGGCGTCGACATCCGGGTGGCGGCGCATCGCGTCGGCCATCGCGTCCGTCAGCTCGGCCTCGCGGGGCGTATTGGCGATGATCGGGATCTCCACCCGGTCGAAGCAGCCCTTGCCGCGCAGGCCCTTTTGCATCTCCAGGCCCTCGGAGACGAACACGCCCGGCTCGCCCCGGGGCGAGGCCAACCGCGCGGCCATGACGGCCCAGATCGAGTGACTGTGGATCACGGCGCCGGCGTCGCGGTCGCGGAACGCGTTGAAGAACAGCGGCTGGCACTCGCTGACCTTCAGCGCCGCGTCCGCGGGGGCGCGCAGCACCCGGCAGGTCCCCAGCTCCGTGCCGTCGAGCAGGTACACGTCCTCGGGAGCGATCCGCTCCTTCTGCACGCCGCTGGGCGCCATGTAGATGCCTTCGGGGCCGCGGATCGAGATCCCGCCGCCCGTGCCGGACACCCATCCCAGCCCATAGAACTGGCGGCACAGCTCACCAATGAGCTGCGGGATATCCGAGGTCTGCACCATCGCCGGAGCCGTCCAGCAGCCTTGCCAGGGCCACCGCGACGCGGCCGGAGTCTACACGTCGCCCCTGGGGCCATCATCCGCGCAAGGCGTGCGGAAGCTAACGGTTACGCCTCGCGGGGCGCGCGGTGATGCACGCACGCGAGCACCGGCAGGCTCGGGTACTTGGGCCACCGCGGCTCGCGATCGTGCACGCGGCACCGATAGAACGTCGAGCCTCGCGCCGAGGTGACGACGTGGGCGTGCTCGCACGCCCCGCACAGTCCCGGCGACGGCCCGGTCACGGCGACTCGGCGGGGGGCAGGATCGACTTCTCTTCGGTGGCGATCATCGCCAGCCCGATCGCGAGCCGGGCCGCCAGCATCGCCCGCCCCGTGGCGAGACCGCGACGCAGCTGCCAGCCGCCGAGCAACAAGCCCACGCCCCAAATGATGGCGGCGACAAACGGCGCGATCATCTGATGTGCCGCCAGGCCGAGCAGGCCGAAGCCGACCCACACCTGCAGGGCGAGCTTGCCCGCCGCGATCGCCGGGTTGCCGCTCTCGGCCACGCGCTTGGCGATCCGCAGCTCGAACGTGCCGTCGTGCACACGGGTGACGACCGCGTCCTTGGGGATTCCGAGGTAGCGCAGCGCCGGCAGCAGATTCTTGGCCAGCTCCTCGTTCGACAGCACGGTCCGCCCGCGCGCGACGATGGCTCCGTCGGCCGGATCCTCGACCGCGATCCCCTCGGAGAACCCTCGCGTGAACGACTCGAGCTCCGCCTCGCTCGCGACCAGGCCCGCCTCGCTGGCGGCCTGCACCTGCAGCTTGTGCTCGTCGCCGCTCCAGCCGCCGCGCCGCACGGGGAGGTTGCGATCGTCGTCGCGACTCACCGGGGTCTCACCCGTTGCCCGTCATGCGACCGCGAATGGCCCTGGCGACCGGGCCGGTGACGTACTGCTCGAAGTTGCCGCCGTGACCTGCGATCTCTCGCACCAGCGAGCTCGACACGTACATGCGATCGGCCCCGGGGATCAGGAACACGGTCTCGATCTGCGGCGCGAGGTCGCGATTGGCCAGTCCCATCTGGAACTCCGGCTCGAAGTCGCCGGTCGCCCGCAGGCCACGCACGATGATCGTCGCTCCGTTGGCGCGACAGAAGTCGACGACGAGGCCGTGGAAGACCGCCACCTCGACGTTGGGCAGGTGCTCGGCACTCTCGGCGGCGATTTGCTGACGCTGCGCCACATCGAACCATCCCCGCTTGGTCGGATGCTTGCCGATCGCGACGATGACCCGATCGAACAGCCGACTGGCGCGCTCGAGAATGTCCAAGTGCCCGAGCGTGATCGGGTCGAAAGAGCCAGGATAGACCGCGACCCGCGACGTTGCCTCCGTCACCGCCGCAGTATACTCCGAGCGATGCGCGACGCCGCAGCGACGCCCCGGCCCGACGTGGGGGGCCTGGCCGGTCTGGCCGCGATCGTGGCCCTGCTGGCGTGCGGGGGCTCGGCTGCGGCCCCGGCCCCGACCCCGGCCGAGCCGCCACCGCCACCCGCTCCGGTCGCCGCCAAGCGCACCGGGCCCCCACCCCGCGGCGGGACGCAGCAGTCCCCCGAAGCGATCGAGGCCACGCTCACCGCCGCCGCCGAGTTGCGCGAGGCCGGTCAGCTCAGCGCGGCGATCGAAGCGCTCGCGCCGTGCGCCAACAAGGCGCCGCCGAGCCCGCGCTGCGACGGCGAGGTCGGGATGCTGTACGCACGGCTGCGCACGGCGCCGAAGCTGACGGCCTACTACCTCGACGAGGCGGCTGCGCGCGACGACCCGAAGGCCGACCTGCAGTGGTGGCGCGACCTCGCAGCCGTGGCGCAGCGGGTCGGACGACACGACGCCGCCGCCAACGCCTACGCCTACGCGCTGACCCGCGACGGTGATCACCTGCACGACTGGATCGGACGCAGCGAAGCGTTCCAGGCCGCGAACGGACGCGTGAACGAGGCGATCGTCGCCCTCGACGAGGCGATCGAGCTCGCGCCGCAGCGCCACGACCTGTGGTTCGACAAGGCCACGCTGTTGGCCCTGACCGCCGACCAGTCCGCCGCCCTCGAGGCGTTCGAGCACTTCCTGACGATCGTGCCCGCCGACCATCCGACCGCCGAGATCGCCCGCGACCGAGTTCCGCAGATCCGCGCCCGACTCGGTCTGCCCGAGGCGCCCGCGGCCCCTGCCGAGACGGAGTCGGCCGCGCCATGAGTCGTCGTCCCCCCGCCACGATCGAGCAAGCCCGCGCCGCCCTCGCGGGCGGGTGGCCCGACACTGCATCGACCGATCCTTCCCCGTTCGGGGCCGGTCTCATCAACGACACGTTCGCCGTCGACACGGACGCGGGCCGCTTCGTGCTGCAGCGCGTGCATCCGGTCTTCTCGCCACAGATCCACCACAACATCGTGGCCGTCACCGACGCGCTCGAGCGCGCGGGCTTGGGCACGCCACGACTGGTGCCCACCGCGACCGACGAGCCGTGGCACGAGGACGACGCGGGCGTGTGGCGGCTGCAGACGCGGGCGTGCGGACACAGCGTCGACGCGATCGACTCGCCGGCCCGTGCGGAAGCGGCGGGTCGCTTTCTCGCACGGTTTCATGGGGCGCTCGCCGACCTCGACCACGAGTTCGTGGGCATGCGCGCGGGCGTCCACGACACGGCGGCGCACCTGGCCACGCTGCGCGCGGCCGTGGACGAGCACCGCGGCCATCGTCTGCACGCGGAGGTGGCCGAGCTCGCGGCCGCGATCGAGGCTCGGGCGGCGACGCTGCCCGCCCTGACGTCGCTGCCCGAGCGGATCGTGCACGGCGATCCCAAGCTCAACAACTTCCTGTTCGACGACGCCGACCACGTGCACTGCCTCGTCGACCTCGACACGGTCGGACCGATGCCGCTGCCGCTCGAGCTCGGTGACGCGTGGCGTTCGTGGTGCAACCCCGCGGGCGAGGACGACACGCGCGGTCGGTTCGACCTCGACACGTTCGACGCGTCGGTGCGGGGCTACGCCGCCGGCAACTCCCTCGACCTGCAAGCCGCCGAGCGTGACGCACTCGTGTACGGCGTGGAGTGGATCACCCTCGAGCTGTCGGCGCGCTTCGCCGCCGATGCGCTGCGCGAGGCGTACTTCGGCTGGGACGCCGGCAAGTACGCGGGGGCCGGCGAGCACAACCTGGTGCGCGCCCGCGGACAGTGGGCGCTGCACGAGGCCGCCGTCGCCGTTCGCGAGCCGCGAGCCCGCACCCTGCGGCGCGAGCTCGGCTGAGGGGTCGGCTCAGAACCAGGCCGACAGGCCCGCGTACGGAAACGACAGGTTGATCCAGTCGCCGTCCTTGCTGAAGTCCTCGTCGCAACCATCGCACTCGGTCTTGGAGTGCGGCGCGGCGTAGTCGAAGGTGATGCCGAGGTCGACGGACACACTATCGGCGACGAAGATGTGCGCGCCGCCGTTGAGGCCGACGATCGGATAGATCGTCCGTGACACGCTGTCGACGGTCATGCCGAACACGTCGGTCTGACCGTGCAGCGCCGATCCGCCCATGCCGAAACGCAGGCCGACCCAGGGCTTGATCCGCCCGAATGGCCCGAACATGTAGTTGAAGTACGGGGTGAACCGACCGAGCACGAGCGTGGCCGACGGATCGTCGCCGACGTTGAGGCCGTCGACCGTGAACGCGAGCTCACCGCCCACGGCGATGTGACCGTTGAGGAGGATCGCCCCCGCGCCGAAGGCGATGGTGCCCAAGCCGACGAAACCCGCGGTCCCCCGGTCGAGCCCGGTCGGTCGACCCACGCCGAAGCCGATCATGTTGATCCCGTCGTCGTCGCCGCCGTCGGGATTGAAATGGCTGAAGCTGAGGAAGTCCGTGCCCGCGTGGATGCGGACGATCTTGTCCTCGAGCGTGGGGTTGGGGGCCGCGAGGGCGGTGGTCGACACGAGCGCCGTCGCGATGAATGCGATCGCCGAGGTCCGAAGCTGGCTGCGTTCACGCATGGGCGCATGGTGCCACGGGCCGCAAGGGTTCGTCGCGTGACGCGGATCGCCCTGTCCGGGGCAAAACGCCGTCGAGGCCTGGAGCCACCGGCCTACCATGCAGGCCAGCTCACGGTTCGGGCACGGTGGCCAGGAACTCGACCTCGAACTGGTAGCGGGCCTGCACCCAGGCCGGGAGATCGTCGCGCGCCGACAAGATCGCGATGTCTTCCTTGGCCGTCACGAAATCCCCGAGCTCGCGGGCCACCGTGGCGCGCTCGATCCGGATGACGGCCTGGTCCGGCCGCATCTGTACCGCCTTCGACAGCGACCGGTACGCGGCGCGAGGCTCTCCGACGCGCTTTTGGGCGAGTGCGAGGTTGAAGTAGTGCACGGCCGACGGCTCCCGGTCCTTGGCGCGCGGCAACCATCCCTGCGCCACGACGAGCGCGCCCACGATCGCCATCGTCGTTCGCGTGCGACGAGTGCCCTCGCGCCACGCCCCTTCCGGCCACGCCCAGGCCGCATACGCCAGCAGCGGTACCGCCAACGGCAGGCGATGCTGCGACGACGTGAAGAAGCCGAAGTTGGCCGCGAGCACCGCGACCGTCTCACCGAGGCAGACCCACAGCCACACGCGATCCGACAGCGAGCGTCCGCGTCCCCGCGCGGCGACGAACGCGACGGCCCCGAGGGCGAGCACCCACGAAAACGGCACGCCGAAATGGAACGCCGCACCGACGAGCTCACGCTCGCCCCAGTGGTCGTAGTCCTGGGTCAGCTCGTCGTTGCCGACGAGCAACCATCCCTTGCGGACCTCGAGCCACAGCCAGCGCCCGGGAGCGTCGGCGATCTCCCGCAGCGCCTTGGCGTACAGCGCCCGACCGATCGCCTTGGCGCGCTTGGCCGGATCGGTCTCGTCCACGCCGAGCCTTCGCGCCAGCTCGGATCGCTCGTGGGAGACGTCGCCGGAGATGAGCCCACCGGCATCGTTCCACACGCCGCGGGCGTGCGCGTTGTTGCCGATGTAAAAGGATGTGCCGCCGCCGTGCGCGGGCGCGATGGTGGCCTCCCCCGTCACGATCTGGTTGCGCACCGCCATGGGCGCCAACCCCAACAACAAGCCGAGGCCGAACACGGCCGCCCACTTCCCCGCGCCGACCCGATGGTGCCGTGCCGCGAGCACGACCGCCCACGCCGCGAACGGGACGCACAGCATCGCGTTGGACCGCGCCAAGATCGCCAGCGCCGTCGTCAGGCCCAGCGCCAGCGCGCCGTGCCAGGTGCGTCGCCGCAGCATCCACGCGGTGGCCCCGAGCATCAGCATGAAGCTGACCACGGCCAGCGAAGCGGTCAGGTGCTTGTTGGCGTAGAAGGCAAAGCCCGGGTAGCTCATGCCGAACGCCACGACGATCGCGGCGACGCGCCGGGTCGCGATCGCCTGCAGCGCGCGAAACAACGCCCCCCACGCCGCGGCCGCGAGCAGCAGCTGTACGAAGAGCGCGCCCGTGGGCTGACCCGTGATCGCGTAGCCCAGCGCGACCTGGTAGGCGTACACGCCCTGCAGGTAGAACGGCGCGGTGCCCCACGGCGGGGCCGCGAGGATGTCGAGCGCCATCGTTTCGTACAGCGCCCCGTCCGACAGCGGCGCGAGGGGAAACGGGACCTCGCCGAAGTAGGTGACGTGGTAGCCCAGCCGCAGCACGATCACGGCGACGAGCCACAGCTTGATCCACCCGGGCAGCGGCGACTCGCTCGGTTGCGCCGGGGCGGACACGCCGACCCACGATACACCCCGCCGCTGCCGCCTGCTAAGCTCGATGCCTTGAACGGCGCGGTACGACACGGACCGCCCGCGGTCGCGGGACGACCGAGTCCGCGGACCGTGCACGAGATCCACGACCGCTACCTCGTCGAGATCGTCGAGGGCTTGGGGTTGTGCCCGTTCGCGCGCCGCAGTCGCGAGCTCGGCCGCGTGCACCGACCGACCTGGTGGGCCGGTGACGGACAGCCCACGGCAACGGCAGCCGCGAACGAGCTGCTGCGCATCGTGACCGCGCACGACGACGCCGAAATCGTGCTGATGACGTTCGTCGGCGATGACGATCGCTTTGCCGATCCACGATCGCTGGACACGTTCGTCGAGCGAGTCCGCACCGCGTACGCCCGGCTCGACGGACCGCTGTTCTTCATGGTCGGCTTTCATCGCGCCATCGCGCCGGACCCGTCGCGACGATTGACGGCCGACTCGCTCGTGCCGCTGCTGCGGCGGACGCCCGACCCGGTGATCCAGTGCGTGCGGGGGTCGGTCCTCGAGCACGCACGGGCGCAGGCCCAAAGGACGGCGCACGAGCGGATGATCGCGGAGCTGACCGCCCTCGACCCGAAGGTCGCCGCCATCGCCCAGCACAGCGTGCAGCCGGACTCGGAGCTGTCAGCGGACATCGCGCGGCACAACTACGCGGCGGTGGGCGAAGGGGACGGCCGACAGCGACTCGAGCGCCGGATCCGTGATCTGCTCGCCGCCCGCGACGCCGCGTACGTCGTCGCCGGGTGAGCCGGGCCCGGCTGCGGCGGTCGCAAAGGGGCATGTATGCTTGCGGCCCGATGTCGGACCGCACCACCCTCACGCGCCGCGGCTTGTTTCGCGGGGTCTCGACGGCGGCGATCCTCACCGGCTGCGTCAACAAATCGAACGAGACCGGGACCCAGACCCCGGGCGTCGACGATGCGAGCGCACCCGGTGAGATCGGCCCCGATGCCGCCTCCGTTCGGTTCACCCTCAACGGCAAGCCCGCCGAGGCGAAGGTCGAGCCGCGCACGACTCTGCTCGATGCGTTGCGGATCGATCTCCACACCACCGGGGCGAAGCTCGTGTGCGACCGCGGCTCGTGCGGTGCGTGCACCGTCCTCGTCGACGGCATGCAGCGCAACGCCTGCATGACGTTGGCCCACGACGTGGCCGGCCGCGAGGTCACCACGGTCGAGGGGCTCGCGTCCGGCGGCGAGCTGTCGGCGCTGCAGAAAGCGTTCGTCGAGCACGACGCGCTGCAGTGCGGCTTTTGTACCTCCGGGATGCTCGTCAGCTGCGCCGGGCTGCTGCGCCGTACCAAGGGGCAAACGCTGACCGAGCGGGACGTCAAGGCGGCGATCGCCGGCAACATCTGTCGCTGCGGGACCTACCCGCACATCGTCGCGGCCGTGCTCGACGCCGCCGAGAGCAAGGGGGCGTGATGGCGACCAACAAGACACCCATCAAGGTCGGCTTCGCGGGGGCGCTCACCACCGTCAAGACCGAGCTACCCGAAGGCGAGCCCGTCCCCTGGGACGCCGACAGCAAGCTCGTGCACGTCGGCAAGAAGGTTCCGCGCATCGACGGTCACCTCAAGGTCTCGGGCAAGGCCAAGTACACGTACGACATCCACCTGCCCGGCATGCTGTGGGCGGCCGTGCTGCGCTGCCCGCATCCGGCCGCGAAGGTCGTGTCCGTCGACGTGGGCCCGGCGCTGAAGGAACCCGGGGTCAAGGCCGCGATCGCGCTGGCCAAGGCCGGCGACACCCTCAAGTTCGCCGGCCAGGACGTGGCCGCCGTCGCGGCCGAACGTCCCGACCAGGCCCACGCCGCGCTGGCCGCGATCGCGGTGAAGTACAAAAAGCTCGGCTACAGCGTCGACGTCGTCTCGGCCGCGCACCCGAAGGCACCGGTGGTGCACGAGGGCGCCGTGGGCGAGCGACGTACCGAGGGCCACGTCGGCGAAGGCGGCGGCGGCACGCTGCAAGGCAACGTGCGACCGCTGCCGCCGAGCGTGCGCGGCGACGTGGACAAGGCCATGGCCAAGGCCAAGCCCGAGCTGACCCACGCGGCCGTGTACACGGTCCCCGTGCAGACCCACTCGGCGCTCGAGACCCACGGGTTGCTCGTGCGCTGGGACGGGGCCGACCGGATGACCGTGTGGGCCTCGACACAGAGCATCTTCTCCGTGCGCGACGAAATGGCCGCGACGTTCGGCCTCGACAAGGACAAGGTCCGCGTCGTCACCGAGTTCCTCGGCGGCGGCTTCGGGGCCAAGTTCGGCGCGTCGGCACCCGGCAGCGGCCTGGGCTACATCGCCGGCGAGCTCGCCAAGCAGGCCAAGGCTCCGGTCAAGCTCATGTGCACCCGCGCCGACGAGCACGTGTGCACGGGCAACCGCCCCGACGCGATCCAGCAAGTCAAGCTGGCCGCGAAGGGCAAGGCGCTGCTGGCCATCGACGTGACCTCGCACGGCACGGCCGGCGTCGGTACGGGCGCGGGCGTGGGCCGCAACGCGTTCGGCATCTACACCAAGTGCCCCAACGTGCGCGTCACCTCGTACGACGTGTTCACCAACGGCGGACCGGGCACGGCGATGCGCGCCCCCGGCCACCCGCAGGGTGCCTTCGCCATCGAGCTCGCGCTCGACGAGCTCGCGGCCAAGATGGGCGTCGACCCGCTCGAGCTGCGCATCGATCACGACGAACATCCGCTGCGCGTGAAGCAGTTCGAGCGCGGCGGCGAGACGTTCGGCTGGGCACGCAAGCGCGCCGAGTCGGCCAAGATGCGCGCCGGCAACGCCCGGATCCGGCACGGCTACGGCGTGGCCGCGTCGCTGTGGGGCGACTTCGGCCGCGCCTCGGCGGCCGTGGCCACCGTATCGGTCAAGCCGAACGCGACCATCGAGGTCAAAAACGGCGTGCAGGACATCGGCACCGGCATCGTCACCGTGCTCGCCCAGGTCGCGGCCGAAGTGTTTCGGCGCCCGCTGTCGACGGTGACCGTCAAGTACGGCGACAGCGAGTTCGGCCCGTCGGTGGGCTCGGGCGGCTCGCAGACCACCTCGTCGGTGACGCCCGCGATCCGCAACGCGGCCGAGCAGGCCAAGACCCAGCTCACCGCGCGGGCGGCCGAGCTGCTCGGCGTCGGCTCGGCCGAAGAAGTCACGTGGGACGACGAGGGCACCGCCCACGGTGGCGGCAAGTCGATGACGTTCGCCCAGGTCTGCAAGAAGATCGAAGGCGAGGCGATCGTGGCCACGGCCAGCCGCGCCCGAACGTACGGCACGGCCCCCATGGCCTTCCCGGGCGCTCCGCTGCCGCAGATCGCCGGCGTGCAGTTCGCCGAGGTCACAGTGGACACCTGGACCGGCGTGGTCCGGGTCCCGCACGTGCTCGCCCTGCACGACTGCGGGCGGATCATGAACGAGCTGACGGTGCGCTCGCAGATCAATGGCGGCGTCATCCTCGGCACCAGCTACGCGCTGATGGAGCAGCGGGTCATGGACAACGACTTCGGTCGCATGCTCAACCCCAACCTCGACTGCTACAAGATCCTCGGCGCCGAGGACACGCCCGCGATCGACATCGAGCTGTTCGACGTCTACACGGGGGCCAACTCCACGGGGGCCGCCGGCATCGGCGAGCCGGCGACCATTCCCACCGCAGCCGCGATCGCGTGCGCGGTGTTCGATGCGATCGGCGCTCCGGTCCGAAGTCTGCCGCTGACCCCCAACCGGGTGCTCGCCGCCCTCGGCGCGTACGAGGCCAAGGAGCCTCCCCTGCCCGACCACCTGCGAGCCTGAGGAGGAGCACGACGATGGAACGCTTTTCGATCGTACGACTTGCGACGTTGAAGGAGACCAGCGCGCGCGTGGCCGAAGGCGCGGGCGAGCGCGTGATCCGAGCCGGCGGCATCGACCTGCTCGACCGCATGAAGGAAGGTCTGGAGGCCCCGACCGAGCTCGTCGAGCTGCAGAGCATCGGCGGCGAAGAAGGGACCGCCCTGCGCGGCGCGTCCGAAAAGGACGGCGGCTGGCGGTTGGGCGCGTTGGTCACCCTGGGCCAGATCGCGGCGATGACCGACCTGCCCAAGGCCTATCGCGCGCTGCAGGTCGCGGCGGGCGAGGCCGCCACGCCGGGCATTCGCAATGCGGCGACGCTGGGTGGCAACCTGCTGCAGCGACCGCGCTGCTGGTACTTCCGCCACCAGGACATGGTCTGCCTCAAGAAGGGCGGCGACATGTGCTACGCGCAGACCGGCGACCACCGCTACCACGCGATCCTCGGCGCCGGCCCGAGCTGGATCGTGCATCCGTCGTCGACGGCCTCACCGCTGTTGGCCCTCGACGCCAGCGTGGAGATCTGGGACGGCAAGGCCAGCACGCGCACGGTTCCGATCGCGGATCTGTTCGCGCTGCCCACGGTCGATCCCGAGCGCGAGCACACGCTCTCGCCCGGGGAAATTCTGCTGTCGGTGCAGCTGCCGGCGCCCGTGGCGGACCAGCGCTCGGCCTACGCGACGGCGAAGGAGAAGCAGTCCCAGGACTGGCCGCTCGCGGAAGCGAGCGTGCGGCTGTCGATGCGTGGCGGCAAGATGTCGCAGGTCCGCGTCGCGCTCGGTCACGTCGCACCGATCCCGTGGCGCGCCAAGGAGGCCGAGGCGATCCTCGAGGGCAAGACGCCCTCCGCAGATCTCTTCGTCGAGGCGGCGAAAGCAGCCACGAGTCCGGCCAAGCCCTTGGCCGGCAACGCGTACAAGGTGCCGCTCACCCATGGCCTGCTTCGTCAGGCCCTGCACGAGGCGACCGGCCTCGCCGAAGCCTGATCTCGGAGACCGACGATGCCGACGTTCGACGAACACTCGTTGCCCCTGCTGGAATCCGGAACGCCCGTGTGCCGACACATGCGGACCAAAGCGCTGCACGTGTACGGCCAGGACACACCCGACGCGTTCGTGACGAGCCGCTCCAGCGGCTACCACTGCCTGCGCACCCGCTTCGTCACGGGGCCCGACGACGACCTGTGCGTCCCCGAGTCGTGCCGCCCCGGCCGCGACTGCTTCGAGGAGCGCTAGCGACCAGGGCGCTCGTCGCGCCCGCTCTACCCCGCAGGGGTGGTTGCAAACCGTCGTTTATGGCTACATTCCCGGCCCATGGCCAGCGACATGATCGGCGACACCACCGACGACGGCTTCCAAAACGACGTGCTCGACTCCGACACGCCGGTGCTCGTGGACTTCTGGGCCACGTGGTGTGGCCCGTGCCGCGCCCTGGCGCCGCATGTCGAAGCGGTCGCGGCGGAGTTCGGCGACAAGCTCAAGGTCGTCAAGCTCGACATCGACACGAACCCGCAGACGCCGGCCAAGTACGGCATTCGTGGCGTGCCCACGCTGCTGCTGTTCAAGGGCGGCGAGCTCGTCGACAAGCTCGTGGGCAACCCCGGCTCGAAGACCAAGGTCGCCGAGCTCGTCTCGCGCCACGTCTGATCCGCCTCGGCGCGCGTGGTCGCTTCGGACGAAGGTCAGAAGCGACCGCCGACGACGAGACCCGCGGTACCGGGTCCGGCGACCGGCGCCAGTGACAGCTCTCCGCGCTGGATCTTCTTCTTGCGGGTGAAGCCGACCCCGAGCAACGCACCGCCGGCCGCGAGCCCCACCGCACCGAGGGCGAGGGCTCCGACGCCGCCGTAGGTCGCGTCGCGGTTGTCGGCACGTCGTCCACCGGCCATCGTGCCCGCGCCCGCGAGGGCGAAGAGCAAGCCGGTCCCGCCCACGGCCCAGCCCGCGATGATGAGGTGGTCGGCCTTGGTCGACTGGGTCGCGAGCATCCGGTTGTGGGCCAGCCGCGCCTTGTCGACCGGGGGGTCGTGTCCCGACGAAAAAGAGAGCTCGGCGGGACCGGCCTCACTCCGCGATCCCGTGTCGCCGGCCTCGGCCGCCGCGATCCGATCGTCGAGCTGTCGGATCCGATCGTTGGCGCGCCCGACCTCGGCCTTCGTCTCCGGCGTCTTTTCGTACATGCGCTTGTAGTTGTCGACGTAGCTGGCCAGCAGCATCCGCGCCTGGCGTAGGTGCTGCACGTCCTTGTCGAGGTCGTACGCGCGCTCCTGGGCGGTCGCGATGTTGTAGACCATCTGGTTGCGAGGTCCGGCGGCGTCTTCGGGCAGCGCGCCGTAGGACTGGGTCCACTTGTCGACCGCCTTCTCGTAGTCGTGCGTCTCGTAGGCCGCGACGCCTTCGTCGTACAGCCGCTCGGCCCGCGCGAGGTCGCCATCGGCGGCACCGGCCGGCGCCATTGCGTGCGCCGGGCTCGAGACCACGATCGAGCTCGCCGCGACGACGACGGCCACGCTGTAACCCGTCGCGCGACGGGCGAACGAACCTAGGAAGAAATCGGTGGCAAACATCTCGGCGACTCCCCGCAGGCCCGGGCACCGCTGCGAGAGCCGTTCCGTCGTCGCGCGGCCGAATATCTCAGGGTTTTTCGGCCGCGACGGCGCGGCATTTTCAAACAAGCGTCGCGAGTTGCGACAGCGAGCAGGCCGATGCGTGGCGCGATCGCAACGATCGCGCGATGATCGACGGGCGCGGATCGACCGCGCTTGGAGGCTGACATGAGACGAGCCGGCTGGATTGGATTGGGTTGGGTGGCGATCGCCGCCCTTGCGTGTGGCGACGACGGAACGACGACGTCCGGGGCCGAGGGCTCCGGATCGGAGACGACGGCAACCGCGGCGACCACGAACGAGACCTCGACGGCGACGACCGCCACCACGGCGAGCACGATGTCGGGATCGGGCGATACGACCTCGGGACCGCCGGGCACCACCACGAGCGCGGGGTCCACCGACACCGGCGCGACCGATACCGGGTCGGGCTCGGCCACGGACACGGGCACCGGCTCGAGCACGGGGGCGGGCTCGGACACCGGCGCCGGGCCGTGCTGCGACCCGACGATGGAGCCGATCTGCTTCGAGGGCGCCAGCTGCTGCGACGACGGCACCTGGCAGTGCAACGACGGCATCGGTCAGCCGGCGTGTCCCGGTCCCCTCGGCGAGGTCTGCATGGGCGCCGGCAGCGACTCGGGCGGGATGATGTGCCAGATGCAGGGGGCCACGTGTGCCCAGGGCCAGCCGTGCTGCGGAGGCCTGCAATGCTGTGCGGGCCAGCCGATCCCCCCCGGCGCGGAGTACTGCGGATTCCCCTGTCCGATCAGCGACCGCCACAAGAAGGAGAACTTCGACCTCGTCGATCCGCAGACGGTTCTCGACGCGCTCGTGCAGATCCCGATCTCGACGTGGAACTACACGTTCGAGTCCGAGGGCGTGCGGCACATCGGACCGATGGCGCAGGACTTCATGGCGGCGTTCTCCGTCGGCGGCACGGACAAGGCGATCTTCCAGATCGATGCCGACGGCGTCGCGCTCGCGTCGATCCAGGCCCTGCACACCCAGCTGCAGGAGGCGCAGGCCGACAAGAAGGCCCTGCAGACGCGGGTCGACGACCTCGAGAAGCGCCTCGCCGCGCTCGAGGCCGGGCGATGAGCGCGCGGCGGTCCCTCGGGGTGGCGCTGTGGCTGTTCGCGACGGGCTGCCCGGGCGACGACGGGTCGGCGAGCACGTCGAGCGAAGGGTCGAGCTCCGGAGTGTCGAGCTCGACCGCCGGTCCCCCCACCGGCGGGGCCGACGACACGACCGCGACGTCGGGCGCTCCGGTCACCGGCGGCATCGTCACCGGCGGGGCCGACGACGGCTCCGGCTCCGGCACGGGCGCGACGGGCGAGAGCACGTCCACCGACACCGGCGGCGGCTCGGGCGACGAGACCCACGGCGGCGGCTCGTCGAGCAGCGGCGAGCCGCCCATGCTCGGCGACTACGGCGACTGCGTGGGCGCGATGCTCCCCTGCCCCGACGGCGCGTTCTGCTTGCTGGTGCCCGGCTCCGGCGTCTGCACGCCGCAGGGATGCAACGACGCATCCGAGTGTCCACCCCCACCGCCGGGCGGCGACGCGCCGGTCACGTGCCTCGATGCCAACGGCGACGACGTCGACGACTGTCGCATCGACTGCAGCGGCGGTCAGACGTGCCCCACGGCGATGGAGTGCTTCTCGGACGAGATCTGCGTCTGGTCCTGAGCGCATCGCCGCCAGAAACGACGAAAGCCGCGCCCCCGAGGGGAGCGCGGCTTCGTCGTCTCGGCGAGGTGCCGACTACTGGCGGCTGCCGACGAGCCCGAAGTTCGAGCTGTTGGCGTAGCCACGGACCATCACGAAGATCTCGCCGGGGCTGGTGAGCGAGACCGAGCAGGTCTCGGCGCTGCCGTTGAGGTACGGGCGGCAGTTGTAGGCCGTGGTCGTCGGCGCGCTGCCGGTGCGGACGTAGAGGTCGGCGTCGTTGGTGCCCGAGAGCACGAACTCGTAGGTGCCGGCCGCCACGGTGCCCGTGGAGTAGTGCAGCTCTTCGTTGCGCGCGACGGTGCCGGACTCGTCCAGACCCTCCCACTGCGCCGGCGGGGGCTCGGTGCCGCCGCCGCCGTCCTTGCCCTCGATGACGAGGCGGAAGGCGTTGCTGCCGGCGTCGTAGCCGTGGACCATCACGTGGATGACCGCCGCTTCCGTCAGCGTGACGCTGCACTCTTCGTCGCTGCCGTAGGCGTAGGGACGGCAGTCCCAGGTCGACCGGGTCGGGGCCGCGCCAGCGCGGACGTACAGGTCGGCGTCACCACCGGGGTTGGCCGCATCGTGCGTCATCGTCACGGAGTACGTGCCGGGCTCGAGCGTCTCCGTGGTGAAGCGCACCTCGTCGTTTTGGGCCGCGTTCGAGGTGACGTCGAGGACGACCACCGTGCCGTTGCCACCGACGCCGCCGCCAGCGGGGGCGCAGGTCTCGGGCTCGTTGGCGCACAGCAGGATTTCGCGAACCTTCGAGTAGGCGATGAACGGGTTGTCGTCGTCGCCACCGAGGTCGTCCGAGTTTTCACCCCAGCCGTTGACCTCCGTCGCCATCCACACGAAGTCCGGGTGCAGCTCCTTGGAGTTGACGAACGCCGACGGGGGATCGAGCCACTCGCCGCCGAGGATCTGGCCGTTGCTGTCGAGCTCGAGCACGTAGTGCAGCTCGACCGGCACCGGCGCGATCGAGCGCGCGTCCGCCCGCTTGAGCAGCTCGCCGGTCGGAACCGAGTCCGAGATCATGTGGAAGGTCATCGCGACCTCCCGGAACTCCTTGGCGGCCGGGTTGAACTGGTAGGCCGAGCCGGCGGCGCCGACGAGGCTCTGCGCTTCGGTGGCGTCCACTTCGCGCTGCGAGGTGATCTCGAAGTCGATGACCGGGAAGTTCCAGATCTCGTGGTCGTAGTTGTAGTCGATGACGAACGGCGGGTGCGTCGCGTCGCGGCCTTCGACGAGGCTCTCCGCGCCGCGGCCGAAGGCGCCGACGATCGCGATGTGGAAGGCGCCGGCGTTGAGGTCGCGGCAGGCCGGGTCGGTCGGGCGACCGAACTCGTCGCGCTCCATGTCGTCGGGCATCGTGTTGCAGCGGCGGCCGGAGAACGTGGCCTTGTCGCTGAAGTACAGCTCGGTCATCAGGCCTTCGACATCGGCCATCTTGAACTGCACGCAGCCTTCGGCGCTGTCGGTGCACTCGACGATCTCGTCGCCTTCCCAGCGGACGGTGACGTCACGCTCGGGGAATCCGAGGGGCTCGGTCGTGGCGTACGAGGCCCAACCGTTGCAGTGGCCCCACCAGTTCTCGGGCTCGACGAACTGGTACGTGCCCTGGTTTTCGAGCTCCCACTTGGTGGCGGGACCGATGACGGTCAACGCGGGGTGGTCGATCTTGGTGCAGTTTTCGGCGTCCTCGACGTAGTCGCGGTACTGGCAGTGCGAGACGGCGGCGACCTCTTGGGTCTGGCCGGCGTAAAACAGCGCGTCGTACTTCTCCACCGGCGACAGGCGAGCCGTGTCGGAGTGGTTGGAGTAGTCCTGGTTGGCGCCGGGCTGCCAGCGCTGCGCGGTGCCGTTCTTGGACTGCGGCCACCAGGTCGAGGCGAACACGAACACGTCGCTCTCGCCCTCGGTCAGGCTCGCGTCGTACTGGTAGTACTCCGAGCCGGGCTGCATCGCGGGATGGAAGCGGCTGACGCGGTTGGCCGAGTCGATGGCTTCCGCCTTGCCCTGCTCGTCGAACGTGACGACCTGGTGCGCACCGCCGCGGATCTGCGTGCCGGTCTCGGCGTCGTAGCCGAGCACGTAGAAGTAGGATCCGTCACGGAAGTCGACGTTGTCGGTCTCGGTGTCGGGGGAGTCGCCGGTCTGGGCGCACGCCGCGGTCAACGCGAGGGCCGCAAGGAGCGAGGTCTTGTGAGCTTTCATGGGGAGTGCCTCAGAGAAGGAAAAGCGGTTGGGAGGGGGCCGTTGCGTCGCCGCGGAGGTGTCGCCACGCGAGGACGTCGGGCCGGGTAGAGGCAATGTGTGTGCCAGGGACACCTAAACCGACAAGGTGCGAATCGTTGGGGAATCGCCGTGTGCTTTGTTCACGTGTGAGTTCGGCCCGTGGCAACTGAAGTTGCGGTGCCTGGCCACTCGATTAGCCGGTGTGAGATCTGTGTGGCGCCAAACAGTCCCGGCGACCGTGGGGCCGTGAGGCGGCGCATCGCAACCCCGTGCAACCTGGGCCGAATCCGTCCGTCCGTACCTTCTGGCCCCGTTCTGCGCCGGCAACCAGCGTTCCGCGGCGCCGTACCGGATACCTAACAAAACCTGAAATATTAGTTTTACTATTTTTCAGGCTTTTGGTATCTCGGTGACATGCACCTTCTTCACTGGCTTACCGTGAGCGCGACCGCGGTCGGCGCCCTCGCGCTCGTGCCCAGGCCGGTCCACGCCTGCGGTGGCACGTTTTGCGACGCGGGCCCGACGGCCATGCCGGTCGACCAGACCGGGGAGAACGTCCTGTTCATCCTCGACGGCCCCCAGGTCGAGGCCCACATCCAGATCCAGTACGACCCGACCACCGAGGCCGACCAGTTCGCCTGGGTCATCCCCGTCTCGGCGATCCCCGAGTTCTCGGTCGGCTCCGACCCGCTGTTTCAGGCCCTGCTCGCGGGCAGCGTCCCCAGCTACGGGCTGACGCAAGTGTCGGCGTGCCAGGGACCGGATCCCGACGCCAACGGCGACGGCGGTGCCCCGAGCGGGTTCATCACGATGTCCGACGGCGGCGGCGCGAGCTTCGAGCCCGAGGTCGTGCTGCACGAAGTCGTGGGCGCCCTCGACGTCACCGTGCTCTCGGGAGGGACCGCCGAGGAGCTCGTGCAGTGGCTCGACACCAACGGCTACCAGCAAGACCCGGCCGCCCTGCCGATCCTGACCGAGTACGTCCAGGAGGGCTGGATGTTCGCCGCGATCAAGCTCGCCCACTCCGCGGGCGTGGACCAGATCCACCCGCTGGTCATGAACTACGTGGGCGACGAAGCCTGCGTCCCCCTGCGACTGACGCGAATCGCCGCCGCCGAGGACATGGGCGTGCGCACGTTCTTCCTCGGCGACGACCGCGTCGCGCCCACCAACTACAAGCACGTGCTGGTCAACCCGCTCAAGCTGGACTGGCTCAACAACGCCGACAACTACGCCGAGGTCATCACGCTCGCCGTCGACGAAGCGGGCGGCGAGGGTCGAGCGTTCGTCACCGAGTACGCCGGTGACAGCTCGGTCGTCCCGTCGGGCTTCTACGATCCGTCCTGGGACCCGACCGTGTTCATCTCCATGAACCCGGTCAACGTCATGGACACGCTGCAGAGCTGGAATTTGGGCGTGTGCGGCCGGAACTTCGGCGGCTGCGGGTTCTCGCACCCACTCATCCTGCCGCTACTGCGCGAGTTCCTTCCCGCCCCCGAAGGCGTGGACGAGGTGGAGTTCTATCTCGACCTCGCCCAGCACTTCGACCAGATCGACCAGGACATCTGGGACGGCAGCGCGTTCGCCCTCGCCTTCGAGGAACGCATCGTCGCCCCGGCCTTCCACGCCTCCGAGCTGTTGGACCGCTGGCCGTACCTGACGCGGATGTACACGACGATCTCGCCCGGCGAGATGACCGTCGATCCGATCTTCCACGGCCACCCCGGCCTTCCCGAGGTCGACAACCGCACCCAGATCGCCACCGAGGCCCTGCACTGCGACGGCTCGTCGGCGGTCACCCTGCCCGACGGCCGCGTGGTGTTCCTGCCCGCCGGTGCCCCGTGGCCGGACTTCCAGACCGAGATGCCGTGGGTCGAAGAGTCCGCCGACATGCCCGAGATGGGCGGCGCGCCGCTGCCCCTGTTCAACAACACGGCCCAGATCGACGAGCTGCTGACCGCCTACAACCAAAGCCACGGCTGGCCGCCCGAGCCCGGTGCCGGCGGTGACGATGCGGCCGACGGTACGGCGGGTGGCGCTACGGCGGGCGGCGACACCGACGGCATGGGCACGACCGGTGATGGCCCGGGGGCCGACGGTGGCCCCGGCGGCGTCGCGTCCGAAGGCTGCGGCTGCACCACGAGCCACGAGCGCGGTGCCGGGTGGCTGTGGCTGCTGGGCGCCGTGGGCGTGGGCCTGCGCCTGCGTCGACGTCGCGACTAAACGTCTGGAGTTCCCCTCTGGGGCGCGCGCCCCCAAGCCAAAGAGCGCGCCCTACCCCACCCCGCGGCGTCCCACCGCGGTCGACCGTCCTCGCCGGCCCCAAGTCTCCCGGGTGCCGGACCGAGGGCGGTCTTTTTTTCACGGGCGTTCGGCGAGCGCGGCGTCGAGGTCGATGCCCACCCGAGCAAAGCGCGGCCGATAGTCGCGCTCGATGCAGCGGGCGAGGATCTCGGCGTAGCGTGGGCTCGGCAGCAGGCCCCATGCCTCGTCCTCGACGACGGGCTCGCCTACCCGCGCCGGAACGTCCGCCTGGCCATAGTTGCGGCGCACCCGATCGATCATCGTCGGCAGCTGCGACACCACGAACGCGCGCATCGGCTCGCCGTAGGTCTGCAGCAGCCAGTCCAGCAGCGACCAACCGAAGTCGCGGTGGCGGACTTCGTCGCGGACGATCCGCTCGAGGGCCTCGCGCGCGGCCGGGACGGTGCACGGGCCGCGCATCGCCGAGAACAAGGGCACCGCGACCGTCTCTCCCAGGCAGAACACGTCGACAGCACAGCGCGCCACGTCCTCGTGCAGCGGCCGGGTCGGCACCCGCGTCAGCCCCAGTCGCTCCTGCACCAGCGCCGGTCGTGCCTGGCTACCCGCCGCCTGCGCGACCGCCTGCGACAGCTCGGCGTGCGACAGCTCGTCGTCGACGATCCGCAGGCCGTCACGCACGAGGTCGGGCGAAGCCCCGAGCTGCAGCAGCCACAGCACCAGGTGCTGCGTGACGGCGGCCGAGGTGTACTCGGCCTCGACGCGACGCAGCCACTCGTCGGCGGCGCGGGGATGCGGCGGCTGCACGCGCGCCGTCTCAGTCTGCCGTCGGGCAGGGCACCTGCTCGGGCGGCGGCGGATTGCAGGCGACGTTGGGCGGACAGTCGACCTCGTAGTAGCGCGAACAGGTGCCGTCGCCGTTGTCGACGATCTTCTCTTTGGACTGTACGCCCGTCGGCTCGGGCGCACCGTCGGCGTCCGACTCGGGCTCCGCGTCCCCGTCGTCCGTCGGTCCCGGGGGATTGGAGGTCGGCTCTTGTGCCGCGGTCGGATCCGGTGGAGGGGGGTTGCCCGTCGTCACCGTCTTCTCGCACGCGACATCGGCGAGAGAGAACGTGACCACCATCGAGGCTGCAAAATTCCGCCGTCGCATGGACCGCAGCATACCAGCGGCGAGCGGGGCCCGGGACCGCGAGGTCTACTGCAGCGTCATCGTCAGGTCGTAGTCGTTCTCCGACCCGTCCCAGCCGTGCACCATGACCCAGAAGCTGCACGGTGCGCAGCCGGCTTGCGTGACGGTGTGCTCGTAGTGCTCGTTGCTGGTCACACTCTGGCCCTGCGCCGCCGTGCACGTGGCCGGCATCGCCTCCGAGCACGGCGTCAGGTCGACCATCGCGGGGCTGAAGAAGTGCAGGTCGAGGTCCTCGTTCGCCGCGCCGTGGTCGAACGTCAGGTCGATCGAGATCGTCTCGTTCGTGAACAGCTCGATCTCGTAGTAGTCGTCGTCACCCGAGCAGATCTGGCGGTCGGTGGTCGTGAACGGACCAGGGAACACCTCGGCGAACGTCGCGTCGTTGAACGAGTCGTCCTGCTCGTTGGAGTCGTCGACGCACATCTGGGCGCACGCCCCCGGGGCCGTCGAGTACGTCAGCGTGTACGCGTTCTCGCCCGAGCCCCCCGTGTAGACCCGCACGTAGTGGGTCGCGGCGCCCGGACAGAACTGGATCGACTCCGACGATCCGGCGCCCGTCGACGTGGCCACGACCGTACCGCCGGCGTCGACGAGGTCCATGTCTAGGTCGGTCGCCGCGCCGCCGGACAGCGACAGGTTCACCTGCGTGCCCGCGGCCACGGAAATCGGGAACCAGTCCTCGTCGTCCCCGGCGCCGGCCGGGCAGCTGACGAAATCGTGGCTGCCGGTGGCGAGCGCGGGGTCGTTGCTCGCCTGCGCCAAGGTGTCGTTGTCCTCGGCCGCATCGTCGACGCACGTCGGCGGCGGTGGCTCGTCGTCGCAAGTCCCGGAGGTGGGCACGCACTGCCGAGCGGTGACCCCGTCGACGGAGCCGACGTCGACGCACCCGTAGCCCTCGGGGCACTCGGTCGAGTTGGCACATCCGGCGCCGCAGTAGCTGTCGCCCTCGTTGCCGATCACCAGGCACAGGTCGTCGGCGTCGCCACACTGCGCGTCGGCCGAGCACGCCTGGCACACCTCGGCCCCGCCCGCGCCGCCCACGTTGGTCACCGCGATCTGATGCGCCCCCTCGTCGGGTTGGTCGACGAGGTGGTCGCAGTCGCCGGTCGCGTCGTCGTCGTCGGACGCGCTGATGATGTACCAAAGCGGCGCCGATGCGCCTTCCGGCTCGGCCGCGACGGGATTGGGAATCGTGGCCTTCCACTGGCCGGACTGCAGGTCGCCGGACACGAGCTCCATCTCCTGCACGTCGAACGCGGAGAAATCGATCGGCACCTTGGGCTCGACCGTCGTCGTGTACAGCAGCGGCGCGCGCTTGAGGCCCACGTCGTCGCTGACGTCGGCGACGATCTCGACGTCGAGCACGCTCTCCCAGTCGCGGGGGCTGTGCACGATCGCCGGGGCCTCGCCCGGGCAATCCGCCTTCGGGGCCTGCCGGAGCACGATGAGGTAGTTCTTGAGCGTCATCGGGTTGACGCCATCGTCGGCGGACAGGACGAGCGGATAGCGGTCCTCGCTCAGCTGCGACGCGGTGGGACACCAGCTCCAGCGCCCGGTCAGCCCCGAGTCCTGCACGACCTGCGCGTCCTCGATGATCGGCGCCTGCTGCCCCAGCGCGACGTCGGTCGTGTCCTGGTCCTCGACCACGATCGGAAGCTCCAGACACGACGCACGCTCCAGATCCAGCGTGGTCCCCGAGCCCAGTGGCTCGCGGAAGATCGGCGCGGACCCACCGGCGGTGGCCCGCACGTCGATCACGACCGTGACCGTATCCGAGCCGTCGTCGTCGCTGACGGTGAAGTCGAAGAACCAGGTGCCCAGGTGCTCGGCCAGCGGCGTCCAGCGAAACACGCCGGTGCCGTCGGGACGCTTGGTGATCTCGGCCGTGATGCCGTCGATCGGCGCGGCGAAGTCGAAGACGAGGTCGTCGCCGTCGGGATCGGTCGCCCGCAGGTTGACCACGAGCTCCTGGCCGACCGCCGCGACCTGATCGTCGAGGGGCTCCATGCTCGGGGCGGCCCCGCCGTCGGCACATCCCGCCAGGGCCCACAGCGTGATCGCAGCGAGCGTTCGCATCGTCGTCTGGTGACCTCGCCGCACGGTGTTCCTCGGACGGTGCAAGCCGCATGCACGCGGCCAACGTCCGCTAGTCTAAGCGGTTTGCCGACGCGGCGGCGGCCAACTAGGCACACACGCAACTACAGTGGCCACCAAGGGCCACCGCGGATGCGAGAGCCACCGCACGCCCGGGGGCTCGGTCAGCGTGCGCCGACGTCGCGGGCCAGGTCGTGGTCGAGCACGTCGCGCGACAGGTCGAGCTCGAGCGCGGCGGCCTCGGCCGCGGCCTCGCAGTCGGCGCGGGGCCGCGCCGCCCCGACCGGATAGCCGAAGCACGCGCCCGTCTTCGGGATCTCGCGACCGTCGGCCACGAACATGCGGTCGCCGGTGATCGCCCCACCGTCGGGCAGCGCCACGAAGCCGGGCCCGGTGCGCAGCAGCGAGCGACCGGTCGCGGCCGGCAGCGGTGCATCCCACCCCAGCAGCTCGGCGACGGTGGGCGCGACGTCGATCTGCCCGCCGACGATGTCGCGGCGCCCGACGAGCCCGTGGGCCTTCCCGTCGGGGATCCACATCAGCAACGGCACCCGCGCCAGGCGGGTCGGCAACGCCGGATCCCAATCGTCGTAGCCGGCGAGCGCACGAACGTCCGGGCCCGAGCCCAGGCGCGAGACGTGGTCGCCGTAGACGACCACGATCGTGTCGTCGAGCCGCCCCGCGGCGTCGAGGTCGGCCATGAACTGCTGCAGCGACTCGTCGAAGTACCGCATCGCGTGCAGGTAGTTGCCCAGCGGGGTGCCCTGCATCGCGCCGATCCGCATGCGCTCGAACGCGGCGGGGAAGTGCTCGTACGGATGATGCAGCGACAGCGTGATGAGGAAGGCGAACACCGGCAGCGAGCCTTCGGTGATCGACGGCACCATCCGCGACAGGAACGGCCCGTCGGCGAGCCCCCACCCGACCATGGGTCCGTCGCCGAGCTCGCGTCGGAACGACGACGACGCGAAGCCGTAGCGAGGGTGCAGCGTCGCCCGGTTCCAGAAGCCGCGCTTGTACGGGTGGCCGCTGAGCGTTCGGTAGCCGCGTTCGGCTGCGGCGTGGGCCAGGGTCCAAAACTCGTTGTCGGCCCGCGCGAAGCAAAGCGCCCCCGCGGCCAGCGCGTGGCCGGAGCCGAGCACGAGATACTCGGCATCCGACGTGCGGCCCTGCGCGGTCTGATCGAACACGTGGTCGAACCGCAACGCATCGACATCCGCGGCCACGGACAGAAACGGCATCACCGGCTCACCGCCGACCTTCGCGTCGACCACCCACTGCTGCAGTGCCTCGACCTGCAGCACGATCACGCTCGCCCCGGCCGCGACGCCGAACTGGGGGGAGCGCTCGGCCACCGCCTCGGACCGTCGGGCGGCGTAGGCGGCCTCGATCGCGTCGCGTCGACCCGGTGCGAGCGCGTCGGGTCCGGTGACGAGCTCGCGCACCGCTCGCGACAGCTCGAACAAGTGCGCGTTGACGACCCCGAAGCGGCCGACGTTGTGCTGCTCGGAGAACACGCGCGAGCCCAGCGCCGAGAACGTGGCCGACCACAGCCCCGCCGCGGCCGGGGCAGCGAACACCGCCAGCGCGGCGGCGGCGATCCAGCGCTCGAGGTGCGGCCGACGGGGCGCGCGCGTGCGTCGGCCGAGCCAGGCGGCGACGAAGACCGAGACCGGCGCGGCGACGAGCCACGCGTACTCGGGCTCGAGCAGCGACACCACGGTCTGGCGCGCGTCGCCGAGGTGGCCGAGGGCGAACAGGGCCGACAGCGGCACGATGCTCCCGAAAAAGTGCAGATACCCGAGGTCGGCGACGACGAGCAGCGTCACGAACACCGCGAGCACCACGGCCACCGGACCGCGGGCCCGCCGGGGCAGCAGGCACAGCGGCCACGCCAGCAAAGCGCCGCCCGAGGCCGCCAGCCGCCGCGCCCCGTCCCACGGTTCGACGCCGGCGTAGTCGACGAAGCACTCGGCGAGCAAGTACGTCGAGACGGCCAGCCACGCGATCGCGACCCAGCGCCGCACCACCGCCGTGGTCGGCCGATGGCGCAGGTGATGCATCGCGATCGCGACGGCGAGACTGACCAACAGCCACCCCAGCATCAGCGCGTCCGCGAGGCGGTGGGCCGAGACGGGACGCGTCGCCGGCGGAGCATCCAGTGGCGCGCCGTACCAACGCACGTGCTCGCGGACCATCTCGATCTGCAGACGGTACTGGCCGGGCGCCGGAGGGCCGCGCACGCGCATCGACAAGGTCACCGTCTGCCCCGGTGCCACCGGCCCGGCCAGATGCGTGCGCTCTCCGTCGGCCACGACCACGGTGCCGTCGGCTTCGAGCCACCGGTAGCTGACGTTGTCGGACAGCTCGGGCGTCCACGCCTGCGTGCCCACGTTGCGCAGCGTGACCGCGACCGCCTGCGTACGCACCGTCCACATGGTGGCCGGGACCTCGATGTCGACGAGCTGCCACGCCAGGCGCGGCGCCTGCACTGCGAGCGACAGCTCGGCGCCGCGCCGCGGTGGGTCGTACCAACGCACGCCCTCGCGCACCATCGCCCAGCGGACCACGTAGTCGCCCGCGCGTCGCGGAAGGTCGACCTCGGCGACGACGGACACCGATTCCCCGGGCGCGACCGGTCCCGGCAGCTCGGTGCGCCGGCCCTCGGCGACGACCGTCTCGCCCGCGGCATCCACGATGCGGTACGAGAGCCGATCGGCGTCGGCGGGCGACCACGTGGTCGTCCCGACGTTGTCCAGGGTCAGCTCGATCGTCGCCTTGTCGCCGGCGGCGTGCGACGACCACGGGGCCTCGCTGCGCACGGTCCAGGCGTGGGGCGACGCCGCGATGTCGACGACCACCGCGACGTCGCTGTCGGCGGTGCCCCACGCAAGCCCTTCACGCACGAGCGCGGGCTCGAGTCGATAGCGGCCCGGCGCATCCGGAGCCACGACGCGAAGGGTGACCGATGCCTCACCGCCGGGCGCGAGCACGGGTGCATCCGTGCGCGCCCCCTCGTCGACGACGAGCGCGTCCGTGTCGGCGTCGTACCAGCGGTACGTGAGCCGATCGCCGAACGCGGGATCCCAGGCGGCGCACCCGGCGTTGGTCACGGCGATGTCCACGAAGCCCGTGACCCCGGCCTCCCAGCGGGCGGGAGCAAGGGCCCCGCCGAAGGAAGCGGCGAGTGCGGGCCCCGAGCCCCGAACCTGCACCGCCACCGGCTCCTCGCGAACCGGGTACCAACGCAGCCCCTCGCGGACCATCGTCCACGTCAGCCGGTACGCGCCCGCGGTCTTCGGGGCGACGAGCCGGGCCTGCACGTGCGCGTCGTCGCCGACGGCGGTCAAGTCATCGAGACGCGTGCGCACGCCGTCGAAGACGACCTGCGTGCCGTCGGCGTCGTCCCAGTGGTACGCGACGAAGTCCTCGAGCGCGGGCGACCACGCCAGCTCCCCCACGTTGCGCAGCGAGACTTCGACGCGGCGTGCCTCGCCCGGGCACAACGTCGCCGGCGTCGCGTGCTCGACCAGCTCGTACGCGAGTCGGGGCGCGCCCGCCTGGGCCGGCTGCGTCCACAGCCACCCGAGCAGGATCAGCGAGATCGAGACGGCCGCCCGCTTCAACCCGCCCGCCCGCCGTGTCCGCGTCACTGGGCGGCGTCGTGCTCGGAGTGCCAGCGCTTCATCTTGCGCTTGATCATCTCCTTTTTGACCATCCCGACCAGGTCGAGCATCAGCTTGCCGGTCAGGTGGTCGTGCTCGTGCTGCAGCGCGCGGCCGAGCAAGCCCTCGCCTTCGATCTCGAAGATCTCGCCGTCGATGTTCTTCGCGCGAACCTTGGCCCGCCGGGGTCGCTTGACGTCGACGAACACGCCCGGAAACGACAGGCACCCCTCCTCGGCGAGCGTGGTGCCGCCGGAAGTCTCGACGACCTCGGGGTTGATGAACACCACCGGGGGCGAGTCTTCGTCGCCGCCGGCGACGCGGCCGTCGATGAGGAAGATGCGCTCGAGACGGCCGACCTGGATCGCCGCGATTCCGGCCCCGTTCTGGGCGTACATCGTGTCGGTCAGGTCGGTGACGAGCTGGCGAACGTCGTCGGTGATCTCACCGACCTCGGTCGTCTCTTCCCGCAAGCGCGGGTCGGGGTACGTCACGATGTCCAGAACTGCCACGGCGTCTTCTTCCGGTTTCTCGGCCCGGCGCGCTCCTCGAGCCGAGGCCCGCGCAACGCGGCAAGGGTAGCCTGAGCGCGCCGCCGGTGCTACTTGTCCGGGTCGCGCAGATCATGTCCGACGCCCACGACAGCTCCGACCCCGCCGCCGCCGAAATCCGCGCCGCACTCGCGAACGTGCGCGATCCGGCCACGGACCTGTCGATCGTCGCGAGCGGACAGCTGCGCGGCGTCGAGCGCGACGGCGACGACGTGCGCCTTCGCGTCGACCTCATCTCGCCGGGGTTCCCGCTGCGCGACGAGCTGCAGGCCGCCATCGAGGCGGCGCTGCCCGGCAAGAGCGTGGGGATCGAGTGGGGCCTGAAGGTCCCGCACAAGCCGCCGCGCCAGGACCTCGACCGCTTGCCCACGGTCAAGCACGTGATCGCCGTCGCGGCGGGCAAAGGCGGCGTCGGCAAGAGCACGGTCTCGGTCAACGTCGCCCGGGCACTGCAGGCGATGGGCGCTTCGGTCGGGGTGCTCGACGCCGACATCTACGGGCCGAGCGTGCCGAAGATGCTCGGCAAACCCGAGCGCGAGGCGGGCACCGCCCCCGAGGGCGACGGCATCGCGCCGGCGCTGTACCGCGGCCTGCCGGTGATGAGCGTCGACTACTTCGTGCAGCCGGGCAGCGCGGTGATCTGGCGCGGCCCGATGATCCACAAGTTGCTGACGCAGTTCCTCGAGGACGTGCGCTGGGGCGAGCTCGACTACCTCATCGTCGACCTCCCGCCCGGCACCGGCGACGCACAGCTGTCGCTGTGTCAGCTGATCCCGATCGCGGGCTCGATCATCGTGACCACGCCGCAAGAGGTCGCGCTCATCGACGTGCGCAAGGCGGTCAACATGTTCCAGAAGCTCGAGGTGCCCGTCATCGGCGTCGTCGAGAACATGAGCTACTACCGCTGCCCGGCGTGCGGCCACCACGACGAGATCTTCGGCGTGGGCGGCGGCAAGCGGATCGCCGAAGAGTTCTCGACCGAGGTCATCGGCCGCGTCCCGCTCGATCCGTCGATCGCGTTCGGCGGAGAAGCGGGCGCCCCGATCGTCGAGACGAACCCCGACGCCCCGCACGCCAAGGCGCTCATCGACGTCGCCGCCGCCGCCGCGCTGGCCGTCAGCCGCAAGGCCGCAACGGGCCCCAAGCGTTCCCGCCTGCTGCGCACCGTCGACTAGGGGCTGTCCCTAGTTCCAGACGTATCTGGGGAAGCGGCCGGAGTCGCCGAGGTCGTCGCAGATTCCGCAGAAGCAACCCAGCAGGGTCTCGACGCGGGCATCGGCGGTCTGCGCCTGCAGGCAGCGCTGCTGCAAGTCCAGCAGCGTGGGCCGGCCTTGCACCGAGCTGTCGCCGAAGGTCCCGTAGCCCAGCGTGGGCAAGATGGCCGTGAGCGCGTAGGTCATCAGTCGCGCGTCCGGCATCGCGAGCACGTTGTGCACCAGCCGCTCGTCCTCGGCGTCGAGCGTGCTGCAGATCCGCTCGAGCTGCGCGCGCAGAACCTCGAGTTGATGGTGATCGTCGGGCTCGTCTTCGTCGAGGGGGTCGACGCTCACCTCGCGAAAGCTCGCCCGCGGCGGCAGCTCTTGGCGCATCCGCACGCGACCAAGACCCTCGAGGCGAATGAAGCGCCGTCCGTTGGGAAGCCGCTGGTGAGAGACCATGCGTCCGACGCCGAAGACCTCCTCGATCGCAGGGCGTCCCTCGTAGTCGTCCTCGAAGCCCGGCCGCAGCAGCGGAACCCCGATGTGTCCGATCCCCTCGGCCTCGACGAAGTCGACCAGCTCCAGGTAGCGCGGCTCGAACACGTTGAGCGGCAGCACCATCCCGGGCAGCAGCACCGTGTTCGGCAACGGGAAGATGGGCAGGGCTGCCAACACTTCCGCCGATGGCATCCGAGAATCGTCGAGCATCGCGACCGCGAACTACTCTAGCCCCTGTCCGGGCCCGGGGCGAGCGAGGAACGCCCTGCCGCGTCTGTTGCCCCTTCTGCGTCGCGATTGGCCCACGCGATGGTGGCCAGATCCCACCGCACCGCTCCGCCGTCGCCCCCCGCGTCGACGACCAGATCGATGCGGTTGACGGCGCCGTAGCGCTGGGCGAACCGTACGTACCCCGCTGGCCCGAGACCGGCGGCGCGTGCGAGCAGCAGCCGGGTCACCGTGTTGTGGGCGTACACCACGACGGTGGCGCGGCCGTCCCGCGCCCGCGCGGCGACCTCGCGCAGCCGCTCGTCCACCGCGGGGTCCAGCCGCTCGGCCACATCGCGCACACTCTCGCCCCCCGGCTCGAACCGGTGGTCGAGCATGTCCTCGTACCGCTTGCCGGCCAGTGCTGGGAATCGCTGCCGCGCCTCGGCGTACGGCACGCCCTCGAGCGCCCCCAAATGCATCTCGCGAAGACGCGGATCCTCGCCCACCTCCATCGCGTGCACGTCGGCGATCGCCTGCGCCCCGAACCGAGCCCGGAACAGATCACTGGACCAGACCGCGTCGAGTCGAGTACCGGCCAACAGCTGCGCCTGCGCCCGCGCCTGCCGCTGCCCCCGCTCCGACAGCCGCACGTCGCGGTGGCCGTAGAACATCGTGGTCGACTCGGGCTCGCCGTGCCGCAGCGCGTACAGTCGCATGCGCACGCCCGCGGGGCGCCCTCCGTCGCTCACGGCAGCAAGCGATCCTGCAGCTCGGGGCGCTCTCGCATCGCGCCGCGAAAGGACGCGGTGACCACCGTGGCGCTGTGGCGATTGTCGGGGATCCGCAGGCACGTGTGCTCGCCGACCATCACGCAGCCCGCCCCCGCGGCGTCGATGTACTTCATGATCGCGTCGACCACGTCGTTGCACGCCCGCTCTTGCAGGGTCAGCCGCTTGGTGAAGCACTCCACGAGCGCGCCGAGCCGCCCGAACCCGAGCAGCTGGGTCCGCGGCAGGTACGCCACGGTGGCCCGCCCCGTGTACGGTAATAGATGATGGGGGCACATCCCGTGAAACGGCAGGTCGCGGACCACCACGAGCTCGGTTTCGGCCTCGCCCTCCACCGGGTCGCCGAGGATGTCCGCCGGATCCTGCATGAGCCCCGACAAGAACTCGGTCGCCCAGACCTTGGCCACTCGCGCCGGGGTCGACGCGAAGTCCTTGTGGCCGAGGTCGAGGCCGCTGGCGCGCAGCAGGTCGGTGATGGCGGCGCGCATCGCCGCGTCGTCGGGCCCGGTCGCGCTCATGCGTCCAGTCCCGGGACCGCGTCGGCCTCCGGCTCGTCGTAGGGCGTCGAGTCGTCCCGGCGTCGCCAGCTGAGTCGAAAGCCCCGCGGCAAGTCGGCCGGCGGGGGCAATCGGTCGCACGTCGTACAGTCGACGACCTCGTGCTCTTCGGTGCACGCGTGGCAGATCGCGAGCATCTTCTTGGTGCGCGTGAGGTCGGACGCGAGCCGCTGCAGCACCTCGATCTTGCGCTCGAGGCGTCCGACCTGCGCCCGCAGCATCTCGTCGAGTTGCTCGGCCGCGTCGCGGTCGTTGCCCGACTGGTCGCGCACGCACAGCAGCGCTTCGACTTCCTCGAGCGACCAGCCCGCCTCGCGCAGCGCGACGATGAAGCGCAGCCGCTCGAGCTGCCCGGGCGAGAACAGCCGATGCCCACCGGCCGAGCGCGCCGCCTGCAGCAGCCCTTGGCGCTCGTAGTAGCGCACCGTACGAGGTGTGCACCCGGTCGCGGACGTCATGTCCTTGAGCGTCAGATACTTGTCCACGGGCCTTCGGTGCAGCTTGTCGCGGGGGGGACGCTGCTGTCAAACGGGCGCTATGCTCCCGCGGTGACCTCCGTCGTTCCCGTCGCGCTCGTCACCGGGGCTGCGGTGCGGCTGGGCGCAGCGATCGCGCACGGACTGGCCGACGCCGGCTATCGCGTCTGGGTCCACCATCACACGTCGGCCGACGCCGCACGTGCGCTCGCCGAGGAGCTGGCCACGCGCGCGCTCGGTCCCGTGGCCGCGGACCTGCGCGACGAACGAGCACGCGTGCGACTGTGCCGAGAGGTGACCGCACCGGGCGGTCCTGCCGCCGGGCGTCTGGACCTGCTGGTGAACTCGGCGGCGAGCTTCGAGCGCGGTGCGTTCGAACGACGCACCGACGAAGACCTGCGACGCGTGTTGGAGCTCAATCTCGTCGCCCCGTTGTCGCTGTCGCGGGGCCTGGCCGATCCGCTGCGCGCGCGCGCCGGCGCGATCGTCAATCTGCTCGACCTCGGTGCGTTCGACCCGTGGCCCGAGTACACCGATCACTGTGTGGCCAAGGCGGGACTGGAAGCGGCGACCCGGGCCCTGGCCGTCGAGCTCGCCCCGGTGCGGGTCAACGCGGTCGCCCCCGGTCCCGTCCTGCCCGCGCCCCAGCTGCCCGCCGAGGCGCGGGCCGAGCTCGCCGCGAAGATCCCCGGCGGTGCCCTGCCCTCGGTCCGCGCGGTGGTCGACGCGGTGACCTTCCTCGCACGCACCCCCGACATTACGGGCCAGACGCTGGTCGTCGACGGTGGACAGCGGGCCGCGAGGGCCGGACGCCGACCCGCCGCCGAGTCGCCCTGACCTGCGGAATTAGCGCGGCGCACGACGGGGCTTGACCGCCCCGCGCCCGCCTCCTATATGTCCGACCCTTCTCATGACGACGCCCGAGCACAACGCCGACGAAACGCAGGTCACCGAGGTCGCGCAGGTCTCCCAGTACGAGCCCGTGCAAGGCCGGCCGCTCGAAGTCCGCGTGGACGAGCGCGGCGTGGAGCGGGCCATCCGCAAGCTGCGTCGGCTCATGGCGTCCGAGGGCGTGCTGCGAGAGATCAAGCGCCGCCGCCACTACGAAAAGCCGAGCGTCAAATCCAAGCGCAAGCTGCGAGAGGCCGAGCGCCGTCGCAAGCGTCGCGAACGCAAGCGGCTGACCGATCACCGCTAGCCCCGTCCGAGGCCCGCGCTCGCGTGGGTCACGACGACACGACAAAGGCTCCCTGACCGGGGGCCTTTTTCAATTTCGGCCGACCCGTGTCGCGGTACGGGCGACGTGTCGATCCCCTGCCGCGTCGACAGTTGCTACCGTCGAGCCATGCCCGAGCCCCTCGTCATCGCCGCATTGTCCGGTCGCGCCCCCGCCTCGCCCAAGGCCCCCGGAGTCGAGGCGATCACGATCGCGTTCGGGGTCGCCAAGACGCGCGACGGGCAGCCCTCGCACGAGGACTTCCGGACCACCTACCAGCTGCAGATCCCGCTGTTCAGCATCGGTGGCCTCGATCCCGACGGTGTCTACGAGTTCGACGCCGGCGCCCTGCTGTCGACGCTGCAGTCGCGGGCGCAGCGTCGCAACTGGGGCGTGCGGCTCGAGCTGACGCTGTCGCAGGGCGAGGCGGACGTCGCCGCGGCCGACCTGACCGTGCACGCACCGTCGGCGGCCCCGTCGTCGCCGCGGGTCGTCGGCGCACCGGTCGGCACGACCACGTCCGGCGGCGGGCGTCGCGTCGTGGTGGCGACGGACGTGATCACCGACCCGAGCCAGGTCGCCGGCGCCCTGTCGGGCACCTACGTGGCCGCGGTCGGCGACGCGACGCGCAACATTCAAGTCCATCTCGGTCGCTTCGAGTTCGAAGGCTGACGCGTTCGTCTGCAACGTTCGTCCGCGGTGGTCGACCACCGCAGTGATGAACGCCTGGCTCGCACGCTTGTCCGTCGTCGCCATCGTGGTGTTGCACGCGGTGACGGGACCGTGGGTGCGCGCGCCGGCGATTCCCACGCGCCCTCACGACGGCGCGCGGATCGTGTCGTGGAACCTCCGCAACTTCCCCGAGCCGGACGAGGATCTCGATCACATCCGCGCCACGGTCGACCAGCTCGACGCCGACATCTGGGTGCTGCAAGAGATCGTCGATCCCTCGGTGCTGCGACGGGTGTGGCCCGACGCGACGATCCACGTCAGCGACGGTGGCGGCCGCGGCGGGCAACACCTGGCGATCGTTCTGCCGCGCGGGCGTGCCCTCGCCCTCGGGCCAGCGCGAGAGTGGTCGCAGCTGACCGCCGGTGGACGGGTTCGCCCCGCGCTCGCGCTCGGGGTGCTCACCCGCGCCGGTCCGCTGCAGCTGGTCGACGTGCACCTCAAATCGGGGCGCGACGGCGCCGATCTGCGACGCGAGCAGTGGTCCCACCTGCGAGCGGCGATCGCCGAAGACACGACGGCGGGCCCTTGGCTGGTCGCGGGCGACTTCAACCTGGCCGGCAGTCGCACGGCCGATTCGGTCGACGAGCACGCCCGGCTCGCCACCACGCTCGACGAGATCGACCTTCGGCCGCTCGTGGATGTAGGTCAATGCACGTCCTACTGGGAGGGTGTGCGCCGGGACCATTGGTGGGTCGGATCCGGGCTCGACGCCGCGTACCTGTCACGGGCCTGGCCGCACGCCTCGGCGTGGATCGGCGGGGCATGTGCGCGCCACCAATGTGATCCGATCCACAACGCCCCCTCGCACCCCGACCCGGATCTGAGCTTCGTCTCCGATCACTGTCCGTTGGTGATCGACCTCGCCGGCAACGACGACGACGGATGGAATTGACCGGTTTGATGGCCGTTCATCGAGCAAAACGCCGCTTCGGCGGATCCATCCGCGACGCCGCACGACTAACGCGAGCTGCCGATGACGGGGATCGGATGATGCAAACGTTCCACGTGCGGAAAAGCGATCGACAACCCGTCACCCCCCTTTGAACATTCCCGCATCGACTCGGTCAAAGAGGCGGTCATCGGCGCCATGTGCCGAAGGACGCGTTTACGTTCGACCCCTTCTTCGTTTGGCTTCGGCGGGGCGATGGCCTCCGCCAAACTTCCAAACCTTAACTTAGCGACCCTATTTCGTGGCATCACCCGAGGCTTTCCATTCTGTTGCGGCGCATTGGGGTGTGTGGGACCATCCGCGGCGCTTCCCAAGCCTCATCCCCAACCCGGGGCTTTGACCAAGGGGCCCCTACCGACCTTCTTCGTTTCGGGCCTTGCTTCGAAACGACACCAGGCGACGACTCTTCCCCTTTTTAGGAGACACAGGAACAACCATGCAGGTTCTCAGGAACAAGGCCTTCTCGCTGGCCGCTCTCGGACTCTTCACCGGAATTTCCGCATCGGCCGTCCAAGGCTGTGGCGAGGGCGGAATCTGCGGCCCCTGCGGCGGCATTGCCACCGGTCAACTTTCCATCTCGGGCGACGCGCGGCTCGACGGCTTCTTCAAGGCCGTCGCTGACCTCGACGGAGCCATCGGCACCATCAACGCCGACTTCGAAGCCAACATCGCGGCGCTTGCCGAAGTGTGGGGCTACGGCGAAGTCGGAGCCGCCATCGACGGTGCGTTCGTCACCGGCCTCGTCGGCCACATCCGCGGAGAGATCAACGCGAGCATCTCCGGCGGCATCAGCATCGACTACCAGCCGCCCTCGTGCTCGGCCTCGGTCAACGTTGCCGTCGAAGCGCAGGCGTCCTGCGAAGCGAACGCCGGCTGCGAGTGCGATGTCGAAGTCGATCCGGGCGAAGTCTCGGTCGCTTGCGAAGGCAAGTGCGAAGGCAGCTGCTCGGGCGAGTGCATGGGCGACCTGTCCTGCCAGACCGGCTCGGCGGGCGTGGAGTGCTCCGGCACCTGCGAAGGCTCGTGCGACCTGTCGGCGGGCGGCGCCTGCGAAGGTACCTGCAACGGCGGTTGCGACGGCGAGTGCTCGCTGGTCAACGCCGACGGCGAGTGCCGCGGCGAGTGCTCGGGCACGTGCACCGGCAGCTGCGAGCTGAAGGCCGAAGCGTCCTGCAGCGGTACCTGCCACGGTACCTGCAAGGCCGAGGTCATGCCGCCGGGCTGCGAAGGTGAAATCTCTTGCTCGGGCGAGTGCTCGGGTGAGTGCGGCGGTTCCTGCGAAGGCAACTTCGAGCCGCCCTCGGCCTCGGCCGAGTGCGAGTGCGAAGCCTCCGCGGACTGCAACGCGCAGGCGTCGGCCCAGGCCGAAGCCAATGTGTCGTGCACCCCGCCGTCGCTCGAGCTCAAGTTCGAGTTCGGTGGCTCCCTCGCGGGCGACGTCTCCGCGCAGGCCGCCTTCACCGCGAAGATGAAGGAGCTGCGCCTGCGTGGCGTCGCGATCCTGCAGGGCTTCGCGAATATGAAGGCCCTCATCGACGGCGAGGTCAACGGCGAGGTGGTCTTCGACCCGTCGCCCGTTGCGAACCTGACCGGCGAGATCCAGGCGATCGTCAGCGCTGGCCTGTCCGGTGACTTCGACATCCCGCCCGGCCGCATCGACTGCGTCATCCCGGCGCTGCGCGAAGCCGTCGAGATCATGGGTGGCATCGCGGCCGAAGGCGCGGCGAGCGTCCAGGCGCAGGCCGAGTTCTCGGTGTTCATCCTGAACCCGACCGGCTGATCCGGCGGCTCGTTTGGACCAAGGAAGTCCGATGAGCGAAGGCCCACGACGTCTCGGCGTACTGCTGAGCGTCGTGGGCTTTGGTATTTGTGCGCTGCTCGAGGTCGTGCACGCGTCGGCCTATCTGGCGCCCACGGCCGAGAGCATCTGCAAGATCGGCGAGTCGATGGACTGCGGCGCGGTGGCGCTGTCGCGGCTGTCGGTCGTCGGCGGCGTCCCCCTGCCGATCTGGGGCGCGGCGGGCTTCATCGCCCTGGGGATCGCGGCCTTGCGACGCTCGCGGCTCTTTCTGCCGCTGGCGGCGATCGCCTCGATCGTCTCGATCGGCCTGTTCATCGAGTCCGTCAGCCACGTGGGCTCGCTGTGTGTGTTCTGTGAAGCCGTCCACGTGCTGTGCCTGGCGTTGCTGGGCGTGGCTTGGGTGGCGCGCAAGGACGTCGACACTTCCGCCTCGTGGGGCAAGACCGCCATCGACGTGCTGGTGACCCCGGTCGCCCTGGTGCTGTTGGCCGCCTTGTTCGCGCCGCGGTACTGGCAGCCCCTGACGTGGCAGACGGGTGTGCCCTACGCCCACGGCACCGACGACGAGGGCCGACGCTGGGTCGGCGCCGAGAACCCGGTCGTCGTGGTGGAAGAGTACGTGGACTACGGCTGCCCCCACTGCGCCGTCGCGTCCAACAAGATGCGCATGCGACTGGCCCGCAGCCACGACGAGCTGCGCGTGATCCGTCGCCACCAGCCGCGGACCAACTGCACGCAGGCCGCCGGCGGCTGCGGAGCCCTACGCGCCGCGCTGTGTGCCGACGATCAGGGCAAGTTCTGGGAGATGGACAGCTGGCTGTTCATCCACGTGCCGGGCAAGGAACGGGTCGACTTCACGGCGGGCGCCGAGGCGATCGGCCTCGACGTCGCGGCCTTCGAAGCCTGTCACGGCGCGCCCGAGACGTTCGAGCGGGCCAAGGCCGAGCGGCAGATCGCGTTCAAGAAGCGCATCCGCAACACACCGGCCTACGTCGTCGACAAGAAGCACGTCGACGTCGAGCAGATCCACGACCTGCTCGACGACAAGCTGTAGCGCGGGCCGCCTCGGGCGACCCGACCACTCAGCCCGGGATCGTGATCGGCGGGCCGCCTTCGCAGGCCCAGTGCCAGTTGTCGAGCAGCACCACGGTGTCGAGGACACCGTCGGACAGGTCGAAGACCCCGAAGAGCAGCTCGATGGTCTCGCCCGGGTTCACGCCTGCGGTGGTCGTCAGCCAGCGGGTGCCCGCGTGACCCATCATCGCGGTGCCCCCCAGCTCGGGCGCCATGCACGGCGCGGGGCAGTCGTAGATGTTCGGCGCGTCCTTGTAGTCGAGGAAGCCCGCGTTGAGCGAGATGGGGTTGCCCATGTCGTCGAACGAGATGTTGCCCGTCCACAGCTCCGACTCGAGCCAGGCGACGTACATGTCGTTGAAGGACGACTGGTAGTAGTCCGGGTACTCGGTCGAGAACATCGCGAGGTTGTAGCTGAAGCCGAAGGCTCCCTCGGGCACCTCGATCGACATGCGCATCTCGGCGTAGTCGTACGATCCGCTGCCCTGGCTCCACTGGTCCTCGATCGTGTTCGAGCAGTCGCCGGTGCCGATCAACGTGGGGTTGAGGGCGCAATCCTCGGTCGCCGACACGGCGTTGGTCTGGATCGGAGGCGGCAGCGGCGTGGACACGAAGAAGTTGATGTCCGTCGAGGCGAACAACCCCGGGACCAACAGGTCCGCCGCGTTGCCGCTGGACATGATCAACATCTTCTCCCCCTCCTGCGGAGGGAACGGCGCGGGCATGTAGGTGCCCACGTTGCCCGAGTGCACGTGGAACTGCTGGGGCTGGCCCGCCTGCGATCCGTCGACCTGCTGACCGCCGGGGCAGTTGAGCCCGATCGCGTGCCAGGGATCGTCGTCGAGGTGGTCGCACGGCTCGGCGGTCGGCGCACCGCAGTTGAGCTGATCGCCGAGGTCCGGCAAACCGCCGAGGTCGAACTTGATCGGCGGGAAGCCGGGCGGGTTGCCGCCCTCGTCGGCCGTGCTCGCCGCGTCGTCACCAGCCCCGTCACCGTCGGCTCCCGGATCGGATGCGGACGTCGTGGACGTCGGCGTCTCGCCGTCGTCGTCGTCACCGACGAGGCCGGTCCCTTGTTCGCCACCCGCGTCCTCGTCCGAGGCCGGACAGGCGGTCAGCAGACCCGCACCGAACATCGCGAGCAGTCGCTTCATCGAAATGGGTTTCATGAATGTCTCCGTTCCCAAGGTGCCCCCGGCGGCGATTGTCCCCGATCGCCGCGGTTCCCCGTAAGGGCCCCCGTCAACGGCCCCATGGTGACGCTTCCATCACATCTCGGATGCGAGAGACCACACATGGCCCCGCCGCGGGTGGCGCCCCTGTCGCCCATCCCGGGCCTGAGCCATGCTTGCGCCATGCACCCCCCGCGACCGCGGCACTGCAAGATCTTGTGCACCCTCGGCCCCGCCAGCGCCTCCGAAGAGGTCGTCGGGCGCCTCATCGACGCCGGCATGAACGCCGTGCGGCTCAACTGCTCCCACGGGTCCCACGAGGACCACGCCCGCGTGTTTCGCACCGTACGTAAGCAGGCCAGCCTCCGTGACGTCGCGATCGCCATCGTCGCCGACCTGCAGGGCCCCAAGCTCCGCGTCGGCGAGCTGCCCCCGGACGGGTTCGATCTCGCCGAAGGCAGCAAGGTCGTCATCAGCACCGACCCGAAGGCCTCCGTCGGCCAGGCCGACGGGCTCACTCGCGTGACGACCAACTATCCGCCCATGGCCGCCGAGCTCAAGGCCGGCGACATCATCCTGCTCGACGACGGCCACCTCGAGCTGCAGGTCGAGGGGTGCAAGGACGGCGAAGTGCACGCCAGCGTGGTGGTCGGCGGCAAGCTGACCTCCAACAAGGGCATCAACCTGCCCGGCGTCGCGCTGCAGATCCCGGCACTGACCGAAAAGGACAAGGCCGACCTGCGCTTCGCCCTCGAGCTGGGCGTCGATGCGGTCGCGCTGTCGTTCGTTCGCAAGCCCGAGGACCTCGACGAGGCCCGCGACATCATGATCGAGATGGGGCGACGGCGTCCGCTCATCGCGAAGATCGAAAAACCCCAGGCGATCGAGAACCTGTCGGCGATCGTGGATGCGGCCGAAGGCATCATGGTCGCCCGCGGCGACCTCGGGGTGGAGATGGGACCCGAGCGGGTGCCGATCATCCAGAAGCGGGCCATCGAGATGGCCAACGCCCGCGGCAAGCTCGTCGTGACCGCGACGCAGATGCTCGACTCGATGATCCGCCAGCCCCGGCCCACGCGCGCGGAGGCATCCGACGTCGCCAACGCCGTGCTCGACGGATCGGACACGCTCATGCTCTCGGGCGAGACGGCCGTGGGCAAGTACCCGGTGCGCGCGGTGGAGACGATGGACCGCATCATTCGCAGCACCGAGAGCGCCCCACGGGCGTGGGACCGCCCGATGGACGACCTCGCGCTCGGCCATACGACCAACGCGATCGCGAAGGCGGCCGTGTCCGCGGCGCGCTCGTGGTCGGGGACCAAGGCGATCCTCTGCTACACCGGGACCGGCGGCATCGCGCGACTCGTGTCGGAGTACCGCCCTCGCCTGCCGATCTACGCGGTGACGCCGAACGCGGAGACCTACCAGGCGCTCGCGCTGTACTGGGGCGTGATGCCGATGATGTTCTCGCCCTCGAGCCCCGACGGTGAGACGATCTTCATCGACCTCGACAAGCTCATCCGCAGCCGTGGGGTCCTCGAGGCCGGCGACCGCATCGTGGTGACCTTTTCCCACCCGATCAAAGCCGGCGGCTCGACCAACCTGCTCAAGCTGCACACGGTCGGCGAGTCCCTCGCCCAGCTCGCCTGAAACCGTCCTTGCGCCTATCGCGCAACCCCTCCGGGGGACTTGTCGCCCGCTTCGACAGCATGCTAAAAGCCCGCTCCCCCACGCGAAGGTGGCGGAATTGGTAGACGCACCAGACTAAGGATCTGGCGGGGTAACCTGTGAGAGTTCGAGTCTCTCCCTTCGCACAAAGCCACCCTCGGGGTGGCTTTTTTGTGCGCTCAGAGAGCCTCAGCCCAGGGATCGCGTGCCCACCTCCGGTGGCCAAGCTCCTTGAGGGTCGAGCCTCTCTTCGGCTTCGGTGGGGGCCGTGGGAGAAAAGACCGGGACCGCCCCGACCCACGCGCCCCCAATTTGGGCGTGGACCGGGACGGGCCCGCGGTCGGCGACAACTTAGCACCGGCGCCGGACGTGGCTCGTCCTGTTTTGGGACCGGGGGTGGTCAAAGTGAGGGGTCGGTCCAGCCCGCGAGCCATCGGGCGAGGGTGTTGCGGGAGACCCCGAGTCGCTTCGCGGTCGCACGGACGTTGCCGCGGTGAAGGGCGAGTACGCGCTCGACGTGGCGGCGCTTGGCGGTACGACACCAGCGGCAAGGCTTGGGTCGCCGCCGCCGCCGAGCCGACGCGATCTGGGAGGCCGACGGAGAGGATCGCGTCACCGTCATGCCGCCGGAAGTCGTGCCCGCCGACTCCGACGGCGCGATCGTGGAGGAGGGTTCACCACCCCACCACGTCCGCAGGAGACACCAGTGTGGGTTGGGTTGGGTTGGGTCGGAGTGGTTCGAAGTGACGATCGGCACCGACGACCCCGTGCCGACCTACGACCTCGTTCGCGGAACGATGTGCTCGCACGAGGTCCACGGGCAGGACACCTGCGTGTTCGAGTGGTGCGAGGATCCGCCGCCCTGTGACCTCGAACCGCGCCCACCCGCCGGTGCGCGCGACGAGTGAGCGCGCAGCGGTGACCTCGCGTCGGCCGACTGCGACCTGGTCCGCCCGGTCACCGACCTGTAGCCTGGAGAGCGTGCGCGCGTGCACCATCGCGGCGGCACTGAGCCTCTCACTCAGTATTGCCGCCTGTGGGGAGCCAGAGCCCGGCGCGGCCGAGGACGTGGGCGCGACGGATACCGCTGCCGAGCCGGAGCCGGATGTGCGAGGTGATCATCTCGACGTCTACCTCGACGAGGGCATCGCGCTGTGCGGCGGACAGCTGGCCGCCTACGATCGATTCATCGAGCGGGCCTACACGTTTTGGACGGGGACGGCGCCGCCGTCGGACTTCCGCATTTCGGTGAACGTCTCCGACACGTCGCCCTGCCGGACCGGAGAGCACTCTTGCGCCCAGGCGAGCACCGTCTCGCTGGTTCGCCAGTTTGGCGAGTACCACGAGTTGGTCCACGCCATCCAATACAGCGTGGACGGTGCTTCCGCGCGAACGCTCGACGAGGGCCTCGCGACTGCGCTCGGTGCCGACTACCCCTTCACGGCCATGCCCCCGTACAGCGCTGACCCGGACATCTTGTTGTCGAACTCCCCTGTCTCGTCCGACTACGTTCCCCTCGGCCTCTTCGTCCGCTTTCTCATCGACAACCACGGGATAGAAGCGGCCCGCGGCTTGGTCCAGGCCTTGGTCCAGCCCGGTACGCCAACGCCAGAGGAGATCGAGAGACAGTTCGAGCTCGCGTTCGGGGAACCGCTTGCGGGCACGTGGGCCGAGTTCGCGGCACAGCCACGCTGCGCCTACGACTTCCCGTTTTGCGGCGATCAGAACCCGATCGTTCTCCCCTACACACTCGATGGGCTCGACTGCGGCGACCCCGACGTGCTCGGGTACAGCGCGCCGAGCCTGGCCGCCCCTCCGAACGTCCCCTACTCACCGAGCAAGCTCCTGCACCTTCAGGTGGATGAGCCCACCTGGATCAACGTGGACGTCGAGCATGCGTCGGTTGGTATCGGGCAGTGCGGCGATTGCTCGGAGCAGACGCTCCTGTCCTCGGGCGGGACGGCAACGGGCATCATCAACTTCGAGCTCGACCAGCCCGGAACGTATGTGTTCATCGTTCGCGCATTGTCCGTCGAGGAGCCCGCACGTCTGTCGATCGCCGCCGGATGCTTGCCGGACCACCCCGTGGCAACCCTGCCGGCGCAGTGCCCCGAGTGACGCCGCGCCGCGTGTCACGACGTCCCGCGACACCACCCCGACGTTCGAGTTCAAGCACGTGGTTTCTTCAACGGCCGGCACGAACCGAGGGGCGATGCGCGACCGCTGGGAGTGAGCAGGGTGTCGCACTCGTGACCCGGCCCGAAGGCCGGTTCCTGCGTGTGCATCCGAAGTTACGATCCCTCCGCCCTCATGCCTGCGCCCGAAGACACTCTCCGCGACCACCACGTTCTCGTCTCTGCCGACAACGCCTTCCAACGGCGCGCGCGGCTGCTCCAGGCGTTGTGGCGAGAGGACCAGGGTCTGCCGATCGGCGAGCACCGTGGCCAGCCGCTCGGGTCGCGGCTGCCGATGCCCCGCGCGCAGGAGCGTCTCGAGAACTTCCTGACCGAGCGCGTCCGCGACTGCGTTCGCCGCGAGGTCATCGAAGCCTCCGCGGGCGACGAACGCCTGATCCGACCCGACCGCCTGTTCGCCAACCTGCTGTCGAGCCAGCCACTTTGCTTCAACCTCTTCGCCGAGCTGCAGGCCGACCTCGCCCTCGCGACCGCCGTGCTGGGCCGTCTGCTGGCCGGTCGCATCGGCGAGGTCACGGCGATCCGTTTCGAGCACTCCCCGGGCCGCGCCGACCTGCGCTTCACCGGCGATCGATCCGCCCACGACGTCTTCGCCGAGTACACGTCGCCGAGCGGCCGCCGCGGGTTCGTCGGGATCGAGGTCAAGTACCACGAGGCGATGCGCGAGAAGCCGTCCAAGCCGCAACCCCGGCGCGACGAGATCGCCGACGCGATGGGGATCTTCCGCCCCGAGCACCGAGCCGTCCTCGCCGACAAGCCGCTCGAGCAGATGTGGCGCGACCACCTGCTCGCCGGCAGCCTCGTCCTCGCCGATGTCGGTTTCGACGAGGGGACGTTCGCGTTCGTGTATCCCGCGCGCAACGACCGATGCGCGGAGGCAGTGGCGCGCTACGCCGAGACGCTCAGTGACGATGCGACGTTTCGCCCGTGGACGCTGGAGAGCGTCGTCGAAGCGATCGCGGCCGAGTGCGATCCCGCGTGGGTCGGCCAGCTGCGTGGGCGGTACTTGGACTTTGACCGGGTCGATGCGTTGTTGCGACGGTGAGCGCCGCGGCCTGCTGCACGGCGACCACGACGCTGGCCGCGACGCTGGCCGCGACGAACTGTCCGCCAGCTCATGCCCATCGAACGGCCCGACGCGATCGCAGCGTAGCTGGGCCCGACGCGGACGTCGGTCATCGGGAGTCAGGTGCTCGTCCTGAAGTCCGCGAAGGGATTGGAGTTCCCGATCGTCGTGCTCGCCGGGTTCTTCGCACCGTACCCGAGTTTTCGCGTCCAGCCCGACGAGGCGGAGCGGCTCGAAGCCCTGCGCCGGGAGAGGCGCACGGTGTTCGTCGGCATGACCCGTGCGATGCGGGCCCTGATGGTCGTCAAGCCGCGCGGCGACAAGGCAGCGCTCCTGGATGCGTTCGCCCCTCAGTGGTGGAACGTCGCGTAGCGGTTGTTGCTGCGCCACCGCCAAGTAGCCTGGCATTCGGCGCGCCCGTACGACTACAAACGTGCGTCGCAGCCCCACGGCCGTCGTCGGCCACCGAGAAACCACAATCCTCGGGCGTGTACTCGTAGTCGGGCGCTACCTCCTCGTCGGTGCAGTACTCGACGCCGGAGTCAGGCTCGGGCAGCCCCTCACAACCGAGCTCCGCGACGCACGCGTGTTTGAGAAAGCGGGCATGGGCGCACGCCTCGGACATTTCGGGCCATTTGCGCCAAGGGTCGACGCAAAGCTCGTAGCAGATCGAGCTTCGCCCCGTCACCTTGGGACACGTCCACTCGATTTCGCAGTAGAGCTCGCAGACCTCCTCGACGGACAACACCTCGTGCAAGGGAGGTTCGATCTCTCGGTCAACGCACGCTCCGACAACGACCCCGAGGGCCATTGTGGCGAACACGTACCACCTGCGAGTCACACCCGACCCCGACTCAGCCATTGCAGTTCACCGTATCCGCCGCAGCCCGCTCCTCGGCACACGGCTTGTCGAAACGGCCCCACAGCTCGTAGCAGATGTCGGCGTCCGGCCTCGTGGCTTCGATCTCCGCAACCGCGTCGACCATGCACGATTCCGAGGCAAAGCGAAGCTCGAAGCACTCTTCGCTGAACGCGTACACGCTACGGGTTGTTTCGACGCAGTCTTCGACGGTCTCGCCGAGATTGAGGTTTCCACAACCGGCGTAGATCTCGCAGAAGGACCGCTGGACCGCCTCGATCTCCGCCTCGGTCGGACCGGTTTCGGCCGACGTTTCGTCGTCGTCCGTACAGGCCCCAGCGACGATCACCGCCACCAAGAGTAGGGGTCCTTGCCATCGTCGCGTCGTCATTGGAGCACGTAAAACCCTCGGTTGCCGACGACCAGGGCGCGACGCCACGTCGTCGAGGACATCGTCTCAGGCTGCAGGACGAGCCGCGAGTAGCCCGCACCGCCGGTCTGGTCGAACGGCTGGGAAGTGGGCGAAGCCGTCGGCGCGCTAGAAGCGGATCCTCGCCGGCTGTAGGATTGCCAGCGTCGAGGCCGCAGCTGTCCGGAGCCAACAGGAAGACACTTTCACCAGCTTCGTCCGGGTGGGCCAGCGTGGTGGTGACCCGGGCGTATTTTCGCGTGCTGTCGTCGGCGTGCTTGTCGTGGACGCTGGCGTGCCGTCCGTCGTCGCCGACACCGGTCCCCGAATCCGTGCAGCCCACGCCGGCGGCGTCGCCGGCCGCCAGCGACTCGGTGGCCGAAGCCGATCCACTCGAACCTCTCCCGCTGCGTCCGTCCCTTCCCGCCACGGCCGAGCGTCAGTGCGAACACGACGAGGATTGCGAACTCCTGCCGACCGACTGCACGGTGTGCCCACCCTGCGAGCCCACCTGGCGCGAGGCGGCAAACCGCGAGCACGTACAACAGGTGATCGCACGCCAGCGCGCCATGACATGCCCTCCGATCGCATGCCAGAGGTGCACTTCCACGCCGGTGCCCGGGCAGCCACGGCCCCGCACCGGCTGGATCGGCACCTCGGCGCGATGCGTCGGCACACAGTGCGTGGTCGAGCACATCACCGCCCCTTGAGCGCCTGGTCCCGCGCCCTCCAAGTCACCGCGCGGGCGGACGCGCGGTCTCCCGCGGCGCGCCGACCCGTCGCGTCGGGCTGTCGTGTCTCGGGCTCACTGTGCGGACGCGAGGAAGCGGCGGGCGATCTTCGGATCGTCGGCGTAGACCGCGTTGACGATCACCATCGTGTCCTCGTCGAGGTACAGGCGCGCGAGCCCCCGGCGACCGCCCTTGGCGGTGTAGTCGAGCTTGCGGCACTCGTGGCCGGCGTGGGTGCACTCGGTCCAGCCGGTGACCTCGCCGCCGTACTCGGCCACGAGGCGATGACGGGCCTTGCGGTACAGCAGCCCGGGCGTCGTCAGGTCGAGCACGGCCGGCGAGAAGGTCGAGGCGGTGATCGACAGCTCGGTGTCGCCCTCGGTCGCGCGTAGCGTGTGGTGCTCCACCGAGCCGACGGGGGTTTCGAGCACCCCGTGCTCCTCCTGCACGTCGTCGGGCATCGACACCGACAGAAACGAACCCTCCGGGCGCTCGCGCGTCGCCGCCCTGGCCAGGTAGGGCACGGCCATCAGGCCCACGAGGCCGGCGGTCAGGCCCACGAGCCAGCGTCGCGCCGGAGATCGGGGCCGGACCGGTGCGTGCGTGCCCACGGGGGCTTGCGGATCCAACGTGTCGTCCTCGGTGGCTCGTCGCCATGCCATGACGACGTACAGAGCACGTGGCGTGCCAACGACGAACGTGGGCCGCGAGGGCGCCTGCGCGGCGATGCCCCGGCGTAGGCGCCCAGGGCGGGCGCCTGCGCACGGTCGGCCGCGCCGGGTCCGAGGCCTACGAGAAGTCCGCGATCGACTGGGCCAGCGAGCGGGCCCGCTCCAGCCGCGTGACGAGCTCGGAGGGCTCGGCGTTGTCGAGCGCGAGCTGTCCGGTCTCCTCGAGGTAGGCCGCCAGCGCCTGGCGCAGACTCGCCGTGACCGCCGTGCTCGTCGCGCGCGACGTGGACGTGCGCGGCGGCGGGGGCGGGTCGGAGGCGCGGGCCGGCGGGGGCGTGGGCGCGGCCACGTGCGTGGGGGTCATGCGCCGCGGCGAGGGAGCCGGTGCCGGCGGCGTGCTGCCGAACGACGGCGGGCTGCCCAGCTTGGCCGCCTTCTTGGGCTGCACCACCGAGCGGTCGCCGTCGTGCTCGAGCAGGCCATCGGCCTTGGCGATGAGCAGCGTGCACACCTGGTCGTGCATCGACGACAGCTCGACGGGGAGCTCGGAGAAGTGGAACTCGCGGTCGACCTCTTCCTTGACCTCGTTGAGCGCGTCGGCGGTGGGCGCCTCGAACGTCGCGCCGTGGTTGCGCAGGCGGTCTCGGAACATCCGCGCCGTCACACGCGCGACCTCGTCGGGGCCGGCATCGACGCCCACGATGCCCTCGAGGCCCTCCTTGACGCCGGCGAAGTAGGTCGACACGAAGCAATCGAGCATCCCGTCCCGGGCGTCTTCGATCGTGATCTTCGGCCGCGACAGCCGGGCCCGGAGGCGGGTGACGTACTTTTCCTGTTGCTGCTCGATGACGGACTGTTCCATGGTCACGGGGTTTCTCCTACATCGTCGAGACCCGCGAGGGCATCGACGATGAACAGGTCGGTGCGGCTGCGTTCGGCGGCCGCGGGATCGTGGGTTTGCAGGATGATCGACGACAACGGATGCGGTGTGCCTTTGGCGGGCTCACCGGCTTCGTCGGCGCGATCGAGGTCGAGCTCCATCAGCCGCGAACACATCGAGCACCGCACGCGCACGGTGCCCTCGTCCGCGGTCTCCGGGATCGGTCCGTGGGCGCGACACGAACACCGCCAATGCAGTCCGTCGGCGTGGGCCTCGAGCGTCCCCGCGTCGAGGCTCACGGGCTGCGTGCCCAACAGCGCAAAGACGGCGGTCGCAGATCCGACGCCGAGATCGAAGCGACCGCGGCCGGTCAACCGACTCTTCCAGCCGTAGCCCAGTGCTTCGTGCTGCGCGGCGGTGACCAACACCTCGCCCGGCGCCGCCACCCGGGCCAGGCGCAGCGCCGTGCGCACGGAGGTGCCCAGCAGCATCCCACCGGGATGCGCGACCACCGAGCCCACGTGCACCGCCAGTCGCGGCATGTCCACGCCACCGGCCGGACACGTTCGCGTCAGCCGCATGCTCGCTTCGGCCGAGGGAAACTGCGCCAGCATCTCGCGTCCCACCCGCTGCGCGAGCCGGCCGCCCTCGCCTTCGACCGCGAGGCGGAACCAGTCCAGCTGCACTTGCGCACGATCGTTGTCGCCCGAGAACCCCGCGGCCACCAACGCCGCGTCGGCCACCTCGATCGGTTGGCTGACGTCGTGCAGCTCGCGAGTGCTCAGCTCGCGCTCGAGGATCGACTCGAGCGTGACCGCCACGGCCGCCGCGCTCGGCGGACGATCGGCCACCGCCCGACGCAGCAGCGACTGCACCAGCTTCGCGACCGTGGGCGGCACCTCGCTGCGATAGCCGGCGAGCGCGCGCGGCACCTCGTGCAGCGGC
>CALBMM010000106.1 GCA_937896535.1 uncultured Pseudomonadota bacterium
CGACCCCGAGACGTACGCGCTCGTCGGCGAGATCGACACGCACGGTGTCGGGCCCCACGAGATCGTGATGATGCCCGACGCGCGCACGATCGCGGTGGCCAACGGCGGGATCTCGACGCGGGAGGACAGCGGCGACGACCCGCTCAATCTCGACACGATGCGCTCGACACTGGCGTACCTTGACCTGGCCTCCGGCACGCTCGTCGACGAGCAGACCGTACCCGAGCCCAAGGCGAGCATTCGCCACATCGCGGTCACCGGTGACGCTACGGTCGTCGTCGCGATGCAGATCCAGCGCGAGGCCCTGGCCGACAGCGAGCCGCGTCCGCTGATCGCGGTACAGCGACCGGGTGGTCGCCTGGAGGCGCTCGAGGACGGGGTCGAGCTCGGCACGGCGATGGTCGACTACACCGGCGCCGTCGCGGTCGACGAGCGCTCACGCATCGCCGCGGTCACGAGTCCCCGCGGAAGCCTCGCGGCGTTCTGGAACATCGACACGGGCCGACGGAGCGGCCACGTGGAGCTCTCCGACGTCTGCGGCGTCACCGTCTCCGCGGCGCGGCGTCGCTTCGTGCTCAGTGGGGCCGGTGGACACCTGCGGTTCGTCGATGCGGACACCGTGCAGGAAGTCGTCGAGGAGCGCACGCGGTTCTCGGACGTCGTGTGGGACAATCACATGCTCGCGCTCGCCGGAGAGCCCTCATGACGCCGGCGTCGATGCTCGACGCGTGCCTTCGCGGCCGGCGAACGCTCGCGTTCGTCCCCGCGCTCGCCCTGGCGATGGTCGCGTGCGCCGACGGGTCGGGCGGCGACGGCGACGCCGGCGGGTCCTCCCTGCCCAGCGGCCTCGAGGTCATGCACAACACGCTCGACAACACGATCCTGCCGGGCTTCGTCGCGTTCGAGACCTCCACCGTGGACATGCAGGCGCAGGTGAGTGCCTTGTGCACCGCGCCCACGCTCGATGCCCTCGAGGCCGCGCAGACGAGCTGGCGGTCGTCGTCGGAGGCTTGGAACAACGTCGTGGCCTACGACCTCGGCCCGCTCGACGACGACGTCATCACGCCCGCCATCATCTTCGTCGAGTCGATGCGTCAGCGCGGCGACGACTACACCCAGACGGTGCGCGACGCGGCGCGGCTGGCCATCGATGGCACCGAGCCGCTCGACGCCGCCTACGCCGAGGCACTGACCTTCAACAAGGTGGGCTTGCTGGCAATCGAGGTTCTCGTGTTCGAGGACGGTCGCGAGGGCAACTCCACCGCCCCCGAGGACGTGCTGGCCGACTTCATGGAGCGTCCCCGCAAGTGCGCGTACCTGCAGGCGGTCGTGACGCGTCTGGTCGGCACGGCCGATACCGTGGAGCACGGCTGGTCCGTGTCGTTCCTGGACGGGCCGCCGTTTCGCGAGACGATGCTGGGGCCGGAGCTCGCCGATGGCGCCGAGCCGATCGCGGGCTTGATCGTCGCGTTGTTCGAGCACCTCGCCTACGTCAGAGACCGCAAGCTCGAGGGGATTCTGGACGCTCAGCTGTCCGGGCACTTCTACGCGAACGTGACGGCGATGCTGCGGGGGTTGCAGCAGCTGCTCGAGCAACCCGAGCCCGAGGGGGCGGTCGGGATCTTCGACTTCATGCTCGCCCACGGCTTCGACGCCGAGGTGCAGGCGACGCGAGCCAACCTCGACGCCGCCCTCGCGGCTGCGGCCGCCGAAGACCGCGCGGGCCTCAGCGCGGCCATCGGCGGGCTCGAAGGCAACGTCAAGCGCGAGATTCCCGATGCGCTCGGCGTCGAGCTCGGCCTGACGTTCACCGACGGGGACTGACCGGGAGGGGTGATGCGAGGTCGGCTCATCATCGTCGTCGCCTCCACCGTGGCGGGCTCGTCGGGCGGCTGCTCGCCCGACGAGGATCCCGTCACGTCCGCCCCGAGCATCTACGGAACGTCGCAAGCCCTGGGGGAGGCGCTGTTCTTCGACACCAACCTCTCCCGGGACCGCACGCAATCCTGCGCGACCTGTCACGACCCGGAGCGGGCGTTCACCGATGGCCGCCTCGACCCCGACGGGGCAGTGGCCGCCGTCTCGCTCGGTGACGACGGTGTCTCGCTCGGCGATCGCAACGCGCCGTCGGTGGCCTACGCACAGCTCGCCCCCGAGTTTCACTACGGCACGCGACAGCGTCACAACAAGCAGAACCAAAACGGGATGTACACCGGCGCGCTGGGGGGCTTGTTCCTCGATGGCCGCGCGCCCACGCTCGAAGGGCAGGCCGCAGGGCCACCCCTCAATCCGCTCGAGATGGCGATGGCGGGGGAGGGCGCCGTCGTCGACCGCCTGACCGAGGACGACGACTACGTGGGGGCGTTCGTGGCGTTGTACGGCGAGGACGTCTTCGACACGGACGCGCAGGCGTACCAGGCCATGACCGAGGCGATCGCCGCCTACGAGCGCACTGACGAGTTCGCCGCGTTCGACTCGCGCTACGACCGATCGTTGACCGGCGAGGTCGCGCTGACCTTCAAGGAACTCACCGGCAAGTCCGTGTTCTTTTCGCAGTTCGCCAACTGCGGGATCTGCCACCAGCTCTACAGCGAAGGGGACCCGATCAACGAGCGCCGCGAGCCCTTCTCCGGCTACGAGTATCACAACATCGGCGTGCCGGTGAACGAGCGGGTGCGCGCGCGCAACGGGGTCGGCACCCTCGACCCGGGACTGCTCGGCAACGAGGCCGTGACCGACCCGAGCGAGCGCGGCAAGTTCAAGACGCCGACGCTGCGCAACGTCGCGGTCACGGGGCCGTACATGCACAACGGTGTGTTTCGCGACCTGAAGACCGTGGTCGAGTTCTACGACCACTACACCAACGAAGAAGCTCGCACGGTCAACCCAGAGACGGGGCAGCCTTGGCGCGCGCCCGAGATTTCCGACACGGTCGCCACCGACCTGTTGCGGGTCGGGGATCCACTGACCGACATCGAGGTCGAGGGGCTCGTGTGCTTTCTGCGGGCGCTGACCGACCAGCGCTACGAGGCGCTCATCGAGCCCGGCGACATCGACTGCAGCGACTGAGCCGCGGGCCGGTCGACGGTCTACGTCGCGAGAAGATCGGCGATGTGCGACGCGAGCCGCCGGTCGTCGGTGCGGGCCGCCATCGCGGTCAACGCCTCGCGCACGCTCGGATCTTCGGTCAGCCGCAGGCCCAGCACGTTCGCCATCGACAATGCGACCTCGGGATGGTGCGCGCCGGTGTTCGCGAGCGCGGCCAGGCGAGTCGATCCCTCCGCGCCTTCGAGGCGATCGTCGAGCGATTCGAGCGCACGCATGGCGACGGCACGGTCGGTGTCGCCTAGGGCGACGACCAGCGCGTCGGTGATCTTCGGGTCCTGCAGGTGGCGCAGTGCGAAGACGGCGGATGCACGGATCTCGTCGTCGTCGTCCGACAGCAGTGCGAGCAGTCGGTCGCGATCGGTCGCGCGGCCGTGATTGCCGAGCCCCGCGATCACGGCGACGCGGGCCTGCACGTCCGTCGCGGCGGCGAGCTCGGAGACGAGCGCCTCGTGCACGAGGTCGGCGAGCAGGGGCTCGTCGCGTTCGATGTGACGGGCGAGGGAGCCGAGCGGATACAGGATCGCCTGCGCCAGGGCCTCGTCGCCGCGGCCGCGCGCCCAGTCGTACAGCGCCATCACGCACTGCATCGAGGCTTCGGTCGGTCGGCGCACGAACGCGAAGCGGCCCACCAGCAGCGGCAGCTCCTCCCACTCGCGCACGTCATCGCGGGCGAGGAGCTCGCACATCGCTTGCTGGGCCTGCGGGGTGCCGGCGGAGGCCAGCACGTCGAAGCCGAGCTGACGGCCGTGACCGCGGGCGGACAGGATCTGCGGCACGATCGACCATGCCTCGTCGGGCCAGCCACGCAGCAGGCCCGTGGCTTGGGAGATGAAGCCCGGACTGGGCAGCAGCCCGCCGTCTTGCGCCGTGATCGCGATCCCGACATCTCCGGCGACCAGCTCGCCCGACATCCGCTGCGCGAACACCTGCTCGGCCTCGGTGAAGTCCGGCGCGGCGGCAGGGTCGTGCGGCAGGTACGTCTCGAGATCCGGCACGGGGAGGGGCTCGGAGGCGTCGATGCGCACACGCACGGCCACGAAACGATCGTGCGCGCCGAACGTCCACGCCTCGGAGGACGCGACCGCACGCTCGTCGCCAACCATGCGCAGCGGCACCGCGTCGCCATCGACGACGAGGTCGTACGTGCCGACGATGTTCGGATCGGTGGCCGCGACCCCGCCCATCGCGTCGAACCGCGCCACCGATTGCACCTGACGGCGCGAGGTGTCGCCGTCGCGCACGTAGGCGACCTCGCTCAGGCCGTGGGCGGTCGGCACGACCCGCGACTGTCCTCCCGCCGCGGCGCCCCGCAGATCGAGCCGCCCCAACTCCCCCCCCATGACGTGGCGAAACAGCGGCGGCGCGTCGGGGGGAAACCACGCTCGAGCGATGCCGCCGTCGGGGTCCACGACCAACCATGCGCGCGGGCCCGCCAGCATCTCGGAGTCGATCGCGATCGACTCACCGTTGATGACCAGCTCGCGGGTGCGCAGCCCGTCCAGCGACACGGCCGCCAGCGTCCCGTCCTCGCGCAGGCCTACCGTGTGCACGTGGAGCTCGCCGACCAAGCGCAGTCCACCCGCCATCGGCAGCGCGGCGGGGGAGCCCTCCTCGAAGCCGGCGTCGACCGTCCAGTCGAGGTCGAAGACCAACGTCTGTCCGATGGGAAGCACGGCGGCCCGCGCCGGCTCGGGCATCGCCGCTTCGTCGTCGGGGCGCGGTGGGGTGTCGGCACACGCCGCGGCCAGCGTGGCCGCGAGCGCGAGTGCGAAACGACGGTACGGGAGCGTGGTCATGGGCGCATCCCCGACAGCGGCAGCTCGGCCGTCAGCTTGGGCATCAGGTGCGCCCGGGCGGGGCCGATGCCGTTCCACCGAAACAGCTCCCACTCTTCCGAGAACAGCAGGAACTCGATGTACAGCGACATGCGGCCCGACAGCGTCGCCAACAGCAGATCCAGGCTCGTGCCGAAGACGATCTTCGGATCGCTGCCGGCCTTCATCTTCATCCCGACGGTCAACGGCAGGTCGATCCGCACGATCGTGACGGCAGCGGTGATTCCCGCGCTCACGATCCCCGCGATGCCGACGCCGACGCTGGCGCGGCCCACCGCCGACAGCACGGGTCCGAAGCCACCCTTGACCGCGAACGACGTGTCGTTGACGTCGCAACCCGTGGGGGCCGTACCCTTGGCCGACAGCGCGTAGCCCAGGCCCATCTCGCCCCACAGCGAGCCGGTCACGGGCACGCCGGCGATCACGACCTGAAACGTCGCCTTTGGGGTGCCGTCGAATGCCAGCGGTCCTTCTTCCACGATCTGGCTGGTGACCCAGCCGGAACCGCTCGGTTTCTTGTAGACCTGGTCCCCCAAAATCGCGAGCTTGGACCGAAAGCGTGCCTGGCCGGGCCCACCCGACTTGTTGACCTCCGCATAGATGTCGCCTTTCACGAGGCTCGCGTCGAACAATGCGAAGTGGGCGGTCGCGTCGACCTTGCCCTTGAGCCCGCCCGAGAGGGAGCAGACGTTGCCGTTGTCACCGGTCTTGGCGGCGGCTGCGACATCCCAGCCGGCCTCGAACGCGAGGGAAGCTCCGAACCAGTCCTTGTCACCGTACACCTTGCTCTCGCCCCACTCGCCCGAGTACTTGCGGCCGTGGTCGTTGGTGCCCTGGTAGTAGGGCTCGAGGGCCTTGCGCGCGGCGCCGATGTCCTTCTCGGCCTGATCGATGATCGCTTTGGCGTCGTCGACGTCCTTGGCGGGCGGGTTGAACGTCCCGTTCGTCCACGCCTTGCAGCGGGTGACGAAGACGTCGTACTTGTCGATGTCGGAGATCTTCGAGAGCACGCGCGACGAGAAGGTCTCCGGGCGCCAGTCGCAGCCGTAGTTGTCGCGATCGAGGCAGCTCTTGTAGCCCGCCTTCTTGCGGGCCCACTCCTCGCGCAAGAACTCACCGATCCGGCAGCTGATCCGGCCCTCGCCCCACGCCTCGAGGCCCCAGTCTTCGTCGCTGCCCCCAAAGCACGGACTGACGCCGGACTTCGCCTTCTTGACCGAGGGCGACTTCTTCGTCGTCTTGGGGGTCGGCCCGGTGGAGGACGTGGCCTGTGGCTTCGGCGGGGCGTAGCCGAGCACGGCGACGGGAGGGGTCGTCGTGGGGGAGGAGGCCCGTGCCGTGATCTGATGCTGGTGGAGGCCTCCGTTTTGGTGGTGCTGCTGCGGGGTCACTGGCTGCGTCACCGTCTTGGGGATCGTTCCCTTCTTGATTCCCTTGTCGAGACGCGTGCGTACCCGCTGCACGTACTCGCGGATGTCCTGCACGCGGTCGTAGCGCTCGAAGATATCGGAGGTCTGCATGTCGTACGGCAGAACGATCTCGTGCTCCTTGGGCTCGGTCAGCTGCGCGACGGAATTCTCGAAGGCCGCGACGGCGGCGGCATGCTGGGCCGTCAGCTCGCGGAACTTCGCGAGTCGACGCTCGTACTCCTCGCGCTCGGCGTCCGTCACGTCCTTGGTGCGCGTGCGCATCAGGGCGTGCCAGTCCCACTCGCCCGTCGAGCTGATCGTGTAGAACTTCTGGCCTTCGGTGAGCCACGCTTCGAGCTCGGCGTTCTTGGGGAGCGCCGGTCGACGGTCGGCTTTGCCGTTGGCGTACAGATACTTGGCGCCGAGCTGGAACATCTCGTTCTTGGGCGCCTTCCCGCCCAACGGGCCTGCGCCGTCGAGCCTGAGCTGATTGGGGAACGGCCCGTGCGGGGTCAGCGGCGTGCCGTCCCGGCGATTGAGCGTGCGCTCGGCGATGCCGGGGGTGTTCGGCATGAAGGCGACGTCCATCACGCATTCACGATCCCCCCGACACGCGTTCGAGGCGTCGAGGAACCGCATGACGTCGTACATCTCCTCGTAGGCGTACTCGTCGCAGGTCGCGATCTTCTCGCCGTTGGTGTCCCACTGCGGCTGCCGGTGCGCGTTGGCGGCCGTGCTGGCCGAGACCTTGCCGAGGCGATCGACCGGCACGGCCTCGATCTTCGCCTTGGGCCACAGGATCGACGTGAACGTGCTGCGTGGCCGGGTGTCCTTGAAGTACTTCGCCTGTCGCAGGTCGCGGGGCATCTCGGTGCCGCCGAGCTTCATCACGGTGACGGTCGGTGCCTTCTTCGTCGCGTTCCAGTGATCCTCGAGCACGCCCTCGACCTCCGCCTTGCAGGTCGCCTTGGTGGCGGGCGTGCACGCGGCCCCGGCCAGGCAGTCGCGACAGGTCGCAGAGATCTTCGACGACATCACCGGGTAGCCCGGGCCGACGACGACCTTCTTGGCCTTGGCCGCCTTTTGTGAGGACACGGGAGCCGCGGTGGCGACGCTGACGCCGAGCACCAAACCGAGCAGCGGAAGTAGATAGGTACGCATTGGACTCCCGGGGTCGTCTCCGCCCGTGGTGGTGGAGGCCCCGTGCCGTGCAGAGCCCGCTGCCTCAGGTTGTGACGAACCGGGTCGCGAAAAAAACGTCGGCGCGCCGTCGGCGTTGACCGCCGCCGACATACGTGCATGTGCGCCCGGGACCGAGGACGCCTACATCGCGGTCCGCCCGTCGGTGCGGCATGATCGGAGCGTGTGGGCTCGGGCAGTGGTCGCGCTCTCGGTGGTCTTGGCGGCGCCGGGGTGCAAGCCCGAGGCGTTCACGTGTGCGACCGATGCCGACTGCGGCCAGGACGGGATCTGCGAGCCCAACTCTGCCTGCAGCTTCCCCGACGAGACGTGCAATAGCGGCCGTCGCTACGCCGAGCATTCTTCGCTGGCCTCCGCCTGCGTGCCGGCCGGGGACGGCGAGTCCACGGACGACGCGGCCACGACCTCCGACGGGGAGGGCACGACCTCGTCGATCTCGACGAGCGGGACGCCCTCCGACAGCGGCGCGACGACGGCCTCGCTCACCTCCGGCACGGACGACGGCACCTCCACCACCTCGACCTCGGGCAACGGCTGCCCGATGGAGGGCCCGCCGAACGCGGGCCCGACGGCCATGGTGCGGATCTCCGACTCGATGGGCGACTACTGCATCGATGCCTACGAGACCACCTTCCGCCAGTACCTCGACTTCCTGACCGACGACGGGCTCGACTACCTGCTCGGCCACGACTACGACCCGGTCGCGTGCGCGGCCAATGTCGGGGCGTTCCCGGCAGCCGGGGGAGACAACTCGCCGTGGGCCGGCTGGTGGGCCGAGATCACGCTGCCAGAAAACGCCGACAGCCTCGACGACGCGGTGCGGTTCGTCGACTGGTGCGACGCGACGGCGTACTGCGCCTACTACGGCAAGCGGCTGTGCGGGCTGCGGGGCGGCGGGGCGGCCGGCGAGAGCGACGCGTGGGACGGCTCGGCCTTCAAGCTCGACACCGAGTGGGGCTACGCGTGCAGCACCGGCGTCGACGAGTATCCGACGGGCTCACCGTTGATGTCGGGCGCGGAGACCTGCGCGGGGCTCAGCGGCTGTCCGGAGTGGGTCGATCAGGTCGGGGGGTGCAACGGCGCCGTGCCGTGCGACCTGCAGACGGGCCCGGTGACCGAGCAGCTCGAAGGCAGCGGCATCTGCAACGACGGCAAGAACCTGTGCTCGGTGACGTGCGCCGACAACTGGCTGCAGCAGAGTGACCCGGTCGGCTCTCACCCGCAGTGTCGCGGCGCCACGTCGCCGCGCGACGAGCTGTACGACATGGCCGGCTCGGCCAACGAGTGGACGAGCCTGTGTCGTCCCGCCGTGGATCCGCCGGGAGACACCGAGTGCTTCGTCGCGGGCGGGCACATGTACTTCGCAGGCGAGTACAACACGTGCAGCCGCACCGAACCGCAGCCGCGGCTCACCATCGATCAGTGGGCGGGGATCCGCTGCTGCGCGACGCCGGCCGACTGAGTGCGTGAGGCCGCGCCGAGGAGGGGCTCCTCGGCCTGCGTCAGTCGTCGGCGCGCGAGGCCGGGCACATCCCGCATCGCGTTTCCCCGCATTGCGACAGTCGACGCCATTGGGGGTCCTCGAGAGTGCCGCATCGGTCGGCACACACGAAGACCGGATCCTCGTCGACCTCGGCGGTGGGCTCGCTTTCCAGGCACTGCGCCGTGCACGAACAGCTCGACGAGGCGGCGCACGCTTCGAGCTCGGCCTCGCACGACAGCTGCACGCACGAGACGCATGGGCGCTCCTCGTCGACCTGCGCCGCAGGCTCGTCCTGCTCGTCGGCCTCCATCGAGACCTTCGGACCGCACGCCAGACACAGCCAACCGAGGTAGAGCAACTGCCGCATCCTCCCCACAACGCGGCCGCCGACCGCGGCTTTCAGTCGGAGCGGGTGACGCCGCCCGCGGCTGCACGGGGACCGGGGTCGACCAGGCCGCGGTTGACCGTGTCGGGGATCCGGTCGACGCTCCGAGCGATGCGAGGGGCGCAGGCGTGGGACGCTTCGTTGTCGGTGTGGCCGCAGCTCGCGTCACGTGACAGGGCGGCACCGCCGAGGGCCGCCGAGGTCGCCGCGTTCGTGCGTGCCGCGGAGGCGCCGTGGAAGGTGGTGGTGCCCCACGACGGCGTGACCTACGAGGATGCGGTGGCGGCGGGGTCGATCCCCACGCGCGACGGGTCGTGGCACGACGCGCTCAACGTGCTCGCGTTCGTTCGCTTCCCCCGGGCCAAGGTCGCGCTGCATGGTCGCGTGCTCGCGCTGCGGCGTGCCCGGGTCGCCGCCGCCACGCCCACACCCGGCCGTCGCAGCCGTGAAGAGGATGCGCTGACGTTGCTCGACGAGTGCGCGCTGCTGATCGGAGGCCCGCCGGGCGCGCTCGCGGCCCTCGCGGACGCGCGCGCGAGCGGCTCTCTCGAAGCGATCGATGCCGTCGTGCGCGGCGCCAGCCTGCACGTGGCGTGCTTCGGTCACGCCCTGCTCGAGCACCTCGCGCTCGGCCGCCCGCCGATCGGCGCGGGGGTCGTCGCCCTGCCGACGGTCGAGGCGTCCGACGACGCGCTCGACCGAGCCCTCGCCGACGCGATCGAGGCGGGCGGGTTCGTGACGCCTCGCTTGTCGCCCACGGTGCCCTGGCCCGATCCGGTCGTCGACGCCTGGTTCGCACGCCCCGACGACCGGCGCCGCGACTGATCCAAGAGGCGGGCGGGGCGGCCGGCCGATGCGTGGAGCGCTCAGCCCGGGATGTTCTGTGTCTCGCAGCCGAACAACAGGTTGACCTCGCTGCCGTCGGGCGCGGCGGAGACCATGTCGCAGCTGACCGGGCACAAGATGATGTTCTTCGGGGCCGCGTTGTCGTCGTAGTACCAGCCCCCGAGCACCGGATCGCACGCGGCGGCGTTCCCGACGTGGAAAATGGGCTCGGACACGCCGACGTCCATGTCGAGGAACTCCACGTTGACGAAGTCGGGATCGAGGGTCTCTCCCGTCGGGGGCTCGGGGATCTGCCACTGGCACGGGATGGGCTCGCTGCCTTCGATGATCTGCTCGGCGAGCTGGTCGAACACCGTCTGGAAGGTCGGTGCACAAGCCGGGTTGCCCACGCTGCAGTTGCAGATGTCGCCACTGACGCCACCGGTCGCGTCGATGATCTCCTGCCAGACCAGGCCCACCTGCGCCGAGTTGGGGCACATCGAGTACGCGTACAGGCCCGACATCCGCCAGGTGGGATTGCCCATCGCGTCGGACATGATCGGGTCGACCGCGGTGTAGTCGTCGATGAAAGCCGCCGGATCGTTGTCGTAGATCCCCGCGTTGCCCGAGCTGTCGGGATGGTTGCGGGAGTCGTCGTCGGTGACGATAACGATGTACTTGCGCACGTCCGGTCGCAGGTGGGGCCGGTAGACCGGAAACAACTCGACGAGCTTGCGGGCACCGTCGACGCTCTCGATCGGACCGGGCGGCGTCGGCATCGCGTAGTGAAAGTAGTTGGGCAGGTTGGTGTCGGCCGGGCACACCCCCGAGCCCAGCGGCGCCGGCACGCAGATGCCCGGGAGGATGAGAAACGGGTTGGCGGCCAGCATCACCACGTGGGCGTCGATGCCACTGTCGATGATCTGCTGGCTGAAGGTGTTGATGTTGGCTTGGACCTGCGCAGCCTCGTCGACCATGCTGCCGGACGTGTCGACCGCGAACACGATGTCGACCGGCGAGTAGGTCTGCGTGGCCTCCGCCGAGATCGAGCTGCAGACGTCGCCGGTGCCCCCCGCGGTGGTGATCCCGCCGGTGAGGTGGCCGACGTCGAGCTTGATCCCGCCCGCCGTCGAGTCGTTGGGCCCCACACTCTCCGTCTCGCTGCCGTCTCCCTCCGAGACGGAGCCGGCGGAAGCCGGGGTGCTGCCGATCGAAGCGATGCCGCCGTCTCGACGCCCGCCCCCGTCGCCGCACGCGGACAGGCACACGAGCGCGGCCAGCAGGATGAAGGGCTCGCGTCGCGGCGACATGGCCGGATCGTCGCACACGCTGTCCCTGCCTGCATGCGTGCGGCGGGCGACGGCCGCTCGAATGGTGTGTCGGCGGCGAGCCGTCAGGGGGTTCGGCGCATCGCTTCGCGTTCGGCGGGGCCTACAGCGTCGTACCTGTCCGACGCGCGGGACTGCGGCTAAGCTGCGAAGAGGATGGACCAGCCGTGTACAGCGTCGCGGTCGCGGGTCTGATCTGGCTCGCGACGCCGTGGTACGTCGACGGGGACGCGTCGGCGTGTCCGGGCGAGGGCAGTGATGCCGCGCCGTACTGCACGATCCAGGAGGCGTTCGACAACCCGGCACTCGCGGCCGGCGACGAAATCCTCGTGCGCGACGCGGCGACACCGTACGGGAGCGCGGAGATCTACGGGCAGGACGGCACCTCGGCGGACCCGATCGTGCTGCGCCCCGACGAGGGGCACGCGCCCATTGTCGGGGGTCGTCTCGAGATCGGTGGCTCCTCGCACTGGACCGTGCGCGGGTTCGTGTTCGCGGCGCAGGGGGGCGCCGCCACGCATTCGGCGCTCGTGGCGACGACGTCGAGCGAGGTCGTCGAAGGCTTCGTCATCGAAGGCAACACCTTCGTGGGCTGGAGCGGTCCCCTGGTCACCGACCCCGCCGATGCGGTCGGCGTCGGCGTGATCCACATCGCTTCGTACCCCCCCAGTGGTGGCCCCACGATGGTCGGTCCGATCGTGCGGGGCAATCGGATCCTGGGCGGGCGCGGCAAGGGCATCTCGCTCGCGAACGTGTCGGGCGCGACGCTCGAGCGCAACGAGATCACCGACCTCACGTGTCAGACCGAGATCAACGGCCCGGGCATGTCGGGCATCTATGTCGACGACTCCGACGGCACGGTCGTCGCGCGCAACCGCATTCGTGATCTCGACGCGACGACCTGCCCCCTCGGCGGGGACCTACGGGTCATCGGGGTCTGGGTGCAGAGCAGCGTGAGCGTCGAGGTGCACCACAATCTCGTCGAGCGCATGGGTGGCCAGAGCGGGGTCGGCATGGGGGTCGACCTCATTCACAGCTCCAACGACGCCTCGATCCACCACAACATCGTCGTCGCCGCCGATCAGTGCGGCCTGTGCAACGGCACGATGGGGTCCAACGGAGGGGCGCGGGTCCGCTTCGTCAACAACACCGTCATCGGAGGGCTCGGCTCGGGCCTCGAGCTGCTCGACGGCGAGGACACCGAGTTTCTCAACAACGTGGTCGTGGGGGCCGGGGGGGCACAGGCACGGATCCTCACCACCGCCGTGACCACGTGGACGTTCGACCACAACGTGTACTTGCCCGAGCGCGGCGAGGACAACGTCGGACGATTCGACTACGCCGCCGCCGTCGACTTCGAGGCCTGGCAGTCCGGCTGCGACTGCGATGCGGCGACGATCCTGGCCGACCCATTGCTGCCGCCGCTGGGCACCGAAGACTTCACGCCGGGCAGTGGCAGTCCCGTGCTCGACGCGGGGTTGGTCGAGCCCGAGGCGGATCGTTTCAACGGGCGTGCTCCCGACATCGGCGCGGTGGAACCCCCGATCGTCGTGGGCGCCGCGATCTCGGCGGTCGAACCCGATCTGATCCGATTGGACCTGCACAGCGAGACGTCCGCGCTCCGGTACGATCCCGGATGCGCGGGATTTTCGATCACGGTCGATGGTGCCGCCGCCGCCACGACCGGATGCGTGCTCGATGGCGACGACCGTTTGCTCGTGCGCCTCGGTGCGACGGTGCCCGCCGGGGCTCAGGTCGGGCTGGCGTACGAAGGCTGGAGTCTCGGAAACAGCGACGCGATCGGGGGGGTCGTCGACGGCCTCGTCGCGCCGTTCGAGCTCGTGGTCGACAATGGATCGGACAGCGATCCGCCGCCCTCGGACGGCGATGGCACGACGGAAGGCGACGGCACGGGCGACGCCGACGCTACCGGTGGTGCGATCACCGACGGGCCCCCGATGGACGACGACCCGAGCTCGGGCACCGAGTCCGCCGGCGCCGGCGACTACCCCGGCCTGAGCGGGTGCGGCTGCATGGGCCAGCCCCGTCGCACCGCTTGGGGATGGTGGCTGCTGCTCGTGCTCTTTTGGCGGCGCCGCACGATGGCGTAGCGGACGATCGCCCCGACCAGCAGCGCGCCCCCGGTGACGGCGAGGGAGATCCCCACGCCTTGCATCGCGACGGTCCCGCGCAACTCGTTGCGCAGCGACCCCTCGGTCATCGCGTCGTCCGCTGCGCTCGAATGCCGCGTGGCGCCGACACCCACGAGCGCACCGCCGGTGGCCGCGAACGTGAGCCCCGCGCCCAGCAGCACGCCGCCGGCGATGTCGCGATGCCACGGGCGCACGACGGGGTCGCTGTCGTCGGGGGGAGGCGAGGTGGACGGCACCTCATCCGTCGTCGTCGTCGTCACTTCGGGCGGTGGTGCGTCCGCGGGCGGCGGGACGCGGTCGACCGGACGTTCGCGCTCGAGCTCGGCCCGGCACGCCTGAATGCGCTCGTAGGCCTTCTGCGCCTGGGGCTTGGGCGGAGCGAGCGCGAGGAACCGCTCGTAGGCCTCGATCGCGTCGGCGAGCCGACCGAGGGCCTGGAGCGCGGACCCCTCGGCGAACACGAACGCGGGATCGGGCTCGATCGCGTACGCCTCGCGCAGGGCGTCGACCGCTCGTTCGTACTCTTGCGCCGCGAAGTGGGCTTCGGCGCGGGCCGCTGCCTCGTTGGGCGCGACCAGACACAGCGCGAGCACGAGCGCGATCACGGGTACATCCCCGCGGGGCCCTTGCGCTTGGTCTCGGCGGCCTTCTTGCGCTTGTTCGATCGCTGCGCGCGCGCGCGCGGGCTCGGGCGCGCAGGCTCGGGCGTCGTCGGTTCCGCGGTCGGGACGGGCGGCGTGGCCTCGACCGGCTCCGTGGTCGCGGCTGCGGGATCGTCGACGTCGGGACCCGCGAGTGTGCCCTCGTCTCGCGTGTCGTCGCTGTCCGCGTCGGCCGAAGCTCCGACGACGGCGTCCTGCGCGGGCTCGACGACCGACGCCGGCGCGCGTGAAGCCTCGGTGGCGGGTGGCGCCTCCGCAGAGCCGTCGCGGGAAGTCCATGCCGCGGCCGCGACGCCGAGGAGTACCGTCACCGCGACGAGGCCTCCGACGACCGCCCGCTTGCGTGACGGCGGGGCGCGCCGCGCGACCGTCACCGCCAGCGAGGGGTCGTCGGCATCGAGGAGGACCGGCACCGCGGCGAGCTCGGTGTGCGTGACGATCTCGGCCGCCGGCGCCGGGCTCGGCGGGAGGGACGGGTAGGGCTCGTCGCCGAACACGGCCCGCATCAGTGCCGCGCGGGCGGTACTCGACGCATCGAGCCGGCGCGCCCGCACGAAAGTTTCGAGCGCGAGCTGCAGCTCCTCGGCGGTGGCGAACCGCTCCTCGGGCGTCACCGCCAGCGCCTGCATCACGATCCGTTCGAGCTCGGCGGGGTAGTCGGGGACGAGCTCGGCGGGCGGCGTGAAGCGTCCGTTCGCGATCTTGTTGATCACCGCCACGGGGTTGTCGCCGAAGAAGGCCTTGCGCGCCGTCGTCAGCTCGTACAGCAGGATCCCGAGGTTGAAGACGTCCGAGCGTCGGTCGAGCGGCTCGTCGGCACACTGCTCGGGCGACATGTACCCGGACTTGCCCTTGAAGAAGCCGGTCTGGGTCGCGCTGGTCTGGCTGGCGGCCTTGGCGATGCCGAAGTCGAGGAGCTTGACCGTACCGTCGTAGCGGCACATCAGGTTCGAGGGGGAGACGTCACGATGAACGATCTGCAGCGGCTGTCCCGACAGGTCGCGACGCTCGTGCGCGTAGTGCAGGCCCGAGCATGCGGCGATCACCAGCGCGATCGCGGCACCTCGCGGGATCCCGATCTCACGTTCCGTCGCCGTGCGCAGCAGACTCTGGATCGTGCGGCCGTGCACGTACTCCATCACCAGGTACGGCTCGCCGTCGACCTCCCCGGCGTCGAGCACCTGCGCGATGTTGGGGTGGTCGAGCGTCGCCGCGACGCGTGCCTCGGCCTTGAACATCGACAAGAAGCGAGGCTCGCCGGCCATGTGCGGCAAAATGACCTTGAGGGCGACGAACCGCTCGACGCCCACGAAGGCGGCCTCCCGGGCCAGATACACCTCCGCCATGCCGCCGCGCGCGAGTCGGCGGACGACCGTGTACTTGCCGATCGGCGCCCCGGGGCCGAGCTCTCGCAGCTTCGGCACGGTCTGGGGGCCACTGTCCACCCCTGCACTTTATCCGCGCGCGCGGCGGGGCGGCAACTCGACCGGCTCCGCCCGCGCCGTGGAAACTCGACGGCGGGTCACGCTCAGGCGATCGGCTTGGCACCCGGGACGAGCGAGCGGGTCCATCCGTCGAGGTCACCGAGCAACGAGGCGCGCACTTCGGGGCGCACCCGGATTGCCTCCACTTCGTCACGCAGTCGCTGACGGGCGCGCGAGAGCCTCGAGGTCACGGCGGTGATCGACAGGCCGAGCACCGCTCCGATCTCGTTGGTGTTCATGCCTTCCCAATAGTGCAGCTGCAGTGCGATCTGGGCGTCGGTGGGAATCGCTTCGAACGCACGCAGCAGCAGCTTGTGCTCCTGTCGCAGCGCAACGACGCCGCTGGGGGTGAGCTTGGTGTCCGGGCCCTGGCTCGTCCGAAAGCGGGCCATGCGATCGAAGCGGTCCTGGCTGCGGAGCTGCCGGAAGAGCAGGCGGCGCGCCACGCCGAACAGGTACGGACGGAAGCCGGCGTCGAGGCGCACGCGCTCGCGCCCCTCGACGCAGGCGAGAAACGACAGCTGCGTGAGGTCTTCGGCCATCGCCGGCAGGCGTAGGTCGAAGAAGCGGCGCACCGACTCGTAGTGACGCCGCACGAGTGCATCACCCGCGGTGCGGTTGCCTGCGCGCCACGCCCGCAGCAGATCGTCGTCGGACCACATCGATTGTGGTGTAGGCCAGTATGCCAACATGCGCCCCGTCCCGTGGTTCCCGATCGCGGGGGTTTGTCACCGACGAAGTTCGCGGCGATGGTGCCGGCGGGCGGCGCCTGGCAAGATCGCGGGGTTGGTGCGGTACCGAGCGCACGTGGCGGCCGGAGCGCTCGCCGGGCTGGTGGTCCTCGCGGCGTGCTTCGGGCGGCCGACCTTCGCGTGCGAGGACGCGGCCCAGTGCGTCGTCGGGCCGGTGCAGGGGTTTTGCGAGGACGACGGGCTGTGCAGCTACCTCGACGACGTGTGTCCCTCGGGTCGACGCTACAGCCCGTACGCTGGTGAGCTCGCGGAGGCGTGCGTCGACGACGGGACCGCGTCCACGGCCGGCACCGGCGTCGACACGCAGACGCCGTCCACCACCGAAGGCGATGCGACGGCGACCCAGACGTCGGGCATCGGCTCGACCGGATCGGACACCGACTGTGGGGCGGCATGTCCGGAGCCGGGGATGCAGCTGTGGTCGACCCGCGCCAGCGAGCTCGGCTTCGGCCGCGGACATGGCGTTGCGGTCGGGGCGGCGGGGATCGCCGTGGCCGGAGAGGTCACCGTCGACGACCACGTCGAGCTCGTGGTGGCGACCTTCGATCCGCAGACCGGGGGCTTCGCGGATGCGCTCGCGTGGCCCGCGGTGGCCGGGGGACCCGATCGCGGGCAAGCGATCGCGGCGCTGCCGTCCGGAGGTCTCGTCGTCGTCGGCAGCGAGACCGGTCCGGCCGGCCACGTGCGCGGCGTGGTGGTGCGTGTCGACGACTCGCTCGCGTCGGCATGGGCGCGCCGCTGGGACTCGCCCGACGACGACGTGTTCGCCGGTGTGGCGGTGGACGGGGACGGACGCATCGTCACGGTCGGGAGCTCGGGCACGCGCGCCGTCGCCGTCACGTACGCCGACACCGGGGACGAGGTGCAGTCGCGCGTGTTCGACCCGCCGTCGGACGCGACGGCGGTTGCACTGTACGGGGTGGCTGCGGCGGGTGGATCGGGCGCGTGGGTGTCCGGCACCGTCGTGCTCGAGACCGACAGCGGCGATGCGTGGGCGCGACGGCTCAATGCCGATGGCGGGGTCGTGCTCGAGGTTCAAAACGACGACCCGAGTCGAGCGACCGACGCCGCGTTCGCGATCGCCTCGCTCGGGGCCGGTGACGCCATGCTCGGGGGCACGACCGCCGGCAACGCATGGCTGTCGCGCGTCGGCACCGACGGCGGACTCGCGTTCGCGCGGGCGGTCCAGGACGGCGGGGACATCCGCGGTCTCGCGCCCACGGCGGACGGTGGCGTCGTCGCGGTCGGGCACGCCGAGGTCGGGGACCATCGCGACGCGTGGATCGCCGCCTTCGACGTCGAGGGCGAGCTCGTGTGGGAAGCGACGCACGACACGGCCGGGCTCGACGACGAGGCGTTCGGCGTGACGATCGACGCCGATGTCGCGTACGTGACCGGCTACGCCACCGATACCGACGGCGAAGCCACGTGGGTCGCCGCCTACACCCCGTGAACCTCTCGACCGCTACAGCGGCACGGCGCCGGTGCAGATCTCCGGGTCGCCGAACGAGTCGATCTCGATCCCCATGAGGTTGGCGAGCGTGACGAGCAGATCGTTGTGCGGCACGTTCGTGCGGTCGAGGTAGCGGCCGAACTGTACCGGGAAGCCCGAACCGCCGGCGACCAGGTACAGCAGCCGGTCCTTGCGGTGGCCGCGGCCCATGCCCTTGGTCCACACCACGAGCGTGTTGTCGAGCACCGTGCCGTCTCCCTCGGGAATCGCCCGCAGGCGGTCCAGCAGGTACGCGTACTGCGAGATGTAGAAGCGCTCGAGGGTCTTGCGACGCTCCACGTACTCGGCCACGTCGGGCTCGGCCTCGAAGTCGTGCGCGACGACGTGCTGGCTGCGGTCGAACGCGATGCCCTCGCTCGGCCAGTTGGTGGTGCCGGCGTAGGACTCGGCGTTGCCGGTGTTCCCGTTTTGGATCGAGCCGACCCGGGTCACCCCGCACGCGACCGCTTGCGCGAGGATGTCCATGTGCCGGCGCGCGGTGATCGGGTAGTCGCTCGAGGAGTTGTAGTCGTATCCGCCCTCGGGAGCCGTCGGGTCGCAGGACGCGGGGGTAAACGACTGCAGGTCGTGCTGCAGGGCGAGCAGGTGCTCGAGGTGCGCGTCGACCTTGTCGTGGTCGACACTGGGCAGACGCGGTCGCAAGCGGTCGAGCTCGAGGGCGACACGGTCGAGCGACTTGACCTGGTGCTGGTACTGGGCGAGCAGCTCGTCGGTGCTCAGATCCGGATCACCGAACACCGCGTTGAAGGCGGCGACGGGGTCCTCGTACGGATGCACCGGGTCGTTGGCACCGCGGTAGGAGATCCGGCACCCGCCGTTGTTGCCGTAGGGACGGGCGGCGAGGGTGAGGGCGTCGACGCCCAGCTCGTTGGCGACGAACTGGTCGATGGAGATCCCCCCGGCCCAGAACTCGGACTCGAACTGCTGGTTGGGCCAGGTGATGTTGGCCACGCCCGTGAGCTGGTGCCCCATCCCGACGTGCCCACCCGGCCCCGTCTCCTTGTCACGGGTGTCCATGACCATGTTGCCGATGATCAGCAGGTTGTCGCGGAAGTCCTCGAGCGGCTGCAGGATCTCCGGCAGCGAGGCGGGAAGGTCGAACTCCAGGCCGTCGCCGTCGGGCAGCCACAGGGGCCGATCGGTGGAGTCGTTGGGGCTGGCGAAAAACAGCAGCCGCTTGGGAAAGTCGCCGCCACCGGCCTGACTGGGCAGCGCGCGCAGGAAGGGGACGCACGCCAGCGACGTGCCGATGCCCTGGAGGAGTCGTCGTCGACCGATCTGCATTGGCTCTACTCTCCTGCCTTGTGTCGAAAGGCGTCGCTGACGACGATCGCGACCATGAGCTCGCGAAGGTCGAAGTCCGATGCGCGGAAGGTCTCGAGGATGGCGTCGCGGCTGCACGGATCTTCGTCGTCCAGCACGCGGCCGAGCGCGAAGCGTCCGAGCTGTTGGGCCATGCACGCGCGCACGACGTCGTCGTCGGCGAGGGCCGCGGCCAGCTGCGGGATGGAGTCGAAGGTCCCGATGTCCGAGCCGACGACCTCGCCCCCGGCGGGGATCGGCTGGCCGTCGTGGTCGTCGGTCTGGAACCGGCCGACCGCGTCGTAGCGATCGAACCCCTTGCCGATCGGATCCATCAAGGTGTGACAACCGGCGCACTCGGGCCGATGGAGGCGATCGGGATCGTTGCCCTCGGAAAAGTCCACGTCGGCCGGCGGCGGCGGCATCGTCCCGCACAGCAGCCGCTCGCGAACGAGCTTGCCGCGGTGCACCCACGAGGTCTCCGTGGGGTACGCGTGACTGACGAGGACCGCACCCTGCGTCAGAAGGCCGGCCCGCTCGGGCGGAAGGTCGGTCCGACCGAGCTCGTCGTCGCCGGGCTCGACACCGTAGTGCGCCGCCAGATCCGGGTCCAGGTACGAGAACTCGGCGGTGAGCAAGGTCGCCAGTCGCCCGTCTCCGTGCAGCACCACCTCGCGGACGAAGGTCTCGGTCTCCACGCGCATCGCCGAAAACAGCGCAGGGTCCCAGCCCGGGAACGTCTCCGGGTCGCGCACGATCTCCGCGGGGTCGCCGAGTGCGAGCCACTGCGCGGTGAAGGCGTCGAGCATCTCGCCCGCGCGCGGCTCGGCGAGCAGGCGACGGGCCTGCACCTCGATGCCTTCGCGATCGTCGAGCGTGCCGTCCGCGGCGGCGGCGAACAACGCCGCGTCCGGCATCGTGCCCCACAGAAAGTACGACAGCCGCGAGGCGACCTCGTGGCCCGTCAGCCGCTGCGAGCCCTCCTCGCCGACCTGCACGTGGTACAGAAAGTGCGGCGACATCAGCATCGTCTGCACGACGAGCTCGAGGCCCGTGTCGGCGCCCGACTCGGCGCGCGTCTGCTGATACATCGCGAGGTAGGCCCCGACCTCCTCGGCGTCGAGGGGACGCCGGTACGCGCGGGCGCCGAAGTCCGTGATGAAGTCGGTCGCGCACGCATCGTCGGCGCGGTCGCACGTGATCGTCGTGTCGAACGAGGCCGCGGCCGTGGCGGCGAGGTCTTTGGCGGCGAGGCGGTACTGGTCGACCTGCAGCGCCCCGACCGCGCTCTCGTTGCTGGTGAAGCCGCCGCGTTGCTCGTCGGGGATGAAGGCATCGGCCGGCGCGGTGGTGTCGCCGAGCAGGTCCCGGACGGTCGCGTTGTACTCGCGCCGGGTCAGCCGTCGCAGCGGGGTCGCGCCGACCTGCAGCGTTCCGTCTTCACACTGCGCCTGCGCACTCCCGTCGCCGTCGTCGCCGTCGCCCCCGTCGCCCCCGTCCGCACCCGCGGACGCGGCCCCGGGCCCCTCGGACGCGCCGTCCGGCCCGGTGTGAACACCCGAGTAGCAGCCGAGCAGCAGCGCGGCACACGAAGAAGTGATGACCTCGACCCTCATCCCAACCCCCACGTTCCCCTCGGCCGGGGGTTGTCACCGAAAAAGTCCGCGCGCGTTCGCGCGGTCGGTCGCGGCCACCCGGGCGCTCGCCCTTGCGCCCAACCGGTCGCGTCGCCGCGGCCCCAAAGAGCGTTCTGCGCCCGCCTGGGCCCAGCGGACCGTGCGGGGTGAGGCTCGCCCCCGACGCGGCCTATGATCGCGGCGTGCGACGACGACGTGCGTGGACGACGACGATGGCGGCCGCTGGCGTGGTGGCGGGCGCGCTGGCCCTGCAACCCGCGCCGGCGCAGGCATGCGGATGGGACTACGAGACGTATCACGCGGAGGCGAAGTCGATGCCGTGCGTGTTCGATGCACTGCTCGGGTACTGGCCCGAGCACACCAACGCCTACCACGAGCGACGCATCGAGGCGTTCGACATCGGCCTCGCGTGGATGCCCGACTGGACCGACGGTCTCGACGCCAAGGGGATTTCGCTGCTCAAGCTAGGCCGTCTTCCCGCAGCCGAGGCGGTGATGAAGCATCGGTACGAGGTCGCACCGCAGGCGTATGCCAGTCACGCCAACCTCGGCACGCTGTACACGTTCACCGGGGCCTACGACGATGCGATCGTGCACATCGACAAGGCGATGGCGATCGAGCCCGAGGCGCACTTCGGGCGCGAGCAGTACCACCGCGATCTGGTCGACTACCTGCGACGCGGCAAGGCCGACCCGAAGGTGTTCGAGACCGAGACGTTCGTCGGGATCACGCCCACGCCCAACCAACGCGTCGGCGGATCCAAGGCCCTGTACGCCAGGCTCGGGCTGAAGGACGACGCGGTGGACGCGTTGGTCGCCATGCTCACGGTCTACGGCGCCGACGAGCTGGCCGAGGTCTACTTCGCGCTCGGGGAGTTGCTCGCGGTGCGCGGCCACAAGCGGCTCGCCTACACCGCCTACCGTCGCGCCGAGGAGCTCGGCCACCCGCGCAAGGGCACGGCCAAGCGCGCCATGGAGGATCTGCACGAAGCATTGCGCAAGGAGTTCTACAAAGGCAGCCCCACCGGTGGCGTGCGTCGCCACGGACCGATGGCCGAGGACATCTACCGCGGGATCGGACGCAAGTACGGCAACGAGCGCAACGGCGCCAAGCAGCTCCAGAAGGCCTACGCGACGTGGGAGCAGGCACAGCTGCGCAAGGGCCTGCCCGTGTGGACCCAGGCGGGCCTCGACGAGATCTACGCCCACATGCACGCGCAGCGGCGGCGATGCCAGGCCCCGCGGATCATCGACGATCCGCTGGCCCCGATGGCCGCCGATGCGCCGCCGAGCGAGGAGGGCGACCAGTGAACGCTCGAACCGAACGGCTTCGTGGGGTCGGCCTCGCGTGCGGCTTGCTCGTGCTCGGCGGCGCGTGTGATCGGCAGTCCGACGCCGTGCCCGCCCAACCGCCGGCCGCGCCCTCCGCGGCCGAGACCGACGTCGACGACGATCGCGGCGCGTCGTCGGCGTCCAAGCCCGACGCGAAGCCGACCGAGCCCAAGGGTCCCGACGTGCCGGCGCTGGCCGGCGAGCTCGTGGAGACGATGGAGGCGCTGGCCAAGGTGCACGTCGAGCACGGCGAGGACTGCGAGGCGCTCGCGCCGGCCCTGGAGGCGTTCGCCAAGGAACACGAGGCCACGCTGACCGCACAGACGCCGCAGATCCACGCCTGGATCGAGACCGACGCGACGGCCCACGGCCGGATGCGCGCGGCGATGGAGACGGTGATGACCGGCGGCATGACCTGTCGCGACCACGCGGGGGTCAAGGCCTTCTACGCGACGCGCACGTCGGCGGGCGCGGGGCGACCGACACCGTAGACGGTGTCCGCGCAAGGTCCGAACGGGGCGTCCGCGACGCTGCTACGCTGCTGAACCGGAGCCCACGACCGTGCCGTACCTGCGGAACCTCGCACTCGTCGTCACCGGGATCTGGGCGTTCGTCGGCGGAATGACACAGGCCGGGGTGTTCGATGTGTCCCCACGCGCGATCGGGATCCTCGGGGCGTTGGCCGGCGCGATCCTCGTGCTGAGCGTGCTGCGGGGCAAGGACCCCGCGGAGGGAGAGTGATTGCGGTCGCGATCGTCGTGCTCGTCCTCGCCGCAGCGGCGGCGTACATCGCCTTCGGCGGCCCGCGGCTCTCCGCCGAGACGCGGCGGGTGATCGAGGAGGTGGTCGCGCAGCAGACGGTCTCGGTCGTGCGCGGACGCAGCGGTCACGCGAGCTCGGGCTCCATCCGGCTCTGGTACGAGGACATGGCGCCGGCGCAAGCGCCGGAAGTGGGTACCGTGCTCCTGTTGATGAGCATGGGGGGCGATGCCCTGATGTGGCCACGCCGGTTCATCGACTCGCTGCTCGCCGCGGGATTTCGTGTCGTCCGCTACGACCAGCGTGGGACGGGCCTCTCGGACTGGATGAAGGAGTGGACGCGCGAGCGCGCCTACAGCCTCACGGACCTTGCCGACGACGCGCGCGCGATCCTCGATCACCTCGGCATCGCACGCGCGCACGTCTGCGGTCTGTCCCTCGGGGGCATGGTGGCGCAGGAGCTGGCGATCGCGCACCCGGGTCGTGTCGCCTCGCTCGTACTCGTGTCGACGTCGCCGGACGTCACCGACGAGTCTTTGCCGACGATGAAGGCAGGCGACCTGCTCGTCACGGCGTGGCGGTCGTTGCCCCTGCTGCGCTACCGCTTGGCGGGCGGTGAGAAGAACCTCGTCAAGGAGCGGGTCGCGAAGGTGGCCCTGGTCCAGCCCGACCCGCCGCCGGAGGACGTGCGAGATCTCGCCGAGCACGTGATCTACGACCTTCGCTGCCGACGCGGCGTTCACCTTTCCTCGGTCCTTCAGCACCAGGCGGCGGCGACCGTCTCGCGTCGCAGAAGCTCGCTCCTGGTGGATCTGCGCGTGCCGACGCTCGTCATCCACGGCGAGGCCGACCCGATCTTTCCCGTCGAGCACGGCCGACGGCTCGCGGAGCTCATTCCCTCCGCGAAGACCCTGCTGCTGCCGGACGCGGGGCATGTCCTGCTGTATCCACCGATGCCGGTGGTCGTGGACGCGATCCTGGATCACCTGCGGACGTCGGCGAGCTGAGGACCCGACGTTGGGGCTCGCCCATGTCGGTCGAGACAGGCTCGGGCCGGCCCCGCCGTAGACGGCGAAGCCCGTTCACGGGGCATCGAGTGCTCGCCACCGCAGCGACGGGTGTCCGGACGTCCCGGCGTCGTCGTAGTAGCCGACGATCTCGATGCCGTAGTACCTCTCGTCGCCGGTGCGCACGACGTAGACCTGGGACACCGGCGTGAGCACGTGGGTCATGACGTCGTAGTCGTACCAGGCGGCCAGTGCGTAGTCGGGGTCGTCGTCGTCGTCGTCGCCGTCGGCCGCGTCCGCCACGTAGCCGTCGGCGGGCGGTACCTCGACGTCCTCGAGCGTCGCGGCCGGCACGACCGCGGCCTCGTGTCCGGCCGGCCCGGACGAGCCCCCGTTGGTCGCGATGTGAAAGCGCTGGAAGGCGAGGTCCCACGATTCGTCCGTGAGGGGATCGGTCACGTCGAGCTGCGCGCCGTCGACCAGCGACACGTAGACCCAGGCGGTGTCGGAGGCCGCGTCGATGGCCGTCCATCGCACGCCCTCGCCCTCGTCGATGTGCCGGACGTTGGGTCCACCGATGCCGTCGACGGGCACGTCCATCACGTCGGCCTCGTCGTTGGCCTGCAGATCGCCCGCGCAGGCGGTCGACAGCGCGCAACACAGGACGGCCGGCCACGCGTGGCACCGGCGCAGGAGAGGGGAGCGTTTCGACTTCGAGTGCTTCATCGTCTCAATACCGGATCGTGAGCCCGCCGTAGTAGGTCCGGGGTTGGATGGGGGTGTCGGTCGCGTTGCCGACGCCGAGGAGATTGTCGACGCCGGCGAACACCTGCACGTACTGCAGCAGCCGCTGCGAGGCGCGGATGTCGACCGTCGCGAACGGCTTCGTTCGCTGGGTCTCGTCGACGTCGTCGCCGTCGGTGTCCGAGAAGAACGTTCGCGAGCCGAGGATCGAGCTGCGCACGCGCACCCCGGTGCCCGACGCCGGACGAAAGTACCTTAGCCCGGCCGTGCCCGAGTGCCGCGGCCGTCCCGGCAGAGCGCGCCGTCGGCTGTGATCGTAGGTGTGCACGAACGTGTACGAGCCATCGAAGGTCAGCCGCTCCAGCACGGTGATCGCCGCCTGCGTCTCGACCCCACGCGTCGTCGCCTCGCCGACGTTGGCGTACTGAAACAACGTGGCCGTATCGACGTCCGAAGCGTCCACCGTGTTGGTGACGATCGTGTCCTGCAGGCGATTGTCGAACACGTTCGCCGCCAGCCACATCCACCGCCACGGCTGGTACTCGGCCGAGATCGACGCGCTCCACGACGTCTCGGCCTTCAGCTCCGGGTTGCCCTGCACCGTGTAGCCGACGCTCGGATTGGCGAACAGCAGGAACATCTCGCGGAACGCCGGCGCCCGAAAGCCGCGGCCGTAGCTGGCCCGGATCGTCCATCGCCGGTCGGGCACCATCATCAGGGCCAACCGCGGCGTGGGGTACACGCCGAAGAACGTGTCGTAGTCGACGCGCACGCCCGGCAAGACGACCAGCTTGGGACTGCGGGTGGGAGTCCACTCGTCCTGCAGGAACACCGCGTAGCGCTGTCGGGCCACCTGCGGCGGGTCGATTCGCTCGGTCGACAGCAGCTCGAACTGGGTGTCGACCCCCGACGTCAGCGTGTGCCGCTTCACGTCGTGGTCGTACTGCAGCGTCACCTGCCCGAGGTGGTCGAACGTGTCCTGGTCCTGGTCGAGATCCGCGGCATTGCGCTGGTCCTGCAGGAACTGGTCGCGAAACAGATTGTAGCTCGCCCACAACGTCAAGCGGGCCTCGTCCCACTGCACGCGCGGCCGCAGGGTGCCCTGCACGACCTCGCTGCGGTTTTGGATGTCGAAGACGGCCCCGGTGTCGCGCTCGTCGACGATCTGGGAGTCGCGACGAAGGTAGCTGGCCCGTAGCATCACCGAGGCCGGTCCGAAGTCACCCACCTCGTGGGTGGACATCACGTTGAACTGCTCGGACGCCGGGCCCGTCGTCGACGAGTCCGACGGGTCGGCGTCCCATCCGTCGCTACGGTGCAGGCCACCGGAGATCGATCCGGCGTAGTGCTTGCGCGCGATCCCCAAGCGCGCGGTCAGGTCCACGGTGCGAAACGATCCGTAGGCGGAGTGCACCTCGGCCTCGTGGGGCTTGGTGGGCTTGCGGGTGATGAGGTTGACGGCACCCGCGACCGCGTCGGCGCCGTACAGGACGGACGAGGGTCCCCGCACGACCTCGACCTGCTCGATCTCCTCGGCGGGAAACCGCGACAGGTCCATGACGTTGTTGACGCGGCCCGTGGTGCGCTGGCCGTCCACGAGCACCACCGTGTAGCTGGGGTCGAGCCCCTGCATCCGGATCCCCGTGCCGCCGATCCCCCGCGACACCTGCACGCCGGGGGTCTCTTCGAGGATCTCGGCGAGGTTCTCCGCGCCGCTGTCCTCGATCTCCTGGCGGTCGTAGACCTGGGTCGCCACCGGGGCGTCCTTGCGCCCGCGTCGGGTCCGAGTCGCGGTGACCACGACCTCGCGCACCTCGGGATCGAAGTCCACGTCGTCGTCGTCCGAGGCGTCCGGCGGGTCCGAGGCGGGCTCGACCTGCGGCGAGGCGGGCGGGGCGGCCCACATCGAAAGCGACAACCAGAGATGCGTCATGGCCGTCGCCTCACGAAGTCGCCTACGCCGTCGTCGTCGACGTCCCGGGCCCGTACGGCCGCGACCACGACGCACGCGCGCCCTACGACAAGTACGCCCATCGCCAGGTGAACATCGCCGAGCCCGAGCCCATGGCGCCGGTCGAGTTGCATGCGTCCTGGCCCTCGCCGTAGTAGGCATCGACCACGAACTTGAGCCGCGAGCCGTCGGCGAGCTCGAGGACGAAAGGGATCCCGGTCGTCTGCACGCACCCGCCGTACATCCACCAGGGGGTCAGCAGGTAGCCGGGGGCGCCTTGGCCCATCCCGTCGTCGCGCAGGATGCAGTCGTCGTCGTACAACGACTCCTCGCGCAGCGACGTCGTGTCCGGCAGCCCGGTGATCGCCTCGTAGCTCATGTCGCCGACGACGGCGGCCGTCACGTCACCGGGACCGCTGACCCCGCTGTTGAGTCGCACGCCGAACCGCTTGACCGCGATGTCCCAGTCCGTCGACTCGAGGGCCTGCAGATCGTCGACGTCCACGCGCTCCAGACCGGCGGCGGTGAATCGCAGGTACAGCCATGGGCTCGTCGGGGCGTTGGCGACACCCCCCGCGGTGCCGTCCACGGTCGAGACGAACCCGTCGCCGTCGGGCTCGTTGGTCGCGGTCCCCGTGCTGACGGCGCCATCGACCAGGCCGAGATCGAGGATCATCTGGTCGGTGCAGTCGGCCCGCTCGCCGGTGGTCGCCGTCGCGTCGGCGTTGCCGGACGTCGCCGACGGGCTCGAGGTCGCGTCGTCGAGGTCGTGCGCGGTGTCGGCGGGGTCGGCCGAGCCGGCCTCGGTCTCGCCGGCCGCGGTGTCGTCACCACAGGCGGTGGCCAACGTGGCGACCGCGGTGAGCAGAATGAAGGTTGGTTTCGGGCGTTGCTTCATCGGGCACGTCTCCTTCGGGTGCGGGCGCTCGAGGTTCGGGCGCCGGGTTGGCGGGGAGTGGCTGGTGACCCGCGGCGTCGTCGTTCGGCGCCGCGGTGGTCGGCGGCGCCGGCGTATCGGAGGTCATCGCAGGCGGGTCGAGCAGGTCCGGCGCGCAGGTCGGGTCGGTCTCCCCGCTGCAGTAGAAGGAGAGACCGCGGCAGCTCGCTCGCCAGCTCATCTGACTCCAGCCGACGGAGACGTCCGCGATCTCGATCGCCTCGCGGGGGCATCCGATCGCGCCGGAGGTCGCGCGGGCGAGGTCGCGTTTGCACGCCGGCGAGACGAGCACCCCGACCACGGCCAGAGCGCGCAGCCACACGTCTGAGCGAAGCATGGATGTTAATTGAAATTGAAAGTCAGAATTAATCAAGGACACTCAGTGTGATTAACCAGCGCATTCGTTTGTCTTGAAATTAAACGAAAATGAAATCCAAAATCAATAATGGTCCCTCGGATCGCTCCCCGCCTCGCCCTCCCGCTGTGTGCCTTCACGCTCGGCTGCGCCGCCCCGAAGGTCGATTCCGCCGAGCCCGTCGCGGCCGCTCGATCGCGGCCCGCCGTGCCGGGGCGCATGGAACCGGACCCCGTGGAGGTGGAGATCGGTGGGACTTCCGTGGCGCTGCCTCGGGCGGTGACGAGCTTCGGCGCGGCCATGACCGACGATGCGTTGTACGTGGTCGGCGGCTACGTCGGCCGACCCCACGCCTACTCGTCGGCGGGACAGGTCGGCGACCTGTTGCGCTACGACCTGACGCGGCGCGCATGGACCCGCGTGGGGGAGATCGAGCCCGCGCAGAGCATGGCACTGGTCGCGCACCGCACGGGCCTGGTCCGCGTCGGCGGCATGCATGCCCGCAACGCCGAGGGGACGCCGGAGGATCTCCACTCGCAAACGATCGTCGAGCGCTTCGATCCGGCCTCGGGCTCGTGGACGCCGCTGCCGCCATTACCCGCCCCGCGCTCGTCGCACGATGCGGTCGTCATCGGCGACACGCTGTGGGTGGTCGGCGGGTGGACGCTCGCCGGCAAGGCCGAGCGCACGTGGCACGACACGGCGTTGTCGCTGGACCTGTCCGATCCGCGCGCACAGTGGGAGGCCATCGACGCCCCGTTTCGTCGCCGTGCGATCGCGGCCGCGACGGTCGACGGCAAGCTGCTCGTCCTCGGCGGCATGACCCCGAACGCGGGGCCGTCCACGCGTGTCGATGTCTACGACCCCGCGAGCCGTACCTGGTCGGAGGGGCCGCCGTTCGCCGGCCCCGGCTTCGGGATGTCGGCCGTCGGCACGAAGTCCGACGTGATCGCGGCGGGCATGGACGGCAAGGTCTACGGTTGGCGCCCGGGGCAGGAACATTGGCACGCCGTCGACAGCCTCGCGTTCCCCCGCTTCTTCCACCGCATGGTCGCCCAAGGCGACGACGTGTGGGTGCTGGGCGGGATCCGTAGCATGCGCGACGGCACGCGCGTGAGGCCCATCGAGGTCATTGCCGCGGCCGACGGCACCGCCGAGCCGCTCGTCCTCGCATACTCGTTGCCGTCACCGCTGCCCAGCCGCAACCGCCAGGGGGTGGCCGTCATCGCCGACGACCTGTACCTGTTCGGAGGAAACAAGAGCCTGGGCCAGCACGACTTCGACCCCGAGTTCTTCGTGCCGGACGCGCGCTCGCTCGACCTGGCCACGCTGTCGTGGAGCCCGATGGCGCCGTACCCGGTCGCGCGACAGACGATGTCGACCTTCGTCACCGAGTGGAACCAGATCGTCTCGATCGGGGGATTCGGGCACGACGGCGAGGTCGCGCGAACGCATCCGGAGGTCTACGCGTATCACCCGGGCAGGGACGAGTGGCGGGAGGTCGGGGCGATGCCGGGCCTGGGACGCTCGCAGTTCGGCCTCGCGACGCACGAGGACTCCGTCTGGGTGTTCGGTGGCCTCGACTACGACCCGCGACGCGCCGAAAAGGACCAGTTTCGCCACGAGACGCCGCTGCTGCACGCCGCGCTGAAGGCCGACGAGGTCGGCTTCGCGCGAAGCGACATCGAGCTCCGCGAGCCGCGGCGTGCGTTCTCGGGGGCGGTGCTCGGCGACGAGTACTTCGTGGTCGGCGGAATGCGCGAGGGATTCGCGCTCGTCGACCGGTGTGAAGCGTTTCACTTCGGCACCAAGCGGTGGCGCGACATCGCCTGTCCGCAACGCGCTCGGCTGTCGGCCCCGATGGTCGCCCTCGGCGGCAAGCTGTACGTGTTCGGAGGTTCGACCAAGGGCGAGGACGGGGCGCTGCTGCCCGACCCCTCGCTGCAGGCCTACGACCCCGAACGCGATCGCTGGACCGTGGTCGCGCCTTCGCTGCCGATCGAGCCCCGGCACGTCCACATGCTGACGTACGGCGACCGGCTGTTGCTGGTCAGCACGCACAACGACGAGGGCCGCGTCGACGTGGCCCTCGTCCGTCCGCCGGCGTGAGCCGAAGGGGGCACTACATCGCGAACGTGAGCGAGCCGTCGAGGCCGGTCAGCGTCACGGTGACGGAGATGCCCGGGATGACTTCGGGCATCGCCGTGGCGACGACGGTCATGTCGTCGGCCCAACTCACGGTCGTGTCGGCGCCACCGAACGCGGCATCGCCCTCGGGGAGGACGCCGTCGAAGTCCATCAGCGGCGTCGCGGGCAGCTGATTGCCGAGCGCGGTTCCGGACACGTCGCCCTGGACCTGCACCGACTGGTTGCCCGTCATCGCGCCGCCGGCCTGCGGGACCACCACCTCCATGCCGTCGCCGAGGTTGACGATGCTCATGTTCGTGATGCCCACCTCGGCCGCTCCGCAGGTGACCGGGGGCACGTCCTCGAGCGCAATCGTCTCGACCGTGTAGAAGTACCCGCCAGCGCCGTCGTCGATGGCACACACGGTCCCGCCGGTCGCGGTGATCGTGATGTCCTGATTGCAGTTGACGACACCGGCGACGTCGAGATTGGTCACGAGGTCGTTGTCGGCCGACGTGAGCATGTCGAACGACATGCCGCCGGTGCAGTCGAGGCCGGCGCCCGTGGTCGTCCCGCTGTCCGCGGACGTGTCGCCTTCGGTGGTGCCGCCGCCGGTCGTGTCGCCGGCGGTCGTGTCCACGCCCGTGGTCATCGGCATGTCGCCGGTCGTGCCCATGGACATGTTCCCGCCGGAGGAGTCCACGCTGGCCATCGTGGTGGTGGGAGATCCCGTCGACGTGTCGTCGCCGGTGCCTTCGGTGGTGCTGGCCGACGGGCTGCCGTCGTCACCGCAAGCCGCGAGCAGCAGCGCCACACAGGAAAGAGAGACGAACAGTCGGGAGTCCAAACGACAGGTCATGGACGCAGGGTAGCAGGGCCGCGCGGATCGTTGCAGCCGTCGGGGAAGGGCGGGGACGCCCGTCTCGGCCGTCCGGCCCGGCCCCGGTCCGAGCGGATGCAAAGAAGTGAGCGCGGGCCGTAACGGGCCGTTACGTGCGGCCGGCGACCGGCGGTCCAGACGCCCAGGATCACAGCCGGATCGGGCCGGCACACGCGGTGAAAAGCAGTGTGGCCATGTGCCCCAAACAACTCTCCGCCCTCGTCGCGCTGTGTCTGCCACTCGTACCCCACGATGCCATTGCGGCCCCGCCGCAGGCTCGTCTGGTCCCCGACAACGTCACCCTGCCGTCGACCCAAGAGGACGAGCGGTGGATCCGGCGCCACCGGCCGATCCGCAACTCGGGCACGATCGGCGCGTACGGCGGGGTGTACCTGCCGACCCGCGACCACGAGCTGTTCGATCCCGGCACGACCGCCGGGGCGCCGCCGTCCGACCTCAGCACCGCCGCGGGGACGATCGGTGGGCGCGTCGGGTATGCGCCGCTGACGTTCATGGGCCTGGAGGCCGAGGGTGGGGCCGCCCCGACGCGGACCGTCGACGACGCCCGCGCGACCCTGTGGCACGTGCGCGGCAACGTCGTCGGGCAGCTGCCGTTTTGGAGCGTGGTCCCGTTCGCCCTCGTGGGCGCGGGCGCGCTCGGGGTCAGCAGCGGTGACGCTGCGCTCGGCAACGATGTCGACGCCGCCTTTCACTTCGGCGGCGGCGTGAAGGTCAACGCCAACGAGCGTCTGCAGATCCGCCTCGACTTACGCGACGTGCTCGCCGCCGAGCAGGGCGTCGCCGACGGCGTGTCGCACAACGGCGAGATCCTCGTGGGTGCCGCGGTCCGTCTCGGCAAGCGACCCGAGCCGCGCGAGCAGCCGGCACCCCGTCCCGAAGCGGTGCGAGAGCCCGAGCCGATCGACACGGACGGTGACGGGTTCTTCGACCCGCAAGACGAGTGCCCCAAGGTTCCCGGGGTGGCGCCGCACGGCTGCCCGAAGGTCGACCGGGATCGCGACGGCTTCCTCGACGAGGTCGACGCGTGCCCCGAGGACCCGGGCGTGGAGCCCGACGGCTGTCCGCTGCGCGACCGCGACGGCGACGGAATCCTCGACATCGACGACGCATGCCCCACCGATCCGGAGACGCGCAACGGGTTCGAGGACGCCGACGGCTGTCCCGACGAGCTGCCCGAGGAGGTACGCAAGTTCACCGGCGTCATCGAGGGCATCTACTTCGACCTCGACAAGTCCTCGATCCGGCCGCGTTCACGGCCCGTGCTCGATGCGGCCGTCGAGGTTCTGGCGAAGTACCCGGACCTGAAGCTGGCGATCAGCGGCCACACCGACTCGTCGGGCTCGCACGACTACAACATGCAGCTTTCGGCGGAGCGAGCCGACGCCGTCAAGCGCTACCTCGTCGGTCAAGGCATCGACGAGGACCGAATCCAGACCCGCGGTGCAGGTCCGGACGAGCCGCGCGCCGACAACATGTCGCGTGAAGGTCGCCAACTCAACCGGCGGATCGAGTTCCGCGTCGTCGAACAGTAGTGCCCACCCGAGTCGAAGAACGAGAGCGCAATCATGAACAAGCAAGACACCCCCAAATCGTTTTCCCTGACCCATCTCTCGCTCGCCGGGCTCCTCGCCCTCGCGGGTACCGGTTCGGGCTGTGCCGCGGCCTGTGAAGACGACGGACTTCTTCAAGAACGATGCCCCGCGGTCGCATCTGCCGGGACGGACACCGACAGCGACTCGGGCAGCAATGGTGATGCCGCGAGCGCGGGCAACTCCGCCGACGGATCCGCGAGCGCGGACGGCACCGGTGGGGCGAGCGCGGACGGTGGCGGGGCCACGGCACCGGACGGCGACGGCGGGGCGACCGACCCCGACGGCGACGGCGGGGCGACCGACCCCGACGCCGATGGCGGGGCGACCGACCCCGACGCGGGCGACAGCGGCAGCGACGATGCCGGCGTGGGCACGTCGTGTCTCGATGCGGACGGCGACGGCTTCGGCGATCCGACCGACTGCGACAACCCCCCGGGTGACGACACGGTCGACAACGGCGACGACTGCGACGACACCGACCCGAACACGTTCCCGGGGGCCGCGACCGAGGCCCCCGGCGAATGCATGAGCGACGCCGATGGCGACGGTTGGGGAGACGCGGCTCCGGGACCCGGTATCGTCGCGGGCGCGGACTGCTGGGACGGAAACGCCAACCTCAATCCGGGCTTGGTGTCGATCGGCGCCGTCGACAATGCGTTGATCGCCGCCGACCAGGTCGTCCGCATCGTCACCGACGACGCCCGGCTCGTGCCTCTCGCCCCCCTCGATGCCCCGCTGCTGGGAATGTCGATCACGGGTACGTCGATCCGATCCGACGGTCACATCTTCAGCAACGACGACGATGGGGATCGCCTGCGCGAGATCGAGTACGGGGCGGTCTGTGCCGAGCAAGCGTTCTTCGGAGACGTCGTGGGCGCCCCCTCGGCGCACGGCGTGGGGGGGATCTGTGGCCTCGCCTTCGACGACATGGACACGTTGTGGGCGCTCGACGGCGGCACCAACACCTTGCAGTGGATCGACGAGGGCACCGGCTTGGCCCACGACCCGATCCCGCTCACGCTCGACGGTCAGCCGCTGGACATCGACTCGTGCGGCATGACCTGGGACTGCCACGAGCAACGTCTGCTGGTCGCCGACATCGAGGGCGACCGCATCCTGACCGTCGATCGCACCACGGGCGAGGCGATCGTGGTGGCGGACGTGTCGCTCGGCGTGGGCTCGGGCGGCTTGACGTACGAGCCCGTCGCGCGCGTCCTGTACGTGGTCGACGGTACCGATCTCACCCACGTGCCCCTCGACGGCACCGACGCGACGCACGTGGGCACGCTGCACTACGAAGGTCTCATCGACGTGCCCTCGCAGATCGCGAATCTCGCTCCGGTTCTCGACTGCGTGCCGTGACCACGAGCTCGCTCGGACGGCGCGGTACCTGCCCATCCCGACCGACCTGCCGCGTCGTCCGAGCGAAGCTCATCCTCGCGCGAGCTCGATCGTCTCTAGCGAGCGAGCTCGGCGGGGCGTTCGAACTCTTGGTCGAGGGCATAGATGAACAGCACGGCCATGCTGTCCTGCTCCTCGCCGCTGGTGTTGTCGTAGATGTTCACGAGCTCGTACTCGTGGTCGGCGTAGACAGGGAACCCCTCGACGCTCGAGTAGTACTCGACCCGACTCAGACCGATGCGGTCGGTGAAGTTGTGGGCCTTGCTCGAGAACACGGTCTCGCCGGTCGTCAGGTCCCGCAGCGCGATCGACTCCGCGAACGGATGCACGTGCGCGGCGATGTAGTGCACGGTCGTGTCGAACGGCAGCCGCAGGGACTCGGTCACGAGGGTGTGGTTCTCCTCCCGGCCGGGCTCGACGACCCAGTGCCCCGAGAACTCGCGGCCGTTGTCGTCGGTCCAGACCTTGCCCGCGGCGCGCTCGCCCACCATGCAACCTTCCCCGTGCTGCGTGGGGTCGGGCTCGGCGACCTGGTAGTGCGCCCGTTCGTCGCCCAGCGACACGAGCCCGGTGGCCGCCTTCATGAACAGCGGCTTCATCGGCTGGGTCAGGTCCGCGTCGCGTACGTACTCGACGGTCACCTTGTGCCGCACCGAGAACGGCTCGCCCTCGACGTTGAGGTTGAGCACTTGCATCTCCACGCCGATCTTCTCGTCGGAGGCGATCGGAATCCCGAAGCCGGGCGGGAAGCGAACCTCCGATTGACCCTGCGAGAGCGTGAACAGTCGGCGACTGGCCGTCTTCTTCCAGCCGAAGCGCGCGCGGTGGGCGTCCATGTCGAGGTTGAGATTGGCGTGGCACATGAACTCCTGCGGCAGCACGGCTTCGCCCTCGGGCTCGACCATGACGGCGCGGTAGCCGGTGATCCACAACAGCTCGGGCGGGTCGGCGTCGCTGAGCGAGCCTTCGACCTTGTCCAGGGGGCCCATCATCGAGCGATACTTGCGGTCGACGACGAACACCTCCGAGTAGATGTCCACCGTGCGCGTGATCGCGGCGATCTCCGCTTCGGTGGGGCCCGGTGTCGGCCTGAGCCAGCCCCACCAGGCGGTGGCGGTGGCGGCGGTGAGCAGCCCCGCCACGACCCATGCGCGCCGACTCGGCATGGGGAATTGATACCCGACCTCAGCCCCAAAGATGCGCCTTGACCCCGAACATGAAGGTCAGCGGCGCGCCGGGTCGAATGCCGAAGGGGCGCCGACCGGCGTTGTAGGCGTTGTTGGTCAGGTTGCCGAACTGCGTGTACAGGCGCAGGCGTTGCAGCACGCGGACCTCGGCCCCGGCATCGAGCACGAAGAACCCCGGGATCCGCTCTCCGGGTGGGATCGGGCCCGAGCCCGCGATGTCGCGCATCTCACTGGTGAAGGCCGGCGACAGGTGGATGTCCCAAATCCGCCCGCCGATCCCGAACGTCCCGCCGAGTACGTGCTTGGGAACATAGGGCAGCTCGTCGCCGGCGACGACGACACCCCACTGCGGAAACGACGAGGTGAACTCGTCGCGGAAGCGCGTCGCCGTGTACGTGTAGTTGGCGCCCAGCTCGAGGCCGAGGCCGATGTCGAACCAGTGCCGGTACCGGGCCAAGCTCTCGAGGCCGTACACGAGCACCCGGCCGGCGTTGAACTGATCGTTGCCGTCGCCCATCACGCAGCCCGACGAGAACGTGCAGGCGCCGATCAGGTTGTCGTAGTCGCTGACGAACCCCACGGCCTCGGCGTGCAGACCCTCGTAGTAGGCCCGAGCGCCGGCCTCGTAGTTGATCGCGAACTCGGGCTCGACCTCGTCGGGCTGGCCGGGGGCGACGGGCGAAAAGCCCCGATGCACGCCGGCGAACACGCCCAACCATTTCGTCGCCTGGACGTGGGCCCCGAGGCCCGGCAGCAGGGGCGTGTCGAGGCGGCGGTTTTCCAGGTCCACGAGCTCGTCGCGAAACCGCATCGAGATCACCTCGACGCGCACGCCCGGGGCCAGCGTGAAGCGGTCCCACAGGGTGATGGCGTCTTGGACGTGGAACGCCGCTGCGACCGCCTCACCGCGGTTGAGGACCACGTCCGAACGCGGCGTGTCGTCGCGGGCGAGACGTCCGCTGGTCATGGCGAACGAGTCGCCCGTGTGGTGGCGCTCGATCCAGTCGTTGTGCAGGCGCGCGCCGACCTCGAGCTCCTGAGAGACGATCCGCCACTTGGGGCGCCAGTGAAACGTGGACTGCAACCCCTGGCTGACGAACGTTCGGTTGTTGTTGGTGAGGAGCAGGGCTTGCTGCGGCAGCACCGTGTCCTGCTCGCCGCGCAGGATCGCCGCGAACACGGCGGCTTGCCCCGCGTCGGGGTCGGCCAGGATGTCGGTGATCGAGGGTCCTCCGGCGAAGGAGTCGAGGCGACGCCACGTGCGATCGAAGTCGTGACGGTACGCTCGCACGTCGAGCTCGATCGTCTCCTCCTGGCGAAGCACGTAGCTGAGCTCGCCCTGTGTCCGCCACCAGCGCATGCGATCGAGGTCCGAGGCGGCGTAGCGGCGGTAGGGGGTCGCCTCGAAATCGGCCTGGGTCAGTCCGAGGTACGTCTCGTGCGAGTCCTCCAGGGCCAGACCGCCCTTGAGCTCGATGTCGTGCTGCGTGCGTCGGCCGGCCGGGGTCTCGTAGCCGAGCTTGAGCATCGTGTCGGTCTTGGCAAAGCCGGTGTCCCCGGCGGTGTCGAGGTCCTTGAAGCCGGAGGTCTGCACGTGGGCGGCCTCGACGAGCACGCCGAAGCCCTTGTAGGTCGTGCCGTAGAAGCCGTGGCCCTTGATGTAGCCGAAGCGGCCGGCGGCCATGTCGACCACCGAGAGGTGATCGTCGGGGATCTCCCGGGTCAGGAAGTTGATCGCGCCGCCGATCGTGTTGGGCCCGTAGCGGATCGCGGCGGGCCCCTTGAACACTTCCATCCCGACCATGCGGGTCGCGAGCGGGAAGTAGTACGCGGCTGGCGCGGAGTAGGGGGCCGGGCCTTGCAGGATGCCGTCTTCGAGCAAGGTGATCTTCGCCGAGCGGTCCGGGTTGGCGCCGCGCAGGCCGATGTTGGGGCGTAGGCCGAACCCGTCCTCCCCGCGCACGTACACGCCCGGCACCGTCTCGAGCACGCGATGGACGTCGTCGTACTCGTTGCGCTCGAGGTCCTTTTCCGAGACGACATGCGCCGAGCCGGCGATCCGGGGGACCTCCTCGTCTTGAAACAGCGAGCCGACTCGGACCTCGCGCACCACGTCGTCGTCGTCGTCGTCGTCGCCGTCGTCGTCGCCCGCGGAGGCGGGGGGCGCCGCTTCGGTCGGGATGTCGTCGTCGTCGCCGGCATCGGGGGCCGAAGCGTCGTCGTCGCCCGCGGAGGCGGGGGGCGCCGGAGGGGCTGCGGCTGCGTGGCGAGGCAGGGCGGTCCCCGCGAGCGCGACGACGGCGATCGTCGCCGGCCGCGCCCGGGCCTTGCGCCGTCGCCACAGGTCCGCGAGCGGTCCGATCAGCATGGAGGCGACGCTGCCCGGATCGTGGTTGGGTCGCTCCAGGCCGTAGCGTTGCGGGGGCGTGGCCGGGCTGCGCTGCCATGTCCCGACGAGTCGGTCCCACAGCGCCAACCACGTCCCGAAGTTCGTCTCGTCGTGGCGACGACCGGACGCCGCACGCTCGTCGTCGCGCGCGTGGTGTAGCTGGTGCTGGCTCGGCGACAGCAGCCACGACTCGAGCCGACCGAAGCTCAGCCAGACGTGAGAGTGACGCAAGTTGGCGCCGGCGAGGTTGAACGCGAAGCCGATCGCGTTGATCCCCAGCAGCTCGATCGCCGTCGCGTCGGAGGGAAACAGATACAGGAAGAGCCCTGAGACGAGCGCCGTGCTGACCAGGCCGCGCGCGTCGTACAGCAACGTCTCGACCGGGTGCGTGCGGTACAGCGTCAGCGGCGTCAGCACCGTGGCGGAGTGGTGCACCTGGTGAAACGCCCACAGCGTCGGCAGCCGATGCATCGCCAGGTGCAGCACGAAGCGGCTGAAGTCCCAGGCGACGAACAGCACGACCGTGTAGGCGACCCCGACCGCGAGCGGCGACCAGCCCGAGGCCGGGGCGGGGCCGAAGGTGTCGTGCAGGGTCAGGCCGACCCACAAGGTCGCGCCGATCGTCGCGGCCGCCCACGGAACCTTGAGCAGGCCGAACAGGAGCGCTTTGACGAAGACCAGCGTGATGTCGGCGCGTGCCGACGCCTGTCGCCACAGCGCGCGCGCGAGCAGGCCGCCCGCGATCTCTCGCGTGCCTCGGCGTAGGCCCAGGACCAGCCACGGCATGACCAACGACGACAGCGCGAACAACCAGAAGATCCGCTCGTTCGGATCCACGAGCGCGCGCAGGGGTCGCGTGAGCGCGACCGTGATGTCGCCGACCAGGTCCATCTCAGTCGTTGTCGCCCGCACCCTCGGCCGGGATGGTCAGCTGCAGCGTCATCACGAAGGGACCCTTGAGGGTGTCGGTGACGCTCTTGATCGCGTTGAACAGCGGGGTCAGGGTCGCGGGGTCGGACGCGGCGAGCTCGCGCAATGGTGCGTCGAGCCCCTCGGCCGCCGAGATGGCCAGCTCGAGCTGCTGATCGAGCGTCTGCGCGATCTCGGGGTGGCCCGCCTCCGCGAGCAGCTCTTCGAACCCGAACGCATCGTCGTCGGTGCCGCCGTGCAGGAGCATCTGTAGCGCGCGCAGGTTCATCGCGATCGCCTCCCCGGAAACACCGCTGTGCGGCGTCTCGAAGTGCTCGAGGCACGGGACGCTGTCGCAGCCGGCGACCAATCCGATCGGCACGCCGAGCTTGGCGTCCTTGGTGTGGAGGTCGACGTAGAACATGGCGCGGAAGACCTCGTCGAGCGCCTCGTCGGGATTGGCGTACGGGGATCCGGGCTCGCCCGCGGTAGCCAGTGCCGTGGCGAGCTCACCCGACCACCGGGCCGACAGGTCGGCGGCCGTCGCCGCGACGGCATTGGCCACCACCACGGCGTAGGCACTGCGTCGGGCGGCGAGCTCCTCGGACGAGAGCGCCGACCAGGCAGCGTCGAGCTCGACGAGCGCCGGGCACGTGTGCGCGTCCGAGCTGGCGAACAACAGGTACTCCAGCGCGTCCATCCCGTACGACCACACGAGCTCGGTCGCGAAGAAATCCGGCGAGGCGTAGCGTTGCTCCGCGAGGGCGCGGTCGATGCTGCACGTGTCGACGGTCGGCCACGAGTAGACGGCGTCACGCAGGTCTTCGCCCGCGACGGCGGTCAGCGAGGGAGCCGCGGGTCCGATCTGCATCACCTCGAGCAGCTGCCACTGCGCCATCGCATCTCGCCAGGCGCGACGAGCTTCGTCGCGCGCGGTCTCGTCGGTCGGCATCGCCGTCCACGCCGTGACGGCGACCTCGAGATCGCGGGCGGCCGCTTCGAACGCGGCGGTCGTGGGTGCGAGCACTCGCGTGGCGATGCTGTCGAGCACCGCGCGCTTGGATTCGACCGAGACGACCGCGTCCCCGTCGCCGCCTTCGCGGACATCGTCCTGGCACGCCCACGAGACGCCGCCGGCGGTCAGCAGCGACAGGGGCAGCAGCCACGAGGTCCACGAAGAGGATCGTTTCGAGGGTGTGGTTTCGTCGGGCATCGCGGTTCTCCGTGCGCGGGCGAGTCAGGGTGATAACGAAAGTCAAACTTGGCGAGGGGGGTCCCCGGTGAGGAGGGGACATCGTACGCTCTTTCGTACAGAAAGAAATTGATAATCGTTTTCAATATAGGTAGACTCCCGGACCGCGATGAACAACTGGATTTCGGCCACCTTCCTTCTTTGTGCCGTCGTGGGTCCCGCGGTCGGCTGCGGCGACGACGTCGACGGCGCCACCGGGACCGAGGGCGCCAGCTCGGGCGCCGATGCCGGCACGGTCGACGATGGAGCGACCGGCACGGCCACGGTCGGGGCGGCGTGCGAGGTGGCGGACGCCCAGTGGACGGCACCGAACTGGACCACGACGGCCGCGACGGCGTTGGCGCTGCGCGCTCAGCTCGACACGTTGACCGGCGATGCCACGATGCGTGGGGCCGAGACCGGGGCGACCTCGGTCGACCTCGCGGGTCTGACGGCCGTCTGGACGGCGGACCCCGGCCTGGCTTCGGTCGCCAATCCCGGCTTCGTGCCGCTCGCCGAGGCCGCGATGGCGGAGTTCATCGACGTCGTGGCTGCGGGTTCGCAGGCCCTGCTCGACGACGAGGGGACGTGGATGCCCGGCGATGCGGGCGGTCTGTGGGGTGAGGACATGCGTGGGATCAACGAGGGAGGGCTCGAAGTCCGACAGATCGTCGACAAGGGCGGGTACTCGGCCGGGATCCTCTACGCCTACGCACTCGGCCTGACCGAGGGCACGATCGACGCCGCCACGATCGAATCGATCGCCGCGGCGTGGGGGGCCAACCCCGACCTCGATCCCGAGGGCGAGCTGACCGACGCGGCCAACTACGCCTACCAGATGGGGATGTTCTCCGAGATGGCCGCGGCCCTCACGACCGCCAAGGCCCTCGCGGAGGTCTCGGACTGCACCGCGGAGCGCGACGCGGCCCTCGTCGAATTCTTCGAGGTGTGGGAGCGGTCGATGGCGGCGCGCCTGGTGTTCTACGGCAATCGAGCCGAGGGCAAGCTGCTCGCCGCCAGCGACGACACCGGCTTCGCCGACGTGCTCCACGATCTCGCCGAGGGGCTCGCCCTCGTCGCCGCGTTTCGGGGGTTGCCGGATCCCACCGCCGGGCCGCTGGCGGGCCGTGGACGCACGATCACCGATGCCCAGGTCGAGATGGCGATGGCGGCCCTCGGGGTCGACCTCGACGATCTCGGCGCGTCGACGACCGGGCAGCTGCTGCAGAGCCTGCCCGATCTCGAGGCCGCGGTCGCCGGTGCCGAGGGCGTCGTGATGGAGGCCTACGGCGTCGACGCGGCCACGCTCGCGACCTACGCGATGCCCACGCCGGGCTGAGCCGAGCCGGCCGGTCCGGTCAGCCCTGGGGCGGCGGCGTCACGAAGCACTCGATGGTCGTGACGATGCGGAAGTTCGACTCGTTGGTGTGACGCTCGGCGTGGAAGATGTCCATCGGGTAGGTCTCGCCGACCGTCAGGCCCAGGGCGTCCATGTCGACGGTGCCCTCGAGCGCGGGGTGGAGCCCGCCGAGGTCGAGCGCGAGCTGGCCGTCGACGAACAGCCACAGATCGTCGTCGCCGCGGAAGGTGAAAACCTCGCCGCCCATGTACGTGAAGCTCGTGTGGACTTCCGTGGTGAAGTGGAAGTTGTGCGGGTTGCCCTCGTCGCCGAACCCCATCCCGTCGATGGGAAAGAACGCCGAGCTGTCGTACGAGAACTCGCCGGGGGTTTCCTCGGTCAGCGTGAGCTCGATGGGGAACGCCTCGTTGGTGCCCGGCACGTCGTGGTACCAGTCGGCGAACGAGGCGGCGCTCGTGATCATGGGGGGGCCACCGTAGCCGGGGTTGTGCTGCGGGGTCTGATCGGCGCCGAGCTGCGCGAGCACGAGCCCGACGGAGGCACCGTTTCCGGTGTACGTCTCGAAGTCGGGGTGTGACGCCTGGAAGTCGCGGATGGTCGCCTCGAGGCCGTCGCACTCCTCGGTGCCGCCGTCGCCGGCGAACATGTCCGAGCCCGGTGCGAGGTCGAGCTTGATGTCCGAGCTCTCGTCGCCGCCCGACGACGACGACGAGGTCTGTCCCGCGCTCAAGGACGCGATCCCCGACGCGCCCGTGGTCGTCTCGCTGGGCGGTGATGCAGGATCGCCGCAGCCGACGACGGTCGCCGCGACGAGGATCGCGGGCCGCACGACGTTGCGGGTCGTTCGTTGGGAAGTCGTCATGGTGCTCCACCACCCGTAGTCCGGAGCAGGTCGTTCATTCAACCGGGGGATACCCCGAGACGATACAGGGGGATCCCCGGGGCGTGACGGCCCACATGTCCGTCGGTGTGAACCAACCCGGTCGGTGCGGCATCCACCCCCGCATGAGCAAGTCGATGACTCTGTTGGCGCTGGTCGCGTTCGGCCTCGGCCTGTCCCTGGGCGTGCAGGGCTGTGATCGCCCGGACCCCACCGGCGAAGCGTGCGGCGACGGCGTGTGCGGAGCAGGACAGGTGTGCTGCAACCCGCTCGCGGGGATCTGCACCGCCCCGGGCGAGTTCTGCGCGCAATAGATCGCGCGCCCGGCCGATCGACGGCTACTCCCCGACCGCGACCGGTCGATCGTCGCGCGCATCGATCAGCGCATCGAGACGCGCGTCGTCTCGCGTTCCGTCCTCGCGCAGGCCCACGCGCACGCCACCTTCGGTCGGCGCCGCGACCTGCGACCAGCGAGCCAGCACGTCGGCCCGGGCCTGGCTCCGGGCCTGCGGCGTGTCCGACAGCGCGTCTCCGCCGACGTCGGCGTACGCGGGGTCGCGCCGCAGCGAACGCGAGGCGACCTGGCGCACCGCCGACACCGGATCCGCGAGGGCTTCGGCGAGGATCGCCGGCATCCACTGCGAGCCCGAGGCCTCGCGCGCGGGATCCCAGCCCATCATCCACGCCGCGATGCCACGCTGCACCGCGTCTCCGGCCAGCAGCCACTGCACGCCGGCCGCCATGTCGTCGCGTTCGTCGGTCGGTGCCGGTGCCGCGGTGCCGTACCAGTCGTGCATCGTGGCCGCGGCCCATCGCGTCGAGCGATCGAGGTGGCACAGGTTGCACGCGTTGGGCCGACCCGAGGCTTGGCTGCCGGCGATGTCGGGGACGTCGATGCGGTGCGAAGGGACCGCGCGCAGCATGCCCCAGCTCGTGCGCGGCATGTGACACGACGCGCAGCGACTGCCGGCGGAGTTCACGTCGTGGTGACTGTGGGCGGCGAGGGCCGACGTCGCTGCGAGCTCGACATGGCATCGAGCCGTGCACGCCGCGTCTTCGAGCCGGTCGGTTCGCAGCATCTTGTCCGGCGACGCGAACGCGTGACCGCCGTGGCAGTCGACGCACGTCAGACCACCTTCGACGAAGCAGGCCGAAGCGGTCAGCCCCGCGTGCTCGCGACCGCCGGGCAGCACGGTGCCGTCGGCCCAGAACTTGCCGTCCATGCGCGACGGGGAGTCTTCGAACCATGCGTCGAGCCATGGCGCGTCCGGAGAAGGGGCGGGGTGGTACGTGACGACGTGTCGGTCGACGTCGAGCGGGTCGCCCGGTCGGAACGACGGACCCTCGCGCGACCATGCCGCGCCGTCACGCGACGTGAAGGTGCCGTGACACTGACCGCACACGGCGACGGAACGCTCCGGCGACAGCCCGGCGGGATTGACGATCGGGTCGTCGACGGGGGGGATCCCTCGCGCGTACGCGTCGACGTGCACGCGGCCGGGTCCGTGGCACGCCTCGCACGAGATTCCGAGCTCGGCCACCTCGGTGTCCGGCGGGTCGAGGTGGGTGCGCGGCCGAGCACCCGTGGCGTGGCAGCGAATGCAGTTGGAAGACCACGCATCCCGTCGCACGCCGCGCTCGAGCTGGGAGGTGCTCAGAAAGATGTCGCGGTGGTTGGCCCAGCGCCCGGTCTCGATGACGTACGCCAGCGGCAGCAGGTCGAGCGCGGTGCCGTCGTCGTTGGGGGTCCAAAAGCGCTGCTCGTGGTGCGAGCCGGTCAGCATCACGACCGGTCGATGGACCCGATCGGGGGTCTGGCCCTCCTCGACGTCCGGGTCGTCGAACCACACCCACAGCGCCTCGTCTTCGACCGACAGCGTGTACACGTGGCCGGCCTGGATCATCGTGAGGCCGTCGAGACCTTCGACCGGCGGCGCGAGATTGTCGAGCGTCGCCACCTGCGTCATCGTGCGGTGGTAGCTGTCGTGCCACGCGTCGAACTCGCGCTCGTGGCATCCGCGACAGGCTCCGGAACCCACGTACTCGTCGCTCGGGGTGACGCGCGGCAGGAGCGGATCGTCGACCTCGTCGCCGCATCCGGACGCCGCCACGAAGGCGCAGAGCGCGAGGCTGAGGCGACCCGGGAGCATCCGCCCCAGACCATACCGCGCGAGGTGTCGGAGATCGGAAGCCGCGTTCGATCTCCCGACGACGTGAGCGCCGACACGACGAACGAGCAGCTCTCACGCCGTGGGCACGTGGCCGCCACCTGCGCTTCACATTCGGGATCCATGGTGGGGGCGTGGCCGCGGCCGAACGCGCCGGGCGCCAGCAAGGACTCCCGATGGACCACACGAGCATCCAGCACGCCGAGCCCCTGTTCACGACGTCGTCCCTGGACGACGGTGCCTTCTTCGCCCTGCGCGAGGCGGGACCGATCCGCGCGTGGCGGGCGTTCGGTGACCACGTCGCCGAGATCTACTTCTACCGGGAGCTGGTCATCCACGCGACCGCCGACGGCTACGTCGGCACCCGCGCGGTGCGTCGCATGATGGTCGACGCCAATCGTCCCTGGCATCTCGAGCGCGGCAGCTGGCCGGCGCGTCACTCGATGCTCATCGAGTGGCACCAGCTGCGTCGCTCGATGCAGCGCGCGGCGGACGAGCCGCGCGTCCCGACCGCCGGCATCGACGAGAGCGAGCGAACCGTTCGCCTCACGCCGTGAGCGCGGCGAAGGCCGGGGCGTAGACGACGGTCCCCGACAACCGACCCAGGGCGCCCGGCGACAGCTCGAGCACCATGAACGCGTCCGCCGGGGCGTCGTAGGGACATTCGATCCCGTGGGGCGCGGCGGGCTCGAAGCCGAAGCGAGGGTAGTAGGACGGGTCACCGAGCACGACGACGGCGCCAAAGCCCATGGCGCGTCCTCGCTCGAGCGCGGCGTCGATGAGCGCGCGCCCGATCCCGCGGCCCTGGTACGCCGGCGTGACGGCCACGGGGGCGAGCGCGAGGACGGGCACGCCGCCGATGCGTGCGACCGACAGCAAGACGTGACCGAGCACCGCGCCGTCGCGCACGGCGACCAACGAGATCAACGCGTCGCCGTCGTCGCGCAGCGCGTCGACGAGGCGGGCCTCGGCGTCGGTGTCGAAGGCGGCGCCGACCGTGGCGCGGATCCCCGCCTGGTCGGCGGCGGTCTCGGGACGCACGGTGAAGGCAGTCACCGCTCCAGCGTACGCGACCTACCAGCGCCCGTGTACACGAACCGGACAGTGATCGGACACGATCGCGTAGTCGTCGGGCATCGTCGTGTCGACGGGCCGGCATCGGAGGGTTCGGCACATGCCGAGCACCTCTGCATCCGACCAGGAGCCGTCGCGGACCAGCACGTGGTCCAGCTGCGAGGGCGCGTAGGTCTCACTGCCCTGGGGCCGGTAGTACTCGGTGCAGGCGAGGTCGCCGGTCAGCAGCCGAACGCCCGCGTCCTCGAGGGTCTCCATGAACGCCGCCCGTTCGCCCACGGGCTCACCCCGAAAGCCCGTGGTGTTGAAGTCGCCGAGTGCGATCACGTGGGCGTCGTAGCGGTCTTCGGCGTAGTCCAGCAGCGCCAGCGTGCGCCGCAGCTGGACGCGGCGTTGCTCGAAGTTCTTCGGGAATGCCCGGTGGTGCACGCTCAGCGCCGCGATCGTCTCCCCGGCCCCGTCGTCGAAGACCGCGAGCACGCCCGGCAGGTCGTCGAGACGACACGTGCCCTGGTCGGCGGGAAGCAGCTGGGGAAAGTCCTCGGTGGCGACGAGCGTCAGCCGGTCGGCGTCGTACACGAATCCGGTCGAGGCGAAGTCCTCACGTCCGGCGCACTGCGACAGCAGGACCTGGTAGTCGCGACCCGTGGCATCCGAGGCCCAGCTCGCGACGATCCGCAGCGCGGCGTAGTTTCGGATCTCCTGCACGGCGAGCAGGTCGGCGTCGACCTCGGCGATCCGCACCGCGACGCGGCGAAGGTCGGTCGCCTGCTTCGGGAACGACTCGATGTTGAAGGTCGCGACGGTCGTTTCGGGCCGGCACGTCCGGGCGCCCAGGGGCAGCGATGCCGCGAAGGCGACGAGCGTCCATCGCGTGGCCCAGCCCATGACGCACGATAGCGTGTCTGCGCCTCGGACGACCGCGTGGCCCGCGTTGCCCGTTCTGCGGTCGTTGATCGCCCCTTGGGGAGCGGTCTAGCCTGCGGGTCATGAATCGACGGCCCCTCGCGTACTCGGTCCTGCCCACCGCCCTCGTGCTCGCCGTAGCGTGCGACTCGGGATCCAAGGAACCCGACAAGGGCAAGGCAGAGCCCAAGACCGCGGATGCGAAGGCGGCGGGCGACGTGAAGGCGCCGGCCGACGCGAAGACGCCCGCCGACGCGAAGGCGGACGACGCGAAGGCGGACGATGCGAAGGCGGACGACGCGAAGGCGGACGACGGTGGCGAGGCCGACGCGGACGGTGAGCACGTCGCCAAGCTCGCCGAGGACGAGCTCGCGCAGCTGCGCAAGGACGCGGCCGAGGTCCGCAAGCTGCTCGGCGAGGCACGAGAGAAGGCCAAGGCCGAGGACTGGCCGGCTGCGATCGCGGCGTACGAAAAAGCGGCCAAGCTCGACGACGACAACCCGCGCATCCTCACCGAGCTCGGTTGGGCCCAGTTCTCCAACGAGGATCTCGACGGGGCCGAGCACAACTACCGGCTCGCGCTGCGCTACGACCAGTCCTCCGAGCACCGTGCCGAGGTCATCTACAAGCTCGGCAGAGTCGAAGAACAGCGCGGCGCGTTCGACAAGGCCAAGGAACACTACGACCACTCGCTGCGACTCAAGGACAGCGCCGAGACCAAGGCGCACGACGACAGCGTGGGGGCGAAGGCCGCGGCGATGTGCAAGGACGGCAAGTGCGACAAGCCGGACTACGCCGACCTGGCGGCCGCATGCGCCGGCATGGTCGCCCGCGTGCACGAGCAGCAAGGCCTCGAGCCCCACGTGGCCGACAGCGCGTTCACCTGCAACCCCGAGGAGGCCCAGAAGATCACGCTGTCGGGAGGCGATGCGACCGAGGCTGCGATCCTCGTCGTCAAGGGGGCGTACGCCAGCACGGAAGAGGAGGAGCACGACCTGCTGGTGCACATCGAGGGCGGGTGGCACTGGGTGGGCACGTTGCTCGACCTCGAAAACCCCCACCATGGCGGGATCGAGCGAAGCGGGAAGGTCCTGGCGTTCGAGGCCAAGGAGGTCCTGCCGAAATCGCCGGGGTTGGAGATCGTCGTCAAGCTCCAGGTCGCGGAGACCGACGCGGACCTCGACGACAACATCCTCTATCACGACGAACACGACGCCTACGTGATCTGCGGGATCAACGAGTGGACCCACACGTGCCGCGAGATCGCCACGCGTCTGGTCTACAAGGCAGAGGCGCTCGATCCCACGCAGGAAACGGCGCACGATCTGACCGCCCACGAGTTCGAGGTGGAGGCCACGTTCGACGGCAAGGGCAACGTGTCGGTGTCCGGGACGGGGGAGATCCCCGAGGCGTCCAAGGGCACGCACCCCATCGACGAGCTGCCGGAGCCGGACGGCTTCGTCTTCCTCCACGAGGACTGACGGACGGTCCGGGGGCCACGGACGCCGACCGGTCGCGCCGCGTCGGCCGGCGTCGGGTCGCTACAGCTCGTCGAGGGCCTTTTGGACCTCGCTGTTGGGGCGCAGCTTCAACGACTCGGTGAACGCCTTCCTGGCGGCCTTGTCGTCGCCTTGCTTCTTGGCGATGAGCCCGAGATTGTAGTGGACCGCGGCGGCGAAGCGCGGCTCGTCGTCGAGCGTGAGGGCGTGCGTGCAGTCCTTCTTCGCCTCGGCGAGCTGGTCGTCGAGCAACTTGGCGTACCCGCGGCCGCCCCACGCCCACTGCATGTTCGGGTCGGCGGCGATGGCCGCATCGAACGCCGCGATCGCACCCGCGTAGTCCTTGGCACGGGTGAGCTTGCGTCCTTCGGCGAGCTTGGCCTTCGCGGTCGCCGTGTCGACCGTCGTCGCCCCCGTCCCGGTCTCGGGCGCGGCGACGGCCGTCTTCGCCGCCTCGGTCACGACCGATTCGGCGGGCGGCCATGCCGTTTCGTCGACGGCCGCGAACTTGTCGAGCGCGTCCTTGCGGCGCGACGGCGGCAGCGCGAGCTTGGACCACCCGACCACGCGCGCCGTCCCGATCTCGTCGAACGCGCGCTGCAGTCCCGCGGGGACGGGCCCGCCGAGACCGAGCGAAGCGGCCTCCGGCAGCAGGCCCGTCTGGGTCGTCCCGCTCGCGAGGTAGTCGGGCGAGCACGCGTAGTACACGTCCGCCGAGAACCCCCAGGTGATCTCCGGCTTGCCGTCGACGAGCGCGATCGCCAGGCCCGACCAACCGATGGTCGAGTCGACGAAATCATCGATCGAGTCGGGGCCCTCGCCGCAGTCCTTGTACAGGTCGAACATCTCTCCCGTGGCCGCCGCCATGCGGACCTCGCGGGGCAACGTCAGCGTCGGCCACTCGCGCTTGTCGGGATGCTCGAGGTCGACGATCGCGTCACCGCCCGCGATCGACTGATGGGCCCCGCAGTAGTAGCCGGCGTCGGCGCTGCGCACGACGAGCTTGCCGTTGACGCCTCCGGTCACCTCCAACGAGATTGCGTACACCTCGCCGAGGACGGCGTCGGTGGGCGGGGACACGAGATCGAACGTCACGCGGCTGAGCAGGTCGGTCGCGCGCAGGCCCGGCTGAGTCACGGTGCCCGTCTTCTCGCATGCCTCCTCGCCGGCGAACTCTTCGCCCAGACACGCGCAGGTCTGGATCTCGACGATGGCGTCATGACGCGTGATCACGTGCAGTCGATCGCCGGAGGCGTGCACGAGCGCCTTGCGCTCGGCCAGCGTCTTGGTGGTATCGCCCTCGTCGGCGACCCAGCGCGTCACCCACTCGCCGTCCGCCCTCGAAAACCACACCACCCACTCGTCCGTGGGTGCCGCCTCGACCGTCTTGGGGGGAGACTCGGCTTTCGCGTCGCTCGCGGCACCGGCGGCCGCGGGTGCCTTCGCCTCGTCGGAGGCCGCCTTCGCCGGCGCCGGGTCGTCGGCCTTGCCCGCGGCGGTGGTGTCGGGCGGCGTCTCGGACGAGCCGCAGGCGAGGAGGGCAGTGGAGACGAAGAGCGCGAGCCGGGGTCCGGGCACGACCCGAGGATAGTAGATCGGCCGGCCGCATGCGCACCCAAGCCACACCCGTGCGGGCGTTTGCGTCAGCGCAGGTCGAACACGTAGTCCGTGTCGTAGCACCGCACGTAAAGCTGCTCGTCCTTGAGCAGCAGGTAGTCCGGTCCGGATTTGATCTTGAGCTTGGAGACCGTCTTGCCGTTGGTGCCGTCGAGCACGTACATGAAGTCGGGCTCGGCCGTGAAGCCGTATCCAGTGAGGATGAAGCCGTCGCGCACGAGGAAGTTGCGCGAGTTGGCGACGAGCGGTTCGGAGCGCCACAGCAGCTCGCCGGTGCGCAGGTCGAGGGCGGTGATGAAGGCGTTGTCGCCTCCCGAGCTCGACGCGTACGTTCGGTGCCCGCTGCTGACGTACAGCACGTCGCCCACCGCTTGCGCCCAGACGACCCGCTGGTCGACGAAGGACTCGTCTCCGGCCTTGGTCCGCGGTGCGGCCCGGTACGCCGACAGGTCGAGCAATGCTCGGATCTCGCCGTCGCCCGCGACCACGGCGAGCACCGTGCCGCCGGAGTAGTCGGGCCCATATAAAAGGATGGCGTGGTCGGGATGCGAGATCGCCGTGACGATCGGCAGGTCGCCATACTTGGTCGGGATCTGCGAGGGCAGGTCGCCCTCGGTGTTTCGGAACTGGTTGGGGATCTCCCAGGTCGGCAGTGCCAGACCGTGCGTGGCAAACCACGCCTCGTCGTCGGTGATCGAGTTGCGCTTCTGCGAGACCTGCACGAGCTTGGGCGCGCGGCTGGCCTGCTCGATGGGCGCCGGCTTGCGCAGCGTGTACTTCCACGGTGGCGCGGCGAGCGGTTGGGCGGGCATACGCGACAGCGAGAGCACCGCGCGATCACGGGACTGTCGTTCCGCATCCTCGGCTGCGGCCACCAGCGCCTGCAGGGAAGCGTTCTCGCGATGCTTGGCGAGCAGCTCGGCGAAGATGCGACGCGCGTCCGTGATGCGACCCTCGTCGAGGGCGCGCAGACCTTCGGCGCGCCGTCGCTCGTCGGCGGCCGGAAGCGGATTCCCCGGCGCGACCACGTCGTCGGGATCCGAGGTCGCGGTCGCCTGATCCGGGCCGTGTGTCGGCGGGCTCGCGGGGTTGTTCATCGTGGCGGCGGCGGGCGCCGGATCGTCGGGCGCCACCGGGCCCGCTTGCGGTCGACAAGCCGCGGCCAACGGCAGCAGCACACAGAACCACGGACGCATGCGACGCATGGCTCGCTATGTAGCGCGCGACGGCGATTCGGCCAACGGCTCCGGTGGCACGGTGCGACGATCACGTCGAGCTCGCGGCGCACGGACTGCATCGTGCGCGGCGCCGCGGTACTCTGTGCGCCGTGATGCGGACTGCACTCTGGCTGGCGGTTGGTCTCGCGCTCGGCTGCACGGTCGACTCCGAGAATGGGTTTCCGAGCGTGATGACCGGTGCTTCGGCCACGGCCCCGACATCGGTTTCGGGGACCGGAGCCACGGGCGATGCCACCACGGACACCGAAGGGACGGCGGGTGGCTCGGCCGAGGACACGGCCACCTCGGGCGCCGCGACCGTGGGCACGATCACCGACGGGATGGTGACGACCGGCAGCGACTCCGGCACGGGCGACAGCACCGGGGGCGGCATGGTGGGTCCGTGCGGCGGACAGGCGCTCGATCCCCAGCTGGAGGTGCCGCCGCTTTGTCAGCCCGCGTGCGTCAGCATCGGGTTTTCCAACGACTGTCCCGCCGGGCAAATCTGTCGACTCAAGGACAGCGCCACGTCGGTCTGCGAAAACTGCATCACGTGCGGCAACTCGGGCGCGGCGTGCAGCGCGAGCAACGAGTGCAACATCCTGTTCACGTGCTTCAAGGGGCAGTGCGCACTGATGTGCGACCTGTCCACGCCGCAGGTTTGCGGCAACCCGGCCGCGTGCACCGATGTCGGTCACCCCACGCACGGCGCGTGCGACCCCGCGCTGTAGCCGGTCTCGCGGCTACCGCTTGCCGAAGTCGATCTCGACGAGCTCGCCGGTACGGGCGTCGAGCGTCGCGGTCTCGGTACCGTCGCTGACGACCCAGTGGCCGCCGTGGCGCTGGGCGGCCAGGGGCGGGGCGGTCAGGTACGCGGCCGCCTCGGCGCGCGCCTCGATCGAGGACATCACGGGGGTGCTCGGGCCGAGCGCGACAAGCGCAGTCACGCCGAGCGCCGCGAAAACGAGGGCTGCAAGGTCGATCTTGGCGCGTTTCATTCGTGTCATCCCCAAGTGACACGATCGTAACACGCCGTCCGCGCCTTGTCCGCAATTGTCGCGCCACCTCGGCATGGCGCGAGCGTGGGCATCGAGCTATTGCTCGGGTCACGTCCGGGCGACCGGACCTTGGACTGAATCAATGTCGAGCTTGCGACAGGCCTGGCTGTCGACCGCGTGCGTGCTGCTCGGATGTACGGGGTCGGATGCGTCGACCTCGGCGACCGAAGACACCGCCGGCGCGACGACGACGACGACAGCGGCGGAGACCGACACGGGCCCGGCGACGAGCAGCGTCGACGACACCGGCGCGACCGACGAGACCTCGGCCGTCCCGACCGGGTGTCGCAGTGGCGAGGGGCCCGCGCCCTTCGCTCCCGACGGGGCGGCGGCGGCTCCCGGCACATTGCTCGCAGATCCGAGCGCACCGTTGCCCGACGACCTCGCCGACGTCGGCATCTACCCGGCCGCGCCCGACCTGACCGTCGTGCCCTCAGGGGTGGTGCCGTACGATCCGAGCTGGCCGCTGTGGTCCAACGGCAGTGACAAGCACCGCTACCTCGTCTTGCCGCCCGGCACGCAGATCGACGTCGGCGATCCGTCCGCGTGGCGGTTTCCGGCGGGCGCGGTGCTGATCAAGACGTTCCTGTACGACGACGGCGAGGGCTGTGCCGTGCCGGTCGAGACTCGGGTCATGCGCATGACCGAGGACGGCACCTGGGACTTCGCGGCCTACGGCTGGGACGAGACCGGCGACACCGCGACACGACTCGATCTCACCTTGCCGGTCCCGCGCCCGGTGCAGGTCGACGGCGAGTCGTTCGATCATCACGTGCCCGCGGAGATCGATTGCCGGTCCTGTCACGAGACCGGGGTCGGTGATGCCCTCGGGCTCGACGCGACCCAGCTGTCGCAGGCTCAGCTGCAGATGCTGCAGCCGTGGCTGTCCGCAGCCGTGACGCCCACGCCGGTCACCGCGTCCGACGAAGAGACGGAGGCGATCCTCGGCATGTTCGTCGGCAACTGCGTCCACTGCCACAACGGCGGCGACGGCCCCGCCGCAGCCTTCGACTTGCGCCCCGACGTCGCGCTCGCCAACACGATCGACCAGCCGACCGAGAGCAGCGCATCGGCGGCGGGGATCCGCATCGTTCCCGGCGATCCCGACAGCAGCATCTTGTTCGCAGCCTACAGCGGCGAGACCGACGATCCCGAGGTCTCGCCCATGCCCCCGGTCGGCGTCGACCGACGCGACGCCGTGTCGGTCGAGCGACTGCGCACGTTCATCGAAGGACTGAGGCGATGACTCACCAGCACGCGACTACCATCCTGGCCACGCTCCTGCTGCTGTGCGGAGCGTGCGGCGACGACGACGGCTCCGGCAGCGGCGGCCCGGGCTCGGCCGACGCCAGCGGCGGGGGCACGGCCACGAGCACCGCGACCGGAACGACCGCGACCTCCGCGAACCCGACGAACCCGACCGGCCCGACCGACTCCACCGACCCCACCGACCCCACCGGTGCCGACACGACCGCCGGCACGGAGGGTCCACACTCGATCGTCTTCGTCGAGGTGCCGATCGAGCAACCGCTGCAGCGAGCGACCGACCTGAAGTTCTTTCCGGGCACCTCCGAGTTCCTGCTGCTGGGCAAGAACGGGCCGGTGCATCACTACGCGCTCGGGGAAGAAGGCGCCACGCTGCTGGGGTCGTTCTCGTTCCCGGACGTGCACACCGTCACCGACTGCGGCGTGATCTCGGCCGCGATCGATCCGGATTTCGCGACCAACTCGTTCGTGTACTTCGGCGTCTGCGACAGTCAGACGCAGAGCACGATCTATCGCGTGCAGTTCGGCGACGACTACGACGCGATCGCGGACACGCGCGCGCCGATCCTGACCGTGGGACACCCCAACGCCTCCGAGCCCTGGCACAACGTGGGCGCGATGGGCTTCGACCCGCAGGGCAACCTGTGGGCGCAGTTCGGCGACAAGACGGTCTCGTCGAGCTCGCAGGACACGAGCAACAACCTCGGTACCCTCGTGCGCATCGTGCCCAACCGGGTGCCGGGCGAGTCCGGATACACGCCCGCGGCGGACAATCCGTTCGTCGGTGATCCGGCGATCAGCGACGACATCTACGCGTTCGGATTCCGCTCCCCGTGGCGCGGTCTGCTCGACGACCAGGGACGCTTCTGGGTCGGTGACGTGGGCTCGAGCAACCACGAGGAGGTCAACCTCGTGACCGCACCCGGCCAGAACTTCGGGTGGCCGGTCGCCGAGGGCACGTGCCAGGCCGAGGACTGTCGCGGTCTCGTCGACCCGATCGCCACCTGGCCGCACGCGGCGCACCCCGAGATCGCCGAGGACGCCGACGCGACCGCGCACCAGGCTCGGGTCTCGTGGGTCGGCGTGCAGTACGTCGATCGCGGCAACGATCGCTACGGCGGCCTGCTGACGGGCAAGGTGCTGTACGGCGATTCCTGCATCGGCTACGTGCGCGCGCTGCAGGCCGACGGCGACGGTCGGCTCGTTTCCAACGAGCACATGGGGCACCTTGTCGCGCCGACCGGGTGGGGGCAGGCGCCCGACGGCTACATCTACGTCGTCAACCACGGCAGCTGCGGCAGCGGCGAGCAGGAGCCGCCCGACGTGACCCTCTACCGGGTCGAGCTCGCACCCTGAGCGCCCGCCTCAGTCACGGCTCCGCGCCCGGCGACGACGACGTTCGCGCCGGATTGCTGTACGGGCTGACCGCGTACGGGGCCTGGGGCATCGCACCGATCTTCTGGCGCGCGATCGCCTCGGTGGACGCGCTGCAGATCCTCGCGCACCGGCTGTGGTGGGCGTGGTTGTTTCTGGCCGGATGGGCGTGGTCGACCGGTCGCCTCCCCGAGTTGAAGGCCACGTTTGCCGATGCTCGCCTGCGTGTGCGGCTGAGCATCGCCGCCGTGCTGCTGTGCTGCAACTGGTTCGTCTTCGTCTACGCGGTGCTGACCGACCGCGTGCTCGATGCGAGCCTGGGCTACTTCATCAATCCGCTCGTGTCCGTGGCGCTCGGACGCTTCGTGCTCGGCGAGCGCTTGTCACGGCCCCAGACGATCGCGGTGGGTCTGGCCGCGATCGGGATCGGCGTGGCCGCGTGGGTCGCCGGCGGGCTGCCGTGGATCTCGGTGGTCCTCGCGGGATCGTTCGGTGGCTACGGCCTGATGCGCAAGACGGCGCCGGTGCCGGCGGTCGTGGGTTCGACCTTCGAGACGACGCTGCTGGCCCCGTTCGCCCTGGTGTTCCTGCTGTGGGTCCACGCCCACGGCGGCGGCGTGCTCGGGGCCCAGTCGCGCACGCTCGACGCGCTGCTCGTGTCGACCGGCGTGATCACGGCGCTGCCGCTGCTGGCGTTCGTGGCGGCGGCGCGACGACTGACCCTGACCACGCTGGGTTTCTTGCAGTACCTGGCGCCGTCGCTGCAGATGCTGCTGGCGCTGGCCTTGTTCGGCGAGCATCTGTCGGCGTCGCGGCTGACCGCGTTCGTGTTCGTGTGGGGGGCGTTGGCGTTGTTCGCCGCCGATGCCGTGCGCCGGCGGCCCCGAGTCTCACGGGCGTCGGCGCATCCGGTGCACGGCGACCGAGAAGCCGCCCATGTCGAAGTCGTGCAGCGTCTCGACGACGAGGCCGACGTCCCGGGCGACCTCGGCGGTCCAGCGCGGGCTGGCGGTGACCCAGACCCACCGCCCGTTCGGCGCGAGCCGTAGCGACACGGCCGCGATCGCTTCCGCGAGCAGCTCGCGGACCTTGCCGTCCCGCGCGACGCGTCGGCCCATCGGCGGATTGGAGACGACGAGCGAGACGGGTCCACCCGGATCGGCGGAGCGCGCGTCGGCGACACGAAAGTGCGCGCTCGCGACCTGACGTCCGGCGGCGGCGAAGTTGCGTGTCGCCGCGTCGATCGCCGCGGGGTCGACGTCGCTGCCGACGAGGTGGAGTCCGTCGGCCCGCGTCGCGCACTCGATGAGCTCGCTGCCGCTGCCACAAAAGGGGTCCCACACCCGTTCGCCCGCCTGCGGGGCACCGTGCCAGGCCAATGTCGCGGCGAGGGTGGGATGGGACGCGGCGGGGACGTCGGCGAGGCGGTATGCGAAGCGGTCGTCGCCGTGACGCGGGATGCAGCGCAGCGAGGCGCGGGCCTCGTCGACCTCGACGGTCCAGGCCGCGTTGCGACTGTCGTTGCGCAGCGCAGATGCGTCGCGCGACAGCGCCTCGGCCACCTTCCACGCGACGGCTCGACGATGGCCCTGGCCGACGAAGCGCAGCCGAAACGTGGGCGGCCCCTCGGACCAGGCCTGCATCGCCGTCTGCACGTCCGGTCGCCGCAGGGTCGTCACGATGCGCACGGCGAGAGCGTCGCCGTCGGCGAGGACGAACACGAGGGCGGCGTCGACGGCGGTACGGATCGCGTGCAGGCGCGCCAGCGTGTCCCGCCACGGCAGGGCGACCGCGCCGGGCCCCTCGATGCGCGCGTCGGCGGCTTCGTCGCCGAACACGGCACGCACCTCGGCTGCGACCACGGGGGCTGCCCCCGCCCTACACCGCAGACGCAGGGGGACGATGGCCCCGAGGGCGACGTCGGTTCGGATCGTGCCCACCGTCGACCGTTCGGCGCGGCGCTGCAGCAGCGTCAGCGCCTTGCCGACACGACGGGTCAGCTCGGCGTCCGAGGACGTGAGCGCCCGCAGACGCTGCGCGGTCGCGGGACCGCCAATCCGCCCCAACGCGTCGACGATCGCCCGCCGCTCGGGCAGGCTGGCGGTGTCGATCCGACCCAGCAACGCCGCCTCGTGCAGGCTGTCGTCGGTCTGCGCCTGCCCGACGGCGCGCGCGGCCTCTCGCAGGACCCGGGCGTCGGGATCGGCGAGGGCGGCCGACAACGCCTCCGTCCAGCCGTCGACGGCCACGCGACGTGCGATCGTGGCGACCGCCTTCAACCGCAGCGCTCGCTCTCGTGGCGGCGCCTGCGACAGGCCCGACAACAGGTGACGCGCCACGCCGGCGTCGCCGCGGCCGAGCGCGCGGGCGATCGCCTCGCGCTCGGGCGCATCGTCGGGCGCATCCGTCCACAACGCGACGAGGGCGTTGGTGTCCGCGGCCGCGGGGGTGTAGCCGCGATCGTGGCACGCCGCACGCAACGTTGCCGCGTCGCGTCGTCGCTGGCCGCTCACACCGCGTTGTACCGACCGAGGTCGGCTCCCAGCAACCGACGTCCCGCGTGCGGGACCTCGAAGGCGGCCAGCCGCGCCTGACGGGCAAAGCGCAGGCCGGCGCGCCGCCACGCCAGCGTCGCCCATACCAGCACGGCCGTTGCGAGCGCCGCGGCGACCGACCACGACGCCCAAGCGAGCGCGAGCGCCAGCGCGAAGCCGAGCGCGAGTCGGGTCATGACGCCGACGCCGCGCGCGCGCACGTAGGCGTCGCCGTTGCGCAGCGGCAGTCGCTCGGTCGCCTCGCGGGGCAGGTGGAGCCGTCGCAGCTGTGCATGCAGCCGCTGCAGCGCCGGGCCTCCGCGATGCCGCGCCACCGCGATCGCGGCCCGCAGCAGCGCGCCACGGGTGCGCGGCAGCTCTTCGGCGGCGCGCGCCCGGGCATCGACGGTCGCCAGATCGTCGAAGTCGGCACCCCACCGCAGCGCGCCCTCGCCGGTGACGTACACGCAGCTGTCGTGGCAGCGTCGCAGGCGGCCGCGGATCCTCGCCACCGTCTCGCGCAACGAGCGACCGGGGGTCGTCGCGATCCGCAGGCCGTACGCCGAGCAGCTCTCGGTCGCAGCGAACGAACACCTCACCGCACGCAGTGGGCCGCGGCCGGACACGTGACGCCGGTACGCCACGATCGCGTCCGTCAGCCGCGATCGCACCCAGCGCGACGGCCCCCTCAGCACGAGCAATCCAGCGGCACGCAGGCGAGGCTGCTGCAGTCGAGTAAACCGGTGAGGGCACCACAGTCGGGTAGGCAGTCGATCGGCGACGCCGGGAGGGTCGCACAGGAGGCGACGTCGCACGCCAGCTCACCCGCTTCGAGCACGTCGAGGACCGAGACCGGCTCGCGGCCCGCCGCGCGCTCGTCGAGCCACACAGACCCGGCGATCGCCGCCGCCGCCAGCGTGGTCGCGTCCAGTGGGCCGTGCCGCTGGCGAAGGTCGATCGCGACACCGGGGGGCAGCTCGAACGCGTCGCGGTCGGGATCCCACCACGCGATCCGAGGCCCGCTGCCGTCGAACACCGTCGCGCCGTGGCAGTCCGTCGTCGGGATTCCTTCGCGTCGTCGCCGACGCTCGATCCGTCCTCGGACCCCGCACGCCCGCTCGGTGCCGGCGAAGAGCTCGCCGAGGCGTCGCACCGCGCCTCGGGGGTGGACGAACGCGATCTTGCGGAACCGATCGCTGAGCTCGTCGGCGAGTGCGGCGATCGTGCGCAGGCACGCGGCCTGAACCGGGGCCAGCCAGGGCGTGGCGTGGGAGGCGGCGTCCATGAGCTCGACCGCCAAGGTGCCGCTCGTCGACAGCACCGTCACGGTGCCGCGGTCGGCCGCCTCGCGTGCGACCTTCACTTCCATCGTCCCGAGATCGGCGTGCGCGACCAGGGCGAGCCGGGCTCCGCCGCGGCCCTCGTCCGCGAGCAGGCGGGGCGACAAGCCGCGCTGGCGGAGGGTCTGGGCGAGGGACAGCAGGGCGCGCTCGAAGCGTTGCCGGCCGTCCGCGAAGTCGTTGCGCGGTGGGCTCGCGTGCACCTGGGCCCTACCCACCGGTCGGGTGCGAACATTCCCGCGCACCTACCCATCGGGCCCGATGGACGAGTAACGTGGCGGGACCGTGGCCCCCGCCAAGATCAAGTCGGCCGTGGTCGTGGCCGTGGCCGGGCTCGTCGCCGCGTGCGGCCGCGACGCGTCGCAATCCGGCGCTCGAGCGTCCTCGAGCGGCGCGCCGACGGGCCCGGATCCGACCTCGACGTGGCCGAGCTTTCGCGGGGGACCGTCGCATCCGGGCGCGACGGCATCGGCCGTGGCCGTCACCGTTCCGCGCCTGCGCTGGCGCGTCGACACCGGCGGCAAGGTCGAGTCGACTCCGACCTACGCGTCGGGCACGGTGTTCGTGGGCACGTTCGCCGAGCACCTGCTGGCCCTCGACGCGGCCACCGGGGCCGAGCGTTGGCGGTTTCACACCGGCGCGAAGGTGCGCGCGTCCCCTACGGTCGTCGCCGACGTCGTGTACTTCGGGGCCGACGACGATCGGTTGCACGCCGTCGATGCCGCGACGGGCCGGGCGCGCTGGTCGTTCGCGCTCGGGCCCGGCGGTGAGCAGTCCTCCCCCGCGGTGATCGACGGACGCGTCTACTTCGGTGCGTTCGACCACCACGTGTACTGCCTGCGCGCCGACGACGGCGCAAAGGTGTGGGCGTCGCCCACCGGCGAGGCGATCCTCTCCTCGCCGGCGGTCGTCGACGGCGTCGTCGTGATCGGCTCGATCGACGGCTCGGTGTATGCCTTCGACGCAGTCACGGGCGACGTCCGCTGGACCCACGCGACCGGGGCCGCCGTGTGGTCGTCGCCGGCGGTCGTCGACGCGGTGGTGATCGTAGGCTCCGACGACCGGCAGCTGCACGCGATCGCCCTCGCCGACGGCGCCCCGCGCTGGCGGTACGAGACGCGCGGCAAGGTGTTCTCGTCGCCGACGGTCGTCGACGGCGTCGTCTACGTCGGCAGTGACGACGGACACCTGCACGCGGTGCGGCTGGTCGACGGCACCGGCCTGTGGCGTCGCGACCTGGGGGGCCGCGTGCTCGGCTCGGCGGCGATCGTCGACGACTGGTTGTACGTCGGCAGCAGCGACGGCTCGCTGTACGCGCTCGCCCGCGACGAGGGCACGGTGCGTTGGACCCATCCGATCGGCGACAAGGTCTGGAGCTCGCCGACCGTGACCGCCGACGGCATCTACGTCGGCGCCCACGACGGAGCGGTCTACGCGCTGTCGAACTGACCGGACCCGCAACCAACCGCCGCGTCGACCGTCATGCTCCCGATGTCCCTGCGCTCTCGCCTCGGGTCGCTCCTGCTCACCGCGACGGCTGGTTGCGCGCGGGGACCGACGGTGTCGCCCGCCGAGGGGGAGGTCGCGGCCCCCGCATCGTCGTCCACGGCCGCCGTCGAGGAGTCCCCGCCGGATCCCGCACGCGCGCCCGAGGGGGATCAGCCGCCCCCGTGGTGGACACCTCTGCCGGCGGTCTCGCTGGAGCCCCTCGCGCCAGCCGACCAGCAAGCTGTGAGCCAATGCGCGGAGCGATACCGGATCCAGGCCGCGGACGTCACCGCCGACGAGTTGTTCGCGGCGGCGACCTGCTTCTCCGATCTTCGCGCCTTCGGCCACGAGATCCGCGTCCACGAGTACCTGTTGCGCCAGCACCCCGACACACCGCATGCCCCCGAGGTGCTGGTGGCATTGGGTCACCGGTACGAGCAGATCGACATGCGCCCGAAGGCCGTCGCCGCGTACGTGCAGTACCTGCGCACCTACGCCAAGCGTGACGATGCCCAGGCGCTGGGCGAGCGCGCCGTCTGCTTGGCCCGGTCCCTGGGCGAGACCGACACGGTGGACGAGCTGCTGGCGCAGCTCGAGCGCAACTACGGTCGCAAGGGCTTCGTGCTGCCGCCGCCCGCCGCGTTCGAGCAGCTGTGCGCGGGCCTGTCTCCCGTGCCGCCCTCGCGTCCGTGAGTCACGGACGACGGGCGATCCAGATGTAGTGGTGCCGGCCGCGGCCCTTGCGGGACGCCGACACGCGGTGGACCTCGGTCGAAAAGCCCGCCTTGCGGCAGCGCTTGGTGAAGCCGGCGTCGTCGGAGAACGACCAGACCCCGAGCACGCCACCGCGCACGAGCGCCGCGAAGGCCCGGGCCAGGCCCCGTGCGCCGTACAGTCCGTCGTTGCGATCGTGGGCGAGCGCGTCGGGGCCGTTGTCGACGTCGAGGAGGATCGCGTGCCACGGTGCGGGCGGATTGCCGATGCGCTCGGCGACGTCGCCGACGAACACGTGGGCGCGCCGATCCTCGAGCGGACGGCCCGCGACGTCGGCGAGGGGCCCGCGGTTCCAGGTCACGACGGCGTCCACGAGCTCGGCGACCTCGACGTGTCCGCCAGGCCCGAGCGTGTCGAGGGCTGCACGGAGCGTGTACCCCATACCCAGTCCACCGATCAGCACGCGCGGCGCCTCGCCGCGGATCGGCGCGAGCCCGAGCTCGGCCAGCGCCTTCGAGGATCCTTCGTCGTCCGAAGACATCAAGTCGTAGCCGCCGGCGCGGATCAGAAACTCGTGGCCGCGCTGCCGCAGCTCGATCGTCTCGCCGTCGGGGGCGGTCGTCGCGTCCAGTGTCACCCAGGGCTTCACGTCGTCGTCTCCATCCGATCGCGCAGGGCCTCGAACAATCGCACCGACGCCTCGATCTCCGCCTTGCGGATCGACACGCTCTCCACGTTGACGCCCAGGGGGATGCCCTTGGCCGCGGCGTAGTCGGCCAGCTCGTCGAAGATCGACAGGCACAGCCGCTCGGAGGCGAGCAGCGGGTCGTCGGCGTGACGCAGCTCGTTGTCGAGCCAGCGCGGGAACGAGATCCCGAGCCACTTCATCAGCTCCAGCGTCTTGACCGACGCGCACGGCGAAAACGTCAGCAGGACCGGGGGAACCGGCTCGGCCCGCTCGGCGCAGGCCAGGTGCAGGTCCGAGAGCAGCGACTTGCTCGCCGTCACGTCGTAGACGGCTTGCGTGACGAAGAAGGAACATCCCCGCGCGGCCTTGCCGAGGATCCGCAGATGCTCGTCTTCGCGTCGGGCGTGGCGCTCGGCGATTGCGATACCGCCGAGCAAGACCTCGGGCGCTCGAGCTCGCGCCAGCGCGTACGCGTCGCGCAGCGGCAGCCGTACGGCGAGCTCGGCGCTCGCCTGACCGACGAACACCGCGGCGTCGTTCGCATTGCCGGCCAGCCGCGCCAGCCAGTCCGCGAGGGAGGCCTCGTCGTCTCCGCCCACACTGCGGTAGACGATCTTCGGCGCCGCGACGTCGGCGAGGTCGTCGCGGGCGAACGCGAGCGGGTCGACCGTGGGCAGGAAGGGAAAGGGGCGCGGCGCGTCGGCGCGGCCCGGCTCGTCCTGAATGTCGTAGACGATGACCGCGTCGGGCCGCAGCGCGCCGAGCCGCGCGGCGTGGCGCGCGGTGATCTCGGCGCGCCGGTCCGGGGCGGTCGCGCGCTTGGGCGGAGCGAGCCCGTACACGCACACGCCACTTCGGCGGGCGCGGATCTTGGCGGCGAACGAATCGGTCATCGCGACGCCGCAACCTAGAGCGCCGACCGGTTTGAAACAAGGCCGATCGCACCGTTCCCGGCGCTCGCTGCCTCGTCGTTGGTCGCGGGTCGGTCGGTGGGTCAGCCGGGCGCGGCCGGCTCGCCGCGCAGGCGCTCCGTGGCCGAGATCAGCGCGCCGGGGTCCACGGGCATCGACCGGGCCATCCAGCCCGCCGCGTCGTCGATGTTTCGGAACACGCGCGCGGGACTGCTCGGCCGCGAAAGCAGCGCGATCGTGTTGACCACGCTGATCGCGGCGCTGACCCAGAACCCGGCACCGTCGACGACCACCGCCGACGCGACGATCACCGGACTCATCTCGCTCTGCAGCTGGGCCCCGTGACGGCGGACGTCCGTGCTCGGCATCTCGAAGCCCGCCTCGGCGAACGAGAACACGCCGAGTCGGTTGCCCTCGCGCCGGTGCCGAAGCTGCCGCTGGGCGTCGGCGAGTCGGTCGAGGTCGGCGATGGTCGGGGTGTCCGTGTACACGTTGAGGTGCACGTCGCCCCACGCCGCGGACCGTACCCGCTCGCCCACGAAGTCCAGCGCGTAGTCCCGCGAACCGTCCACGCCGCTACGATAGGCCAGGGCTGACCCGCGAGGGGATCGCCGCATGCGATTGAGGCCAACGTCGTCGTTGACGATGTTCCTGTGCTGGCCCATTTTGGTGCTGGCAACCCCGCGTGGCCGTACACGAACACGAGACGACCGATGCCGGCGCACGCGCGGACGACAGCGCGTCGCGTGGCCTGGGGGGCGCGCCCTCGGAGCCGGATCCTCTCGCGCGCGACGTCGTCTTTCGGCGGGTGCAGCAGCACCTGCTCGGCACGGCGCCCGACCCGATCCGCATCGGTCGGTACGTGGTGCTGCGGCACCTCGGGGTCGGTGGGATGGGCGTCGTCTTCGCCGCCTACGACGAGGAGCTCGAGCGCAAGGTCGCGATCAAGGTCCTGCGTCGCGCCGAGGCGACCGAGGTCGAAGCGACACGCATGCGCCAGGAGGCGCAGGCGCTGGCCCGCGTGTCGCACCCCAACGTGGTGACCGTGCACGAGGTCGGGGCCGACGACGAGCGGGTCTACATCGCGATGGAGTTCGTGGCGGGCTCGACCCTCGGCGCGTGGCTGCGCGAACAGACCCGCGCGCCGGCGCAGATCCTCGACGTGCTTCGGCAAGCGGGTCAGGGGCTGGCCGCCCTGCACGGGGCCGGACTCGTTCATCGCGACGTCAAACCTGAAAACGTGATGGTCGCGCCCGATGGCCGCGTGCGCGTGATGGATCTCGGGCTCGCGCGGTGGGCCGCAGCGACGGCCGAGGAGGGCGGCGAAGCGAGCGGCCCCGCGGCCGATGCGGGACCCGACACGCGACTGACCCAGACCGGCGCATTGCTGGGGACGCCGGCGTACATGTCCCCGGAGCAGGTGCTGGGCGAGGACCTGGACGCACGCACCGACCAGTTCAGCTTCTGCGTGATGCTGCAGGAGGCACTGTTTGGTCGGCGTCCTTTCGAGGGCAGCACCCTCGAGACGCTCGTGGTGCGGATCACCCAAGAGGATCCGACGCCGCCGCCCGCGGAGGCGCCCGCGGCGGTCCGGCGCGTGCTGGCTCGCGGTCTCGCCCGGCGGCCCGAGGATCGGTTCGTCTCGATGCAGGCGCTGCTGGACGCGCTCGAGCCTCGGCGCTCGTCGACGCGCCGTTGGATGGGAGGTGCCGCCGTGGTGGGCCTGCTCGGCCTGGGTACCTGGGCGGCCGTCGTCCAGACCGATCCCTGCGCGGGTGTCGGCGCGCGCTGGGACGGTGTCTGGGACGAAGGGCGTGCGGCGGCGATCGGCGAGACGTTCGCCGCCACCGGTACCCCTCATGCCGAGCAGACGTGGCAGCGCGCCCGCGACGATCTCGACGCGTGGGTCGACGACTGGACGCGACGCAAAGCGGCGACGTGCCGTGCCGTCCCGTCGACGACGGGCCCCGATCCGGACGTCGTGCTGCAGGACCGTTGTCTGCGCGAGGCCGCCGTCGCCACGCAGACGCTCGTCGACGCGCTCGCCTCCGCGGATCGCAAGCTCGTCTTGCGCACGCCGACCGTGCTGGCGGGCCTGCGCGACCTTTCGGATTGCGACGACTTGGTCGCCCTGCGCGCGCCCGCGCCGTTGCCGTCCGATCCCGAGGCGCGGCAGCGGCTCGAGAGCCTCTCGGACGATCTCGCCGCGGCATCGGCCCTGGAGCTCGCCGGGGCGGACGCCGAGAGCCGCGATGCCGTCGCGCGCGTCGTCGCCGAGGCACGGACGATCGGCTACGCGCCGCTGCTGGGACGGGCACTGCATCTGCAATCGAAGGTGGGGTTTCATGCCGACCGCGAGGCGTCGCTGGCCGCTGCGCGCGAGGCCTACTTCGAGGCGGTCGCGGGCTCGGACGACGAAACGGCCGCGACGGTCGCGACCGTCCTCGCGGGGCAGTCGGCGGGCGCCGAGGGCGAGGCCCTCACGCAGCGACTGACGTGGCTCGACCACGCCGACGCGTCGATCCGACGGCTCGGTGAGCCGGCGAAGGCACGGGCGCGCTGGCACTCCTCGCGCGGGCTGGTCGCGCTCGACGCGGGCGACTACGCGGCCGCGGTCGAGCACCTGCAGGCCGCAGTGGAGGGGATCGAGGCCGAGCACGGGGCCGATGCCCGGGGACTCGTCACGCCACTGAACAACCTCGGGCTCGCGCTCGGCCATCTCGACCGCGACGACGCGGCGCTCGCGACGTTCGAACGCGCACTGGCGATCCAGCGGGCCTTCTCCGGCGAGCATCATCCCGATACCGCGCTCCTCGCCTTCAATCTCGCGTCGGTCCAGCAGGGCCTGGCGCACTACGACGAGGCCCGCGCCGCGTTCACGAGCGCGATGGAGACGTTCGAAACGTTCTACGGCGACCGGCACCCGTACATCGCCGTCGCGAAGGAGAACCTGGGCAGCAACGCCCGCTACCGCGGCGAGCTCGACGAGGCGATCGCCCTGTACGAGGACGCGATCGGCCGGATGGCTGCGACCAAGTCGATGGCCGTCGAGCTCGGTCGGGTGCATCGTCGTCTCGGGGAGACGCTCGCGGAGGCCGGGCGCGTCGAGGAGGCCGAGCCACACCTGCACAGCGCGTTGACGCTGCATCTGGAAGCCCTCGGCGAGGACCATCCCGGCGTGGCCGTCGACCGCGCCGCGCTCGCAACGTTCCTCGTCGACCGCGGCCGCGGCGAGGAGGCCCGCCCGCTGCTGGCCCTCGCCCACACGGTCGCCGCGAAGGCGCACGGGCCCGAGCACGAGCTCACCAAGGAGATCGAGACCGTCCAGGCTCGCCTCGGTCCGCCGCCGTCCTGATCGGCGCTCCCCCCGATGCCGCGTCGGTGACGGCACCGACCGAATGGCACTCGACCATCGACGCGGGCCCAGGGGGAGCGCAACGGGACTACCCGCGGCTGGCCAGCGTCGGCGCGGTCACTCCGGCTGCCTGCTCGAGCTGCAGCAGTCGCTCGTGAAACCACCGCATCACGACGCCGACGTTCTCGTTGCCCGGCAATTCTGCGATGTTTCCCAGCATCAGCTGTTCACACGAGAGCGTGCCCCGCTGGCCGTTGTTGTCCTGGACCGACAAGCGACCATGAACGACGGTGCGCACGTAGTCGGCGGCGAAGTTGACGATGAGCTCGTCGGTGGTGCTGTGGACCATCGCGCGGCGTGGTCCGTCGTTCTGCTTGCCCAGCTTCGTCAGACGTTCGAGGGAGCGCAGCTCGAAGTCCTGACCCTCGACGCGTACGCTGTGGGCTTCGGCGACGACGCGGTCGTTCTCTAAAAGGATGTCACTCATGGTTCTTCCCTGCGGTGTGGTTGTTGGGGGTGTGTCGGTGAGCGAGGTTCAGCAGCCCCGCCGCACGAATGAGCTTGCACGGACGACCGATCGCTCCGTTGAACCGAGCCGGATCGCCCTCATGGGATCGCGGACGTCCTTGGACTGCCGCATCAGCGAGACGTTCAGAGGCTCGAAGCCGAGGACATCGTTGGTTCCGTCGAGACGATGACCGAGTCCGAGCGCGTGTCCCATCTCGTGCGCGAGCGTACGGCCGAGTCTCTCTCCCGAAGTGGACAGATCGACGGCGACGACGGCTCCTTCGATCGTGGCTCGGCCTGCTTTGTCGCCGAGGTCTTCCACGAAGAACACGTCCATGCCGCGATCGGGCGAGTCGAACAGGTTGAGGCGAAGCGCGGCCGAGGGACTGATGTCGCGCCACGTGTCGACGAACTCTTCGGAGGGATGTAGCCAAGAGCAGCGGCCGATGGAAAAACCGTTCGTTTCCCAGATGTCGCGGGCGGTTTGCAGCGCTTGCGCTACGAGACGGTCGCGTCGGGCTCGCTCGTCCTTGTAGACGCGCACGATCGCCAAGTCGATGAGATGATCGGAGCCGCCGCGTACGCCATCGACGTACTGGCTCAGGGAGATCGGGGTGGCGAAGTCCGTGGTCGGAAGTCCGACGACGTCACGCACGAAGGACGGACGTTGTGCCTTGCGCCCGTATACGCAGTGGATCGTTTTCTTCAGCGAGATCATGTCGAGCCTTTCGGCGGGGTCTCGCTTTCAACCACGGAGGTGGCGGCGAGACCCTCTCACCGATTTTTCCTCGAAGCGCGGTCGGTCGCGTCGGGTGGCCCATTTCGGGACGCGCTCGACGTTCGATCGACCGATGCCGTCTTCGTCGAGCGACCGGCGGCCGAGCCGGTCCGAGTCACTACAGGCGGACGACGGTGGGCGTGAGGGCGGTCGTCGACGACCCGGAGGGCATCGCGAGCAGCTCGTAGGTGCCGGGTACGAGCGGGCCGATGCGGGCGCGACCGTCCGCGTCCGTGTGCGGGGCGACGCTGCGCCGGTAGCACGGACGACGACGACCGCCGACCTTGCGTCGGCACAGCACACGGGCGTGGGCGATCGGACGACCGTGCTCGTCGAGGAAGCGACCCGTCCACCAGCCGGGAGTCGGCGCGGGGGGTCCGGCCGAGGTGGACGCGGCGTGCGGTGGGGGGATCCACCTCACGAACGTGGACACGGGCGCCGCCGCCGGGACGACGAGCGCGGGCGCGGGAGACGGCGCGCGCTCGGAACGTCGCGGGCGCGGACGCGTCGGCTGTGGCCGCGGCGTGGCGGGACTTCGAGGAGGGGGGCGGCTCGCGTAGGCGAACACGGGCTCGGGTTCACGCGCGACCGGAATCGGCTCGGAGAGCGCCCACGAGATCGACGGGGTCGCGGCGTCCGTCGGCCGGCTGAGTGCGATCGCAGCCGCGACCGCACCGGTCGGGATCAGCCGCCAGCGCCAGCGGGCCCACGGCAGAGCGAGCCAGGCGAACGTCCCGCGCCCCTCGGTCGACGAGGCACCCAGGGCGATCTCGAGGTCGCGACGAAGCGCGTGGATCTGCGCGTACGCGATGTGGAGCTTGACGCCGAGCCGCGCGGCGACGGTGCGACCGGGGACACCGTGCAGGTGCACCCAGTCGAAGATCTTCGCCTGCTGTGGATCGAGGCTCGCCACGAGATCCGCGACGCGATGCAGCCGCTGTCGCGCGAGCTCTCGCGCGTGAGGGTGCATGCCGCACGGCTCGTCGGTCAGGCGCGACAGCTTGCGGGCGTGGCGACCCCGTCCGCGGCGGTGATTGCTGGCCACGCGCCGGGTCACCTCGTACAGCCACGCGCGTAGCGCTCGTTCGTCGACCTCGCCGTCGAGCTTGCGCCACACGATCACGAAGACCTCCTGGCTGACGTCGTCGAGGTCCGCGGCGCACACGTGCTGGCGGATCAGGGCGCGACGCACGAACGCGCGGTACCGGTGGTAGACGGCGTCGAATCCCGACGGCATCGAAGGGGTAGACGGACGAGCCCCGGCCACGGTTCCCGGGTACGGGCGCCAAAAAGCGGACCCGAGGCGGACATACCCGAAAAGCGGAGCGCGGGGCGGACATCGGATCGGGTGATGCCCAACCTCGCGTCGTTTTCGTCGTGGCTGCTCGTCGCGTCGCTGTCGGTAGCGCCGACGCCACCACCACCACCACCA
>CALBMM010000107.1 GCA_937896535.1 uncultured Pseudomonadota bacterium
GCCGCGTTGGCCGGCGCCCGGGCGCTGTGCATCGACGACATGGCCGCCGACCCGGGCGTGCGCCGAGCTTTGCGCGAGCTCGCGCTGTCGGACGGCAAGCTCGTCGCCTCGGCGGTCGAGGGCAAGGCCGAGGGCAAAAAGGACAAGGCCGGCAAGTACGCCCGCCTCATCGAGCGCCCCGAGCCGTGTGCCAAAGCATCGATCGGCACGATCTTGTCGCTGCACCGTGGCGAGCGAGAAGGCGCGATCAAGGTGCGCATCGAGGTCGACCCCGCCGTCGCGGTGGCGGCGGTCATCGAGCAGCTGTCGATCGGCGAGGAGGGTCCTTGCGCCCAGTGGCTGCGAGAGACGGTCGCCGAGGCCTTCGGCACCACGCTGGCTCGCTCCGCGTCAATCGGCGCGCGCAAGATCCTCAAGCAGCGCACCGATCGCAAGGCGATCGGCGAGTACTGCGAGACGCTGCGGCCCCTGCTGATGGCGCCGGCCTTCGGCGCCAAGCCCGTGCTCGCGATCGACCCGGGTCACCAGCCCGGCTGCACGATCGCGGTGCTCGACGCGGGCGGGGCCGTGCTCGCCTCGGACACGGTCTTTCCGCTCACGCCCAAGCTGCAGGCGCCGCAGACCAAGGCGCGCATCGCCGAGCTGATCAAAGCGCACCACGTCGCTGCGATCGTGGTGACCAACGCCAGCGGTGGCCGCGAGGTCGAGCGCCTCGCCCGCGAGGCGCTGCGCGAGGCGGAGATCGAGGGCGTGGTCACCTCGAGCATCGACGCGGACGCCGCGGCCCTGTACGCCTCGTCGCGGCTGGCCAAGGACGAGCTGCCCGAAGCCGACGCGGCCCTGCGTCGCGCGGTCGCGGCCGGCCGCCGCTTTCAAAACCCGCTCGCGGAGCTGTCCAAGCTCGACCCGCGCAAGCTCGGCCTCGGCCAGTACCAGCACGAGGTCGATGCCGAAGAGATGCGCGGGGCGCTCGAGCAGGTCGTGACGTCGTGCGTCAACGAGGTCTCGGTCGACCTCAACACTGCCACGGCCGACGAGCTCGCGCGCGTGTGTGGCCTGTCGCAGGCGCTGGCCAAGGCGGTGGCCGCCCACCGCGACGAGCACGGATCCTTCCGCACGCGCGGCCAGCTGCTCGACGTCCCCGGTCTCGCCGGCAAGGCGTTCGAGCAATCGGCGGGCTTCTTGCGCGTCAACGACGGCGACCACGCGCTCGACCGTACGTCGATCCATCCGGAGCGGTACGGTCAGGTCACGCAGATGGCCCGCGACCTCGGCGTCGCCGCGGCGGACCTGCTCACGCAGCCGGAGCTGCTCGAAAAGCTCGACAAGACCAAGTACATCGGCACGCCCGGGTCGACCGGCGAGCCCCTCGGCGAGCCCACCTGGGAGGCCATCCTGGCGCAGCTGCGATCGCCCGGAGGTGACCCGCGGCCGCCGTTCGAACCCGTCGAGTTCGATACCTCGCTGTCGTCGCTCGACGACCTGAAGCCGGGCATGGACGTCACCGGCGTCGTCACGCACATTGCCGGGTTCGGCGTGTTCGTCGACATCGGTCTGCCGCACGAGGGCCTCGTGCACGTGTCCGAGCTCGCCCATGGGTTCATCTCGAGCCCGGCCGAGGTCGTGCACGTCGGTCAGCAGGTCAAAGGACGCGTGCTCGAGATCGACAAGGAGCGCAAGCGGTTCGGCCTGAGCCTGCGGGCGCTTCAGCCCAAGCCCGAGCGCCCGGCCGGCGAAGGCAAGGGCCGGCGCCGTCGCAAGGACGACGGCGACGAGGCCCGCGGTCCCGGTCCCGGTGGCAGGGGGCGCGGCAAGGGCCCCGGTGGCAAGCCCGGCGGCAAGCCCGGCGGCAAGCCCCGTCCCGGTGGCGGCCCCGGCAAGGGACGCGGCGGTGCGCCGGAGAAGAAGCCCGATCGCGTGCTCGGCTTCCGCATGGACCTGTCCGAGCTCGCCGACCTGCTCGACAAGGGCTGAGCCTCGCGTTCGCGATGCACGCGTCAGGCGTCGTGGGCCGGCGTGCGCGCGAGGGTGGCGAGCTCGATGCGGGCGCCGCCGTCGAACATGTGGGCCATGACCGCGAGCGGGCGGTTGACCGCTTCGAGCTCGAGCACCGTGCCCGCTTCGGGCTCGGCGGTGTCGAAGTTGAGCTCGCAGTGACCGATCTCGCCGTCGGGGTCGCGCACCGCCACGCCGTGCGAGCGACAGATGATCGGCCGCGCCTCGTACACGGTGCACCGGCCGGCGACGAGCAGCGCACACCGATCGAGAGAGTCGCCGGCGCGCCCGCGCTCGCGCACCACCTGCCGCAGCGCCGGGTTGTCGCGGCCCATCTGTGACAGCGCCGCCGCGATCCGGTCGGCTTCGATCCCGAACACCGAAAGGCCCGGCGCGCAGCAACCGTCGCAGCCGAGGCGACAGTGGATCTGGTCGGGCTGGCGCGCGCTGGCGTCGGCGAAGTGGGCGTCGACGCGGGTGCGCAGCGTGACGAGAGCCTGCCGCGCGTGATCGCGGGGCGTGTCGGTCACGGCGGGGATTGCCCCCGAAACACCGAGAGCATCCAGGCCTGAACTCGCAGCGCGTCTTCGGCCCGATCGGGCGCGAAGGTGATCCCGCCGACGTACGGGTGCCCACCGCCGCCGTGCCGCTCGCACAGCGCCGCGATGTCGAACGCGCGGTCATCGGCCGGCAGCCAGGGGTTGTAGCCGGCGCTGAGCTTGATCGCGCCGTCGGGACCGACGGACAGCCCGACGAGGTACGCGACGTTCGGGAAGTGAAAGTACGGAATGAACTTGTTGTACGCCCGCGGCGGCTGGTCCAGCAGCGTGTAGCCCATCGCGTCGCCTTCGACGTGCAGGCGGCGGCGAAACAGCTCGATGTCGCCGCGGTGCCGCTCCAGCAAGGGCTCGAGGACCTCGGTGACGTACGCCGCGGTCGACAGCTTGGCGATCGGGGTGGTGATGAGGTCTTCGATGAACGGGGTGACCAGCTCGACGTCGCGGTTTTGCTCCGCGAACGTCATCAGCTGCAGCGCCGGCTCGGCCAGCTCGACCGCGACGCGGGGCGTGGCGAACGCGGCCGAGTCGATGATCTCGGCCCAGTGCAACAGATCGTCGTGGGCACTGGCGTCGAAGCCGAAGTGCTCCCGTGCGATCTTGGCGATGAACCCCGTACAGCTCGGCGCGTCGGGATCGTGGAACTTGCGGCCGCTGCCGTCGGCGACGAAGTGCTCGCGCTCGCCGGGCAGCTGGAACGCCGATTGGTGGTGGTCGAAGTACCACACGAGCGTGTCGGCCTTCGTGTAGCGGAAGTCGACGACCGCCGCCTCGTCGGCGTCGAAGTCCTCGGCGTCGTACGGGTCGCCTTGACGATGTTGCTTGGCGAAGAAGCTCAGCTTCGCCGCGGCGTCGATGCGTTGGCGGTAGAACGCCGCGAAGATCGCCGCGCTCGCCGCTCCGTCGAAACACCGTGCGTGGTGCAGCACGTGGACCCGCATCGAGCGGCAACCCTAACAAAAGCCGGCGGCAAAAGCCGAGGGGCCGGCGCTCACGCGCGTTGCATTCGCCACGGGGCGGCCGCCTCGATCGTCAGGCAGCCATCGGCGATCCGCTCGGCCGCCACGTCGGGTCCGACGTCGTCGCCGGGCAGCGCGACCAGCAAGCGCGCCGCCGGTCCCGGATGGACCATGGAAAGGCCGATCCCCAGCCGCGGCGCGTCCTCGGGGGCGTCGAACGCCAGCAGCGTGCCGCCTCGGGCCAGCACGCCCAGCGTACGCCCATCGGTGACCATGAAATGGTGGGCATCGGTGCCGGTCATGCGCGCGTCGAGGCGGATGAGCGCGTCTTGGATCTGCTCGGCGGTCGCGTAGCGCTGGCTGAGCCCGCCCAGGCTCTGCAGCTCGGCGATGAACGACAAGAGCACGAGCTCGGCGTCCGGGCGATCTCGTCGACCGCGCGCGAGATACTCGGGCAGCTCCGCCGCCAGGCGCTTGGCCAGGGGCGGGGGCAGCTCGGGCTGGGCCCGCAGGCTCAAGAACCGCCGGAAGCGATGCACCCCGCCGGCGGGGCGGGCCGAGACCGCGCTGGGATCGGGCGTGCGCGTGTCGAGGGCGGCGACGATGCAGCGTCCGGGCACACGCAGCAGGTCGTCGAGGGGATCGTCTTCGGCGCGCGCGACGGGCCGCGACTGCGCCAGCGGCTCGTCGCCGATGACGGTACCGACACTCCAGCCGTGCAAACCGCACCCGCCGAACACGGTGCGCAGCTTCGGCACCAGCGGTGCCAAAGCGCCCTCGACCCATCCGCGGGCCCAGGCGGGTCCCGAGGGGGTGGCGTCCACCAGCGCCAAGAGCGTCGCAGCGGCCACGTTCGGCACGGAGGATAGCAAGCGGCCACGCCCGGTCCCGGCGACGGCCGCCGCTTTTTTGGGGGGCCCAGGCGCCCCCGCTAAGGTCGGGGGCATGCCGCCCTCCGTGCGTCGATCCGCCGTCCGCGCCCTACGTTTGCGCTCTGGCCGCCCTGTCGTCGCGTCGCTGGCGTTCGTGGTGGCGCTGGGCTGCGCCGCCCGCCGTCAGGGAGCCGAAGGGGAAGATCCCGGGGCGCCGACGGTCAGTCCCGCCGACAAGCACTACGACGTCGCGGTGGGATCGTTCCACAACGGGATGTTCGAGGACGCTCGGCGCAATCTCGACCGCGCCCTCGCCGTCGACCCCAAGCACGCCGACTCCCACTACCTGCAGGGCGTGCTCATGCTCAACGAGGGCAAGACGATCGTCGACGCGCTCGAGAGCGAGCGCTGCCTCGAGGACGCCTCGGCACAGCTGCAGCGCGAGCGCGCCGACCAGCTGCACCGGCAGGCGGCCAAGGCGTTCGAACAGGCCGCCGATCACTATCCGGAAGGCGCCGCCGGTCGCGGACGCGCGCGCAACTCCCTGGCGGTCATCGACCTGTTCTTCCACGACGACGACGCCGCGATCGAGCACGCCGAGTCGGCGCTCGGCGAGCAGTTCTACACCGACCGCTACTCCGCGCTCGCCAACCTCGGCTGGGCCTACTACCACAAGGGCGATTTGATCCGGGCGACGACCGAGCTTCGGCAGTCGGTGCTGATCAACGGCGACTACTGCGTGGGCCGCTACCGGCTCGCGCAGGTCTACCTCGACTCGGGGCTGCCCGAGCAGGCGCTCGAGCAAGCACAGCAGGTCGTCGAGGATCAGCGCTGCCCGATCCAGGACGCGCATCGGATCATCGGCGCGGCGATGCTGCGGTTGGGCAAGGCCGACGACGCGCAGTCGGCCTTCCAGACCTGCGTGTCGCTCGCGCCGCGCTCGTGCTTGGCCACCGACTGTGCGCGGTTCATCGAGGCCGAAGGCGCCGCCGTCGCACACGCGCCGATCCCGGCCGTCCCGCCGCCCGGCGGCGGCTAGGCGATCTCTCGCTGCCTTGCACGCCGCGATCCAGGCCCGTCTGTGTCCGAAATCCGTAGGCGCCGCGCGTGGGCACCGCGCGCGTTCGCCCCCGAACCGACGTCCCTTGCCGACGACCGCGCCTTTCCGACACACTCCCCGGGATGCGCGTCGACACCGGCCGCTTGCGGGTCGTGGCAGCCACTGCCGACCTCGAGGACATCGACGACGGCATCGACCTCGTCGACGGCGAAGCGTCGCCGGGCAGCTACATCCAAAAGCAGCGACTGCGACGAGGCCTGAGCCTCGAGCAGCTCGCCGCCGCCACGAAGATTCCCCGGCGCAGCCTCGAGCTGCTCGAAGAGGATCGGTACGAGGAACTGCCGGGACCGGTCTTCGTCAAAGGATTCCTGCGCTGCGCCGCCCGGGCGCTCGAGGTCTCGCCCGACGCGGTGATGGAGTTGTTGTACGAGCGTGAGCGCGCGGCCCTGCAGGCCAAGCGAGCCCGCGTCGTCACCGGGGGGCACGTCGCGGCGCCGGCCGGCCCGAGCACCGCGGCCAAGCTGCCCCCCAGGGTGAAGGCTCGCCCCGAGACCGACAGCCGCGGCGCCGCCGGCTGGCTGCGCGCCGTCTTGCCCGGACCGCACAGCCTGCTGTGGATCCTCGTCGCGCTGTTCGTCGCGTTCCTCGTGCTGACCGCGTTCAACCTGATCGGCGGCGGCGGTTCGGTGTCGAGCTAGCCGACCCGGCAACCCGGGTCGTCGTCTGCGTGCCGGGCCCCGGCCCCGGCTCGGTTCAGTGACACCCCCACGCGCGGTGCGTATAGTTGCCGCCGTCGAAGGCAGCCCATGGCCACGCGGACCCGCAAGATCCAGGTGATTCACACCCTGCTGCGGGCCCGGGACCTGAGGCGCCTACGACGCACGTTGGCCCGCCTGGACGACGTTCAGGTGGCCGCCCAGCTCGACAATCTGGACGCGGACGCCCGGATCGAGGTGCTGACGCTGCTGGCCAAGGACCGGCGGGCCGAGGTGGTCGCCTCGATGCGCGAGCAGACCGCGGCCCAGGTCGTGACCCGGCTGGCGGCCGACGAGGCGGCCTCGCTGCTCGACGACCTCGACGTCGACGACGCCGTCGACATCCTCGGGCGCATCGAGGAGGGCCGCCTCAAGCAGATCCTCGCCAAGCTCGACAAGGACGACGCCGACGAGCTCGAGGAGCTGCTCGCCTACGACGACAGCACCGCCGGCGGCATCATGTCGCCCAACTTCTTCCGGGTCTCGCCGCACGCGACCGTCGGCGACGCGCTGGCGATGATCCAGGACGAAGAAGAGCCCCCCGAGACCGCGTTTTACGTCTACGTGGTCGACGAGCAGGACAACCTCTTGGGGGTGTGCTCGTTGCGGATGCTGGTCATCAGTCGGCCCAGCGAGAAGATCGCCGACGTCATGGCCCCGCAGGTCATGTCGGTGTCGGTCGATACCGACCAGGAGGAGGTCGCCGACATCGTTTCCCGCTACGACCTGGTCGCCGTGCCCGTGGTCGACGCCCACAACCGGCTGGTCGGGATCGTCGACGTCGACGACATCGTCGACGTCATCCGGGAGGAGGCGACCGAGGACATCCTCAAGATGGCCGGCGCCGGCGAGGAGCTCGACGAGTCGCGCACCTTCATCGGCAGCCTGCGGGTGCGCTGGCGGTGGCTGATGGCCGCGGCCGCGGGCGGCACGGCGGCCGCGATCAGCCTGTCGGGCTACGACGCCACCCTGGCCCAGGTTCCGGAGCTGGCGCTGTTCATGCCGGTCGTCGCCGGGATGGGGGGCAACATCGGGATGCAGAGCTCGACGATCGTCGTCCGTGGCCTCGCGGTCGGCTACGTCGAGGCCAACCGCGTTCGCCGCCTCGTCACGCGCGAAGTATCGCTCGGGGCCAGCCTGGGCCTCATCTACGGCTTGCTCATCGGCTCGGCGGCGCTGCTGTTGGGGGAGGCGGTCGACCCCCTTCGGCTGGGGCTGGTCGTGATGCTCGGCACCACGGGCTCGATGACGATCGCCGCCGCGGTCGGCACGTGCACGCCGCTGTTTCTCGATCGCTACGGGGTCGATCCCGCCGTCGCGACGGGCCCCTTCGTCACCACGTCGGTCGACGTGATGGGTCTGCTGTTCTACTTCTGGCTCGCGACGACCTTGCTCGATCTGGGCGGCGGATGAGCGCCGCCGCCGAGACGATGCCGGCGGTGATCCTGTCGGTGCGTCCCCTGGGCGAGTCGGACCTGCTGGTCGTGCTGCTGACTCCCCACGCCGGCAAGGTACGGGCGGCCGCCTCGGGGGCGCGTCGATCCAAGCGGCGCTTCGCCGGCGGACTTTCGGGCGGGGCGATCGGCCGCGCCGGCCTGGCGCGTCGCAGTCGGGGCCTGTGGCGGCTCGACTCGTTCGTGCCCAGCGCCGACCACTCGCGCGTAGGACGGGACCTGACGCGGTTTTCCTACGTCGCGTATCTGTGCGAGCTGACCGATGCGCTCGTCAGCGAGCCGGAGCCCGAGCCGGCGCGATTTGCGGCCCTTTCCACCGCGATCCTGGCGACGATCGAGTCCGATCCGCAGCCGTCGGTGTTGCGGCAGTACGAGCTGGCGCTGCTGGACTCGCTGGGGCTGTTGCCGGCGCTGTCGGCCTGTGCCGTCTGCGGTGAGGTCGTCGAGGATGCCGCCGAGGCCGTCGCGTTCGACGAGCGGGCCGGTGGCGTGCTGTGCCCGCGGCACGCGGGCGTGTCGGCGTCGCTGTCGGGCGAGGTGATCCGACTCGCCGTGGCGCTCGGCGATCCCGAGGCGGCGCACGCCCACGCGGCCGTCGCGGCGGCCACGGCGGCCACGCGCCGTCAGCTCCGGGATCTGCTGGGCGGCTTCGTGCGGGCCCAGCTGCGCCGTCCGCTGCGCTCGTTGGAGTTTTTCGCCAAGTTGTCGGGGGACAAGCTCGGCGGCCGCCGAGGCGACGACGCGCCGTAGCTCCCGACGGTCCCACCGTACGGGCCCCCTGGCGCGGCTTCGTGGTAGCTTCCCCGCCGATGTCGACCCGGCCCCTGGCCCCCGCGTGGGCCCCGATCTGTGGGTGGGCGATGGCGTGGGCCCTGACGGGCTGCGGCGAGCCGAACAACCTCGGCGTGGAGCCGCCGAGCGACTCGATGT
>CALBMM010000108.1 GCA_937896535.1 uncultured Pseudomonadota bacterium
GCTCGGCGCAGAGGTCGTCAAGATCGAGCCGCCGCGCGGCGACACGGCCCGCGGGATCGGGCGGCTCTTTCACATCGTCAACGCGGGCAAGAAGAGCGTGACGCTCGATCTCAAGTCCGCCGAGGGCCGCATGGCGCTCGCCGACCTCTTGCCCACGGCCGACGTGCTCGTCGAGGGATTTCGCCCCGGCGTGATGGAGAGCTTCGGGTTCGGACCCAAGGACGCCCTGACCGCGAATCCGCGGCTGGTGTACTGCTCGATCTCCGGCTACGGGCAGACGGGTCCGTATCGCGACTACCCCGGCCACGACCTCAACCTGCAGGCGATCACCGGCGTGTGTCACATGATGCGGACCGCCGACGGGCAGCCCCACGGCTGCGCGCTGCCGATCGCCGACCTGTCGTCGGGGATGACGGCGGTGAGCGCGATCTGTGCCGCGCTGTACCGACGCGAGAAGAGCGGCCGGGGCTGCACGATCGACCTCGCGCTCACCGATACGGTGCTGACGTGGGCGTACATCTGGTCGCGCGGGCTCGATCCGGACGACGCCGATCTCGGGCTGGCCGTCCGTCCGGTTCGCAAGTGGCTCGACGGCCAGGCGCGCCGCGGCGGTCCACTGTCGTCGGTCTTCGACTCCGTCGCCCGCGCGCTCGAGGGCCCCGTCGCCCAACGCGGCATCGAGCAGCTCGACGCCAAGCTCAAGAGCAGCAAGGCGGTCTCCGAGCTCGAGCGGCTGCGCCTGCATGCGCTACCCCACTACGCGCTGTATCAGACGCGGGACAAGCAGTGGCTGAGCGTGGGCATCGTCGACGAGCGCAAGTTCTGGCGCGCGTTGGTGGAGGGGCTCGGGCTGCCGCAGCTGGCTGCCGTGCCACCGGTCGCCCGTGTGCTGGGCCGGCCGGCGATCGGCCGGTTGATCTCGCGGGCCTTCGCGCGTCGCGATCTCGCCCACTGGCTCGAGCTGTTCGACCGCCGCCAGGTGCCGGTGTCGCCGGTGCTGCCGGTCGCGCAAGCGATCGCGGACGCGCAGCTGCGCGATCGCGGCGGGTTTTCGCCCAACGGTCCCGTGGTGCCGTTTCCGCTCGCCGGCGCCGACCGGGCCGATGCTCCCGCGCTCGGCGAGCACAACGACGAGATTCTCGGTGCGTTGAACCGATGAGCGGCACCCGTGCGTATCACCCCGGGATGGCTCGCCGCGCGTTGGTTTTGCTCGTGGTCCTGTCCGCCTGCCGCGGTCGCGAGCCGGCCCGGGCCGATCGCGCGCCCGAGCCGGGCCCCGACCAGCCCGTCGCCGCGTCGCCCCGCATCGCCGACCAGCCGCCGGCCGCCCCCGCCGACGACATCCACGGCGAGCTCACCGTCGAGTCGGGCCAGCGCGTGCTCCGGGTGTGGGGCACGCCGCAGCAGATGGGCTTTGCCCACGGTGCGCTGCTGCGCGAGGAGATCCTCGAGGTCGTCGACGACTACGCCCTGGGCGTGATCCCTCCCGCGACCATCGACGCCGCCGGGGCCGTGTACACCGCGACCGCCCACATCCCCGAGCGCTTGCGCCAAGAGGCCGAGGGCGTCGTCGAGGGCATGCGCTCGCGCGGCTCGATCCACGTCGACGGTCTCGACCGCGACTTGGAGGCCCGCGACCTGCTCGTGCTCAACGCGATGACGGACCTGGTCGCGATCGGCTGCTCGTCCGTGTCGGCGTGGGGCGCCTCGACGGCCGACGACGCCTCGCTGGCCGGCGCGCCGGTGGTCGTGCGCAACCTCGATTGGAGCGCCGACGCCCCGCTGCTGAGAAACCAGCTCCTCGTCGTGTACCAACCCGACGACCCCACGCGTCAGCCGGTCACGTCGGTCGCGTTCGCCGGCTACCTCGGCTGCCTGTCGTGCATGAACGAAGCGGGCGTCACCACCCTGTTCAACATGGGTTACGGCGACGGCGCGGCGAGCCTCGCCGGCGCGATGACGGGCTTTGCCCCCGCGAACCTGATGCTGCGCGATGCGTTGGAGCGACGCGACGTCGACGGCGACGGCGCCTCCACGCCCGACGACGTCGAGGCCGCCGTACGCGACGCAACCCACGCCGGCAGCTGGATCCTGCACGTGCTCGGTCCCGACGGCGACGTGCCGGCGCGGATCCTCGAGGTCGAGTCCGACGGCGTCGTCCGTCGAGATCCGGAAGAGACGCTCGGCCCCACGGTGCTGGCCGCGACCAACCACCTGCGCGCGAAGGCCCGCCCCGAGCCCGGCAGTCGCTGGCGTCGGATCGAGCGCCACAACGCCACCGCCGATCGCACGTACTCGCCCGACACGCTGTGGGACCTAGGCCGCTCGCTGCGCCTGTCCGAAGTGGTGCACACGCTGCTGGTCGAGCCGAAGTCCCGCCGCATGCGACTGTGGCTGCGCACGCCCGCCGAAGGATCCGACGCCGCGACCAAGCCCGCCGCCCACGACCTGCGCGCGCTCATGGCCCGCGCGCACTGAGCGAGCCCTCGAGCTAGTCGCTGAGCGGCGCGAGCAGATCCTCGACCTCTTCGGCCGACAGCGCACCACCTTCGCGCGACAAGATCCCGTCGGCGAGGGCACGCTTACGCTCCTGCAGGGCGAGGATGCGCTCTTCGACGCTGCCGGCGACGATGAGATCGTAGACGAAGACGGGCTTGTCCTGGCCGATCCGATAGGCGCGGTCGGTGGCTTGGGCCTGCGCGGCGGGATTCCACCACGGGTCGTAGTGGATGACCGTGTCGGCGCGCGTCAGGTTCAGGCCCGTGCCGCCGGCCTTGAGGCTGATCAGGAACACGGGGGCCAGGCCCGCCTGGAACTCGTCGACGAGCGCCTGCCGATCTCGCGTCGCGCCGGTGAGCGTGACGTGGCGGACCTGCCGGGCCGAAAGCTGCGCCGAGATGATCTGCAGCATGCTCGTGAACTGGGAGAACACGAGGATCCGTCGACCACGCGCGAGCATGTCGTCGACCATCGTCATCAACGCATCGAGCTTGGCCGAGCGCTCGACCTCGCGTGCACTGCCGATCCGCACCAATCGCGGGTCACAGCACGCCTGCCGCAGCTTCATGATCGCGCCGAGAATGTCGACGGTCGACGCCGCGATACCCTTCGAGCGCACGACCTTGCGCACCTCGGCGTGGGCCGCCACGCGGATCGCTTCGTACAGCTCTCGCTGACGCCCCCCGAGGTCGATCGACTTGACCACGCGTGTCTTGGCGGGCAGCTCCGGCGCCACGTCTTCCTTCATGCGCCGCAGGATGAGTGGCGCCACGCGCCTGCGCAGGGCCTCCATCTTGGTCTCGCTGCCCAGCTTCTCGATCGGGATCCGGTAGCTCTGGCGGAACGTCGCCGCGGTGCCGAGTCGACCCGGGGCGACCACGTCGATCAGCGCCCACAGCTCGTCGAGGTTGTTTTCGATCGGCGTGCCGCTCAGGCAAAGCGGGAACGCGGCGTCGATCCGCTTGACCGCGGCGTGCATGCGACCCCGCGGGTTCTTGATCGCCTGCGCTTCGTCGAGCACGAGCACGTGGAAACGCTGCTTCTCGAGCCGCTCGATGTCCCGCAGCATCGTGGTGTACGTGGTGATCGCCACGTCGACCCGGGCCAGCGAGCCGTAGCCCTGCCGCCGCCCGGCCCCGTGCAGCGTCAACGTGCGCAGGTGCGGGGCGAACTTGCGGATCTCGCGGTCCCAGTTTCCGATCAGGCTCGTGGGCGCCACGATGAGACAGGGATCCTGCATCCGCCCCGACGCCTTCTCCGTGGCGAGGTGAGCGATCGTCTGCAGCGTCTTGCCCAGACCCATGTCGTCGGCGAGCACGCCACCGAGGTCGTTGGCCCGCAGGTGCTGCAGCCAGTCCAGGCCCACCTGCTGGTACGGCCGCAGCGTGGCGCGCAGCTCCGGCGGCGCCTTCACCCGCGCGATCGCCTGGCGCGACAGCGCCCGGGCCCGCGCCGGTACCTTCCAGGTCACGTCCTCGCCGGCGGCGACCTCGATGTCGTCGAGGTAGTCCGGCGCATCGGCGGGCACGCGGAACGTGTCCTTGCCCGAGCCTTCGGTGTCGTACAGCTCCCGGAACACGCGCACGAGCCGGCGCAAGCGCTCGGGCTCGACCGCCACGTACTGCCGGTCGCCCACGCGCACCGCCACGTCGCGCCGGGCACGGGCGAGCCGGCGATCGAGACTCGCCGCGCTCTTGCTGTCGGCGAGCAGATCCAACAGCGCCGGCAGCAGGTCGATGCGCTGGCCGCCCTCCACGTCGACGCCGAGCTCGAGCTCGAACCAGTCGGCGGATTCGCTCGTGTGCACGTCGGCAAACCACGCCTCGGAGCGCACGGCCACGTACGGGTAGTCGTCGGCGATCTCCACCCGCCATCCCCGGGCCCGTAGCTTGGGCACCGCGTCGGAAGTGAAGGCGCACAGCGCATCCAGATCCCCGGCGACGTCGACGAGGTAGTTCGCCGACGAATCGAGCTCGGGCTCGTGGGTGTCGAGCTGGTCGATCTCGACGGGACCGAAGCTCTCGAGCACCATCCGCGCCCGCGCTTCGGCCTCGGCGTCGCGGCGCCCACTGCGGCCGGGACCGTAGTCGAACGACAGGTGCAGCACCGCCATGTCGGTCGGCACGAAGCCTTCCCCGAAGCCGTCGCCATCGGCGGTGGCGACGAGCACCGGCTCGCAGCCCAGGCGCAGAGTTGGAATGGGGCTCACGGCACGTGCCTGGGTGGGCACTGCCGCGTCGACGTCGGATTCCCTCGACGGACGCACGGAACAAGGATTATGGACGTATTGCGATCCGTGTCCAGATCTCGACAAGTCCGACCGGGCGAGGCCCGCAGTGACGCAATTCGGATCGCAACGGTCTACTGCGCGCTGTTTTTCATGATGGGGATCCACCTGCCGTACTGGCCGGTCTGGTTGAAATCTCGCGAGATGACCCCGTCCGAAGTAGGAATTCTACTGGGGGTCGCCGTATGGGCGCGGGCGATCCTCAGCCCCGTCGTCGGCCGCTGGGCCGACCGAAGCCAGCGCTCGGCCGTCATCGCGCGCGTGCTCGCGATCGCAACCGCGCTCGCCTACGTCGCCGCCTACTTCGCCCACGGCTTCACCCCGCTGCTGGCCGCCTGCCTCGCGCTCGGCTTCGCGGTCGCCCCGTTCAATCCCCTCGTCGACGGACTCGCCGTCTCGTCGGCCGCGGCCGGTCGCCTCGACTACGGCCACGTACGGCGATGGGGCTCGGGCGCATTCGTGGTCGCCTCGATCGCGGGCGGACTTTGGCTGGACCGACGCGGCGGCGACACGGTCTTGTGGGTGCTCGTGGGCGCCGCGATCGTGCTCGCCGCATCGAGCACGCTCTTGCCCGCCGCCGCCCCGCTTCCGACGCGCCGCACGGGAGGCTCGTTGCTCGACGTGCTGCGGCGACCCGGCGTCGGCTGGCTCCTGGTGACGGCCGCGGCGATCCACTGCAGCCACGCGGTGCTGTACGCGTTCGGCACCACCGACTGGCAGGACCGCGGCCTCGACGAGACGGTGATCGGCCTGCTGTGGGCCGAGGGCGTCGTCGCCGAGATCATCCTCTTTTCCTTCGGCGACCGCGTGACCCGCCGCATCGGCTCGAGCGGACTGCTGCTCCTCGCCGGCCTCGGCGGTGTGATCCGGTGGCCGCTGACGGCCCTGACCGCGTCGGTGGGCGCGCTCGTGCTCATCCAACTCCTGCACGCCGCGACCTTCGCCTGCTTGCACCTGGGCGCCATGACCTGGATCCGCGACCGCGTGCCCGCCGACGCGGTCAATCGCGCGACCACGCTGTACACGGGGCTCGGCACGGGCGTCGCGCTCGGGATCGGGCTCCCCATCGCGGGCTGGCTGTACGCCGCATACGACAGCGCGGCGTACCACGCGATGGCGGTCGCGTCGGGGCTGGGTGCGCTCGCGGCCCTCGCCCTCGCCCGCGCGAGCAGCCGCGAGCCCGAGCCCGAGCCCGAGCCCGTGGCGGAGTAGGCGACCGTCAGCAGAGCCCGATGCCGAGGTCGCACACGCACATGCCCGAGGCGCACTCGGCCGTGCAGCTGTCGGCCTCGGCACACGAGATCGTGCAGCCGCTGTCGCAGGTCAGCTCGCAGGTGCTTCCGCCGTTGCAGCTCTGCTGGCACCCGCTGTCGCAGTCGAAGGCGCAATCGGCCGCGTCGCAGCTCTGCTGACAGCCACCGCCCGAGCACTCGACCGTGCACGACGCCCCGGGGTCGCAGTCCTGCTGGCAGCTCCCTCCCGAGCACGCCAGCGTGCACGTCGCCGATTCGGCGCACTCTTGTGCACAGCCTCCGCCCGAGCACGCGAACTCGCAGACCTCACCGCTGGCGCACAGCTGGGCGCACCCGCCGGAGGGGCAGTCCTCGCCACCGGGCGCGCCGGTGTCGTCGTCGGCCGACGTGTCCGGCCCCATCGAGGTCGCGGGGTCGCCATCGTCGCCGGTCTGCGCGGTCGAGTCGGCATCGTTGCCGTCGTCGCCGGTCGCAGGGCCACCGTCGGCGGCGGTCATCGGGTTGGTGTCGCCCCCGTCGTCATCGTCGGTCGAGGTGACCACGCAGGCGGCGAGGGACAGGGCGCACAGCAGCGAGCCCGTACGAAAGGAGACGAAAGCGAGTCGGTTCATGATGGCTCCATGCGACGGCGCTTCCCCGCCCCATCGCCTCGCCGTAGAGTCGTGGGCCCTCCCGATCGATTGCGTCGGCGGACCGAAACCGTGCCGCAGATCGCTTCGCGGCCCGTTCGATGGATCCAACGCGACCGCTTGGGCGACGCGTGGGTTCGTGCCAATCTGCGCCCGATGCGGGCCGCGCCGAGCCTCCCGGGTGCACGAGCTGGTGTGCTCGCGTGCGTGCTCGTCGGCGCATGCGGATTGCCCCCGCCCATGGGCGACGGTGCCAAGGATCGGGTGCCCAACGTCGCCGCGATCTCGGCGGGCGATCCGGAGCCGGTGACCAAGACGGCGATCGTGGAGCCACCACCGGCCCCGTCCCCGGCGCTGGCCACCGACGCCGCCGTGGCGAACCACTTCGGCGACGGGCCCGACGCGGTCCTCGACGTGCGCCCGTGGAAATCGGTCGGGGGCTTCGTCGCGCTGTCGCATGCGACCCCGCTCGAGACCGGCCTGGTCGGACACCTCGCCGTCCTCGACGACGACCGCCGCATCGTCGCCGAGACCGCGCTGGATCTACGCGATGTGTGTCCGGGCGAAGGCGACGGCTGCGAGAAGGCATGGCTGGACCTCGCGCCGTTCCGCATCGCCCCCGACGAGGTCGCGCTCGGTCTGCGGGTGCGCGTGCACGACAAGACCGACGCGGACGTCGGTACCGACGACAAGCTCCTGCTCTACCGCCGCGTCGACGGCGAGCTCCGTCGCATCGCCAAGATCCACATGGCCTCGGACTGGCACCGCGCCAAGGAATCCACGGTCCTCATCGTGACCAAGCAGGCGCACAACGGGCTGTTCGATCTGCTGCAGCGAGGCGAGGAGTCGTGGAGCATCGGCGTGGGTGATGCCCGACGCGATGGCGACGAGAAAGTCGACATCACGTGGCAGTTCGACGGCGAGCGCTACGTCATCGCCCGCTCGGGGTAGCCGACGGCACGTCTCGCAGCGCGCGGTGAAACGGCGACCACGGGTAACGCAGGCGGAACTCGGCCGCGGTCAGCGAGCCCGCGCGCACCGCTTCGTAGTCCGCTTGCTGCCGCTGCGCCCGCGCCTCGGTCGCAAGTGCCTGCACGTCGTCGACATCGGCGTGGTCGGGATGGCCGACCACGAACAAGCCCGGGACACCACGGCCGGTCGCGACCCACCGCCGGTGCCAGTCGGCCCGAAAGCCGCGCAGGCGCACGAGGTCGACATGACCGGCCCAGCCGTCGTGTCCGAGCTCGATCGACGTCCACTTGCCGAGGGTCCCGCCACCGGCGAGCCGCACGTGTGCATCGACCTCGGCGAAGTCGATCGTCGCGTTGCCGTCGCGGCCGGCGAACACCGGCGGCAGGGTCAGCGCTCTGCCATCGGCGGCGCGCACCGTGACCGCGATGGGGCCCTCGTACCGACGCTTGCGACAGCCCGCCCCGTCCACGTCGCGGGGATCGAGCACCTCGCGGCCGGCGGCGCGCAACGGCCAGTGCTTGCAGCGCAGCGCCTCACCGAGCACGAGACGCAGTTGCGCGAGCGTGACCTCGCGGCGCTCCACGAAGCCGAACGAGCGCCCCGATCGCCGCGCGAGCGCCCTTCCGAGGCGAACGCGATCGGCCGCGCACCCCTGCACCGCGGACCGCCCCTGCGCGAGCTCCAGCAGCAACGAGCCGCGACACGACGAGCTCGCGAGCACCTGCGCCGCCGCTTCCTGCGTGGGCGCGTCGGCCACCGCGCCTTGCACCACCGGCCGATGCGTCGCAGCGTGGGCCGTGGGCGCAACGGCGGCCAGGGCGAAGATCGCCGCGCAAATCTGGCCGACCGCCCGCATCGCTCGCCAATCCTAGCAGTACGCCGATCGGCCATGCGCGCCCACGACGGCGGCGGGACGGCTCACTTGACCCCGGCACGGGGGCGGGCCAGCCTGCGGCGGTGACTCGCGTCCGCCTGCCACTGCTTTTGTGCCTGGCCGCCCCTGCCGCCGCGTGCTTGAAGATTCCGCCGGATCTGCCCGAAGAGCCCGACGGCACCAAGGGCGCCCCGAGCACCGCGGCCGAGGTGCTCGAGCGCTACGTGGCGGCGATCGGCGGCGCCGAGCGCGTCCGCGCGATCGAGTCCCGGACCGTCGAAGCGCGCATGGTCGTCCGCGCCGAAGAAGGTTGCGACACCGACGACGGCTCGTGCCTCAACGAGGACCAGACCGGCTCCTTCGTGCTCGAGACCACCGACGAAGGCAAGCTCTACCGGCGCACCGTGCTCGGCGACCTCGTGGAGGAGAAAGGCTTCGACGGCGAGGAAGGCTGGCAGCTGCAGGGCGGCGGACCACTTCGCATCGAGTCCGAAGCGGAGGCGGAGCTCAGCCGCGAAGACGCGGTCCTGCACTGGTACTTCGACGTCGACAAACGCAAGATCGAGACCTCGCTGACCCGCCCGCGCAAGGAGGACAGCGAGGGGAACGTGGCCACGCTCGACGGCGTGCGCTGGGACATGCCCGGCGACTTCGCCTCGCCCAAGACCATGTGGTTCGACCGCGCGACCGGCCTGCTGCGCGAAGAGGTCGTCGAAGAAGGCGAAGGCGATCAGCTCAACCGCCAGACGATCATGTACTCGGACTACCGCGACATCGACGGTGTCCTCGTGCCGTTCGAGATCCGCGTGATCAACTCGATGGGCGAGCGCGAGCAGATCGTCGAGTTTCACACCCAACGCGTCGCGCACGGCAACATCGACCCGACCAAGTTCGCGCGGCCGGAGCTCGCCAATCCCGACCCGATCCCCGACCAACGCCTCGCGGCGTTCCGGGCCGCCGCCTCGAGCGCGGCCAAGGACCCCAAAGACGGCGCGGCGCAGATCGAGTGGGCGCGTGCCGCCTTCGCGGTGGCCCACTTCGACGAGGCGATCACCGCCGCGAAGGCGACCCTCGCCGCCGATCCCAAGGAGCCGGAGGCGCTGTGGATCCTCGCGCGCGCACAGGTGCTCCTCGGCGACTACGCGCAGGCCCGCGAGACGCTCAAGCGCGCCGCCAAGGCCGGCGTTCGCCCCGAGGTGATCGCGCTGCAAAACGCGTGGATGAACTATCGAGACCGCGACTTCGCCGGTCTCGCCCGCGACCTCGACAAGGCGGGCAACCCCACGATCGCCGGCCGCTACCGCTCGTTCGCGGGCAAACCCCTGCAGGCGACGAGCCCCTCGTGCGTGACGAAGGTGCCGCTGCTGGCCACCGAGCCCCTCGCGGTCGTGGAGGTCACGCTCCAGGGCCAGAAGGTCGGCGCCATCTTCGATACCGGCGCCTCGGACGTCATCGTTCCGGAGAAGTTCGCCAACGACAACGAGATCGCGGTTCGGGCGATGTCACAGCTGCCCGAGGGCGTGCCCAACGTGGGGCACGGCCAGGCCAAGTCCCTCGAGCTCGGCGACGTCCGCATCGCCAACGTGCCCGTCGACGTCTTCGACGACCGCGCGATGAAGGAAATGGCCGGAGAGCTTTCCGACAAGGTCACGGTGGTCCTCGGCGCCAACGTGCTGTCGGATTTCATGATCACGCTCGACGTCCCCGGCAAGTCGCTCGAGCTCGTCGCCGAGGGCAGCAAGTGCGACGGCGACCGCGCCAAGCGTCGCGTCGGCCAGGGCGTGCCGTTCGTCCTCCACGAGACGCACTTCATGTACGTGCGGGGCAACCTCGGCAAAGCCGAGGGCATGTACCTGCTCAACACGGGCATGCGCGGCGCGGACATGACCGCGACCCAGCTCGCGTACGCCCACGCGGGGATCGGCGCCCCGGCGCTGCGCTCGGACGAGGCCGCGATGGTCACCGTGCCCGTGTTCAGCCTCGGCGACGGCCTCAAAGCGACCAACGCGTCCGCCGCGTTCGGCTACTTCGAGCAGACCCAGACCAGCGACGGCTTTCGTCTCGACGGCATGCTCGGCCTCGGCGTGCTCGCCAAGCAGGCGCTGACGATCGACTACGAGACGCGCAAGCTCTACTTCGGTCCGGTGAAGTAACCGGACGCGGACCCGCCGTGAAGATCGCCTACACCGCCGCGCACGGGGTCGTCGAGGGCCGCTGGATCGACGCCCCCGTGCTCGTGGTCGATGGCGACGGCACCATCGTGGAGGTCGCCGAAGCCGCGCCGTCGGACGCGACCTTGCACGACCTCGGTCCTTCGATCCTCGTCCCGGGCTTCGTCAACGCGCACAGCCACGCGTTTCAGCGGGCGATCCGAGGCGCGACGCATCGACGTGGCGCGGCCGATCCCTCGAGCTTCTGGAGCTGGCGCGAGGCGATGTACGCCAAGGCGACCGCGCTGACGCCCGAGGACCTGTACGCGATCACGCGGCAGGCGTTCGCGGAGATGCTGCGGGCCGGCATCACGTGCGTCGGTGAGTTTCACTACGTGCACCACCAACCCGACGGCACGCCCTACGACGACGCCAACGAGCTGTCGCAACAGGTCGTGCGCGCCGCCGCCGACGTCGGCATCCGCCTCGTGCTGCTCGAAGTCTACTACGCGCGGGCCGGCGCCGGCCTGCCTGCGCTGGCCGAGCAACGCCGCTTCTGCGACCGGGACGTGGACGCGTACCTGTCGAGGGTCGATGCGCTGCGTGGCGCCGGGGTGCGGGTCGGGATCACGCCGCACAGCATCCGCGCCGTCGGCCGTCCCGACCTCGAGCGCCTCGCCGCGTACGCGTCGACGCACGGGCTGCCGATCCACACGCACCTGTCCGAGCAACCCCGCGAGAACGAAGAGTGCCGCGCCGAGCACGGGGCGACCCCCACGGAGGTGTTCGCCGCCGCGGGCTGTCTCGATCGACCACGCACGTTCACCGCCGTCCACGCGGTGCACACCACCGACGACGACCACCGCCACCTCGGCGGTCAGCACGTTTGCGCGTGTCCGACCACCGAAGCCGACCTCGGCGACGGTATCGTCCCCGCCGCCGCGCTGCAGCGGGCCGGAGCGACGCTCGCACTCGGCAGCGACTCGAATGCCGTGATCGACCTCGTGCAAGAGGCACGCTTGCTCGAGATGGACGAGCGCCTCGCCGGTCAGGCGCGGCTTCGGCTCAACGACGCCGACGGTCGGCTGTGGCCCACGCTGTTGGACGCGGCGACGTCGGGCGGGGCGAGCTCGCTGGGCGTCGCCGACGAGCTCGGCACCCTCGCGGTCGGTCGTCCGTTCGACGCGGTGACCCTCGACTTGCGAGATCCGTTCCTCGCCGGCATCGATCCGTCGCACGCTCTGGACGCAGTGATGTGCGCCGGGACGGCATCGGTGGTCCGCCACGTGTTCGTGGGAGGACAGCTGCGCTCGTGAGGACCGCCCTGTTGCTGACGCTGCTCGCGAGCGCCGGCTCGGGCTGCGCGCGCCGAACCGACGCCGCGACGCGGCGCGCCTGGGAAAAGGCCGGGGCCAGACCGACCGATGGCGTGGGCGACGGTGCGACCGGAGGTGAAGTCGGCAGCGACGGCGGCTCGGACGACGGCGGCACGAAACGCCCACCCGCGTTCGGGTGGGACCGCGTGGAGCAGCTGCTCGGCGAAGGGCTCGAGGTGATGCAGCGCTCGCCGGACGACGAGGCGTTCGCCTCGCTCGCCGCGCAGTGGTGCGACGTGGAACCCGAGCCCCGCGATTCCCCCGACGGTCCCGTCTACGTGTGCTTTCCGACTCCGCCGGTACGTGTCGACGAGGCGCGCTTCTCGCTCGAGATGGGCGCGGCAGGTGTGATAGGTCTCGTCGTTCGCGATCTCTCCGCAACGGATGCCGCCAAACTCGAGACCAAGGCGCGCGAGCTCGCCGCGAAGCTGTGCCGCGGTCCGTGGAAAGACGCGGGCGAGCAGAGCGACACCCACGGTGGCGGCCGCTTCACGACCTGTCCCGCGGGGGGTGGCCCGATCCTCGCCGTCGGCCGGTTCGCCCTCGACGCTGCGGCCGACCGCTGGCAAGTTTCGGTGGCGATCGTCGGCGCGAGCTGAGCGGCTCGCGTCACGTCGGTCCCCTCCGTGGCCCCTCAACGATGAACGAACTGCAAACGACCCCGACCTCCCACGGCGGACTCCTGATCCCGCTCGACATGTTCCGCGTCACCCACCTGGCGGGAATCGCGACGGAGCTGCTCGTCAGCAAGGCCCGCAACATCGTGGGCGCCAAGCTCACGCTCGTCCGCCATGCCGGCTCGCAGCTGGTCCTCGGCCGGATCGAAGGACCCGTCGTCGGCGACGACCCGGTCGCCTTCTGGCGCGAGAACGCCGACATCGCCGTCGCCTGCAGTCAGGTTCTGCCGCGGCAGTGCTTCCTGTACTACGCCAAGACCGCGCCGGCCCACGAGCGACGCGAAGGATTCGTCGTCGCGCAGCGTGGTCAGGTGCTCGCCGCCGACGACGCGAGCGCCGACCAGCAACCCCCCGGCGAACCACACTGGCCGGTCTCGAAGCTGTGTGAGCAGCTTCGGATCACGATCGACGAGCTCGCGGCCGGGTTCCCGGAGGGCCCGCGCGTCGAGGTCGATCTGATGGAGCCGAACATCGACGACCAGCTCGCGCTGATGACCCTCGCTGGTCAGACGCCGGCGGACGTCGGCGGAGACGGCGACGACGAAGCAGACTCCGCGCCCACCGCGGCGCCCAAGCCGGCGGGTGCCCCTGCGGCCGGCGCCGCCGGTGCGCGCCCGGCCACGCCCAAGACTTCGGTCATCGAAGATCTCAAGCGTCGCGAGACCGAACGCGCCGCCGAAGACGCCGAGCGACGCGAGCGACTCGACAAGGTCCGGGCCGAGCTGCACTACGAGATCGACGAGCTCGGGATCGTGATGACGCCGCAGGCGGAGCTGTCCGAAGCCGACGTCCTCGCTCCGCTCGTGCAACCTTCGATCGAAGGCGATCCCCCGCCCGGCGTGCCGTCCGAGCACGCCAAGGCGCTGCAGGGCAAGCGCAGCGACATCGCGATCCGCGTAGATTTCCTGTCGGAGGTCTTCGTCGAGAACCAACCGCTGTCCAAGCCGATGCTCGCCGAGCGAGGCACGACGATGACGTTCGGAAGCACCGACGCGCAGGTGATCGAGGTACTCGCGCCGCGGATCGGCTACGGCAGCCTCGTGACCCGCGGCAAGGCGCCGCACGTCTTCGTCTCGCGCAAGCCCGATCAGCCCCTTCCCGCCGCGGTGATCGAAAAGCTGCTCGGCTGAAGGCCGGGACTTTCGGGGCCGAACCAACGACTGAGGCCCGGTGCGTCGCACCGGGCCTCGAAGTTCGACCCATCCAACTGTCAGCGAGCACCCGACGTCGAGCGTCGGGCGTCGCGGGAACGACCCCCGGGAACCTACAGACCCAGGCGGGATCGAACGCTGGCGAGGATCGCGTCCTCGCGGGCGCCCTGCTCGGGCTCGGCGAGCTGATCTCGGATCAGCGTCTCGAGGATCTGCGCGCGCTCGTCGGCCAAGGGCGGCAGGACCTTGGAGAGGCCGAGCTTGCGAGAGGCGAGCAGCTTGAGGAAGGGCTCGATCTTGCGGACCTCTTGTGCGATCCGCATCGTCACGGCCTTGCCTTCGCCGCGTCGGGACGCGTACTTGGGAGACACCTTCTCGACGACGTTGACGAGCTCGCGGGCGAGGTCGACATCGACGTTGTCTTCGACGCCGAAGCTGGCGACGACGATGGGACGGCTCTGAGCCTTGCGGGTCCCGTCACCGGACCACCAGACATTGTGGGCGATGGAGAGGTAAGTGCGGCGGGTCTCACCGCAACGGACTTTGTTCCTGCGTAGGTACATTGGACTAATCCCCGTGGTTGAGGGCCTGGATGGGTCTCTCGTCACCACCGGCCGTGCTGGACGGGGTCTTGGACGGAAGGCTGCGGGGTGCTTATTCACCCCAGCGGACTCCGCTTCGACCCCACACGGACCGACTGGACGAATCCAGGCAATTTGCATGAATTGAGGCTAGCGCGGCCGTTCGGCGGGGCCACCCCGCTTTGCTCCTGGCCCCCACAAGTGAGCGACATCACGTGTTTTTCTGGAGCAGGGATGCCCCTGCAGGACGCCGCAGGGAGCGATCCGCGGGGTTCGCAGCCACGACGCCCCTCGCGCCACGCCATACTCGATGGCTCGTGGGGACGGCACTTCTCCGACTCGGGCTCGTGGCCACCGCCGTCGGCGGGTGTGGTGGCGGTGCGTTCGAGTGCCAGCACGACGAGCAATGCGGCATCGCCGAGGGCGGCGTGTGCCAGCCAGAAGGGTTCTGCAGCTTCCCCGACGATTCGTGCGCGTCCGGTCAACGCTTCGGCGGCAACAGTGGACCCTTCGCCGGCCAGTGCACGGCACCGCGGACCGGCACCAGCAGCGACGGCACGACGACCGCGGGCGTCGGGACCAGCGACGACGGACCCGTCGTGTCGAGCACCGGGGTGGTCGGCGACAGCTCGTCGAGTGAAGCATCGGACGGTACGACCGGCGACCCCGACGCTTCGTCCGAGTCGACCGGCTCGGCCGTCGACCCCGACCTGCTGCTGTGGCTGCGCTTCGACGACGCCACGGGCACGCTCGTGGACTCGTCGCAGTTCGGACTCGTGGGCGAGTGCACCGCGCCAGCCTGCCCGACAGGCGTGTCGGGTGCCTTCGGCGAAGCCTTCACCTTCGATGACGTCGACGACCACGTCACCGTGCCCCACGGCGCGCACTTCGAGGACCTCGCCGCGATGACGTTCTCGGCCTGGGTGTACCTGGACGCCGAGCCCACCGGCACCGGCTCCATCGCCGGCAAACCCGAGGGGACGGGGATCTACGACTCGTTCGAGCTGTTCTTCCTCTTCAACGCCACCAACGGCTTCGCCACCTTGCGGTTCTCCGTCTCCGACGGTCAGGGTCACTCCGTGGGCATGCCGCCGCCGTTCATCGTCGGTCGATGGTTCAACGTGGCGGGCACGTGGGACGGGGCGACGTGCACGCTGTACGTCGAGGGCGTGGCGAAGGACTCGACCCGGTGCCCCGGCTACGCGTGGAGCGATCACCCGGTCTACGTCGGCGCCGACAGCAACAACGGCGTCGTCAGCTCCTTCTACGGTGACGCGGTCGACGACGTGCGGCTGTACGGTCGGGTCCTGACTGCCGACGAGTTGCTGAACCTGGCCACGCGCGGCGAGCCCTGACGCTCGCGCGCCTCGGCCGCGGGCGTCGCGCATCCACCGCGGCGAAGTCTCGTGCTGCCCGGCCCCGCGACACGCTGATAGGCTCCCGCGCCATGCAGACGCCTCGCGTTCGAATCGTCGATGCCGTGGAGCTGACGCCCCCGCAGTCCGGCATCCGCATCAAGGGATGGCTGCGGACGGTCCGCGCAAGCAAGCAGGTCGTGTTCCTCGACGTCAACGACGGCTCGAACATGAACGGGCTGCAGGTCGTGGCGGACGAGTCCCTGCCCAACGCCGAAGAGATTCGCCACCTGACGACCGGCAGCGCGGTGGAGATCGTCGGTGAGATCGTCGAGTCGCCGGCGAAGGGTCAGAAGGTCGAGCTCAAGGCGGCCGAGGTCATCGTGCTCGGCAAGGCCGACCCGGAGTACCCCCTGCAGAAGAAGCGTCACAGCTTCGAGTACCTGCGAACGATCGCGCACCTTCGCAACCGGACGAACACGTACGGCGCGGTCTTTCGCGTCCGCAGCGTGCTCGCCCACGCGATCCACTGCTTCTTCCAGGACCGCGGTTTCGTCTACGTGCACACGCCGATCATCACGGCCTCCGATGCCGAGGGAGCCGGCGAGATGTTCCGCGTGTCGACGCTCGACCCGACGAACCCCCCGCGGACCGAAAGCGGCGCCGTGGACTGGGGCGAGGACTTCTTCGCGCGTCAGGCGTTTCTGACCGTGTCGGGGCAGCTCAACGCCGAGACCTTCGCGATCGGCATGTCCGACGTGTACACGTTCGGGCCGACCTTCCGAGCCGAGAACTCCAACACCGCGCGGCACGTCTCCGAGTTCTGGATGATCGAGCCGGAGATGGCGTTTTACGATCTCGACGACAACTGCGCGTTGGCGGAGGCGTTCGTCAAGCACCTCATCTCCACCGTGCTCGAGCGCTGCCCCGAGGACATGGAGTTCTTCGACCAGCGCATTCAGAAGGGCCTCATCGAGCGCTTGCAGCACGTGCGAGACTCGGGCTTTGCCCGCATGCCCTACGGCGAGGCGGTCAAGGCACTCGAGGCCAGCGGTGAGTCGTTCGAGTACCCGGTCCACTTCGGGGCGAACCTCCAAGCCGAGCACGAGCGCTGGCTGACCGAGAAGCACGTGGGGCGCCCCGTGTTCGTCACGGACTACCCCAAGGAGATCAAGGCGTTCTACATGCGGCGCAACGACGACGGGCGCACGGTCGCGGCGGTCGACCTCCTCGTGCCAGGCGTCGGCGAGCTCATCGGCGGCTCACAGCGCGAAGAACGACTCGACGTGCTCACGGCCACCCTGACCGAGTCGGGCCTGCCGGCCGAGGTCTACGACTGGTACCTCGACCTTCGGCGATTCGGCACCGCCGTGCACTCGGGCTTCGGCCTGGGCTTCGAGCGGATGGTCATGTACGCGACGGGCATGCAGAACATCCGGGACGTGATCCCGTTCCCCCGCACGCCGCGTCACGCGGAGTTTTAGACTCCGTTCGCGTGGGCGCCGCCTCAGCCCTCGGCGGGCGGGGCGGCGGTCGTCGAGCCGGCACCGAAGAACTCGAGCATCGCCGGCGCGCCGGGGATCGGGATCTCGGTCGTGAGCACGTCGGTGGCCCCGAACTCGATCTCGAACAGCACGCCCTCGCGGGCGAAGCCGTAGGCGCGGCCCGCCCAGAACGCCAGGCCGAAGACCTGCGTGTACGGCAGCGGTCCGTAGTTGCGGATGATCGCCCCGTTGGTCGGGTCGAGCTCGATGATGCAGTCGCCCGTCTCGCAGCCGGGTCCGAAGACGGTCAGCCAGGTGCCGCCGCCGATCACGGAGACGAGGTCACCGCTGGAGATCAGGCCGTCGGCGAGCGTGCCCAGCGGCGTGGAGACGCCGGTCTGCTTGTCGATCCGGACGTACTGCTCGTCCACGAAGCCGACGAGCGCCTCCTCGTTCGGGTCGACCGTGCCGGCCGGCACGAACGAAAGCGACGTCGGGTAGTCGCCGCTGGCGATGAGCGTGCATGCACCGGTCGTACGATCGATCGAGTACAGCTCACCGAACGTCGAGCCGAACATCTGCGAGTTCTCGTCGAGGGCGATGTCGATGACCGAGCCGTCGCAGCCGGTGAAGGGGCCGACCTCTTCGACGGCCTTCGTGTCCGGATCCATCCGGTACAGCACGCTGCCGGAGTGACCGAACACCTCGGCGAGCTCGACGGGACCGCCGGTCTCCCCGCCGACGTCGAGCTTGGTCGCGCCCGTCTCGTCGACGGCGGCGTCGTCGGACGACGCGGCCATCGATCCGCTCGAGCCGTCCGACGTCGACATCGGCACGGTGGTGGCGGTGGAATCGGCGAACGGGTCGCTGTCCTGCGAGCTGGTGCAGCCGCCGGCCAACCCGATCAGACCCATCAATGAGAGAAGCCTTATAGATAGTCTCGACATGGCTCGCGCCCGTCCGCATCCGACGGGCCGTGCGGCAGCTTACCGGCCGGGGTCGCCACGTGCCCAGGACCCATCGCACGGCGTCCTCGGGCAAAATGGCGGCGGGCGACGATCGCGCGCGGCGGCGGGGGCACGAAGGGGCGCTTCGTCCCGCCATCGCGCCCGAGCTTGCTACTGTCCGCCCCGATGCGACGCGCGCGTGTTTGGCTCGTCACGATCCCGTTGCTGAGCGCCTGCGGCGACGACGTGACGTCGTCCGACGAAGGCGCGGAAACGACGGCGACATCGGCCGGTACCTCGACCGCGAGCGACGACGTGGCCACCACGGTCGCCGACGACTCCGCGGGATCGACCGGCGCCGCCGCCGAGTGCGGCAACGGGCAGATCGAAGGCGACGAGCAGTGCGACGACGCCAACGGCAGCGAGGCCGACGGCTGCTACAGCAACTGTCAGCTCGCCGTGTCGGAGGCGTGGCAGCAATCGCCCGCGGGCGGCGAGGGGCTCGACGGGCTCTTCGACGTCGCGGTCGACGGAGCCGGCAACGTGTTCGCGGCCGGCAGCGCCACAGGCGGTCCGAACGAGACCGATGCGTTCGTCGTCAAGTACACGCCCGACGGTGAGGTTGCGTGGACGTACACGTACGCGGGAACGGCCGGCCTCGACGACGCGGCGGTCTCGCTGACGCTCGTCGATGGCGATCCGGTCATCGGCGGCAACGGGGACGACACGGCGATCGCGATCCTGGCTCGGATCTCGGCGGCCGACGGGTCTCAGACGTGGATCAACGAGACGACCGCGCCCGACCTCATCGACAGCGTAGCGAGCAACGGCACCAACGTGATCGTGGGCGGCGCGGACGTGACGGTCATGGGCGCGAACTCCTACGTGGCCGAGTACGATCCGAGCGGCACCGCGGTGTGGGAGACGACGATCGGTGGCGGCACCGCGTTCGTGTACCCGGCCGGCGACGTCATCCACGTGCTGCACGGTGGCGACTACGTGCGCCTCGACGGCACCGGCACCGAGACGATGCGCGAGGAGCTGACGTTCCCGGCGACGTCGATGGCGATCGCCGATGACGGGCGAATCGCCATCGGTGGCTCGTTCCAGACGCCGGACTGCATGGGATTTTGCGCGGAGGTCCACGTGTTCGACGCCGACCTGCAGGAGCTGTGGGATGCTCGGCTCGACGGCATGGCGCCCGAGGAGTCGTTCAACGACGTCGCGTTCACCTCCGACGGCGACGTGGTGGTGGTGGGCGAGGCGGCCCCCTCGACGGCTTCGCTGGACCTCGTGGCCGCGCGCTACACCGACGACGGAGAGCTGGTGTGGCAGTACGACTTCGCCGGGGCCGCGGCGATCGACGACGCCGGCTATGCGATCGCGGTGAGCGCGGCCGACGAGCTGGCGATCGTGGGGCAGGAGTACGTGGGGCGCACCGACGCCAACGCGTTCATCGCGTTGCTGCGGCAGGGGACGCCGCCGGGTTGAACCCCGTACGGCCGACCACGCCCGGGTGCGTGGGAGTCGGATTTACACGCTGCCGCGACTGTGCCAATGGTGAAGACCGTGGCCACGCTTCGCATCAACGAGCGCTTCGTCTCGCTGCAAGGCGAAGGCGTGCTCGCCGGCACACCGAGCGCGTTCATTCGCGTGGCGGGGTGCAACCTGCGCTGCGCCTGGTGTGACTCGCCGACGACGTCGTGGCGCCCCGAAGGCGAGCCCGCGGAGGTCGATGCGCTCGTGGCCGGTTGCGCCGACGGGCCGCGCCACGTGGTGATCACCGGAGGCGAGCCGCTGTTGTTCGCGCCCGTGGTCGAGCTGTCGGCCCGGCTGCGGCAGGCGGGGCACCACGTCACGATCGAGACCGCCGGCACCACGACGCTGCCCGGCCTCGAGGCGGATCTGATGTCGCTGAGCCCGAAGCTGCGCCACTCGATCCCCGCCGAGGACGCGGCGACCTGGGCGATCCGCCACGACGAGCGACGCCTCAATCTCTCCGCCCTGCGAACGCTGATGACTTCGCCGTGGCAGCTGAAGATCGTCGTGCGAGCCGACCGCGAGGACACACTCGCCGCCGACGTCGAAGAGGTGGAGGCGCTGCTGACCGAGCTCGACGTGGCCGGCTCGGCTCGCGAGAACGTGTTGCTGATGCCCGAGGGGACGGACCGGCTACGTTTGCCGTCCGCCTACGCCCGCCTCGTGCCCGTATGCACCGCACGTGGGTTCCGCCTCGGTCCCCGCCTTCACATCGAGATCTTCGGGCACCGCCGAGGCACCTGACGCGAGAGCCGATCCCATGCGCGACCTTCACCTCGATCTTCTGTACTGCTCCGGCACCGGCGACGAGCTGCCGATCGACCAGCTGCACGGCCTTTCGCCCGCGGGCAAGCCGATCCTGTGTCGCTACGACCTGCCGGGGATCGCGGCCGACATCGACCGAGCGGAGATCAGCGCCCGGCCGCGGGGCATGTGGCGCTGGCGCGAGCTGCTGCCGCTGCCCCGCCCGCACGTCCCGGTCACTCTCGGAGAAGGTGAGACGCCGCTGCTGCGCACGCCGCAGCTGGCGGCCGAGCTCGGGCTCAAGAAGATGTGGGTCAAGGACGAGAGCACCAACCCGACGGGCTCGTTCAAGGCGCGGGGGCTGTCGGCCGCCGTGACCATGGGCGTGCACCTCGGCGCGGAGGCCTTCTCGATCCCGTCGGCGGGCAATGCCGGCGGGGCGTTGGCGGCGTATGCCGCGGCCGCGGGCAAGCCGGCCCACGTGTTCGTCCCCGCCGACACGCCGCAGGTCAACCAGCGCGAGGTGCTGCTGTACGGCGGTCACCTGTACCGGGTCGACGGGCTGATCGACGACTGCGGCCGCGTGGCCAGGGCCAGGGCGCCACAGCTCGGGGCGTTCGACGTGTCGACCCTCAAGGAGCCGTACCGAATCGAGGGCAAGAAGACGATGGGGCTCGAGCTCGCCGAGCAGCTCGGTTGGCGCGTGCCCGACGTCATCGTCTACCCGACCGGTGGCGGGACCGGGCTCATCGGCATGCACAAGGCGTTCGACGAGCTCGCGGCGCTCGGCTGGATCGATCCGGACAAGCGCCCGCGCTTCGTCAGCGTGCAGGCCAGCGGCTGCGCGCCGATCGTGCGGGCGTTCGAGCGCGGCGACGATTTCGCCGGGCACTGGGACGACGCGCACACCAAGGCCTACGGGCTGCGGGTGCCGGGCGCGGTGGGAGACTTCTTGATCCTCGAGGCGCTGCGGGCGACCGAGGGAACCGCGGTCGCGGTCGACGACGAGCAGCTGCTCGCCGATTCGGTGGTGCTCGCGAGCCGCACCGGGATCAACGCGTGCCCCGAGGGCGGCGCATGCCTGTCGGCGCTGAGGGTCTTGCGGGAGAGCGGCTGGCTGTCGGAGTCCGACGAGGTCGTGCTCTTCAATACCGGCGCGGGGACCAAGTACCTCGAGACGCTGCCCGAGCTGCCCACCGAGACGATCCCGGCACCGCCGAAGTAGCTAGAGCACGAACGGGATCAACGCCCGACGCTCGCTCGGGTAGTTGGGGAACTTGTCGTGGTACCAGCGATGGTTGGCCAACGCCCGCGGCGCCAGGTTGGCGATCGTGTAGGCGACGAAGGCCACCGCGGCCAGCGACCACGCCGCGAGGGCGAAGCCGATCCACATGACGATCTCCCCGAGGTAGTTGGGGCAGCTGACGAGCCGGTACCAGCCGCCCTGCGGAATCTTGTAGCCGGTCTCCCCCGGCTGGCGCAGCGCGAACAGGACGGCGTCGGCGCGTCGATTCATGCGCCAGCCGAACACGAACAGGGCGGCGCCGCCGAGGAACCGCGGGTCCCACAGCCAGCTCGACTCGTAGGTGCCCAGCTGCGACAGCCAGCGCGCATTGATGTACGCGTTGAGGCAGTTGAACGCGACCGCCATGAGCGCGACCACGAGCGGCATCTGCTTGCCGGCATTGCGCATCTTGAACGGGAAGATGTACGCGCGGTGGATGTAGTGCGCCTGCCACAGGGCCAACAGCGCCAGCGGCACGAGCTCGGCGGCGTGCTCGCCTTGCAGGTAGATCCAGCCGAACACGAGGACGGGCGGCGACTCCATGACGATCCAGCCGACCTTGGCCGGGATCTGGGGGCCCCAGCCGCCGCGGATGTGGCGGCCGTACGGCGCGTCGACGAGCAAGGTGGCCGCGAGCGTGAGCGCGGCCAGCCCGAACTGCGCCAACGTGAGCCAGTAGTGGAGAGTCGATTCGTCCATCAGTGCAGCGAGACCTCGCCGTAGGCGTCCGGAGTCAGCGAGACGGGCGGTGACTTCAGCCGGCCCTGGCTCGCAAACCATGCGTAGGCGTCACGAACCGAGGCCTCGAACGGGCGCGGCTGGTGACCGAGCTCCTCGCGCGCCTTGTCGTGGATGATCTTGTCGTTGGCTCGCAGCGCGCACAACGACTCGGACGTGTACAGCGGCTCGGAGCCCGTGGCCTTCGCCAGCAGCTCCATGAACGGCGCACCGATGCGGGCCAGCCACATGGGGCTCGAAAGGCGCGGCGGTGCGACGCCGGTGACGGACTGGGCCGTGTGCGCGACGACCTCGATCGGATGGTAGTGACCGCTGAGCAGATAGCTCTCGTTGGTCCGGCCTCGCTCGGCCGCGGCTCGGATGCCGTTGCAGACGTCGCGGACGTCGACCCAGTCGAAGCCGCCCTCGACGAGCGCGGGCAAGCGGCGGTGGTACAGGTCGAGGAAGACGTGGCCCATTCGCGAGGGGGCGAAGTCGAACGGGCCGACGACGCCGGTGGGATGGACGATGACCGCGTCGAGCCCTTCGGTGACGAGCTTGCGAATCTCCGCCTCGCCGTGGGCCTTGCTCACGTCGTACGCCGGCGCCGTGCCGGGCCGAACGCGCGCGCGGGTCTCGTCGAGGGGCTCGTGCAGCGGAGCCTGATCGAAAGCGTGCACCGAGCAGACGTGGACGAAGCGAGGCACCCCGGCGGCCAGTGCCGCCGCGCCCACGTTGCGCGCCCCGGCCACGTTGACCGAGTCGACGAGGCCGCCGCGACCGCCGACGATCGAGATGATCGCGGCCAAGTGAAAGACGGTGTCGGCCCCGGCGACGAACGCCTTCATCGCATCCGGGTCACGGACGTCACCGTCGAACCGTTCCACGTCGAGACCGCCGAGGCTGTCGCGCGGCGCGAAGCCCCGTACGAGTGCGCGGACACGATGCCCGTCGGCGAGCAGCTGCCGCACGAGGCAACCGCCGAGATGTCCGGTCGCGCCGGTGACCGCCACGAGTCCCACGGGCGCGCATCATAGACCAAGCCGCGCTCGGGCGCGCTCACACGTCGGTGAAGTCGGGGATGTCGACCTCGAGCTCCTCGGGCACCGGATCGGCATCGTCGTAGTCGTACCCGGGAAAGGGCGTGCCGCTGAGCTGGATCGTCTGGTGCGTGCCGGTGCTCGAGTTGCGCGGCTGCGACGGTGGGGGCGTCGGGCGCTCGGGCGTGCCGACGCGGGGATCGGTGGCGTCGCTGGGGTCGTCGACGATCGGGTGCGGAGCGGTCTCGGCGCGCGAACGGATCGCGCGGGCCACTGCCGCTTCTTCGGTGCGCATGAGCGGGGGCGGCGTCGGCCGCATCGGCGCCGGCGTCGGTCGCATCGGCGCCGGCGTCGGGCGATTGCGCACCGCTCGGGCGGGGCGCGGCTGACACAGGCGCCAGAACCGGATCGTCTTGGAGGTCGCACCGGTCAGGCGCATCAGCTCTTCGTCCATCAGCCGCGGCAGCAGGTCGACGAAGCGCTCGAGCGTCTGGCACACCTGCACCACCTGCTTGCGCAGCTCGGCGACGACCTCGGGCGCCACGACGGCGAGGCGGGCGAGCTCGGCATCGGTCAGCCGTTCGAAGAGGTCGAGGTACGGCACCAACCGGTTCATCGGGTTGGCCGCCCGTTCCTCCATCTCGGCGCGAGTCACCCGCACTTGTTTGAGCGGGATCGTGCCGAGCGTCTTGCTCCCGGGTGCCGAGCCTTCGCTCTCGCTCATCCGTTTTCAAGCTACCGGAAAATCGTGTCGTCTGTAACCACACACGGGTGTCGAAGGTTCCCGGCGCGCCATCCTCACCATCGTGCGCATTCTCCGCGAAAATGACGAGATCGGGCTCGGAGCGGCTGGTAGGCTGCCGTCATGAGCTACAACTGGATGCGAGCGCTGCACATCATCGGCGTCGTCACGTGGTTCGCGGCTCTGTTCTACATCTTTCGACTGTACGTCTATCACGTGGAAAACGCCGGCAAGCGCGAGGTCACCTCGTTGCTCGAAGTGATGGAGCGGCGGCTGTACCGGGGGATCTGCTGGCCCGCGATGGTCTTGACGACCGTGTTCGGCGTGCTGCTGTGGTCGAGCAATTTCGCCGGCTACATGCAAAGCGGGTGGTTCCACGTCAAGCTCACCGCACTGGTGTTCCTGTTCGGCTACCACTTCTACAGTGGCAAGGTTCGCAAGGACCTCGCCGCGGGGACGTGCACGCTGACGTCCAAGCAGTGCCGGCTGATCAACGAGGTCCCGACCGTGCTCCTGCTGACGATCGTGACGATGGCCGTGGTCAAGCCGTTTTGAGGATCCGATGCGACGCGCGTGGCTGGTACTGACGTTGGGCGGGGTCGCATGTGGCGAGACCCAGACCGACACGTGCGGCCTCGCCAACGACGAGCTTTCGATCGTCGCGGTGGTCGTCGACCGCGGCGACGTGGTGCGGGCCGAGATCGACTTCGAGGCGGGCGACCGCACCCTCGACACGACACCACTGTCGGTGTGCGAGGAGGAGACGTTGCGGATCAACGACCGCACGCCCACGCGCACCGACAAGCCCGAGCGCATCGTGTACTCGGCCAACCTCGACGCGGCCCAGACGCGGACGGTCACGTTCTCGTTGTCGCGGTCGGAGGACGACACGGTCACCGTCGCGGTCGACCTGCCCGACGCGTTCGACGTGACGGCACCGGCGCCCGGCGAGATGGTCAGCCGGGCGACGGACACGGTGCTGACCTGGGTGCCCGACAATCCCGACGGGCAGATGCGCATCGAGCTCGGCGAGGAGATCGGCGGCGGCATCTGCATCTTCACCGACGAGGGCGAGCACCACTACAAGGACCTCGGTGGGATCGACGTGCCCGACCAGGGCCGGTGGACGATCCCCGGCGGCTCGGTGCAAAGCGACTACGGCGGACCGTGCAACGCGACCTACACACTCAAGCGGATCGCGCAGGGCGAGTACCCCGCCAACCTTCAGGAGGGCGGCTACGTCGAGGCCCGGGTCGAGCGCACGATCACGTTCGTATCCGTGGACTGAGCGCCATTTGCCCCCGCGTCGCAGGTGGGCCAAAGTCTCGGCATGCGTTGGCCCCGCAAGGGAATCCTGATCCGACTGGCGATCTACATCCCGGTGATCGGCTTCCTCGGCTACAACGCGTGGCAAAAGTACCGTGCGCGCTCGGCCGCGGAGGAGGCCGCCGGCGCCCCCGCGGTCGACCCGAACGAGGCGCGCAAGCGAGAGCTCGAGGAGCACAAGCGCGAGTACACGATGCCCGACGGCAGCAAGCAGCAGGTCTACGAGCTGACGCCGGAAGAGGCGGAGCGGCTGCTGGGCAAACCGGTGACGATCCCCGAGGACGAAGCGATCGACGCCAAGGCCGCCGATTGACGGCTCGGCCGCGACAGACCACGCTACGGGCGTGGATCGGTCGAACTTCCTCGCGCAGTCCGCCAAGGCGCTGCGTCACATCGACGAGGTGCTGGGCGAGCTCGAGCATGAGTCGCTCGACGTCGACCTCGCCGGGGACGTGCTGACGCTCGGATTCGCCGACGGGCCGGACTTCATCATCAATGCCCACAGCGCGGCCGGCCAGATCTGGATGGCGGCGAACAAGACCGCCTGGCACTTCGACTTCGACGCCGACGCCGACGAGTGGATCGCCCGCAAGACGGACGAGGAGCTGATGGCAACCGTGGCCAAGGCCGTCGGCGAGCGACTCGGCATCACCATCGAGCTGTGAGCCCCTCGTGCGCGCCCTGCCTGCCTGCGTTGCCGTCGTCGCCCTGGTGACGAGCGGCTGCGCGCAGATCACCACGACGCACCGCGTCGAGATCGTGCCCAAGCGGGGCGCCGAGCCCCGCATCCTCGGCTCGCCCCACGGGCAGGTCACCCACCGTGGCGTCGAGGCGAGCTGGACGCAAACGGCCGACGCACTGACGCTGGCGCTGCAGGAGACGCGCGACTGTGCGGTGGTGCGGCACGAGCCGGTCGTGCGGGTCGACCACGTCGAGCGCAAGACCGGCGGCGCGCTGTACTGGGAGTACGGCCTGGCCGGAGCCACGCTCGCGCTGGGGCTGACGGGACTGATTCGCCCGCAGCTGTTTTCGCAGTCGGTGGTCAATGCCGATGGTGACCAGGTGCAGGACCTACGCGCCGGCTATCGCATCGGCGGGATCTTCACGGCGATCGGGGCGGCGTTTCTGGCCGCGGGGATCTACGACACGGTACGGGGGCGCGACGAGACTCGCTACGCCGACGCGTACCGGGTCCACCGCGGCGAGAACGTGCAGTGCGCACGGCCGCAGGTGGCGATGGCCGGCCAAGACATCGAGCTCATCGTGGGTACCTGGCAGACCGACGACGTGACCGACGAGGACGGCAAGGTGACGTTCGCGCTGCCGCCCCTCGAAGAGCTCGGCGTCACGCTGCCGGAGCCACCGCCGCCACCTCCCGAGCCGGTGCCGCCGCCCGAGCCCGTCGTGGAGAGTCCGCCGCCACCGAGCAAGGGCAAGGGCAAGGGCAAGGGCAAGACAGCCGTCGTCGTCGAGCCCGCCGTCGAGGAAGCACCACCGGTCGCCGAGCCACCGCCGCCTCCCCCACCCCGTGTGACGATCAAGGGCGTGGTCAAGATCGACAAGGATCGTGCGCTCGCGGTCGAGCTCGTCGTGCCCTACGACCACCCCGACGCGCAGTCGCGAAGCGACTCGATCACGATCGCGCCGATCCGCGTGGGTGCGCTCCAGTAGGCGACGCTACAGCGAGCCGCAGGTCTCGGCCTCGGTCCACGGGTAGTACATCATGAAGTTGATGCACATCTCCTCGTCGGAGGCCGGACCGCCATTGGTCGTGCCGCCCTGTCCCGAGGAGTCGTAGGTGCAGATCGTGTCGATCTGATCGCCCGGCTGGATCTCGACATCGGCCTCGAGGAACTTCTGGTAGTTGAAGTCGAACGGGTCCTCTTCGGCGATCACCCCGACGAGATTGCCGTCGCGATGGACCTCGGAGCGGATCGCCGCGCCGATCTCGTGGGCGTGCAGGAACGAGGCGAACACGTGGATCGGATCGGTGAACAGGCTGCTGGTCTCGGCGCCGGAGCAGGTGGCGGTGTGCTCGTACGCAGACATGCCGGCCGGGATGCTGATCGAGCCGATGTCGCCCTGGGAGAACACGCCGGCCCGGTGCTCGCGCAGCGTCGGGGTCACGATCACGTCGATGCCACCGGTGTCGGTGAAGTCGGTCAGCAGCGGGTTGTTGTAGTGGACCTGCAGCACGAAGTTGACCGTGTCGCCGGTGTGGCCCGCGAGAAAGCCCGCCTCCTGCGGCAGGTACTGCGCCGGCATGCCCGGAGCCCACGCCCAGATGATCTTCTCCGGCCACTCGACGCACGGGATGTTCGGGTCGTAGTTGGTCGGGCCGTCGGCCGCCGACAGCACGTAGTGATGCACGATGGGGCTGGTCACGACCGGCTCGAAGCCGATGATGTGATAGAGCTGATCGACCGGGACCGAGAACGAAAAGCACGAGTAGTACGTCTCGATCGGAAACAGCGGGGTGTAATCGGTCCGCAGCTCCCAGGTCTCGGCGTCGTCGGGCACCACGCCGCCGGAGGTGCCCGACTCGTCGCCGGGTCCGTCCCCGGTGCCGGTGTCCGTGCCGCCGGGGCCCATCGTGGTCGCGTTGGAGGTCGCGCCGCTGGTCGCGTCGTCGCCCGCCGAGGTCGGATTGGCCGACCCGCTGCCGTCGCCGCCCGTGGGCGTGCCGCTGGAGCTGCCCGCGGCGTCATCGCCTCCGTCGTCGGAACCTCCGCAGGCCAGCGGCAACGACAGGCAACCGAACAGGAACCCACGAAACAGCTTCAAGGCAGTCATCCCCATCCCTGTGTACCACGGGGCCGGGCGGCGCAGACGGTCGACGACGAGGCTTGACGCACGCCCGAGGCGGTGCGGCAGCGCCACGGTGACGTCGTCGTTTGCACGGGTCGCGCTCAGTCACCGTCGTAGGGCACGGCCTCTTCGGCGGCGTGCCACATCGCGACCATCGTGGGCGACTGCTGCTCTTCGTGGACGTGGCCGACCAGGCCGGCGGCGCGCGCGATGACGGAGATTCCGCGCATGATCGCGGTGGGAATGTCGGCGTCGGCGAGCACCGCCGCGACTGCGCCGGTCGCGTTGACCGTGATGTGGCGACCGTGGGTGGCGTCGACGGCCCGCGACAGCTCGCGCAGCGCCCGGCAGTGCGGACCGGCGAGCCCCGCGTCCTCGGCGACCCCCAGCAGCGCCGGGGTGCGCGGATCGTCGGGCTTGTGGATCGGGTGCCCGAAGCCGGCCAGGCGCGCCTTGCGGTCCCGGTGGTCCTGCGCGATCGCGGTGGCGGCCGCGGCGGGATCGGGGGCCGCGACGATCTCGGCCAGTAGGGTCGCGCAGCCCTCCACCGTCCCCACGAACACGCTGCCCACGCCGAGCAGACCGCCGGCCACGGCAGCCTGCAGGGCCTCGGGCGCGCTGCCGTACAGCAGGCGCGCCGAAATTGCGCTCGGGGTGAGCCCATGTTCCATCAGCGTCACGAGGCACGCGTCGAGCACCCGCGCCTGTGCCGGCGTCGGCGCTCGCCCCGTCAGCTGCAGGTACATCAGCTCGGTGAAGGTCATCTTGCCGATGATGTCGGCGCACAGGCTGCGGCCGCGGATGTAGACGTCGGTCGCGTCCGAGCGCGCGATCTTGGTGGAAGGCTTGGGTGCTGTCATGTGGGTTCCGGGGCGCTCGTGCGGGCGCGGGGCTCGAGACCTTGGCGTTGGATCTTGCCGGACGCACTTCGGGGAAACTCGTCGAGCGCGATGAACTCGATGCCCTTGGGCTGCTTGTAGCCGGCGAGCGCGGCACGGCACGCGGTACGAACGACCTCGGCGGTCACGGCCGCGTCGTCGGTGGCGACGAAGGCGACGGGGACCTCGCCCCACTTCGGGTCGGGTCGTCGGACGACCGCGACCTCGGTGACGCCGGGCACCTCGCGAATGACCCGCTCGATCTCGGCGGGGTAGATGTTCTCGCCGCCGCTCTTGATGAGGTACTTGACGCGATCGACGAAGTCGACGGTGCCGTCGGGGTTGCGCACGAACACGTCGCCCATGTGAAACCATCCGTCGGCGAAGGCCTCGGCCGTGGCGGCCGCGTTCGCCCAGTACCCGGAAAAGAGCGTGGGACCGCGGATCCACAGCTCACCGGGCTCGCCGTCGGCGACGTCTCGGCCCGTCGCGTCGCACAGCCGGATCTCGCAGTAGGGGCTTACTTCCTTCGACAGGCGTGTCGGCGCGACGCCGACCGGCACCACATTCGTCGAGCACGGTGGGTTGCCGGTCTCGGTGGCGCCGAACGTGTTGGCGTACGGTGCCCCGAGGCGCGTCGTGATCGCGGCGATGGCCTCGGGCGCGACGAGGTCGGCCATCACGCCGCACAGCTTGACCGAGCGCGGCACGACCTGCTCGCGCGCGAGGCGGGCGGCGAGCTCGGCGACCATGCCCGGCATCAGCAGCAGCCAGCCCAGCGGCTCGGTGCGCAGCAACTGCACGAGACGGTCGGCGTCGAAGCCGTCGACGACGAACACGGTGCCTCCCCCCATGAGCGCGCCGAGCGAGTACTCCATGCCGCCCATGTGATACATGGGCGACCACGCGACGAACGCATCGTGTCGATCGATGCCGTACTCGGCGCGCGACACGAGATTGCGGACGATCTGCGCGCGGTGGCTGATCACGGCGCCCTTGGGCAGGCCCGTGGTCCCGCTCGTGTACAGGATGAGCAGCGGGTCCTCGGCGTCGACGAGGGTGTCCGGCAAGGTGGCGACGTCGGCGGCGGCGAGGGCGGCCTCGAATGCCGCACCGAAGATCATGACGCGGTCGATGCTCGCGGGCACGGACGCGGCGAACCGCTCCGAGGTGAACACGAGCACGGGCGTGACGAGGCCGACGCAGTGATCGAGCTCGGCGGGGGCGAGCCGCCAGTTCTGACACGCGACGATCGCCCCGAGGTGACCGGCCGCGAGCACGACCTGCAGATACTCGTGGCGATTTTCGCTGAGCACGGCCACGCGATCGCCGTGCCCCACGCCCTGCGCGTGCAGCCACGCCGCGAGTCGCTGCACGCGGTCCCACAGCTGCGCGTAGGTCAGCGTGCAATCACCGTCGACGATCGCACGCTGCGTCGCGATGGCACGGGCGCGGCCGCGCACGGAGGTCGCCACGGTGGCGGTGCGCACGCCCGGCGGCGCGACGGGAACCGAGGGCGGTGAGGTCGGCGTCACGGTCAAGGTCGTTACCCTCCCGCCGCGGAGTGTAATCGGTCAGACGCCGACGTCGACCTGCTGCAGCCGTTGGATGCCGCGCCGGTCGAGAATGATCCGAAAGCGGTCCACGGACGCCTGTTTTCCGTCGGCGTGCAGCAGCATGACCATGTTGACGTGGTAGCGCTTGGGACGCTCGAGCCGCCGGACGAGGTCCGTGTGCGGGTCGTACACGGCCACGGTCTGCACCGGCTCGTCCATGCGGACCAGAAAGCTCGAGAAGTTGAAGCGGATGATGTCGTTGACGTCGCCGAGCCGACGGTGCACGGCGGCGATCTGACGCCCGTTGAGCGTGACGTCCTTGACGTAGCGCATCACGAGCTCCGGCTTGGTCTCGGGCTCGAGGATCGACGACGAGTCGGCATGCCGCAGGCGAACGACCGCGCCCGGGACCCGCTCGGCGGACAAGAACCCGAAGGACTCGCGGCAGCGGCCGACCACCACGTTCTCGAGCGGATCGTGGATCTCGATGCTGCGGTCGTACAGCCAGCGCGTGAGCCGGCCGGAGATGTACGCGCGCAGCCACTCCTTGATGCGGTCCTTGAAGACGTAGGAGATGACGATCGCGATCACGAACGGGAAGCTGTTGAGGCCGTACGTGCCCTGGGACCAGATCGCGGCAATCGTCGAGAAGAGCATCGCGATCGCGGCCGCGATGCCCGCAATGACGTTGGCGATGCCACGGCCCTCGGGGCGACGCTTGGCCTCGAGAAACAGCACCGAGCTCATGAACTTCTTGAGCGCGCTCTTGCGGTAGACGTACGCGCCTTCGGTGGAGGCTTCGACGAGAACTCCCGGATAGCCCGCGCCGACGCGATGGCGTTGCTCGGCGACCACGGCGGCGGTGAGGCGTCGGCGCGACGCGACGAAATCGTCGCTGGCCTCGGCGTCGAGGGCATCGATGGCCGCCGTGAAGTACGACTCCACGGAGATGCTGACGTACTCGTCGAGGTACTCGTACAGCTCGCGGATCCAGCTGGGGCGCCGTGGGAGCATGAACCGCGGTCGGAGCTCGCGCACCGCGGCGAGGACGGCGGTGGTCTCCACGTCGACGCGCGCAATCGCGTGGCGCACGTCGTCGGCGAGCGCGGTGTCACCGGCGTGGCCACGAGTACGGGCGATCTTGCGGCGAACGTCGGCCACGTCGTCGCGCAGGTTGGCGCGGATGAGGCAGCCGAGCAGCCGTACCTCGTGGTGCAGCTTGGCGCGGTCGAGGTCGTCGCCGTTGTCGGATCCCTCGAGGACCTCGCGGATGCGGGTCAGGGGCGACTGTTCGTCGTCGTCGTCGACGATGCGGGCGAGCGACACGTCCGGCGTCTTGAAGCGGACGTAGGCCTGCACGTCGGCGTAGAAGTGATCGCGACCGTACGAGTACTCGTCGATGCCGAGGCTTCGCGGCACGAAGAAGTAGGTCTCGACCTGGTACCGCGTCTTGGTGGCGGTCGCATCGATCGCGTAGTCGAGCTTGACCTCGACTTGGTTGTCGTCGTGGACGCGGATCCGGCTGTCGATCAGCTCGTCGGGGTCGAGATAAGCGATGCAGCCGATGTTACAGCAATGTCACACGACCGGTGAGATCGCCTTGGCCCCGACCCCGAGCCGTTTGACCAGGGCGGGCAGGTCGACGTCGCCCGCGGATTTGAGCTGCTGGAGCAGGCTCGCCACCTGCCCCGCGGCGTTGCCCTGGCCGTCACCGACCACGGTCAGCTGCTCGACGTTCACGTTGTCGACCGTGCCGACGATGATCCCGACGAGCGTCCGCAGCTTGTCCATCAGGACGACCTCTCGAGCGCGCCCGTCGGCGGCCGCCCACGCGGTCGCCAGGTGCTTGATGCCGCGCGCGGTGGCCTCGCCCTCTTCCTTGATCGAGGCGACGTCGGCGCGAGCCTGGGCTTCCTTCTGTGCCTTGTAGGCCGTGGCGGGCGCGACGATGTCGGCGTCGAGCTGCAGCCGCGTCTGCTCGATCCGCGCGCGCTCGACGTCCATCTCGGCCGTCGCGCGGGCGATCTGGGCATCGATGGTGGCCTTTTCGCGGGCCACTTCCGCGGCACGCCGCGTCTGGGCGGCGATGATCCGCTTGTCGGCCTCGGCGTCGGCGAACGCTCGCTCGGCCTTGAGCTGGGCCGTCTGGGTGAGGAAGGCGTTTTGGGCCTCCTGGATCTTCGACGCCGCCGTCTGCTCGGCCTCTGCCTTGCGCGCGTCTCGGATGAGCTCCGCGCTGCGGGCCCGACCGATCGCGTCGAGGTAGCCCACTTCGTCGGACACCGTCTGGATCTTCAGCGTGTCCAGGCTCAGCCCGAGGGCCTGCAGGTCGACCTCGGCCTCTTCGATGAGCTCGGCCGCGAACTTTTCCTTGTCCTCGTTGACCTCTTGCGGGGTCAGCTTCGCCAGCACGCCTCGCAGGTTGCCCTCGAGGGTCTCTCGGGCCAGCTGGACGATCTCCTCCTTGCTCTTGCCGAGCAGGCGCTCGACCGCATTGTCCAGTCCCGGAGGGTCGCCGTCGATCTTGATGTTGGCGACGCCCTCGATGTTGAGCGGGATGCCGTCGCGCGAGTAGGCCCCGCGGACCGCGACGTTGACCGCCATGTTGGTCAGGTCCATCGACTCGGCCTTCTCGAGCAACGGAATGCGCAGCGCACGGCCGCCGCGGATCGCCCGGTAGCCCACCTTTTGATCCGCTCGGCGGTGCGGGCCCGAGAAGATCACGACCTCCGAGGGCTCACAGATGATGAGCAGGGTCTTGATGGACAGTCCGATCGCGACGAGCGCGACGAGGACGACGGAGACGATGATGATGAACGTGGGTCCCATTAGCGCACCTGTCCTTGCAGCGATGGCTGGCGAGGGGGAGTGGGTTTGGACGGGGTCTTGGGCTGGGTCAGCAGGGCGACGACGTCGATCCCGACGGTTTCCTTGATCCGGTCGAACAGCTCGGCCACCACCGCCGGGTAGGACCCGACGTGACGCGCGAGCGTCCGGCCGTCACCGCCGTCGATGAGGCTGACGTGCTCGATCTTCAGCCGATCGGTCACGGCGGCGACGTCCGCCAGGATGTGGTCGATCTGCTGCATGAGGAACACCTCGTTGGCGTCGTCGCCGGCCTCGCGCCACGCACTCATCAACGCATCGAGAGCCTGCGACTGGGCGCGACCGGTCTCGGCCCGCACCGCGGCGTCACCGGCTGCCCGCAGCTCCTGGGCGACGCGATGCTTGTCGGCCGGGATGACCGCGTCGGCCTGAAGCCGCAGCGTCTCGAGGTCGCTGCGGATCCTCTGTAGCTGCTGGTCGGCAATGGCCCGCGCCTCGCGGCCCGCCGCGATCGTGCGTTCCTCTTCGGACCGAGCCTTCGCGTCGAGCTCGGCCTTGTGGCGCTCGAGGTCGTTGGACTCCTTGATGATCTTCGCCTGGGCCTGCTCGACCGCGACGCGGCCGCGCATCTCGGCCTGAGCGACGATCTCGTCGGCCTCGCGCTTGGCGTTGGACTCGGCGATCTCGGCGTCGCGCAGCACTTCGGCGATCTTGATGCGGCTGATCGAGTCCAGGTACTGCACCTCGTCGGTGACGTGCTGGATCTTGAACGTGTCGACGGCCAGTCCCATCTGTCCGAGGTCGTCGGCGACCTCCGCCTTGAGGTTGTCGGCGAGCTTTTGGCGATCGTGGTTGACCTCCTCGGGGGTCAGCAGCGCCAGAACGCCGCGCAACGTGCCTTCGAGGGTCTCCTTGGCCACCGCGCGGATCTGCTCGCGCGGTCGGCCCAAGAAGCGCTCGATGGCGTGGTGGACCAACGTGTCGTCGTTGCTGATCTTGACGTTGGCGACGGCGTCGACGTTGATCGGGATGTTGCCCTTGGCGTAGGCGCCACGGATGCGAATGTCGATCGGCATGATCGTCATGTCCATCGCGTCGACCTTCTCCAGCAGGGGAACGCGGAACGAGCGACCGCCCCGCACGACGCGGAAGCCGAGCTCGGTGCCGTCGTCGAGCTTGTGCTTGCGACCCGAGAACACGAGGACCTCGTTGGGCTTGCCGATGATCAGGAAGTTCTTGAGAACGACGATGGCCGCCAGCAACACTCCGAGAGTGCCGCCGGACCATACGCCGACATCGATCCACAGTTCCGGGCTCATTCATTCCTCCTTGGTGAAGATGTTGTGTTCGGGCTCGATCTGGGCGCGGCCTTCGGCGTCGATGCCCAGCACCAGCACACGCGTGCCCGAGGGCAAGGCGCGGGGCTCGGGGGAGACGGCCAGCAAGGTTCGCTCGCGGCCTCCGGGGAGCTCGACGCGGATTCGCGACACGCCGCCTTCGCGCAGCGGCAAGGCGAGCTCACCGACGCGACCGGTGTAGTCGGCAAGGCGCAACGAGGCCCCGACCGGACGACGCAACCAACGCACCATCCACGCGCTCAGCGTTCCGGTGCCCACGCCGGTGCCGAGACTGGTGAGCGCGACGAAGGTCGCGCCGGCGCCGGTCAACAGGCTCAGCAGCGTCCCGGTCAGGCCGAAGAACGCCGCGCCGAACGTCCAGAAGCGAAAGGACAGGATCGGCAGCCACACGCCCTTGCGCGTGGCAGGGGTCAAGGCCCGCGTCGCGTCCGCGACGGTCAACGCATGGCCGGCATCGGCATCGGCGTCGGCATCGGCGTCGACATCGGCATCGACATCGGCGTCGACATCGACGTCGGCATCGGCATCGACGTCGATGTCCTTGCCGGCGGCGCCGAGGGCAGAGAGGCCGACGAAGACGCCACCCACGACGAGACAGGTCAGATAGACGGGGAGCATGAGGATGCGAAGCCCAGCGGGTCCGCACGACGTCGACAACCACCGGCGCCGGCATGTCATGCCCGACAACGTCAGCCCGCCGTGGGTCGAGGATTCGCGCGACCGTAGCACCACGCCGCCTCGGACCACGCGCGACGGAGGCCGCCGGTCGCGCGAACCCGGGAGCAACGTCCTCGGAACGCGGTCAGGCGGGCATCGAACGACGGTGGCGATCGTCTTGGCGGGACCGCGTCGTCCGGGGGGCGCACGGCAGCGGCGGCGTGCCTACATCCGAGGCGGCCGACGAGTGTGACCCGCTCCCGAGGCAAGGCAGCGCGTGCACGTGCGGACCGTGCCCCGTCGACGCGGGCCAATTCTCGGGTGTCGCGACGGCGACGGGTCGCTCGTCGCGGAATTTCGGGATCCTGGCGAAGACCGGCCCTGAGCCCGTCGGGCCCCGACCCGGTGCGGTTGTCGACCGCGGCCGCCTCCCTCAAAATGTCGGCGTGAGCGATCCGAGCGCGTCGACGTCGGGTTCGAACCGGTCCCGCGCCGGTGGCCGCCACGCCCGGGCGATCATCGCGCTCGGCAGCAACCAGGGTGACCGCCTGGCCACGCTGCAGTCGGCGGCGACCCGGATCCGAGGAGGAGCCCTCCCGCTTTCGTGGTTGGCCAAGAGCTCGGCGATCTACGAGACGCGCCCGGTCGGCCCCACCACGCTCGACTTCCTCAACGCCGCCCTCGAGCTGCGCACGGCCGCCGAGCCGACCGAGCTCCTCGACGCGTTGATGCAGCTCGAGCACGATCATGGCCGCGTCCGCGTCGGCCCCGGGGCGGTCGCCGACCGCACGTTGGACCTCGACCTGCTCATGTACCTGCTGCCGACCGACGACGGCTACGTCTCGATGGAGCTGGCGACCTCGCGTCTGCGCCTGCCCCACCCTCGGATGCTCGAACGCGACTTCGTGCTCGCCCCCCTCGTCGACGTCCTCGGCGACGAGCCCCTGCTCGCCGGCAAGACCGCTCAGGAGCACCTCGACGCCCTGCGCCGCGACCGTCGCTCGCTGATCTCCAAGCGCGAAGAGCCCCTCGTCCCCCCGCTGGTCGCCGAGCCCTTCGACGGCGACTGGGACTGACGCCCGACCGCCGATCTGCTAGTTTCCCCGTCCACCCAGGCGGGTAGCTCAGTGGTAGAGCAGCGTGCTTACTCCGCGCTGGTCGCAGGTTCGACCCCTGTCCCGCCTACTCCGAACGGCCCGCCGCGTGCGGGCCGTCCTTCGTTGGCACGCTCAGTGTCATCCGCGCCGGTTGTGGGGGCCAATGCGGCGCTTGCTGACACCGAGGGTGCCACGCAAGCTTGACCACGGAACTGATGACGGACCCGAAGCCCCTCAGAATCCTCGACGCCTTCGGGCCGGACCTCGAGCACGCCACGCTGGTGGCGGTGCACCCGGACGAGACCCACGACGCCAACGGCGATCCGGTCGCCGAACGTCGCACGCTGCTGCTGTCGCTGTCGGGCGACGCGGCGACGTTCGTCGAGCAAGTGCCCTTGGCGCTGACGCAGTGCTGGACCTCGGCCAACGGCACGGTCTACTTCGGCAAGGTCGGCAGCAACGCGCTGTCGGTCCGGTCCGGCGGCGAGTGGCACGAGGAGATCTTCTCCGACGACCCGGTGGGCTACGTCCGCTTCCTGTGGGGGATGTCCGGGGCCACGCCGCGCGAGGACCGGCTGTTCATCTCGTCCATGGACGGCGTCTTCATTCGCAGCGCAGACGGGTGGGTGCGGCACGACGCACCGGGAGAAGGGTTCCCGCACCAGATCCACGGGCGCAAACCGGACGAGGTCTACATCGGCGGCGACCAGCTCGTGCAATACGACGGCACCGCCCTCGTCGAGCTCGAGGGTCCCGACGACGACGCGATTCCTGCCCTGTGGGTCACCCAGGACGACCGGCTGCTCGGCGGCGATACGCGTCTGAGCATCACCAACGCCGACGGCGGGTGGGAGCGGATCGCCACGAAGATCGGCGACTTCTTGGTCATGGCGGAGTTCGGCGGGCACGTGTACGCCGCGACGTACGAGGGCGGCGTCGCGCGCGTCCATCCGGGGGTTCCCGAGCGCGTGACGCCGGAGTTCGACGTCGATCGGGTCGTGTCCTTCTCGGACGGACTCGTGGCGCCCGGCGAGCCGCACTCGATGGTGTTCGACGGACAGACCTGGCGGTCGATCTCCGTGCCGACGTGCCACGTCGGCGCGACGCCGTGATCGGGCGGTTGCGAGGGGACGCGAGATGCCGGTCGTCAAGCGCAAGGCTTCGCCGCCGACGTCGTGGAGGCTTCAGCTCGGCCCCGCGGTGGGGACGGCCGCCGACTTCTGGGTGCTGGCCCGATGCCCCGCGCTCGACGAGCACGAGCGTCGTCGCGACCCCGACCACGGCGAGCTGACCCACGTGTTGCGCTACCAGCTGCCCACGCGCACGGTCGTCGCTCGCGTGCCGGCGCGCATCGAAGACTTGTGGCAGATCCGCGGGGGCCCGCTGCTCGGCGTCGGTGAGCCGCTCGGCTACCTCGAGATCGACCCGACAGGTGCCCGCGAGGTCGCTTTGGACGACGTGCCCGGGACGTTTTCCAGAATGTGGGGACCCGACGCCGACCATGTCTTCGCATGCGGCAGTCATGCACCATTCGTGCTGTACCGGCGCATGGGCCAGTGGGTGCGGCTGGCGCTGCCCGACGGCGTCGAGGGCCTCTACGACGTCTGCGGACGGCACGAGCGCGAGGTCTACTTCGTGGGAGACCGCGGGGTGATCGTGCGGTGGGACGGCCGGAGCCTGACGCGCATGCACGTCCCCACGAGCGCGTACCTGACGGGCATCGTGGCCCTCGACGACGCGTCCTTTTGCGTCTGCGGGTACCAGGGGACCCTCCTGCGCGGCAACGGTTCGGGGTGGACCCCGATCGCCACCGGGCTCGACGCGGACCTGCTCTCTCTCGCCGCGCTCGAGGGCAAGGTCTACTTCGGCAGCGACGACGCGGTGTGGTCGTTCGACGGCGTGCGCCCGCCGGCGCCCGCGATCGAGATCGCGGCGCGGTGGGTGAGCGGGCTCGACGACGGACTGGTGATCTCGTACGCCGACGACGCGTGGCTGTACCGAGCCGGCGCGCTCACGCGACTCGACACGAGCCTGTGAAACCTCGGGTGTGGCCCCGATCGCGCGGCCATGCGGCCCGGCGAGTGACTGTCAATCGAGCGTTGTACGCATCTCGGGGCTTTCACGAGCCCATCGCGCGGCCACAGCCTCGGCAATTACACCGGCGTGGGGCCGCGGAAGTGGTCGATACTACGGGTGATGTCTTCGACGATGCTGCTCGCGATCGTGGGTTCGTTGGCGAGCCCGTTGCCCGTCGGTGGCGACGACGGCGGCGATCCACACCTCCACGTGTTTCCCGAGCGCAACGACGACGCCACGACGCGCGCCGCGACGTGGACGACGCGCGGCGGCTGGGTCACTTCGACGCCCGAGGCGCCGACCGGCGGGGGCACTCGCGTGTCCGCGATCCTCTCCGTGCCGACCTCGCGTTCTGTCCAGGTGCAGGTTCGCGGGCTGACCCGCGACCGGACGGGAGCATGCACCGCGACGGCGGGCGCAGGTCCGTGGCTACGCATGGAGGAGACGTTCGCGCGCGGCGAGGCGCGCATCGTCGTGCGCGATCTCGACGCGCCCTTCGACTGCGCGCAGCTTCGCATGCGCACGGCCGACGCCGCCGCCGTCGGTGAGCTGCACTGGGAGCTGACGGTGCCGGCCTATCCCGATGCCGGCCGCCGCTCGCGAGAGCTCAGCGGGCCGGTGACCCCGCAGTTCGCGGTCGGTCCCGAGCTCGAGACCATCGGGGTGATCTCGCGCGAGCAATGGGGCGCCCGCGACTCGCAGTGCAGCGCGGTGGAGTCGGACTGGTACCGCATGGCGATCCACCACACCGCCGGCCCGCAGACCGTGGACGGGACGGTCGAGGGTCAGATGCAGGCCACGCAGGCGTACGCGATGGACAGCGGCGGCTACTGCGACATCCCGTACCAGATGTTGGTCGGCTTCGACGGCAGCCTGTACGAAGGTCGTGGCCTCGTGTTCACCAGCGGTGCCACGGGAGGTGGGAACAACCCGGGCAACCTCGCGGTGTGCTTCATCGGCTGCTACCACGCGCCCGACGGTGACTGCGTCGGCGGCCAGGGTCACGAAGTCGGGGACGCGATGATGCACGCCGGACAGCTGCTCGTGCAGACGCTCGTGCGACTCGAGGACATCGACCCCTCGCCGGACAACATTCGAGGCCACCAGGACTGGCCGGGCAACGCCACCGCCTGCCCCGGCAGCATCCTGCACCCGCGACTGGACGAGCTGCGGGCCGACCTCGCGTGGTTTTCGGCGCTCGAGGTCGCACGATCTTGGGACGACGCGGTGGTGGAGGTGCCGCTGGGCCAGTCGAGCACGCTGTGGATCGATCTCGAGAACACCGGCGGCCTGACATGGCAGCCCGACGAGACCTACCTGGCACCCACCGCCCCGCGCGACACCGAGTCGCCGCTGTACGACGCGAGCTGGCCGACCCCGATCCGCGCCGCGACGCTCACCGAGCCAGTCGCGCCCGGCGAGATCGGGCGCTTCACCTTCGAGGTGCGCGCGCCCGACGAGACCGAGATCGAGCAGGCCTTCGGCCTCGTGCACGAGGGCGTGACGTGGTTTGCCGACGCACCGTGGGGTGGTGGACCCGTCGACGACGTCGCGATCGTGCGGGTGGTCGGCGTCGAGGCACCGCCCGATCCGCCCACCGATCCCCCGGCTGCGGATGGAACCGGAGGCTCTGGCGGATCGGGCGACGTCCCCGATCCCGCGGGCACGGACGGCACCGACGATACCGGGGTCGGCGAAGGGCTGCCGTCGGGCTTCGGCGACGACGAGGGCGACGGCTGTGGCTGCACGAGCACGCCGAGGCCACTGGGCCTGGCCGGAGGTTGGTGGTTGCTGTGGGTCGCAGTCCGCCGTCGGCGCGCACGGGCGGCGTAGCCACCATCCTCTATGGTGCGAACCGTCCGACCCAGAAGTCGTCGTCGAGACATCCGGCGAGCAGGACATCGCCGTCGTTGGCGAACGTGACCGCTTCGATGCGGCTGCCGTTGGTCGCGGTCGCCAGCGTCCGGTCCCAGACGATCGTGCCGTCGGGCTCGTGCTTACGGGCCCACAGCTGCTGACTGTGCTCGCCCACGAGCACGACGGCACCGGCGGCATCGACCCCGAGATCGTGGACTTGCACGACGGGCGCCGGCATCTCGAGCAGCCAGGCCTGCCCGAGCGTGCCGGCGGCGTCGAAGATGCGGACGACCGGCGCCCCTTCGGAGAAGGCGTCGTAGTTGGCGACGACCAGCTCCCCCGCGGGACCGACCGCGAGGTGGATCCGGTCCTCGAGGCCGCCGATCTCGATGGGCGGCGCGATGTCGATGGCGCCCGTGGGCACGCCGGCCAGCGAAAAGGACGGCAGGACCAAGCGGTTGTGCGGCGAGCCCGGACCCGTGGCGTACACCGCGGCACTCCACAGCACGTCGCCGACGCGCACCAGATCCGCGAAGCGTGCCTGGGCGTACGTCGGGTCGGACCAGATCGACACGTCGACCTCGACGCCGTCGACCGTGTAGCGACCCAACGTCGCTTCCTCGCCGGACCCCGCGAGGACCCGCGCCGTGAACACGACCTCGCCGGTGCCCGAGAGTGCCAGGCCCGTGGGCTCGTCGTAGGACGCATCCGGATCGAACACCGACGTCGCCCAGACCTCGGTACCGGTCGGGTCGATGCGAAACAAGCGGACGTTGACGCCCTGCACGCTCGAGTCGACCCGCGCCGCGACGAAGCCATCGCCGGAGGGATCGACCACGACCTTGATGCCCTCGTCGTGGTCGTCGTCGGTGTGGTTGTACTGGTGGGAGGCGGTGAGCGCACCGTCCGGGTCGAGCACGCCGGTCCACACGTCGCGCTCGGTGGCAGCGGTGCGCGTCCAGCCCGTCACCCAGATCGTGTCGTCGGCCCCGACCGCCACGTCGCGCAGGCAGTCGTCCATCGCGTCGGGTCCGTCGACCGAGGCGGTCCAGACGACCGCAGCGGTCGGGATGCAATCGGTGGTGCAGCCGTCGTCGTCGACCGCGTTGCCGTCGTCGCACTCTTCGAGGGGGTCGACGACGCCGTCTCCGCACTCGGGGCCCTGCGGGCTCCCGGTGGTCGTCGCCTCCGTGTCTGCGGCGGTCTCGTCCGCGCTCGCGGTGGTCGAGTCGGCGTCGGACGTGCCGCCCGACGTGTCCGCTGGCAGGGTCGTCGTCTCCGCCTGCGTCGTGGCCGGGGGATCGCCGTCGCTCGAGGAGGAGGACGCGGACTGCGTGTCCGACTCGGTCGCGTCGGCGCTCGTCGTGGAGTTCGTCGCGCACGCCAGGGTCAGCGCGCCGATGGCAGCGGCTACTCGCACGGCACCACCTGCGCGAGCTCCCAGGTCGAGTCGCCGTGGTAGACGATGAGCTCGTCGGCGCCGTCGCCGTCGAAGTCGCCGACGGATCGCACGAAGTTGCCGTCCGGCGTCGGTCCGAGCTGTCCCTGCAGCGCCACCGCGTCTTCGGAGGGATCGCCGGTGCCGCGCCACAACTGCACCTGCTGGGCGTCGTCGACCACGAGCACCGACGGCTGGCCCGTGCCCTCGAAGTCCCCGGCCCGAATGTCGCGGACCGATTCGGCGAGGCTGGTCTCGTCGAATCCCGCGCCGTTGCTCGTCAACAGTCGCACGTACGCCGCGGAGGTGTCCTGGTAGCGCACGAGTAGATCGATGCCGGGGTCGCCGACGCGATCCTGCGCGAGCACGATCTCGAACGTGCCGTCGCCGGGGGCCCACTGCGCGAGGGAGGCGAGCGCGCCACCGGCATCGACACGCAGGACGTCGGCCCCGCTCTGGAGCCCGAACCCGATCGCGCCGTTGCCCGAGAGGGCGACGACGAGATCGCTGGCACCCGCGACCGGTGCCAGCGCCTCCGGATAGTCCAGGCCGAGTGGGGTGAGCCCCGCTGGCGCGAACCCACCCGTGCCGTCACCGACCCACAGCCGCAGCTGCGTGTCCTCTCCGACGAACACGTCGGCGATGCCATCGCCGTCGACGTCACGCCACGGCGGGCCGAAGTCGCGAAAGACGAGATCGCCCCCCGGCCAGGCGAACGGGGTCGGGCTGTCGACGAACGTGCCGTCCTCGGTGCCGGGGAGCCAGAACATCGCGTTGTCCCGCATCCAGTCCATCGCCACCAGATCGAGGTGGCCGTCGCCGTCGACGTCGACGAAGACGCGAGCCGCGCCGCCGACGGATTGCATCACGTCGATCTGCATCCCGCCAGAGTCGTCGATCGACCACGCGGTGAGCGAGATGTTCTGCCGCTCGTGCTGCGGATCCCAGACGTCGTCGACCAGCCACGCTTGCGGCACCCCGTCGCCATCGACGTCCTGGAAGCGAACGTCGTCGATGCCGGTCAGCTCCGCGAGCGGGTGTCGCTGAAGACACAGCTGGACCGGGCCGCCCGTGTCGGTCGTGTCGCCCGAGTCGCTGCCGGCCGTCGTGTCATCGGCCATGCCACCGCTCGTCGTTTGCGAGACCCCGCTCGTCGACGTTGGCGTCTGCGTGTCCTCGCCGTCGCCGCTGGACGTGTCCTCGGTGTCGCTCGAACCGGCGCCAGGACCACACGCGACGAGTAGCCACGGGGCACACCCCAAGCAATAACTAACAAAACGCATAATCAAGACTGTCATACCACTTCGTGGGCGCGCCGTCTGCCGCAATCGTACCGGGGTCGCGGGGGAACCAGCCAACCTCCGACGTCGACGGGTCCGGCCACCCACGACGGCCGCAGGGCGAGCGTCGGACGCTCGAACGCGGCTTGCCTCGAGGAAAGACGATCCGGGCTCCCGCGTAGTTGGGCTGCCATGAAGCAACGCTCCACTTCCGTTGTCCTCCTCTCCACGTGCTGCGTCGCGTGGTTGTCTCTCGCCGCCGGATGCGACCTCGCCGACGCTCCCGACGATGCCCTGCGGTCGGAAGCGGAGGGCGTCGATGCCCAGGCACAGGCTCCCGACGAAGAGGTTTGGGCGCACGAGCTGCTGATGCGGTCCATCGATGGTGGGCCCCTCGAACCGCTCGGCGGCAGCTGCAGTCTGTTGCTCGACGACGAAGGTGGCGGCGGCGGTGGTGGCGGGCCCGACTACGCCCAACGGATGGAGATCGCCGACGGCGAAGCCAGCTACCAGTACTTCGTCGCCGCCGAAGGCACGAGCCCGGAGGTCGTGACTCCCGAGACGGGCGTGCTCGCCGGGGAGATCCTCGTCGATCGGGAGTCCCTGCTCGACGGAGACATCGAGCACATCGTGTTCGATGCCGGCGGTGGCGTGATCTACGAAGCCTTCGTGTGGGGCGGGTCGGACTGCGACGACGGGGTGGCGCAGCAACCCCCCAGCCCGTAACCACCGTTGTGCCCCCGTCACCACGACCTGCTACGCTGCGCAGGTCGTGGTGGATTGCTCGTCGAGGTCGCTTCTTGGATTGCTGGCCGTACTGTTGGCCGGGTGCCCGGCTGGCGACGACAGCGACGGCGCGACGTCGGGGACACCGACGAGCACGGAAACCTCGACGACGGAGCCCACGACCGCAGGCCCCGGGGGTAGCTCGGCCGCCGAGTCGACCTCGGCGAGCACCATGGACGACGACGCATACTGTGCCACCTTCCTCGACGTCGACAGCTGCATCGCAGCCGACTTCGAGGGTCCGGGCACCTGCGTGTGGGAGACGATCTACGTGGTGTCGATGGACGCCGGTCAGTGTGCCGTCGACCAGACGCGCGAGCTGTGCCTCGCGACGGCCTACGACGCCACCGACCCCGGCTGCGCGGGCCTGCCCGGCTGTCCGACCGAGCCGTTCTTTCGCACCGACGGCACGCAGATCGAGACCGTGCCGCGGTGCGGCAGCAGCCCGCCCAACGGGTTCGAGCCCTGCACCTTCGTGTCCGAAGGGGTGTTCGAGCCGGCCGAGTGCGTGTGTCTGTGCGAGGCGCTGGCGGCAGAGGGCATGTGACCGAGTCGCTGCACGCACGACTCGTGGCCGCGAGGATCCCCCGACAGGGCGAGATCGTCGACCCGTACGTCGCGCGTGGGACCGCCTGGGCCCGTCAGATGACGCAGGGCGTCGTCGGCATGTTGTTCGTGCTGTCGGTCCTCGCCGCGATCGCCGACACGCACTCGGGCAAGCACACGATGCCCGTCAGCTTCCTCCTGGGCTTCGGCTACATGTACGGCGTGGGGTCCTTCTTCCTCGCGCCGCTGGTGATCTTCTGGCTCGTGCACCGAGCCAGACTTCGCGAGCTGCTTCGTCAGGGCGAGCTGCGGCCCGGCACCATCATCGAGCGCGGGGCCATGGAGTTCCGCGGTACCGAGACACCGAGCGCCGCCGTCGAGTACACGGACGCGCTCGGACACGTTCGCCGGGCGTCCTTCCAGGCGCCGCAAGCCCAGTCACTTCGCGTGGGCGACTCGGTGCAGGTCATCGCCGACCGCACGACGAGCGTCGCGCTGCTGTGGGCCCCGGACGGGCTGGTCCTGGCACGCCGTCGCTGAGCGCGGGGGCCCGAGCTACTCGACCGGGTTGGTCGGGTCGGCGCTCCACTCCGCCCACGAGCCGTCGTACAGCCGCACATCCTCGTAGCCGAGCAGGACCAGCACGAGCCAGTCGACCGACGCGCGACTGCCCGTCTGACAGTAGGTGACGAGCGTCTGGCCGGACGCGGGGTCGCCGTACAGCGCACGCAGCTCGTCGGCGGCGAGGAACAACCCGTCCGCCCCGAGATTGCGTGTCCAGTCGACCGACCGCGCCCCCGGAATGTGACCCGAGCGGTACTCGCCGTCGCTGCGCGCGTCCACGAGGGTGACCGAGGGATCGTCGAGATGATCGAGCACCCACTGCTCGTCCACGCGCAACGCGTCGGCCACCGTGGGCGCGTACGCCGAGCCGCCACTCGGCCCCCCGCCCATCTCCACCGCACGACCTTCCGCGGTCCACTGATCGAGCCCGCCGTCGAGCATCCAGACCGGGCCCGTGTGGCCGTAGTACGCCAGCGTCCACACCACGCGCGCGGGCTCGGTGGCATTGGCGGCGCCGTAGACGACCAACGCGTCGTCGGGCGCGATGCCGGCAGCCTCGAAGACCATTTGCGCCTGATCGGCCGACGCGACCTGCCCGGACACCCCGTCGATCGTCGCGCGTAGATCGGCGGCGTCGAGGACCGTCGCGCCGGGCAGATGCGCCGCGGCGAAGGGCGCTTCCCCTCGCACGTCGAGGGCCGTGGCACTGCCGGCGGTGATCAGCCCTTCGGCGAGCGCGGTGGCGATCGTGCCGGGGGCCGGCGGACACTCGGGCTGCGGCGCCTCCACGCAATTGCCGACGGCCGCTCCGGTTTCCGAGCCGTCGGAGCGACCGGGGCCGGTGGCATCGCCGGCGCCGGTCGAGGCCGCGGACGTGTCGCCGCCCATGGCGGAGGTCGAGCTCGGCGCGGCGCCGACGGTCGAGCTGCCGTCGCCGGATCCGGCCAGCGTCTCGCCACCGTCGTCGCTCGCATCGTCGTCTCCACAGCCCGCGACCAGCACGGCGCACAGACACATCCCGATCCACGCGTGCGTCGCACGAGTCCAATTCATCGCCGGCACGATAGGTCGACGATCCGACGATGTCGAACGATCCGCGACGGGATCCGGTGGTCGTGCCGTCGCACGAGCCGACGCACGAGCGATCAGTGCACGCGCAGTCGCTGCGCCAGCTCGGTCCAACCCATCAGCTCCGCGAGATCGGCCGGGGTCTTGCCGTCGGCGCGGCGCGCGGCAGGGTCGGCGCCCTTGGCCAACAACACGTCGACGCCCGCCGCGCTGCCGCCCAACGCCATGTCGTGCAGCATCGTCGAGCCGTCCTCGCCCGCCTCGAGCAACGACGGGTTGCCGTCGATCGCCTCGGCGAGCGAAGGCCCCATGTTGGCGCTCATCGGATGCTCGGCCTCGTCGTCGTCGAACGGGGTCAGCTCGACCTCGCCGGGCTCGCCGAAGTCCAAGCCCCACGCGTCGTCGTGCTGCGCGCGCTCTTCGTCGGACATCCCCTGGCGAATCACGTCGACCGTGAAGCCGCCGTAGGCGACGCCATCGATCACGTACATCCAGTCGGCGAGTCGATCCATGCCGGCCGAAACCGCGTCGCCGGCCCTGACCGACCGCAGGTCGTGCGGATCGTTGAGCAACGTGCCCGACACCGTGGTGCCATCGAAACGCACGTCCTCGATCCACATGTGCTCGACGAGGGTCTGCTTGGCCTTCTTCTTGCCGCGCAACCCACCGAGCAAGCCGGGCCTGACCTCTTCGGTGAAGGTCAGCTTGACCGCCGCCATCTGCAGGCCGGGCACGATGCGCCGCTGCTCCCAGGTCATCTCTCGCCAGAAGAAGCGAAACGTCTCGCGTGCGTGCTCGAACGCTTCGACCATGCGAGGGTCCTCGCCGTCGATCCAGGAAATTTCGTGGCCCATGTGCCCCTCGGTGTCGGCGGATGTTCCCCCGAGGGGCGGGCCGGGACAAGGTCAGCGCTCGACGGCGCGACGCCGGTTGGGGTCGCTCGGAGGCGCACCGGCGCCACATGCCGTGTCGAGCGCGGTCAGCTGCGCTTCACACACGGACTTGCTCTGCAGCTGCTCGCACGAGAGCGCGGACAGACAGGCCCAGAAGTCCTCGATGGCCATGCCACAGGCGCCACCGGCCATCGCGGCGTACTCGAGGTCGTACTGGCAGAATGCGGTGTAGTAGTTGAGGCACTCCGGCGTGATCTCGCCGGGAAAGCAGTTGTCGAGGTTGGTGCCGTACTGCTGACACTGCGGACTCGGCGGACCCGAGGTCGGCGGCGGCATCGAACAATCGACCATGCCGTACGAGTCGCCGTAGGTGCCGTAGCCGCCGAGCGTGGCGTAGCCGGTGTCGAGACCGTCGTCGCCGGCATCGGCCGGCGGGGCATCGTCGCCGGCACTGCTCGGGCCCGAGGTCCCCGGCAGCGGACCGGTCGTCGCCGCCCCGCCTCCACCGTCGTCGTCGTCGTCGTCGTCGCCAGCGGTCCCGTCGTTGCCACCGCCGCCGGGAGCGGAGGTCATCGCCGGCCCGAGCGTGGTGCGGTCGTCGTTTTCACCGCTCGTGCAGCCGACGCCGAGCGACATCATGCCGAGCAAGAACATCCAATTCGTCGCGTTGTCTCGTCCCATCGTGCGTTCCCCCGGCGGTCTCCCGCCCGTTCCCTACATGTGGGGCGTTGCCGCACTGGACCCTGGGTTCCGACGAAACGTCGAAACCCGCCACGCACGATCGGCGGACGCGAACGCCGGACTCATCCGGGCTTGGGGGGCACGACGCCCGGATCACCGCCGGCCAGGCCGTACTTGTCGATGCACGTCTGTAGCAGGTCGTTGACGTGGGGCAGCAGCTCCTTGCCGGCGTTGTCGAGCGCGTTCTTCTGGCAAGCGGCGACCTTCGAGCTGCCGGCCTGCGTGCAGCGCACGACGGTCATCGCCGTCATCTCCTCGCCGCCCCCTTCGTCCCACTTGGCCACGGTGTCCGGATCTCCGGCGCGGCGAATGTACGCGTCGTGGGCCTCGGCGACCTGCTGGCACGACGGTGCGTCCTTGGGCATCGGATCGGGCGCCACGCACAAGCGCTGCTTCTCGGCGATGAGGCGTTCTTCGGCCTCTTCTTTCTCGCGCTGCTTGGCTTCGCGTTCGGCCTTGCGGCGCGCCAGAGCTTCTTCGTCGACCTTGGCCTCCTCGGCTTCGGCCTTGGCGGGGTCGGGTTGAGGGATGCCGCCGTCGCATGCGATCGACGCGACGGTCACGGCGAGACTGCAGGACACGATGAGGCGTCGCACGTGGCCGAACTTCGCACAGGTCGGGGCGTCTAGGGGCACGACCCGCCGTGACCGGCGCGCATCATCGGCGCTGGCCCTTTCGCGCGACTACGCGCCGCCGTCGGCGGTCGTCACCGGGGCGGCCGGGGACGTGGTGTCGGCGACCTTGGCCGGGCTCGGCGGCTCCGGCTCGCTCGGCGGATCCTCGTCGTCCTCGTCGTCCTCGTCGGCCTCGTCGTCGTCCTCGTCAGTGGTCGCTGGTGTCGACGACGGGGGCGGCTCGGTGCCGGGCATCGGACCGCCGCCGTGTTCGGCAGCTTCCACGAGCGCGGCTTCGGCCCCCTTGGTCCCCAGCGCCGTCGCCTTGGCGTAGGCGGCGTACGCATCCTTCCATTGCCCGAGCTTGGCGTGGGCCTTGCCCAGTCGCATCTGATGGGCGCCGCGGGATCCGGCGACGGCGACGAGCGTCTTGGCCGTCTCCAACGCGCCCGCGTGATCACCCTTGCCCCATCGAATGTCGTAGCGCACCGTGAGCGCGACCTCGTCCTTGGGGTTGAAGACCAGCGCACGCTTGACGAAGTCCGCGGCCTTGCCCGTGTCCCCCTTGCGGTACAGCTCCTTGGCCAGCTCGGACAGCTCGCGGGCGCTCTTTTCCTCCGCGCTCGCGGGCTTGGGTGGCTCGGACGTCGGTAAGGGGGTGACCTCGCCCGCGACGCCGCCGTCGGCCTGCCCCTTGCCGAGATCGTGGCGCACGTCGGCGAGCACCTTGTGGTCGCGTTTGCGCTGCGCCTCGGCCTTTTCGATCTCCTCGGCCGAGAACTCGCCGCTCTGGGCCTTGGTCACCAGCGCGTCGAGCTGCTCGTCGGGCACGCTGGTGCGCTCGAGGGCCCGCGGGTGCTCGCGGTCGAACAGCAGCGCTTGGGCGTAGTAGTCGCCGGCGATCACCTCGCCGCCGGGACGGTCGTAGTGCTCGTCGCCCAGGCGCACCAACTGCGCCGCGAACTCCTGGCGCAGGCGTTGAGCTTGTCGGCGCGCATCCTCGTCCCCTTCGAGGGCTTCGAGCTCGCGGATCCGTCCGTACGCCGTGGCCGCGCTCGGGTCACTCGCGGGCGGATAGATGTACAGCCCCTGCTGCGCCGCGTCGCGGGCTTGCTGCGACAGCTCGGCCACGTAGTCGCCTTCGTCGGGTGTCTCGGCGGCGGCGGGCTCGTCCCCGGTCTGCACCCGCGTCATGCCCCAGTACGCACCGCCGATTCCGACCCCGACTGCGAGCACGGCCACCATGGGCCACACCCAGCCTCGTCGCGGCTTGGTCTCGAACGGATCGAGCGTGGGCATCTCGGCCAGCAGCTTGTCGCGCACGTGGGCCGGCACCTGCTCGGGCAGAGGCAGATCGTCCCAGTTGGTCTCGATGCGCGCGGCGATCTGCGCCCCGCACAGGTCGGCCTCGAGCTCGTCCATGCTCGAGTAGCGGCCGTCGGGCAGCTTCGCCAGGCACCGCAGCACGACCGCGCACAGGCCTTCGCACGCCGTCAGCGATCGCTGACGCTCCTGGGGTGGCACCGGATCGTCGGCGATGTGTTGGCCGAGGATCTCGCTGACGGCATCGGGCCCGGTCGCATCGAAGGGCGGCCGCCCGGTGAGCATCGCGTACGCCGTGCAGCCGACCGCGTAGATGTCGGCACGATCGTCGAAGCCGGTGCCTTGGATGAGCTCGGGCGCGAGGTAGTGCGGCGTCCCGGCCTGCAGCGGCCGCGAGGCCTCTTCGTCGTCGATGATCGCCGCGATGCCGAAGTCGAGGATCTTCACACCGTCGCTGCGGCCGCGGATCGTCGTCAGCACGATGTTGTCGGGCTTGATGTCGCGGTGAACGATCCCGGCCTCGTGGGCCGCCGACAGGCCCTTGCACAGCTGGCGCAGGATCGCGATCACGCGCGAGGGTGGCAGGGGGCCGCCGGCGAGCTCGTCGGCGAGCGTCGGGCCGCTCAGCAGCTCCATCGTGAACAGCAAGCGGCCGTCGGGGAGCTCGGCGAAGTCGTAGAGGTCGATGATGTGCTCGCTGCCGATCCGGCTGGCCGCCTTGGCCTCGGCACGAAACAGCTTGAGCACCTGAGGGTGCTCGCACACCTCGGGCAACAGGATCTTCAGCGCGACGTGGCGCTCGAGGTGGATGTGCTCGGCCTCGTAGACCGCTCCCATCCCGCCGTCGCCAAGGAAGCGGACGATGCGGTACGGCGTTTCGCCGACGCGGTCACCGGGCCCCAGCCGCGCCGCCGGCATGGCCGACACGGACGCGATCGGCGTCTGGGCACGCGACCTCGCGCGAGGCGACGGTCTCGGCACCGGCGCGGCGCCGAGGTGCAGGATCGTGTTCCCTCCGGTGCCGCCGCGAGCTGAGGAGTCGTCGCCCAATGTCCCCGCCACCTTGCCATGGTCGGAACCGCGCGGCGAGATACGACATGTGGGCGCCGGTGCGTCGCGCCCGCGCTATGTCGGATCGACCACGAGCACCGACCCGTTGGCTTCGACGACCACGCCCTGCGTATCCTGGTATTGCGCTTCGACGGCCACGGTTCGCTGGTCCACGTCGGCGGGATTGAGCTCGAAGATCAGTCGGATCCCGGTGCGAACGAGGGCGGATTGGTCGGGCAAGCACTCGAAGAACGTTCCCCCCGAGCCCACCGCAACCTCGACGCCGTCGATGTAGCCACGGATGTCGGACAAGAAGGCGCCCGAGACGTCCAGGTACTGCGCGCGCAGGCCGATGTCGATGTGGATGCCCCCCTGCTCGCCATAGACGAGCTGGGCGGCGCCATCGGCAAACGGCGCGAAGGTGCCCGCCGCACCGTGGCCGACCTCGAGCTCGGCGGCACCGGGCGGGTTGCACTGGTCGACCATCGGACCGGAGTCGCTGGTCGAGTCCGGATCGGGGGGATCGGTCGGGGTCGTCGGATCCGGTCCGACCGTCGTGGTCGTCGTCGTCGAGGTCGACGACGTCGGGTCATCGGTGGTGTCCGAGCTCGGATCGTCGTCGTCGCCGGTGGAGGTGAGCGAGTCGACCTTGGGGCCGCAGGCCACGAGCATCACCGCGAGCAGCAGGCAGCGTCGCACGCGCTCAGCATAGTCGCGAACGATGCCGCGCACCGCCCCCAATCCCGACGAGCCTGGCCTACATGCGAGCACGTGTAGGGCGACCGCCGGTTTGTTTTTTTTTGCGGGTCGGCACAACAAAACGGCGACGCCACGCACTCACGGACCGGGGGTAGCGATGCGTATCTGGACCTGGCTATTGGCGTTCGGCGTCGGGGTGGGATGCACCCTCGACGGCTACACCTGCATCGAAGACGGCGACTGCGTGCAGGATCGGTCGATCGGCGTGTGCCAGCCGCAGGGCGCATGTTCGTTCCCCGATATCTCCTGTCCGAGCGGGCAACGCTTCGGTGACGCGGGGCCCATCGACGTGGCGGGCGTTTGCGTACCACCGACGGCGGCCAAGGGCGCGGCCCCCCTCACCGACGATCCCGACGCCGACGAGCCGAGCGACGACGGCCCCAGTGCGGGCGGCAATACTGGAGGCGAGCCCTCCGAAGACGACGACCCCAAGCTGCCGGACGCGGCGCACCTGCTGCTGCACGTACCGATGCACACCGGCGTGGAGCGCCCCCTCGACGACGTATCGGGCAACGGCTTCGTGCTCTCGTGCGACGGCAGCTGTCCGGTCGCGACGGCCAACGGGGCGACGTTCGGATCGGGCCGCAACCTGCGGGTCCCCTACGACCCACGTCTGGATGCGACGTCGTTCACGATGACGGTGTGGGTCAAGCCCTCGACCGCGGACTCGGTCGCCGGCTCGCCGACGCTCGTGTACCGCCTCGACGCCTTCGCCATGTACCTGACCGATTTCTACGGCGAAGGAGACAACGACTTCTGCGCCGGCATGGGCACGACGACGGCGTGGTGCGAGGAGGACGTGATCGATACGACGGACTGGTACCACCTCGCGATGCGCTGGGACGGCACCTTTCTCGAGATGTACGTCGACGGCGAGATGGTCCACCGCGAGCTCCTGCCCGCGATGGCGTTGCCGGCGACCGACCTCTCGATCGGCCGCAGTGGGACGGGCGCGCTCGACGACTTCGACGGCACCCTCGGCGACCTGCGCCTGTACGACATCGCGCTCGACGACGACGAGCTCGCCGCGGTCATCGACGCGGCGTGAGCCGCTCGTCGGCGAGCGTGGCGATCCTCGCCGACGCGGCCACGACGAGCCCGAGGGTGGCGACGACCGCGATCGTCTCGCGGGTGGAGACGAGCACGATCTCGCCGACCGCGACCGCCCCCCACAACCCGAGCGCGCCGAAGACGACGCCGAGACCGAGGATGGCCGGCGTCGCGCGTCGCAATCGTCGCAAGGGATACAGCCACAGCAAGCCGACCAGCGCCCACGAGGGTGGCAGCCACGGGGGGATCCCGGGGGGCCACGCCGCGTCGGTGAAGTGCATCGCGCCGGTCGCCGAAAGGCCCCACTCGGCGGCAGTGCCCGCGACCAGACACGCACTCGCCACGACGGCATCCCGCGCCCGCGTCCTCGTGATCACGAGCGCGAGCCCCAGCGCGACCCAACCGATGACCGCGGCGACGGGGCGCGAGCCGAGCCCCGCGGCCACCAGCGGACCCGCGCACCCCAGCTGCACCCACGCGACGTTGAGGAGGTTCGCGCGCCGGTCCTCGGGCGAGGACGTCATCGGTCGAGCCTCCGCGTGCTCTCGTGCACGGTCTGCCGCAGATCGTCGTCGGACATCCCGGCCGCCCGAGCAACCTCGCTGCCGGGCGTCCAAAGCTCCCACACCACGGACAGACGAAGCTGCCGGGCGCCCTGCGGCAGCGGCGACAACTGCAGCGCGACGTCTCGACGCGCGCGCGGAGCCAAGGTCGTGTCCTCGCCGAGCTCGCGCAGCCGCACCACGTCGATCTTGCGCTCGAAGCGGGCCTCCGTCGCGTCGAGGGTCGTGCCTGCGTCGTCGAGCGCCTCGAGCCGCACGATGACGGCCCGCTGCGGCTCGGCGCTCGGCAGCCGGTGCCCCGTGCCGTTGACGATGGTCACCGTGGCCCGCCCGTCCGCGTCGATGCTCGGATCCTCGACGACGATTCCCGTCTTCACGAACGACGGATCGAACGGACCGGGGAACGCATGGGACGAGCGCGGTCGCACCGGACCGTTCTCGACGAGGGGCTCGGGCGCCTTGGCGGGCATGTGGCAGTCGGCGCAGCGCTTGTCGCCGCCGGCCTCGCGATAGCCCTCCCACTCGTTCATCGTGTCGATGATGGGTCGGTGGAGCTTGCCGATGCGATCGAAGCCGAACTGATGGCACCGACCACACTGCTCGACCGCCCGCAGGTCGGCGGTGCGCGTCGGATGGGGTGGCTGTGCAGGATCGTCGAGCGGCCCGAGCATCTCGCCGTCGACCTGATGACACGCCACGCACGTGACACCCTCGGACTGCAGCGCGGGGTCGAAGCGCTCGTTGTCGGTCTCGATGGGGACGAGCGTGGGCCACACGAGCCAAAAGCCGTGGGCGAGCGTCTCGCGTTGCTCGACCAGCGGGGTGTGGCAGCGGTGACACACGAACGGCGCGGGCTGGTGGGCGAGCTCGGCCTGGTACAGCGGATCGGTGGAAGCCCGGGCGTGCCCGCTGGCGACCCACTCGTCGTAGATCGCCGTGTGACACACGCGGCAGTGCTGCGCCGACAGGCTGCCCACGCCGGGCGCCGGGTCCATCGGCGGCAGCCTCTCGGACACGAAGTCGCCGTAGACCCACGCGTCGAGGCCGGCCACCGCGAGCACCAGCACCCCGAGACCGACGAGGCCGCGGCGTACCCAGACCCGTCGCCGTGAGGACTGTCGCTGACCTTCCGCCAATGGACCGACCGTGTCCGGCACCGTCGCGCGGCCAAGCCGGATCCCGCTCGGAAGGGAGGTTAGCCCACGAATTGCGGCGTTTCCACCGCGATCGATTGCTGCGGTGCGTCCCGTCAACAGACTCTATGAAGGCCCCATGCGCATTCTATTGGTTCAGCCTGCCCCCTTCGAGCCCGGGCGCCTCGGCCTCGAGAACGTGATCTGGATGTCCGAGCCGGTCGCGCTCGCCCAGCTCGCCGCGATGGTCCCCGAGCACGACGTTCGCATCATCGACATGCGGACGCGGGAGGACACCGAGCTCAACCAGATCTTGCAGGAGTTTCGACCCGACCTGATCGGGACCACCTCGATGACCACGGACTGCTACCAGGCCAAGGCGGTGCTCGAGGCGGCCAAGGGCACGCTCGGCGACGGCTGCTTCACGATCGTCGGAGGTCACCACCCCACCCTGAGCCCGGCGGACTTCGAGGACGACTGCATCGACGCGATCTGCCTCGGCGAGGGCGAGGAGACGTTCGTGGAGCTCGTGGCGCACCTCGACGGCGGCGGCGATCGGACCCAGCTGCACGCGATCGACGGTCTGCGCTTTCGCGACGAAACCGACGCGTGGGTGACGACGGGCAAGCGAGCGCAAAACCGCGACCTCGACTCGTTCCCGCCCCCGGCGCGGCACCTCATCGAGCGTCGCCCGAGCGACTACTTCTTCATGACGGCGGGCCCCATGGCCTCGATGTCGACCTCGCGGGGCTGCAGCTTCGATTGCAACTTCTGCGCGATTTGGGAGTTCTACGAGCGCAAGACCCGGTTTCTGAGCCCCGAGTCGATCTGCGACCAGCTCGAGAAGATCGACGAGAAGGTGGTGTTCTTTCTCGACGACAACTTCCTGACCAACAAGGGAAGGCTCAGCAAGCTCTGCGACGAGATCGAGCGGCGCGGGATCAAGAAGTACTACGCGACGCAGGGACGCACCGATTTCATCGCCGACCATCCCGAGCTGATGAAGCGCTTGCGCGACTGTGGCCTGATCATGGTGCTGTCGGGCTTCGAGTCCAACGAGGAGAACGGGCTGGAGTTTCTGCTCAAGAGAAATTCGGTGGACAAGAACCGCCGCGCCGCGAAGATCCTTCAGGACCTCGGGATCATCTCCACCGGCATCTTCATGGTGCGCCAGGACTTCTCGGAGGAGGACTTCGACAAGCTGTACGCCCACATCAACGACCTCGGCATCGCGATCCCTCTGGTCTCCATCCTCACCCCACTGCCCGGGACGCAGCTGTACCGCCAGCGCTACGAGGAGCTGCTGACCACCGACGCACGATTCTTCGACCTGCTGCACTCGGTGCTGCCCACCAAGCTGCCGCGCGAGAAGTTCTACGAGAAGTTCGCCGCCCAGCGCGACTCGGTGTGGCCGTCGGTCCGCAAGGGCACCCTCCCCGTGGTGCGCAAGCGCCCGAAGTTCTTCATGCAGACCGCCGGCGGCATCTTCCGGTGGCTCAAGAAGCGCCGCGCCTACTTCAACATCGTGCGTGACCCCGGCTCGCACCTGCGCGACGAGGTCGGCACGATCGACGTGTCGATCACGATGGACAATGCGCCGAGGCGCGAGCGCCCCGCATCGGTACTGCCGCTGGAGGAGTCACCCTCGCTCGTACAGCTGGACGCCCGACGCCCGACCCGCGCGTCCGAACCCGAGCCGGCCCAGGAAACGATTCCTGCCTGAGGAGACCGAGCCATGCCGCTGGACCGCACCGCTTCGTCCCCTTCTTCTCCCTCGCCGCGCCCGTTCGGCGTGGGTCCTGCACCGGATTCGCCCTACCACGACGACCCGCGCGTCTTCCTCGCGCGCCTGCGCCAAGAAGTCCGCAGTCACACGGCCGTCAATCACCCGCTGCTGACGCGCGTGGCGCACGTGCCGTTCACACGCGAGGACTTCAAGGTCCTCGGCCTGCAGCACTACGCCCTCGTGGGCATGTTCACCACGTACCTCGAACGCTTGCTCATCATCGCCCCCGACAGCGATGCCAAGCAGTGGCTGGCCAAGGTGCTCGTCGACGAGTACGGAGAAGGATCCGACGGCAAGGACCACACCACGCTGTACCGCGAGTACCTGATGCACGCGGGGGCCACCGTCGAGGATCTGCAGTCGACGCCGCTGCACGCCGACGTGACTGGATTCGTGCGCGAGCACCTGCGCATCTGCACCAAGGAGCCGTTCCTGGTGGGCCTGGGCGCCGTGGGTCCCGGCCACGAGTGGAGCATCCCGCACATGTTCCCGCTGCTGGTCAAAGGCCTGTCGCGGGCCGGCTTCACCGACGCCGAGATCGACTACTTCCGGCTGCACATGCTGCAGGACGAAGACCACGGCGCGTGGCTCGAGGAAGCGCTGGCGATGTACGCGACCGGTCGCGACGCCCAGGAGAAGATCCGTCGCGGGGCGCTGCTGTCGCTGGAAGCACGCAAGAAGTTCTGGACCGGCGTGCAGCGCAAGATCGTGCGGTGGCGTCAGCCGGCGAACCTGCACGTACGCTCGCAGTCGAGCCGCCGACGCTACAGCGAAAGTGGCGAGATCACGCTCGCGGAGTTTCGCCGCGAGCTCGTGGGCGCCAAGATGCTCCCCTCGGCACACTGACCGACGTCGGTCACTGCTGCGGCTTGACGAACTTGAGCACGAAGCGATCGGTCTTGTCGCGGCCGTCCGGCGGCGAAAAGACCATGTAGTCGAGCCCGTCCTCGGGATGGCGCAGCAGGTCGGACGTCTCGGCGAGCTCGAAGCCGGCCGCGGTGACTTCCTCGATCACCAGCGACTCCTCGATGCGATGCAGTCGCTTGTTGTCCTGCGACCCGCGTCCCTTCGCGGCGGAGTGATCGATGACCCCGAAGACGCCACCGGGACGCAGCGCGGCGAAGATCGCCGCGTTCATCTTCTCGCGATCGACCTTTTGCCAGTACAGGTCGTGGTAGAAGAGGACCATCATCACTGCGTCGAGGTCGGCGGGCAGCTGCGGGTCCTCGAGCTCGGTGTCGAGACGCTGCACGTTCGACAGCGCCGGGTTGGCCAGACGCTGCGTGATCGGCTCGCGCGCGAAGCGATCGAGGACGAAGGGCGTGTTGTGGGCCCACACCTGCCCCGTCGGGCCGACGCGTCGCGACAGCAGGTCGACGTAGTAGCCACCGCCGGCCAACAGCTCGACCACGCGCGAGCCCGGCACGATCCCGAAGAAGTCCATGACCTCTTGGGGCCGACGCAGCGCATCGCGGGCGATGTCGTCCGCGGGTCGGGGATCCCCGGCGACCGGCTCGGCCGGGGTCGGCGTCGGGGCCTCCGGCGCGGCCGTCGGCTCGGGCTCGGGCGTGGTCGTGGGCGCCGGTTCAGATGCGGGCGGCGGGTGGCAGGCCATCAGCGCGACGAGGGGGAGCCAGCGGATCTGCACGGGGGGAGGCTACACTGCGGCGATGAGGCGCGCGTCGAGCTCGTGGTGGTGGGTGCTGGCTGTGGCGGCGTGCGCGTCGAAGGAGCCGCGACCCGAGCCGCAAGCGACGGCGCCGAGCCCGGCGTCGGTCTCCAGCGCCGACGAGCTTTCGGATGCCGACAAGCAGCAGGCCGCGGCCGCCGGAGAGGTCAGCGAGGCCAACGTGGGCAAGACCGTCGTGCTCAAGGGGTGGGCCGTCGATCGCAAGGGCGGCGCCGTGCTCGTGACCGACGACGACGTCCACGTGTGGATCGACGGCCTGACCTCGTGGCCCGAGGGCTTCTACCGCGGGGGTGACCGAGGCAAGCGCCTGCGCGTGACCGGCACGCTCGCACAGGACCACGGCCTTCCGGTCTTCGTCCCGAAGGAGGGCGAGCCGATCCCGCAGGGAATCCCGGTCGCCGAAGGCACGGACCTCGACGAGGCCAGCAAGCGCTTCGTGCTGCGCGACGCGAAGTGGTGAGGCTTCACTGTCACGTTCCGTGGGCGGTGCGTCTGCCCCAGGATGAAATCCAAGGTAGCAATCCTCGTCGCCCTCGCGGCGCCGGCGCTGTCGGCATGTGACACCGCCGAGCCCGACTCGGTCCCGCTGTCGATCGAGTTCCGCGCCAGTGCGCTGGTCGTCGACACCACGTTGGACTTCGCGCTGCCGCCCGGCTACGACCACAACTGCGAGTGCGAGATCCTGCTCCCGGGTGGGGACGAAATGTGCTCGCTGCGCGCCGCCGTGCAGATCGCCAACGCATGCACGGGCCACGACGTCATCGAGATCGCGGCCGCCGGCACCCACAATCTGACCTTGTTCGGACCGAGCGCCGGGACCGAAGCCGGCGACATCGACATCACCGATCCGGTCACGATCATGACGGTCGGCTCGATCGGCGTGACGGTCGACGCGAAGGCGATCGACGACCGCATCTTCGACATCCACCCCAGCGCGGGCCAGGTGATGCTGTCCGGCTTCAAGGTCGACAACGGACTGCCCACGGCCTCCGATCCTTCCGCGGAGGGCGGTTGCATCCGCGCGCACGAAACCGAACTGACGCTGTACAGCATGGTGGTCGGCGGCGACCCTTCGCAGACCGCCCCCGGTGACCCGCATCCCGGCGAAGGTTGCGTGGGCGCCAACGGAGGCGGCGTCGCGGCGTTCGACAGCAGTGTGACCGCGACCTCCACCAAGTTCGCGGGCAACGAGGCGATCGCCGCCGGCGCAGGCGACGGGCTCGGCGGGGGCCTGTACGCCCCGCGCACGAACGTCTCGATCGAAGGCGGCTTCGTCTTGCGCAACGCCGCCGAGGTCGGCGCCGGCCTGCACGTGACCGAACCCGACAAAGGCGGGTGGCTGCTGCTCGACGGCACGACGCTCGCCCACAACCTGGCGGCGACCCACGGTGGCGGCGGCTACGTGGACGTCGGCTTCGAGATCATGGACACCACGTTCCACCACAACGACGCTGGGTTCTCGCCGGGGCACCGCGGCGGAGCCCTGTACGCGGGACCCAAGTCCGACGGCGGGCTCCTGCTGGGCACCGACATGCACGACAACTCCGCCTACGACGGTGGCGGCGTGGCCGTGCACGCGAAGATCCGGATCGAGCAGAGCCGTTTCGATCTCAACGAGGCCATCGGCTCCGTGGACTTCCCGGGCCGCGGTGGTGGCATCTTCGTCGACGAAGCGGGGACGACCGAGATCGAGGGCGCGTCGATCACCCGCAACCACGCCGTCCTCGGCGCCGGCGTCTGGGCCAAGGGCGGACACGTGGCGACCAACGTCACGTACGCGGACAACGAAGCGATCGTCGCCGGCGGAGGCATTGCCATCGAAGGCGGCGACAGCGTCCTGCTGCACACGACGATCCGCGACAACATCGCGCCCGACGGCGGCGGCATCTGGGAAACCGGCGGCAGCGTGCGGCTGGACCGCTCCATCCTCGACGGCAACGTCGGCGACGAGTGCTCGGGCTCCGTCGACAACCTCGGCGGCAACGTCAGCGGACCCATCACTTGTCTGTCCGCGGGCTGGACCCCCGCGAGCGGCCCCTGGGGCACCCTCGGTGGACAGCCTCCGCTGACCTTCACCGACGTGATCCCGATCTCGCCGCCCAACTCGGCGGTGGGCCTGGCCAAGCCCTGCGGCACCTCGGTGGACCAGCGAGGGATCTCGCGCCTCGAGGAGGCCTGCGACGCGGGGGCGTACGAGTCGGACTCGGCCGCCGGCTGAGAGACGAGCTGGGCCGGCGGGGCGGACATCCATCACCGGTGGATGTCTGCCCTCGTCGTCTCCGAGGCTCGAGGTTCGTCACGTGCGGCAGCCCGCACGTCTTGTTCATGGGGCCCCCGACCGACGTGCGGTCGGGCGCTCGACGGAGGACTCGACCAATGACGAACTATCGAATGTTGATCGTGCTGGCCCTCGCCGGCGGGTGTGTTGCGGACGTGGAGAGCGCCGATCCGGACGCGCTCGGGCTCGTGAACGAGGACGCGACGGGTGGCGATGACGACGAGGGCCCCATCCTGCTCGTGCAACGGCTCGATGGAGAGATCGAGCCCATACGGGTGTCCACGCACCGAGGCCAGAAGGCCGTCGACGACATGCTCTTCGGACCCGTCGACGACGATGGCACCGTCTTGACGCTCTCGGATGACGACACGGACAACCGGTGGCCACAGGGAGTCGTGCCCTACGCGATCTGCACGTCGAGCAACACCTGGCCCACCGGCTGCGGATCGGGGAATCATTTCGAGTCAGGGGAGGTCGACAACATCCTCGATGCGATCAGCGAGATCGAAGCGCGGGTTCCCGGCGTTCGGTTCGAGCCCATGACCAGCGCGCCCAACCTGGGGATCCACTATGTTTCGATCGCCAGGGAGGAGGAGGAGACATCGACAAGCTACTCCGAGCTGGGCTACCGCGGCCTCCCCGGCTCGCCCCAGATCACCCATCAGCACGTGTGGCTGGGCCATGACGTGTCGGTGGAGGTCATCCGCCACGAGCTTGGCCACACGCTGGGGCTGATCCACGAGAATCAACGAGCCGATCGCGACGAGTACGTCGCCGTCATCGAAGAGAACGTCGACGGGCCGGCGATCGCCTTCTCGCTCTGGGAAGGGGACACGCGGCTGACGCCCTACGACTACCAGTCGATGATGCACTACAACAACGACACCTTCTGTATGAGGCCCAGCCAGTCGGAGCCCTGTACCCCGCAAGATGTCGTGTACTACGACGGCAACGAGTACGTCGAAGCTTTCACCGGCGACACCTTGATTCCCCTGCAGGACACGAACCCGCTCACGGCATCCGTCGAGACGGAGCTCGGCTCCATGTGGATGTCGCGACACGACATCAACGGGCTGTCTTTGATGTACCCCCCTCCTGCGGGCGAAGGTCATCCGTTCGACAATTTCGGGAGCGCGTTGGTCCTCGCCGACTTCGACCAGGACGGCTACGACGACCTCGCGGTCGGCATCCCCGACGACGACTTGCAGCTTCCGTTCATGACGCCGCTGACCGACAACGGCAAGGTCATGGTCTTCAAGGGAACCGAGTACGGACTCATCCCGTGGATCGAGCTTTCCGTGCTCAGCACCGGGACCATGCCGGCGGACGACGATCGTTTCGGTGCCGCGCTCGCGACGGGAGACTTCAACGGCGACGGGTTCCCGGACCTCGTCGTGGGTGCGCCCGGCCGCGGCTACGGCACCGGCCGGCCAGGCGCCGCGTACATGTTCATGGGCGGGCAGCACCCGTACGCGAACCTGCAAGTCGGCGCCCCCGATTGCGGGGCGCCGTGCAGTGCCGACTCACGCTACACGCCGCTGGAATTCGTGGGTCCGGACCTGCGCCCCACCGAGCCGGTCAAGCCGGACGGCGGCGCCTTCGGACAGGCCCTGGCCACGGGCGATCTCGACGGGGACGGCGTCGACGAGATCGCGGTGGGCGCTCCGCAGTCCAACGGCAGTGGCGGTGTCTACGTCTTCTTCACCGCATTCAGCGCGGCGCCCAAGCCGACGGTGACCTCACCCGACAAGCTCCTCGCCGGGGAGGACCCCGACGGCTTCCCGGGTAGCGAGTTCGGTTCGGCCATCGCGATCGCCAACCTCGACGCCGACGGCGAAGGCGAGATCCTCGTCGGGTCGCCCGGGACCGACAGCGTCCATGTCTTCACGGGCGCGACGCCGACCTTCGTCACGGAGCTGCGAACCGACGGACACGCCGGGGACCGCTTTGGCGAATCGATCGCGATCGGCAGGTTCGTCGCACAGCTCGGCCGACAGTTCGTGGTCGGTGCGCCGGCGCGGACGGTGGGCGGACAGCTCGAAGCCGGCGCGCTTTCGATGTGGAACGGACGATCCATGGCGCGCATCCAGACGGTCGAGTCGCCACTCGAACAGGCGGATGCGAGATTCGGAGCCGCGTTGGCGGTGGACGACCACGCGTTCAGCCTCGTCCTGGAAGGCTCGCCTCAACCGCTCGAAGACCTCTTCGTCGGCGCGCCGGGCTACGATGGCGGCGCCGGACGAGTATTGGTGCTGCTGTCGCAAGGGGAGCAGCTCGACGTGGTGTACGAGGTACCGGCCCCCGAGTTGGCCCCGGTCGGCTTCGGGAGCGCACTCGCCGTCGGCTCCGTCAAGGACGCCGCCTTCGAGAGCTTCTTTCCTTGGCCCGACCCGGCGCGACTGTACGCTTCGGCGCCGCTGGGGACGTACCAGCTGCCAAGCGGTGCGCTCGGCCCGTCGGCCGGTTTCGTGCACGGGTACGTCCACGACGAGCTGCTCGGCCTGATGCCGCGCGAGCTGGTCGTCCAAGAGCGCCAGAGCCCCTTCGCCGCCGACGACTGAGACGACCGAGACGAAGGCTACGCGCAGCGACCGCAACCGGCCCCTGCCACCCCACTGCGCGGGGTCAGGGGCCACGCTTCGGCGCCGTTTCGTCCCACAAGTGTCCCGTTTTGGGACAGGAAACCGCGAAAAACAAGCATCCTCGTCACGATTCCGAGCGACGTACTCTGTCAAAGCGAATGATGGACGTCGCCAACGGGATCGACCACGAGGTTGCCGCGCTGCGAGCGGCGGGGTGCACCGCGCAGGCTGCCACGGCGGGGTTGCGGTACTACGGGCCGGAGCTGCTCGGGTTCCTGCAGTCCCTCGAGCCGTCGCAGGCCACCGCCGACGAGTTGTTCTCGGAGCTGTGTGAGCGGATCTGGCGCGGCCTTCCCGAGTTTCGTGGCGACTGCAGCTTCCGGTCGTGGGCGTATCGCATCGCCCGCAACCTCGTCGTCGATCGGCGACGACGCGACCGGATGCCCTGGCGCCGCTGCCTGGACGCCGACGAGGTCTCCGCCATCGAGCGTCTGGCCGTGCACGTGCGCACGACCACACCGGTGTACATGCGCAAGGACACCAAGGACCGCCTCGATCGGATCCGTCGGACGCTCAGCGTCGAAGAGCAAGCGTTGTTGATCCTGCGGGTCGATCGTCAGTTGAGCTGGCGCGAGGTGGCCGAGGTGCTCCACGACGAGAGCGAGGATCCCCAGGCGGCGGACCGAGCGGTACCCAGACTTCGCAAGCGGTTCGAGCGCCTCAAGGAACGGATACGGGCGGAGCTCGTGACGGCATGACCGCGTCGACCGACTGGCTCACCGAGGATCCGCGGCTGGCCAGCCTGCTGCGACACGTGGCCGAGGCGCCGGCGCTGGGTCGCGCCGACCTGCTCACGGCAGCCTCGCTGCCGAACGAAGGCGCCACCGACGGCACGATCGCGGTCGAGCGCCCGCTGGGCGGCGGCGGGATGGGCGTGGTGTACCTGGCCGAGCATACGCGTCTGCACCGCAAGATCGCGGTCAAGCTCAACCGCGCCGACACCCCGAGGGCTCGGGCCGCACTGCTGCGCGAGGCACGAGCCATCGCGGCGATCGAGCACGACAACGTCATCGAAGTGCTCGACCTGGGCAACCTGGGCGGGCACGTGTTCGTCGCGATGGCGTACATGGACGGCGGTACGGCGCGGTCGTGGCTCGCCGAACGACCGCGACACTGGACCGAGGTCGTCGCGCTGTACCGCAAGGCGGCGATGGGCCTGGTCGCGGCGCACGAACGCGGTGTCGTCCACTGCGACTTCAAGCCGGACAACGTGCTGCTGTCGCGCGATGGCCGAGTCTGCGTGGCCGACTTCGGCTTGGCCCGAGCGGCCGCGGCGACGACGTCATCGGCGGGCACGTCCTCGGACAGCGGGGCGCAGTCCGCCGACGTTCCCAGCACGATCGCCGGCACGCCGGCCTACATGGCTCCCGAAGTGCTTGCCGGTCGCGCGCCCACGGCGGCCAGCGACCAGTTCTCGTTTTGTGCGTCGTTGCGCGAGGCCTTGCTGTCGCGATCGCGCCCGGTCCCCGGCGTGGAGTGGCCTCGGAGTGGACCGGCGATTCCGCGATGGTTGCGGCGCGTGGTGCAGCGCGGGCTGTCGACGGACCCGGCCCGGCGCTTCGACAACTTGCGTGCCTTGGTGACCGCGCTCGAGGGCCCTCGGAGCTCTCGCGTACACACGTGGACGGCGGCCGCCCTCGGTCTCGCGGCGACCTTCGCGATCGCTGCCGGGTCCTGGTCCGACCCGTGCGACGTCGCCAGCGACGAGCTGTCGGGGATCTGGGACACCCGGACGCGGCGCGAGCTCCAAGGTGCCTTCACCGACGATCGCGCACAGTGGTCCACGGCGACGTGGGGACGCGTGTCGTCGTCGCTCGATCGCTACGCATCCGATTGGACCGATGCCCGGCGCAAAGCCTGCGAGGCCGGCCGTGTCGCCGCCGTCCCAGCGGCGGGGACCCAGGACCGGCAGCTGTCGTGTCTGCAGCGGCGTCGGCAGGCTCTGGCGGCGACGGTGGACGTGCTTCGCGGAGGCGGCGACGACGTGGTCGCCGGCGCCGACGCGATGGTCGCCTCCTTGCCCGCGATCGCCGAGTGTGCCGACACGACGATCGACGACGGTCTGCGCCCCGAAGATGGAGCCGAAGCGGACCGCGTACGCAGCCTGCTCGCGACCGCCGCGGCGCGATTGGATGCCGGTCAGATCGACGAGGCGGAACGATCGGCGAACGAAGGCCTGGCCCTGGCACGCGCGATCGGTGCGCCGGGGATTGTCGCCGAGGCGCTGCTGGGTCGCGTCCACGTGACCCGGTCGCGACGGCAGCACGATCGCGCGAAGGCAGCGGCCGAGGAGGGTCTGGCGGCGGCCGGGCAAGCCGGCGACGACCTTCTCGCCGCGCGCTTGGCCGTCGCGCTCGCTTCGGCGAGCCGATACGGACTGCGGGAGGACGACGGCGGCCGCAGCCTGCAGCAGGCCGAAGCCCTGGTGATGCGGGCGGGCGCGCCGCCCCAGCTGCAGGCGGCCCTGTCCAATACCAAGGCACTCGTCGCCCGGGTCGAAGGACGTCCCGACGACGCCATCGCGGAGCTTCGGCGGGCACTCGCGCTCATCGACCCCGATGATGTCGTGGAGGTGGGCCGACTGCGCGGCAGCCTCGCGTCGACGATGATGTGGGCGCGACGCTACGACGAAGCCATGGTGTTGTTCGACGAGAACATCGCGATGCTGTCGACCGCATTTGGCGATGAGCATCCGCTGCTCGCCCAAGAGCTCAACAACGCAGGCGGCGCCGAGTTTCAGCGCGGCAACCTCCGACGCAGCCGCGAGCTGCTCGAGCGCGCGCTGGTGATGCGTCGCAACATCTTCGGTCCGGATGCGGCCGTGACGGGCGAGACCCTGCTCAACCTGGGAGTTGCCGCCCGTGCCGCAGGAGACCTCGCCGATGCGAAGCGGTGGCTGAGGCAGGCCGAGCACGCCTTCGCCGAAGAAGACGGCGGACGAGGTCGCGAGCTCCTGCTCGCGACCCTCGCGGACGTGACCGCTGCCGAAGGAGATCTGGATGGGGCGGCCGCGCTCCGACGCGAACACATCGACTTCGTCGACGCCCACTTTCCGCCGGAGGAGTCGGCTCGCGTCAACGGTCGCTACAATCTCGCGGCGCTCGAGCTCGATCGCGGCAACGAGGAGCGAGCGAGCGAGTGGCTCGACGAGGCGCTCGCGCTGCTCGCGACGCGCGACCGCGACAACCGCCCCGACCTCGGACCGCTGTTGGCCTTGCACGGCAAGGTCGCTCACGCGCGCGGCGACCGTACGCTCGCGCTGGTCGACTACACCGCCGCCGTGCTCCTGCTCGACGCCACGCCCGGGTATCCGGACACGTTCCGCGTCGATCCGCTGGCGGGCGCGGGCGCGATGTTCCTCGAGCTGGGCAACGCCGAAGCCGCCGCGCCGTACCTGCGGCGCGCCCTCGAGGTCATCGGCGACACGAATCCGACGCAGCTCGGACACATCGAGGCGGCGCTGGCGTCGGCGGAGCAGATCCTCGCCGACGCCGAGACCGGTGAGCCGCACCCCGGCGACGGCGCCGCAGCGGCGGGCTGATCGCGCGGCTGGCTACGACGCGTCCACGGTCCACAGCGTGTAGCCGGTACCGTCGCTGACGAGCAGATCGGCGATCCCGTCGCCGGTCAGGTCCCCCGCCGTCGCTCCCCAGGGACCGATCTCCGGTAGTGCCCAGTGACACGGGGCCGCCGGATCGGACAGCTCGTACGCACGCGCCCCGTCGTAGGCGTGGCCCACCACGATCTCGTCGGTGCCGTTGCCGTCGAGGTCGGCGATCTGAAGCCACGCGAACTGCAGCTCGGCGCCGAACGGGTCGAGCAGGGCCGGCGGCCCGGCGGACGTGTCCACGCGGGTCACTTGGGCCCGCGCGATGGGCTGCGCGCCGGTCGTCACGATCACGAGCTGCTGCGAGCCGTCGGCCCGACGGACCGTACCCGAGCCCTCGTACTCGCCGGGCAAGGTGTACCAGTCGGCCGCCCCGACCATGTCGCCTTGCAGGCTCAGCTGCACGGTCTGCTTGCCGAAGCCGAGCCACTCGGGGGCGCCGTCGGCGTCGAAGTCGAATGCGTCCACGCGCTCGACCGCCGCCGCCAGCATCGCGTCCACCGTCAGCGTCGGCGTCGCGTCGAGATCCCACAGGTGCAGCTGCTCGCCCACCACGCGCGCGACGTCGAGCCGGCCGTCTCCGGTGAAGTCGCGCGCGACCGACGGCTGCGCGCCCGCCTCGTCGGCCGCGACGCCGAGCTGCAGGCTCAACTCGCCGGGCGCGATGACGTCGAGCCGGCCGACCGTGTAGGCGCCGGCCGCGGTGCTGCCCGTCGCCAGCAACGATCCGGCGTCGCGGCCGAGGAGCTCGGTGACGACGAAGTCTCCCGCGTCGACCGAGGCGACCAGCGTGCCGTCGAGCGCGTGCGCGGAGACGGTCGCCGCGCTGAACGTGATCACTTCCAGCGTGCCGTCGCCGTCGACGTCGAGCAGGGCCGGCGGCACGCTCGACTCGGCCACGGTCACCACCTGCGCCTGCAGCGACGGCGCATCCGCGCACGCGGCCGTCGGCGTGAACGTGTCGGGATCGTCGATCGGGATGCAGCCGTCGAAGGTGCACTCGTAGCCGTCGGGGCAGCCTTCCCAGTCGCAGTCGTCGAGCGGCGGCGAGCAGCGCCAGCCCGGATCGCCGCCGACGGCACAGCACGCGCCGACATCTTCTTCACACACGCCGTCTTGGTTGCAGAAATCGCACGACCCGCAGTCCGACCACGACTCGCAGCCGCTCTTGGGCGGCACGGTCCCGGGGCCTTCGTCACCCTCGGGAATCGTCGACGGGTCGGTGTCGGTGCCACCCTCGTCTTCGCCCGCGAAGGGGTTGTCGCCGAACAGACCTCCGCAACCCCCGAGGGCCACGGCCAGCGCGGCGCTCCCGAGCGCGCGCCCACCACGAAATCCACGGATCGAGCCAAGCACGCGGGGGCTGTGTACAAGACCCGTGCCGACCCCGCCGCGACGGGGTTTCGGTCGCTTGGGCGCCCCAATTGCGACAGCGGCGTCGCCCGATCGCGACACCGCTGTCAGGGTCGAGCCTGGAGGACCCCTCAGGTCCGCTCGGCGAAGTCCGGCAGGTCCGTGAACCGCTGGACGTGGTGCACGTCGTCGCCGAAGAGCTTGTCGAGGACGAGCTGGCGCTTGAAGAACAGCCCGATGTCGTGCTCGTCGGTGATGCCGATGCCGCCGTGCAGCTGGATCGCCTGCTGCGCGATGAAGCGGCCGCTCGTGGTCAGCTTGACCTTCGCGGCGCTCAGCGCCCGGCGACGCTCGTGCACGTCCTCGGAGTCCACGCTCATCGCGGCGAGCATCGCCATCGAACGCAACAGCTCGAGCTCGACGAACATGTCGACGGCCCGGTGCTGCAGCGCCTGGAAGATGCCGATCGGGCGGCCGAACTGCTCGCGTTCCTTGAGATGCGCCTTGGTCATCTCGAGCATCGTGTGGCACACGCCCAGGCCCTCGGCGATCGCGGCCGCAGCCCCGTAGTCGAGCACGTGCTCGATCAACGCGACCGTCGCCTCGCCCGGCTCGCCGAGGCGACGGTCGTCGTCGACCTTGGCTCCGTCGAGCCCGATGATCGCCGCGCCCTGCTCGTCGATCGTGCGCACGGTCTGGCGCGTGACGCCCGGACCGCTGCCGTCGACGACGAACAGCCCGACGCCGTCGGGCGTGTTCGCGGACACGACCAGTCGATCGGCGCGATGGCCGTTGAGCACGAAGACCTTCTGGCCCGAAAGCGACCACGTGCCGCCGGACTTGGTGGCCGTGGTGGCCACCACACCGGCCTCGTGCCGGTTGCCGCGCTCGGCGTGGGCGAAGGCCAGCGAGGTCTGGCCCTCGATCATCGGGGTCAGGAACTTGTCGTGCTGGCCCGCGTTGCCGCCCTTGGAAATCGCCATGCCGGCGAGCACCACCGAGGGAATGTACGGCTCGGGGACGAGCGTGGTGCCGAGCTGCTCGAGCAGCAGGTACACCTCGACGAACGAGGCGCCGAAGCCCCCGACGTCCTCGGGGAACGGGATCGACAGCCAGCCGAGCTCACCCATGTGCGCCCAGACGTCGGCTTCCCACCCTTTGCCTTCTTCGCGGAGCTTGCGGAAGCGCTCGACGGTCGACTGCTTCTTGACGAACGACGCGACGGTGTCGCGCAGCATCTTTTGATCGGAGCTGAGATCGAAGTCCATGGTCCGTCTCCCTCACTTGCTCGGCAGGCCGAGGATCCACTTGGCGATGATGTTCTTTTGGATTTCGTTGGAGCCGCCGTAGATCGTCGCGGCGCGCTGGTAGCAGTACTGCGGGCCGACCCACTGCTCGTGGTCGGGGATGACCCCCGGCTCGTTGAACCACGACAGGGCATCGTGGCCCATCAGGTCCATCGCCAGCTCGTAGGTCTGCTGGTAGATCTCGGTACCGCGCAGCTTGAGGATCGACGACTCGGGCCCGGGCGCCTTGCCGAGCTGGGCGCGGGCGAGCGTGCGGTAGTTGGCCATGCGCAGCGCCTCCAGCTCGATCTCGAGGCGGGCGATGCGACCGCGCCACGCGGGCTGGTCGAGCAGGCGCTGACCGCCGACCGACGTCTCGGCCGCAATGCGCTTGATCCGACGCAGGTTGCGACGCGAGGAGCCCACGAACGCCAGCAGCGTGCGCTCGTGCCCGAGCAGCGCCTTGGCGACCGTCCAGCCCGCGTTGATCTGCCCGACCACGTTGGCCTTGGGCACGCGGGCGTTCTCGAAGAACGTGTCGGCGAACGCCGGCTGGTTGCCGATCGTCAGCATCGGCACCGCCTCGACGCCTTCGGTCTTCATGTCGATGAGCAGGAAGGAGATGCCCGCCTGCTTCTTGACGTTGGCGTCGGTGCGCACCAGACAGAAGATCCAGTCGGCGTACTGGGCGTACGTGGTCCAGGTCTTCTGACCGTTGACGACGAAGTGATCACCGTCGTCTTCGGCCTTGCAGCGCAGCGAGGCGAGGTCGGACCCGGCGTCGGGCTCGGAGTACCCCTGACACCAGACCTCTTCGCCGGACAGGATCTTCGGCAAGAAGCGCTCCTGCTGCTCGGGCGTGCCGAACTGCATGATCGCTGGACCCACCATCGACAGACCGAAGGGCGACAGCGTGGGCGTGCCCGCGAGCTCGAGCTCCTCGGTGAGGATGAAGCGCTTGGTCGCGTCGAACCCGGGACCGCCGAACTTCTCCGGCCAACCCGGCGCGACCCAGCCCTGCGCGTGCAGCAGCTTGTGCCACGTCATCGTGTCGTCGTGGGAAAACTGCGAGTCGAGCTCTGCTTTTTGGCGGAGGTCGGGCGGCAGGGCTTCGGCGATCCAGCCCCGGACCTCCTTACGGAAGGCCTCGTGTTCGGCGGAAAACGACAGGTCCATCGGCGCGGAGACTACCGCACAGTCGGCGGTTGTCTACCGTACGGTCAGACGGTTTTGAGGGCGCAAAAACCGCGTTTGCGTGGCCGTCCGTCGGGGAATGCGCGTCGAGGACCGGGTGGCGGTCGGCGGCGACCACGTCCGCAGGCATCGGGAAACGGAGGCGAGGTCGAGACCGAGGACACGACCGACCGCGGCGGCGACGCGCTCGCCGCGACGCCGCGACCGCGTCTGCAGGCCGCGCCCGGTCAGACCGGCTCGTCGGTGGTCGGCCCGTCGAGCACTCTCGAGGCGAGCAGCACCCGCAGGCTGCCCTCGAAGCGACTCTGCACCAGATGCAGCAGCTCCTGCACGGCCACGGCATCGCCGAGGTGGGCACCGGCGCTCTCGGTGAATCGTCGCAGCAGGGCTTCGCGGGCCGCGGTGAGCCAACGCGACGTCGTGGACACGTGCACTTGGTAGGCCTGGGCCAACGCGTCCAGCGGCATCTCCTCGCCGTGTCGCAGCCGCAGCAGGTTGCGCGACCGTGGCGGCAGACCGGTGAAGGCTTCCCGAAAGGCGCGCGCGAAGACCTCGCGGTACTCCTCGCGCAAGTGCGTCAGCTCCGGGGTGGACGCGAGAAGCCGCTCGGGCAGATCGACCTCGCCGTCGACGTACCGCGGCGCGTCGCGGCGGGCGTTGAGCGCCAGGCGACCCGCCACCGTCCGCACCCACCCGGCCAGCGATCCCCGGCCCCGGTACTGACCGATGCGTGGCAGCGCGGGAGGCTCGGCCACGAGCAAGTGTACGCGCACCCGTTGTCGTAGTTCCTGCGTCTCGTCCATCGACGACACGAGGCGACGCAACGCGCGGTCCACCTGCGGCATCAGGGTGTGCTCGAACGTCTCGATGGCGGCCGGCACTCCCTGTGCGGCCGCGGCCGCCAGCCACAGATCGGCGGCCGGGAGCGCGTCCATGCGCCCACGCACCTCGGCCGAGGACTCGCCCACGAGGGCACGCCCCAGCGCGGCTCCCCATGCGCGGGCGTCGACCGCGACCGAGGGGTGTGCGCGTATGGCGTCGTCGTGGAGACGACGCAGACGCGCCCGTAGCTCGTCGTCGTCGTGGAGGTCCGGGAGCAGGACGCGCATCGCGTCGACGACGTCCGAACCGTCCATCGCCTCCTGGTATCATCGCCCCTGGGAGCTGTCTACGTTGTTCGATGCGTGTCCGGACGAGAGCGAGCTGATCGAGTTCGCCGCCGGCGTGCTCGATCCGGCGCGGCTCGAAGCGCTCGACCTGCACTTGGATGTCTGTCCGGATTGCCGCGCCCTGATGCAGCTCGCGGGCTCGCAGGACGACGACGCGATGGCCTCCTCACCCGCCGTGGCACATGGCGTTCGGCCGCTCAGCGCCGGCGATTCGATCGGCCGCTACGACATCGTCGATCAGCTCGGCGCCGGAGCGATGGGCGTCGTGTACGAAGCGATCGATCCGGTGCTGCGTCGGCGCGTCGCGATCAAGGTCCTGCACCGCACGTCGGTCCACGGGCGCGCCGAGGCACGACTGGTTCGCGAGGCGCGGGCGATGGCGTGTCTGTCGCACCCCAACGTGGTGCAGGTCTACGACGCCGGGCAAGCCGACGGGCGCGTCTTCATCGCCATGGAGCTCGTCGAAGGCACCACGCTGCGTCGCTGGCTGCGCGAGCGCGCGCGCTCCGCTCGGGAGATCGCCGCCATGTTCGCCGCCGCCGCGCGAGGCCTGGCCGCCGCGCACAGCCGCGGCATCGTCCATCGCGACTTCAAGCCCGACAACGTGTTGGTCGGACGCGATGGCCGGCCACGCGTGGTCGACTTCGGTCTCGCGCTGTATCGCGACGAAGCCTCGCATCTGCACGACGTCGCCACGATTTCGGCGTCTCGGTCCGGCCCGCCCCTGCGGGCGACTCGTACCGGGTGGGCGATCGGCACGCCGCTGTACATGTCGCCGGAGCAGTTCGTGGGCCGCTCCGTGACCGCCGCCAGTGATCAGTTCTCGCTGTGCGTCGCGCTGTACGAGGCACTGTTCGGTCGGCGCCCGTTCGCCGGGGACTCGCTCGAAGCCCTCGCGGAGTCGGTCACGACCGGCCGCCCGAAGATCCCCCGTCGGCGGGACGTCCCCGCCGGCCTGCGCCACGTGATCGCCCGCGGCCTGGCGGTCGATCCCTCCGCGAGGTTCGCGTCGGCCACGGCGCTCGCGGATGCGCTCGACGAGCGGGCGCGCCGACGTCTTCCTGCCATCGCCCTCACCGGGACCGTGGTCGTGTGTGCCGGGGTCGTTCTCGGCTCGAACCCGTCGCCGGCGTGCGAGACCGTCGACGGCATGGTGGTCGCCGCCGGCTCGGCCTCCGCGCTCGTGGCCCGGCCCGCATGCGACACGACGAGCACCGCCACGACCAAAGCCACGACCGCGACGATCGACCGCCACGACACGACGGCCGAGCCGCTCGGTCGCATCGTGGACGAGGCCAAGCTGCTGCTCGACGCCGGTCGTGGCGAGCAGGCCGAGCGTCTCCTCCGAGAGCACCGCGCCGCCTTCGAGGCCGCGAGCGACCCACGGCTCCGCGCGCGGGAGCGGCTCGTCCGCGGGTTCGCACTCGAGTCGCTGGGGCAGAGCGACCCAGCGATGGAGGCGTTCGTGAGCGCGTACGAGCTGGGCCTGACCGCCGACCACCCCGAGACGACCGCGCGGGCCGCGATGCACGCGGCGCTGCGGATCGTTCGCACGCGTGGCGACCTCGACGAAGCGCGGACCTGGCTGTTTCGCGCGGAGCTGGCCACCCACCGCGTCGGCGACCCCACGCTGGAGGGTCGGTACAAGCGCGTGAACGCCGAGCTGCGACGCGCCGAAGGTGACGAACGAGGTGCGCACGCGATGGTCCTCGACGCCATCGCGACGCTCGAGTCGGCGCCACGGCCCGACACGGTCGAGCGCGGCCGTGCCTTCACGCAGCTGGGTGGCCTCTCGCAGGTGCTCGACGAGTTCGAGCGCGCCGAAGACGAATTCGGGCGCGCCCGCGACCTGCTCCAGCAGGCACTGGGCAAGCGTCATCCGATCCTGATCCCGGCGTACCAGGGGCTGGGGCTGACGGCGCGCGCGCGTGGGGACCTGGCGACCGCGCGGCAGCTGCTCGAGCTGTGCGTGTCGATCGAGACCGAGACGCAGGGTCCGCACGGACCCAACATGCCCGAGCTCGCGTACCAACGTGGGGCGATCGAGATCGAGTCCGGGAACTACGATGCGGCGCTGACCGCCCTCGAGCACGCGCTGGACCTGCACGAGGCGCACGGACGCCACGTCGAGTCGGTCAACGTGCTCGCCGCGATCGCGGTGGTGCAGACCCGCAAGGGCAAGCTCCACGATGCCCGCGCGACGCTGCATCGGGCGATTCGGATCGAGCACGAGCGAGGTCAGCGTGGCCGCACGAGCGAGGCCACCCTGCTGCACAACCTCGGCGAAGTGGAACGTCAGCTCGAGCGGTTCGACGACGCGCGCGAGCACTACCTGGCGTCGTTGCGGCTGTGGTCGGAGGCATACGGGGAAGATTCGCTGCTGCTTGCGTCACCGCTGAGCGGACTCGGCGAGCTCGAGCTGGCGCAGGGTGAGCCGGCGCGCGCGCGGGTGTGGCTCGAGCGAGCGTCGCGCCTGCACGCGCCGGGACGAGGCGCGCCCAAGCAGGTCGGCATCACCCGCTTCGCGCTGGCACGAGCGTTGTGGGCCGACCCGGAAGGCGACGCCGAGGATCGCGACCGTGCGCGGGTGCTGGCCGGCGAGGCGGTCGAAGCGTTCGCCACGGGCGCTCTCGAAAGCGAGCGCCGCGCCGCGCAGGCGTGGATCGCGGACCATCAACCCACCGGGGGTTGAAAGCACTCGATCGTCGTGGTGATGCGGAAGTTCGACGCGTTGGTGTGTCGCTCGGCGTGGAAGATGTCCATGGGGTAGCTCTGCCCCACGACGAGGCCGAGCGCGTCCATCATCACCGATCCCTCGAGCGGGGGGTGCGGGCCTCCGAGATCGACGACGAGCTGCTCGTCGACGAATACCCATACGTCGTCGTCGCCGCGGAACGTGAACACCTCGCCGCCGTGATAGGTGAAGGTGCTGTGCACCTCCGTGGTGAAGTGGAAGTTGTGCGGGTTGCCTTCGTTGCCGAAGCCCATCCCGTCGAGGGGGAAGAACGCGGCGCTGTCGAACACGTACTCGCCCGTCGGTTGCTCCGTCAGGGGCAGCTCGATCTCGAACGCCTGGTTCGTGCCGGGGACGTCGTGGTACCAGTCCGCGAACGACGCCGCGCTCGAGATCGGGGCGAAGAACTGGTTGGCGGGATTGAACGTGGGCGTCGCGTCGGCCCCGAGCGTGGGTAGCACGAGGTTCGGGAAGCCCTCGCCGGTGTAGGTCTCGAAGTCCGGATGGGAGGCGGAGAAGTCTCGGACCGTGGCGAACAACCCCACGCAATCCTCCGCGCCGGGACCGAAGTCGCTCGCCGGTTGCAGGTCGAACTTGAGCCCGGCGTCGTCGCCGTCACCCGGACCGTCGGTCGCTGCTCCGGTCGTGCCGTCGTCGGTGGACGCCTCGTCGGTGTCGATGCCCCCACCCGCGGTCACGAGCCCCGGCCCGCCCGACGTCGGTTCGTCCGACCGAGAGTCCGCGCCACCGCACCCCCCCGAGACCAACCACGCCGAAGCGAGCACGAAGTGCCTCGCCCGGCGCCACGATGAGGTTTCCAAGGGCATTGTCCGTCCCACGCCTGGTCGACACGACGACCGCGACGGATTTGCGGCGATCGAGGCAGAACGTGCTGCGCGTTGCTCGCGCCACCGGTCGTGGCATCCTCGGCCCGTGCCACGCCGCGGTCTGCTTCTCGCCGGGTTCCTCGTCGCTTCGTCCAGCTGCAAGAAGGAAGCGACCGTCCCCCCCGAGATCCCGCCGCCGGCGGCCGCGGACGCGACGTCGCCCAATCATGGGGGCGGCAGCGACGACGACGACGAGTTCGCCGACGACACGCCGCAGACCAAGACCAAGGTCGGCTTCGGCAGCCCGAAGCTCGACGCGATCACGCTGGCGAAGCGACCGGATTGGACGGACAAGTACGCCTACTCGGCTCCCGACCAGCGGCGCTTCAAGATCTCGAAGGTGATGGCCGACTATGGCCTCGCTCGCGATGCCGCGGTCGAGGTGCAAAACCTCTACCGCGACCTCGCCGTCGCCGACCCGGACGCGAACCTCGATGGTCTGCTGGCCAAGGCCGTGTCGCGGGTCAACCAGGGCGAGTACGAGGACCGGCGCGACACCGAACGACTCGCGAAGGCCAAGTTCATCGTGGTCTTCGACCTCGACAGCACGCTGTACGACCAGCACGTGCCCGAGTCGATCGGCGAACGCTGCCACGACATCAAGCTGCAGGCCGAGGGCAAGACCCGATACATCAAGCTCGTGCCCGGGTGGGACGAGACGATCAAGCGGATCAACGCACTCGGCGGCGCCGTGGTGCTGTTCACGGCGAACACGGACGAGCGCAGCTGGGACAACGGCCGAGTCTGGATGCTCGACGGCAAGCCGATCGTCGACAGTCCGCTCGTCGCGGGATTTCTGACCAACTCGCACCTGGTCCAGCAATCCAAGGACGAAGGCACCCCCGTGCAGGAGCCGTCCAAGGACCTGCGGATCTTCGACGAGTCGTTGTCGCGGGCGATCATCGTGGACGACAATCCCGAGCGCTTGATCCAGCCGGCCAACACGCGCGTGTTCAAGAAGTTCAACGCCGAGTCCGCGTGCACGACCGAGGACCCGAAGGTCCGCAAGGCGTACGAAAGGGCCCTACCCGCGGTCCTCGCCGAGATCGAGGCATCGGTCGCGTACATGGACAAGGCGGGCGTCTCCTTCGCCGAGGCGTATCGTCCGTACACCGCGATGGGGCAGGTCGCGGTCGTGTGGGCGATGGGGGCGCTCGGGCTCTCCGAGAAGAAGGCGATCGAGTGGGTCCGAGCCCACCCGACGCAGGTCGACCCTTCGTTTTGAGCCGACGATCCCCACGACCGCCGGTGTGAGCGGCTGACGGCGTTCGGGAACGGTACGGCCGCGGCCGGCCACTAACCCCGGCATGTCCAGCCTGATGTCCGGCTATGTCGATCGGACCGGCCACATGGTCGTGCCCAACCGCCTGCGCACTGCGGAGACCTTCGTCGAGGGGCTGGCGAAGGTGACCGAGTACGGCGGCTGGGGCTTCGGTTTCATGGACCCCGACGGGCGGTGGGTCGTGGAGCCGGGAGTCAGCGACGCCGACCGCTGGACCGACACGATTCGGCCATTCGCGACCGGGGGCCAGCGCGACCCGCAGCGAGGTCTCGTGGGCGCGAAGTGGGGGTGGCTCGGCGGCGGTCGAGTCCGGGTGCAACCGGTCTTCGACGACGTCGGCCGACCCGGCAGTGGGCTGATCCCGATCCAGCAGCAGGGCCGCTGGGGATTCGCCGACTACGACGGCAACGTCCGGATCGCGCCGGTGTTCGAGCGTGTCGACGGCTTCGACAAGGGCGACGTCGCGCCGGCGGCCGACGGCGGGCGCTGGGGCTACATCGGCCGCGACGGACACTGGCGCGTCTCGCCGCGGTTCGAGTCGACGGGACCGTGGGCCGGCGGGCGCGGGAGGATCAAGATGAACGGCCAGTGGTACCTGTGCGACGACGCCGGGACGCCACTGGGTGAGGGCTACGACGACATCCTGCCGGTGATGTCGGGCATGGCCGAGGCGATCCGCGGCGACGAGCACTGGCTGCTCGACGTCAACGGACGGCCGGTGGTCGGCCGATCGTTTCGGTACATCACCTCGTTCTCGGATCCGATCGCGGCGTGCCAGGCCGGGCGCGGCGAGTGGTACTTCGTGACCGCCCGGGGCCAGACGTTCGGACCCTACACCTACGCACTCGCGATGACGCACGGGCTCGCGCGCTTCGATCCGGGGGATGCCGGTGAAGGTCTCGGTTTCCTCGACGTGCAGGGCAACGTCGTGATCGCGCCGCGCTACCAGTCGGCGCGCGGCTTCATCGACGGGTACGCCGCGGTCAAGCGCGAGGACAGGTGGACGTTCGTGCGGACCGACGGCGCCGAGCTGTTCCCCCCACGCTTCGAGCGCGTCGGCGACTTCGGCGACGGCGTGGCGCCCGTACGCGAAGGCGGCAAGTGGGCGCTCGTCGACACCTCCGGCAACCTGCTGTTTACGCCGACCTACGACTCGTTGGCGACGATGGCGTGCGGGCGGGCGGCGGCGCGGATGGTCTCGTGGCCGACGCGCGTGTCGGTGCCTCGTACCGAATGGCACGCGGTCCCGGGCGAAGGGTTGACGCATCCGGGCTTCGCCGACGCCGGCGCCTCCGACGAGATACGCGTGACGGTGTGCTTTCACCACACGCCGCCGGACGAGCAGTCGTTGGCGATGCAGCAGATCGTCGGCAACTGGCTCGACCTGTGCGAAGCCAACGCCTACGGCCGCGTGCTCGTGGGAGAGAGGCCGTGGATTGCCGACTACGCGATCAGCCTGCGCTTCGGGGGCGTGGACGATCCGGTGCGTGCGGCGAACCTGCTGATCCACGAGCTGGCCGGCGCGCAGCTGCCGATCAAGGAGCTGGACGTGGCGTTGTTTCGCGACGACCGGCGCGCGGGCGCGGCGATCACCGGGCTGTGGGGCGGCAAGCCGGCGGCGCCGCATCCCGCCGATCCGCGCGGCAGTGACTTCTTCCCCGACTTCGACACGTACCTCGCCGCCGCGTTCGATCCCGACGGCGTGCCGCCGGCGTCCGAGTCCACGCAACACCTGCTCGCGGGACGCTGGGACCAACGTCAGGGGCGGATGATCCTCGACGAGCGCACGTTTTCGCTTTGCGCCGAAGATGTTCGGATCTGCTACGGCGTCGCCCAGTCGGGCTTCTCCGACCCCGACGCGCGGACGGACGCCATCGCGCGCGCGCTCGAGGAGACGCTCGCCGCTCGCTTCGATCCAAAGCGAATCTGGGTGTTTCCGGGGGCCCGTGACCTGCGTCCGCCGTCACCACTGACCCGCGACGGCGCCCCGGGCATCGAGCGCATCGTGCTCGGAGGCCGCGTGGGCTACTGCTTCGGAATCGAGGCCTGCGATCTTCTGCAGGACATCGGCCCGGACGTGTTTCGGTACCGCGAGCCCGAGCTGATGGAGGCCGTCTGCGCCGTGATCCGCCGCTTCGAGCTGGCGCCGGTGCTCACGTGGCAGCGCTTCGGCGACCCGCTCCCCGGCCCCGCGATGCCCGGCGTCGCGCACCCGATGCACCCTCGGATGTACGTGATGAACCTGTGGGAACGTTGATACGGCGAGAGCGGCCCGGGGAAGGTCTATATTCGAGACCGGGACCGTTCGTTGCGCGTCGTCACCAATCCCGGTTCGAATCTCGGCGCCGAGCTGGTGGCGCGATACGGCATCGATCTGACCCCGCAGAAGATCGTCGTCGACAAACGCGAGCACGACACGCGGTCGTACATCGACCTGTCGACGGTCGACGAGTGGGTACGTGGCGCCAAGGAGCACCCCTACGTGCTCGGGACCTCGGCGGCCGAGTTCGCAAAGGCGTTCAAGCAGATCGCGGCCGACGATCGCGAGGTCGTCGCCGTGATGACGTCGCGCAAGCTCATTCAGTCCTACGACGCGGCCTGCTCGGCGGCGCGGACCCTCGCGGAGCTACAGGGACCCGATACGCTCGACGTGCGCGTGATCGACACCGGCGTGACCGACGGCGGCGCCGGGTTGGTGACGATCTACGCCGCCCTCGCGCGTGACGCTGGACTGTCGCTCGACGAAATCGACAAAGCGACCCGAGCCTTCGCGGCCGGCATGCAGCTGCGGCTGTGGCTGGCGACGCTCGACAACCTGATCAAGGGCGGGCGAGCGAGCTTCCTGAGAGGGTTCTTGGCCAACTTGCTGCGCGTGCGCCCCGTGCTGCACTTCGTCGACGGCGAGCTGCAGGTGGCCCACAAGATCTCCTCTCGCAGCGATCCGGTGGACCATCTGACCTCGGCGCTGGCGGAGACGCACGCGGGACGACGGGTGTGGATGGCGATCTCCCACGGCGGCGACGAGGCGCAAGCGCGACGTCTCGCCGAGCAGCTCGCCACGCGGATGACGGTCGACTACCTGACCATCCAGCCGTTCTCGGCGAGCATCTACCTGCACGTGGGTCCAGGCGCGCTCGGGGCCTTCACCGCACCGGTCGACGATCTTCCCTGGGCTCCGCCACCACCACCACCGGGCTGAGCGCGGAAGGCGGCTGGGGGAGCAAGGCCTGGGCACGGCCTCGGACTCGGTCACGCGCCGACGCCGTGCGCCGATGCGTGGCATGGTGCCGGGAGTGCGAGCGCAGCATCGGCGGCCGCGGCGAAGGCGGTCCCGGGCCCCGTGGCGACTCGCGTGGACGATCGCGTGGGTGCTGCTTTCGCCGAGCCTGGCCCACGCGCGGGCCGACACGCCGATCGTCGAGCTCGTCACGATCGGCCCTGGCGACGATCTGTTCTCGCGATGGGGACACGTCGGGCTGCGGGTCCGGGCCGACGGCGAGGACCACATGTACAGCTACGGCTACGCCGTCGACGGCGGTTTCGGCCAGCTGGTCGCACTCGTGCGGGGCAAGGCACTGTTTCGGCTCGCGGCTCGGCCGTGGACCACCGCCTTGCCCTGGTACCAGCGGCGTGATCGTCACATGGAGTCGCAAGCGCTGCAGCTGCCGCCTTCGCAGCTGCGCGCGTTGGTCCAACGGCTGCGGATCGAGAGTCGGCCCATCAACCGCGACTTCGTCTACGACTCCCTGCGCACCAACTGCTCGACCCGGCTGCGCGACTTGCTCGACGACGTCAGTCGAGGCGCGTTGCGGCGCGCCGCCGAGGACTACGCCCCCGGGCGAACCCTGCGCACGGACACGCGCGCCGCGGCGGCGAGCTCGGTCTTCGTCGGGATCGGGCTCGACGTGCTCGTGGGTGCGCACCAGGACACGGTGCCGACGGGCTGGGCATCGATGTACCGACCCGCCGATCTGCAGGCGATCGCCACGGCCACCCGACTCGAAGGCGGCGATCCGCTGCTCGGTCCGGTCGAGGTGATCATCGCGTCCGAGCGACCCCCAGCGACCCCGCCCACACCCCGCGCGACGATGTGGTTGCTACTGCTGGCCGCCGTCGCCGCCGCGCTCATCGCTTGGACGCGGCCGGGCACGCACCCGACGAAGGGGTACCGCATCGGCATGCTCGTCCTGGCCACCGTCGGCGTGCTCTCGTGCCTGCTGGGCCTGCTCGTGGCGGTCACGATGGCCGTCGCCACGGTGCCCAGTCTCGCGCACAACGAGAACGTGCTCGTGTTCGTGCCGCTGGATGCCGCCGCCGTGGTCGTGGCGGTGCGTGGGTGGCGAGGCCGCGGGTCGAGCGAACGCCTCCGCAAGATCGGACGGGCGTACGTCCATGTTCGCCTGGTCGTGCTCGCCGCCCTGCTCGTCGCCAAGGTCCTCGGCCTCGCCCCGCAGGACAACCTGATCCTCGTCGTGGCCGCCGCGATCGTGCTCGCATCGCTGGCGTTCGCGACACGTCCGAGCCGATCGCACGCCAAGGAGATCTGATCGACGCGATCCCGGGATCGACACGCGATCCCGAGATCTGATCGAGATCTGATCGAGATCGGATCGCGAAGTTTGTACGAGATCTCCGACGAGCGATCGCGAGGATCATTCGGGAATCGGTCGATCGCCTGAACGCGCGCGGCGTAGCGATCCACAGGACGCCGGAGGTATCCGGATCGCGATGCAACTGTCGACGTTGGTCGAGCTCCTCGAACGCGAAATGCCCGGGGTTTCCGAAGGTGCACACACGCGCCGGTCCGTCGCGAAGATGTACGCCGAACGCGGCTACCACGACGCTGCACAAGCGTTCCTGGACACCGGGAGCCCGGCCGCGACGACGCCCTCGGGGCGACGCCGTCGCAACCCGTAGCCGCCGCTATTTGATCTTCGTGGCGGTCATCGTCACGTCGACCGTGCGCGACTCGTTGGCATCCACGCCGAACGGGCCACTCTTGGCCGAGACGACCGAGGCGCTCGGCGAGGTCTTGCCGACGTACGAGACCTGCAGGCGCGAGCTCTCGTAGTTGGGCACCTTCGCGAAGCTGTAGGTCCACGGGCCGTCCTTGTTGAGCGCGCTCGTGGTGTACGTGACGCTGGCCAGGGGCTCACCCCACTCCGAAACGACGGCGATCTCGACCTTGCCGCCGACCGTGCCCGTCATGCCGCTCGGCAGACGCACCGTGCCCGTCACCTTGCCGAAGTCGAGCACGTCGACGCTCGTGGTCACCTTGGCCGCCTTGGGCGAGCCCGCACGACGACGCACCCAGTCGCCGGTACGCGGCACGCCGGTCGTGACCGGCGTCCACGTCTTGCCGCGGTCCTTGCTGAGGTCGTAGTTGCGGAACACGAACGGCAGCGACTCGAACGGTCCGAACTCCTCGAAGTCCGGCGCCGTCGTGATGCAGTAGTGGATGTGGTAGGCGCCGGGAACCGACACGCCCACGTCTCCCGTTTCCGAGATCACGGTCCCGGATGCGATGACCGGCCGCAGGTCCCACGACACACCCTGCGGCGACAGGCCCAGGCCCGAGTCCTGGTACTTGTGATACGAGCCGGTGATCGAGTGCAGGGTCGAGGCATACCGGCCGACACCGAGACGTTGGGCGATGCCGTTGTTGACCGCCGTTCCCTCGTGCTCGTCCTCGACCCACACGACCTTCGCGGTCGCCGACGCCACGTTCTTTCGCCCCTTGGTCTTGGGCTGGTTGCCGTTGAAGGTCAGGTCGTAGCAGTGGGCCCAGCGCCCCTGGTGACTGGCCCCGTTGGCGCGCAACACTTCCCACCCTTCACCCTCGGGCGTGGGAAGGTCGACCTGAAGGTCGGTCGCTTTGACGTCGGACACCTTGTTGGTGGCCCGACGCCAGATCAAGTCGCCACCCTGGAACTTCGTGACGCGGCCTTCCTTGGCGTACGTGTCGATCTCGTCGGTCATCGGATAGCCGAGCCAGCTCTTGTCCCACCCGAGCGCCTCGAAGCGGTCGCGGATCAAGCCGTGGACTTCGTGGGCCTCCGTGTCCGGCGACCAGAAGATCGAACCGTTCTGGTAGTGGCGGTACGCACCGCCATCGGCACCCGATTGCTGCGTGGACGTGGGCTTGCCCAGAAAGCCCGTGTCGCCGCCGAGCGCCTCGTGCTTGGCGTCGATCGCCGCGGTCGCGGCCGAGGACGGTCCGGGGGGAAGCGGCTTGATCCCGGTCGTGGGGAGCTTGGGCGGTGCCTTGACCACAGGCGGCGCGGCCAGCGAGGGCGAGGCGCCGGCCGCGAGCACGCAGCCGACGACGACGGGAAGCAAGCGGGAGAGACGAACGGGGTGCATGCCGCAAAGAGCCCGCCTCGGCGGGCGATGTGACGCGCGGTCGGTCGATCTCGCGCGCGGTGGCCCAGCCCTGACGTCGCGCGGGCTATGATGCCGATACCCCCGATGATTCGAAACACGACCGCGTCCCGAGCTCGCGCTCGCGGCACGGCCGTCGTCGTTGCGGCCGTGATCGCGGCCGGCAGCCCGGCGGCCGTATCCGCCGCTGCACCCACCATCGACCCACTCGCCGACCCGGCACCGTCGACCACGTCGACGACGACGTCCCCGCCGTCGAGTCCGACGACGGTGAGCGTACCGGCCACCCCTCCGCCCGAGCACAAGGTCGCGGCGGCGCAGCGACGTGGGCAGGCGATGTACGACACGGGCGACTTCGACGGCGCGATCGAAGCGTGGACCTCCGCCTACGCCCTCTCGCTGGACTCGAACCGGGGCGCGGACGCGGGGCTGCTGCTGCAGATCGCCGACGCGCACGAGCGGGCGTTCGAGGCCGGCGGCGGAGCCGAGCACCTGACCAAGGCCCGGGCTTCGCTGCAGACGATCGCGCGCGAGGCCGAGGCAGGTACGGCGATCGACCCCGCGGTCGTGCGCGAGGCCAACGAGCGACTCGCGGCCCTCGACGCCGATCCCTCCGCCACCGCCGCGACGACGTCCTTTCCCGTCACCACGAACGGCCGGGCGCCGGTCGGAGGCTACCTGTGGATCAGCGACACGGGTCCGCCGCCCACGCAGGCGCAGATCGATCGCAACCTCGAGCTGTCGCGACAGTCCAAGGTCGCCGACGGACTGATCATCGTCGGCGGCACGTTCGTCACCTTGGCTGCCCCGTCGATCCTGTTCGGCGGGATTTTGGCGACCGACCCAGACCTGCGACGCCCCATGCTCGGGCTCGTCTTCACCGGGGTCGCCCTGGCGGGAGCCGGCACGGGGATCCTGGTGGCGGGCTTGCTTCGCCGCAAGCGGATCCAGCGCGAGGCCGCAGAGAACGAGCGACGGTCAAAACCGTAGGCCGGCGACGAAGCCCGGCCACACGCGGATGCGGTAGTCGGACTTGCGGATGTCGGCGGCGACGAACTGGTAGCCGGGGCGGGCCGCGTCGTCGGTGACGACGAGGGGATCCGGATCGACCTCCTGCCCGAACACCGACAGCGTGGGACCGCCGTACAGCGACAGACGATCGAAGAACGACCAGCCGAACATCAAGCGAAGCTGCGCGAGGCCGGCGGGGTCGCGATTGACCTTCAAGCCCTGCAGGACCACTTGCCCGCCGAGATCGACGTCGAGAAACAGGCGCTTGGTCAGCGGCGCGTGACCACCGAGGCCGAAGCCGAACAGCCAGCTCTCGCCGCGGCCGAACGGGTGCACGCCCATGTTGATCATGGTGTACGTGTACTTGGCCGGCAGCCGAAGGCCGAGATTGAACGCCGCGACATCGGACGTGAAGATCTCGGGATGGACGTTGCCCTCCTTGGTGATCGTCAGCAGGCCGATCGCGGCCTTGGCCTCTTCGGCGTAGGTGACCAGACCGAACTGCGCGCCGTCGACCTTGCCGCCGACGGAGATGATGCCGAGCTGGGCGCCCTTTTCGACCGTCTTGGCGTTGTTGATGAAGCCCGTCTGCGCGCCGTGCAGCGAGCCCACATGGTTGAAGAGCTGGGAGAACTGCCAGCCTTCGAGCCGACCACGGACGATCGAGGCGCCGAACGATCCCTGCACGCCGTGCATCTCCTCGTCGACGATCGACGCCCCCATGCCGAGGGCGACGCCGTCCACCCGTGCCGCGCGGCCCCACAACAGCGAAATCGTGAAGCGGTTGCGCACCTGGTACTCGGGCTTTTTGACCTGCTTGGTGCGATCGGCGTTGATGCTGACCGAGGGCAGCAGGCCGACGTCGATCGGCACCTCGACGAGTGCGTCCGGATCTTCGACGGGCTTGGTCGGGGGTGCGTCGCCGCGACGAACCGTGGTCTCGCGCGCCACGACCGTCAGCTGCGCGGAGGTGATCGTGGCCGAGCCCTTGCGGGGGACCTCGATCGAGCCGCGCCGCGTCTTCGTGCCGTCGTCGACGGTGACCTGGTAGTTGCCCGGCTCGAGCGCGAGGTCGACCTCGCCGGCGTCCCGTGGCTTGTACAGCTCCGCGGCGAGCCGGCCCGCCGCCGAGCGCACGTAGATCCGCCCGCCGAGGTC
>CALBMM010000109.1 GCA_937896535.1 uncultured Pseudomonadota bacterium
GTAGGCCAGCGACGCTCCGCCGGACTGCCGCGGCGTACCCCGCTATCCGTAAGAACGCGGTCATAGTCCCATCCTCGGCAGCGGGGGCTCGCTGATCACGATCTCGCCGTCCGGCCATTCGGTGATCTGCCCCTTGATGAGCGTGTATGTCTCCTCGGGGACTCCGTTGCGGATCGGCGTGTAGCGAATGGTCATCGACGTCCACCAGGGACGCCCGGGTTCCCAGACTTGCGTGACGACGCGCCGCAGGGCGATGTCCTCGTCGCCATCGTCGAGGAACGAAGTCGTGACCTCCCGGCCAGCGGATGTCGGCGTCACGCGCTGCGTCCCGTCTGCACCCTGCTGTCCCACATCGGTCAAAGGGAACGAGGGCCACGCGGCTGAGTACGCGAAGGTAGAGGCGAAGGACCGTTCGAGGTACGGCAAGTGCTCCGGGTGCTCGCGGTACATATCGACTTCGCCAGCGTACAGCAGGCGACCAGACCGCTCGAGCAGCAGATCCCGCGCGCGTACGGCCTGCGGCTTGCCCTCGTGCAGCTCTCGCACCGTCACGTGCACTGTGTCGGCATCTACTTCGTCAACGACATACTCCCAGTCGATCTCGAGCTCCTTGTCGGGACGCCCGGAAACTTCGCGACGCAATCGGTCATGAAAGCGCACCACCCATCGATCGCCGAGCTTCCAGACGGGGACCAGCCCGGCGGACTGCGCCATCTCGATCGCGACCGGCGATACCCGAGCCTCCCGCTCGCGATACGGCGTGCACCCGAGCGCGGTGAGCAGCAGCGGTAGGCCAGCGACGCTCCGCCGGACTGCCGCGGCGTACCCCGCTATCCGTAAGAAGGCGGTCATAGTCCCAGGCTCGGTCGCGGCGGCTCGCTGATCACCACCTCGCCGTCCGGCCACTTGGTGATGTGCCCCTCGATGAGCGTGTACGTCTCCTCGGGGACTCCGTCGCGGAGCGCGGTATAGTGAAGTGTCATCGAGGTCCACCAGGGACGTCCGAGTTCCCAGACCTGCGTGACCACGCGGCGGACGACGGCCTCCCCGTGCGCGTCGTGATGGAATGTAGTCGTGACCTCGCGGCCGTGCGGAGTTGACCTGACCTGCTGCGTCGATCCTGCCCCGTTCCTACCCAGATCGAACAACGGGAACGATGGCCACGCCGCCGAGTACGCGAAAACCGAGGCGAACGAACGCTCGAGGTAGGGCAACTCCTCCGGGTGTTCGCGGTACACATCGACGCGTCCCGAGTAGACCAACCCCCCTGCTCTCTCGATCAGTAGATCCCGTGCGCCTTCCGGTTGTTGCTCGCCCCCGCGCAACGGTTGCACCGTCACGTGCACAGTGTCGTCATCGACTTCATCGACCACATACTCCCAGTCGATCTCGAGCACGTCGTCGCGCTTTCCGGTGGATTTTCGATAGAAGCGATGGTTGAAGCGCACTACCCATCGGTCCCCGAGGTTCCAGACGGGGACCAGCCCGGCCGACTGCGCCATCTCGATCGCGACCGGCGACACACGAGCCTCCCCCTCCTCGTGCGGCGCACACCCGAGCGCGCTGAGCAGCAGCGGTAGGCCAGCGACGCTCCGCCGGACTGCCGCGGCGTACCCCGTTATCCGTAAGAACGCGTTCATAGTTCCAGGCTCGGTCGCGGCGGCTCGCTGATCACGACCTGGCCGTCCGGCCACTCGGCGATGTGCCCCTTGATGAGCGTGAACGTCTCGTCCGGGACTCCGTCACGTACCGTCGTGTCGCGAATGGTCATCGACGTCCACCAGGGCCGTCCAGGTTCCCAGACCTGCGTGACCACGCGTCGGGTTACGATCTTCTCGTACTCCTCGTTGAGGAACGAGGTCGTGACCTCCCGGCCATCCGGCGTCCCGGCGACGCGCTGCGTTGTCGCTGCATCGTCCTGCCCGACATCGAACAGCGGGAACGACGGCCACGCCGCGGAGTACGCGAATGTGGTAGCGAAGGAGTGTTCGAGGTAGGGCAACTCCTCCGGGCGTTGGCGGGACAGATCAATCACTCCAGCGTACACAAGGCGACCCGACCGCTCGATGAGAAGCTCCCGGGCACCCACCGATTGCGGTTCGCCCTCACGTAACTCTCGGGCCACCACGTGCACAGTGTCGTCATCGACTTCGTCAACCACATACTCCCAGTCGATCTCGATCACCTTGTCGGGCCTTCGGAGATACTCCCGGTTCAACCGATGGTTGAAGCGAACCACCCATCGATCGCCGCGGTTCCAGACCGGGACGAGCCCGGCCGACTGCGCCATCTCGATCGCGACCGGCGACACCCGAGGCTCTCGCTCCTCGTGCGGTGCACACCCGAGTGCGGTGAGCAGGAGCGGTACGCCACTGGCGATCCGCCGGATCGCCGCCGCGCACGCCGTCATCCGCAAGAACGCGGTCATAGTCCCAGGCTCGGTCGCGGCGGCTCGCTGATCACCACCTCGCCGTCCGGCCACTTGGTGATGTGCCCCTTGATCACCGTGTACGTCTTCGTCGGGACTCCGTCACGTATCGTCGTGTAGCGAATGGTCATCGACGTCCACCAGGGACGTCCAGGTTCCCAGACCTGCGTGACCACGCGTCGGGTTGCGATGTTCTTGTACCCCTCGTCGAGGAACGAGGTCGTGACCTCCCGGCCATCCGGCGTGCGGGCGACGCGCTGCGTTGTCGCTGCGTCTTCCTGCCCGACATCGAACAGCGGGAACGACGGCCACGCCGCGGAGTACGCGAATGTCGAGGCGAAGGAGTGTTCGAGGTAAGGCAACTCCTCCGGGTGATCGCGCTGCAGCTCGATCTCTCCTGCGTAGACCAGACGACCCGATCGCTCGATGAGAAGATCCCGGGCGCCCACCGACTGCGGCTCGCCCTCGTGCAACTCTCGTATCATCACGTGCACAGAGTCGTCATCGACACTATCGACCACGTACTCCCAGTCGATCTCGATCACCTTGTCGGGACGCCGGACGATTTCGCGACGCAATCGCTCGTTGAAGCGCACTACCCATCGATCACCGAGATTCCAGACCGGGACCAGCCCGGCCGACTGCGCCATCTCGATCGCGACCGGCGACACACGAGCCTCCCGCTCCTCGTGCGGTGCACACCCGAGCGCGCTGAGCAGCAGCGGTATTGCGCAAATGCGTATCCCTGGCTTCATCGGTACTGCGGCCTCAAGCGAAGGAGGGTGAGAACATCCTTCTTCGCGATCTTCGGGTTGCCATCGGTGGTTGTGTTCTGCAGTTCCATCATCGGCTTCACGGCCGCGGCGTACTCCGGCATGAACGTGGGCGTCGGTCCGAACTTATCCTCCATGAGGCTCGGATTGATGAGCGACCTCGGTGCTTCGGCGTGGACGGATAGCCAAGCGTTGTCCTGGCTCTCCACGCTGAGCTTCCCGTCGTGCTGGAATCGCACGCGAAACCGGCAATGTCGCTCGACGCGGTCCTCAGTCAAGGTGAGCTTCCGTGCGTCGACCTCCGCGGGCATCCCCGTGGGCTTGGCGTCAGGTCGATAAAAGTCCGCGTTGGCGTAGAGAATCACGCGCCCTTCGGTGAGCGTGGGATCGTCGACATCCGGCTGCCAGTAGCGCGTCCGCTGCTTGAAGACCGCATGGTTCCAGACCGCTTCGGGATCAACACCGTTGGGATCACGGAGGTCCATGACCACCGGGATCTGACTCACGATGAGCTCCCGGGAGAGCATCCCGAGAAACTCGGCCAGCATTGTTCCGAAGGCTTCTGGGTCCGCGTCGGGTCTCACCGACTTCAAGGGTGCCCGTTCCTCCTTCTTGAACGGAAACCAAGCGTCGCGCACGAGGCCGTGCTTGCCGAAGGTCTCCGCCGCGAGCAACTTCAGTTCCTCGCAGGTGAAATGCACCCCCCCGTGATCCACTCCGTCCAGGGGTGGGGCCTCGAAGGCGATCGATGCGAGCGCCGAGACGCTGCAGTGGCCCTCCCACTCGTTGCGCTTGCCGGGCGCCTCGCTGTGATGCGCTTCCTCCCACTCGACGACGCCGGTGACGCCGAACGCCTCCTCGTACTTGTGCAGAGGGCGAAAGAGCCCACCTCCACGTGCGGAGGCGTGCTTCATCGAGTCGGCGTACGGGAAGAACCAGAAGTTCCAGGGGATGTGGTACCCGGACGCGTCCTTCGCCACTCCGTCGGAGTCGAAGGTCGCGTTCAGGCGATACTGCTGCCCCGGGCAGACCACCGTCACGGTGAAGTACCCGGTGCCGCGCATGAGGCCCGGAATCTCGATGCGCACCGTTCGGTCCGCACCACCGTGGTGGGATTTGCCTTTGGGCGTCACGACCGTGACGAGGTCGCCGTTCGCGGGGGAGAGCAGGCGGACCGTGAGCACTCCGGCGAAGTTCGTGGGGATGTAGATCTCGTGGGTGCCGATCGTGGCCCGGAACTCGTGGGCGTCCGTGTCCTTTTCCATCAGCGGCAGCGCGCGCACGAGGCTGTACGTATTGACGCGGTTGGGTGCGAGGGTCGCCATGCTCACCCCGGCAGCCTGCTCGAAGAAGTCAGCGTGAACCCGCGTGCGAGCTCGGGAAAGTCGACAAGGCAGTCCCCGGGCGGCAGATGCTCGAGGCGCGCACATCCCTGCTCGTCGAGCGTTCCCTCGATCGTGGCGCCGACCGGCAGCGTGATCGTGTACGCCGCGTGGGCGAGGGGCTGGCCGTCCTCGCCGCGCAGCTCGATCTCCAGCGCCTGGGCGCCGAGCACCTTCTCGTACGTCTCCTGCGCCCGCCATCGCCACGTCGGGTAGTCGGTCGTTTCCGGCATCGAGCGCGTGTCGGCCGGCACGGGAAGCACGCCGAGCCTTCCCGCGAAGAAGAAGAACTCCACGCGCCGGTCGATCGGATCGCCGGCGTCGTCCTTGGGCGCCTCGTCGAGCTCGTGGCCGGATGCGTCGAGGGGAAACGCCTCGCCGCATCCATGCGTCCGGATCTGTACCCCCGGCGGCAGCGTCGTCCCATCCACCGCCATGTACTCGCCGATCAGCGCACGGCGTGTGACGGGTCCGAGGTCGCCGTCGTCGGTCAGCCCCCGCGTCCTCTGAAACCACCGCACCAAGTCGTCGCCCGGCGCACGGGCCTCGAATCCGTCCATGGCTGTGAGCATGCAAAGGTCCTCCGCTTCGCCCCACCTCACGCCGCTGGGGATCGAGCTTTCGTACTGACCGAGCCACGCGTCCACGTCGTCGGTGAGGTACTCCGCGACCCGCTCGGCCCGTGCCAGCGACAGCGTGGCGTTGTGATCGACTTGCCCGGTCGTGTCGGTGTGCCCCACGACGAGGACCGTGCAGGGGGTGCAGCGGTCGTACAGCGCGCGCATCTCGGCGATGGCATCTCGCGACGGAGGCAGCGGGAAACTTCGGTCCGTGTCGAAGAACATCCCGAGCATTCGGCCGAGCACGACGAACGGCTGCACGCTGACGGTGTGCGGAGCCTCGGCGTCGATTGCAGCGGCGGTCGTGTTCTCCCCGCGCACGTGCACGACGCTGCAGCGCGGCCCTGCGGTCAGCGGTTGGCGCGTTGCGGGGCGGCTCCATGCCGCGACGAGCGCCTCGTCGAGTTCTTCGCTCCGAGGAATCGTGAGGGTCGCTCGGGTCGACGTGACGCCGTCCAACCTGACGATCCCGTCGCCATCCGTGACCAGGTCGGCGCGGCTCGTCCCATGGTCGACGATCACCGGCACACCGACGAGTGGGATGGCCTCGCCGTCGACCACCCGGGCCTGAAACCATGTGGTGACCTCCGGCGACGGGTCTTCGGGGGCGTCGAGGTACGGAACGTCTCCGGGCGCGTCGGGGTGCAGCAGCGGTGGGGCCGACACGGATCCCAACGGCGGCATCGCGTCGGAGAGCCTCACCAAAACCATGCGGCCCGACACCAGCAGGTCTCGTGCGCGTGTGCGCACGTCGTCGTCGGATGCGCTGGGCGTGTCGAGCCCGAGCTCTGCCACCGAGCTGCGCAAGGACGCCGCGCTCTCGTCGTCGTCGGCAATGCGGTCCAGCAGGCGCTGCGCGTCCTCGCGGTCGTGAATGTGGAGCACGTCGCGCCGGCGTACGAGCCACAGCGTCTGTGTCCCGACCCGGAACTTCCGCGGACCACTGCCACCGCCACTGGCCACACACAAAGCGTAGCAGTGCCCGCATCCGGGCCACGGGGGGGATTGCCCCGGGTCGCGTAGAGCGCCTGCGCGGAGTCTTCGTGGGGGGGCGCGACGGGAAACCGGCGTGTTGCCAGCATCGTCGTCGCGGCTGACGTGGCGCGGTCCGGGGCGTCCGCGGCGAGATCCTCGCTCGCCGTGGTGAGCGTGGCGTGCCGGGCGGTAGTGCGCGGTTTCGTGAGTGCGCCAAGCACCGCGAATGGCCACAGTTGGACTGTTATGCTCAATCGTGGCCCGCTCCCAGTCCATCCTTGTTCCGCTGTCCGCGGTGTTTGCGACGGCGCTCGTCGTGTCTTGGTCCTGCAAGTCGGACTCTGGGTCCGAGTGCCAGCAGGGGCGGGAAGGTTGCGCATGTCTCGAGGGCCAGTGTCTGGGCGGGTGGCCGTGCGTGGACGGCATTTGCGAGCCCCCGACGATGGGGTCGACGACGGATGCGATCCCGAAGGCGTCGACTTCGGCACCGCCGATGACGGACACGGGAATGGACGCGGATGCCCCGATGATCACGAACTTCTTCGCGGATCGGCAGACGCTCGAGCCAGGAGCCAGCATCTCGTTCACGGCGACCGTCTCCCACCCGGGAGGTCTCTCCGAGATCGTAGGCGGCACGCTGGAGCACAATGGGACCGGGTCGACCTACGCCGCGTTCGAGCAGACTGCCGGCGGTACGTTCACGGTCTCGACGTCGTGGGAGGCGCTCCACGCAACGACGCCGATCTCCGGCCCACGCGACGGTGCGTGGACGGTCGAAGCGGTCTTCTTCGACAACGCCGGTGCCTCGGCGAGCGCCACGCTCGACCTCATGCTGCAGTGCGAGGGCATCGACGTTTGCGGCGGTGGCTGCGTGGACTGGACCCTCGACGGCACCAACTGTGGTGGCTGTGGCACGGTGTGCGGCGCCGGGAGTGCCTGCAACGCGAGTGAGTGTGCGCCGGTGGGATTGAGCCCTTGCTTTCGTCCCGACGAGATGACCTGTGCCGAGGCGTGCGGTGAGCTCGGCCAAGTCTGCGTGGAGAACGGCTGCAACGGCGCCACGTATGCCTGGTTCGCCAACCTCGACGGCTGCCTCGCCCAAAGCGACCCCGAGCTCGCGCCGGGTGCCTGCGGCCTTCCTTATATGGAACCGGCGGACGAAGACACGGGGCTGCCGCCGTCTGGGTTCATCACCGCGCCGGACGAGGCGGTACGCTGCTGCTGCAGCTGACGCGGTCAGGGAGCCGTCGTGTCCGCCGTGGCGGCTTGCCGTCGCAGCGAGCGTTCGAACCAGAACGTCCCGAACGGGATCAAGCTCGCCACGAAGCCTCCGACGGCACGGGCGCTCGACCAGCCCAGCGTGCGCCAAGCGGACACGAGGGCGACGAGGTACAGCAGCTGCAGCATGCCGTGGGCCCAGCCGAACCAGCCTTGGCCGCCGTCGAGCACGATCCCGGCGCCGTACTTCAGCGGCATGTAGAGGCCGAAGAGGGCCAGTAGCGACGCGCCTTCGGCCCACGCCATCCAGGCGAACCAGCGTGCCGTCGCCGCGTGCAGGCCGGGGTCGGGCGTGTCGGCGTAGCGGGTGCCTCGCGTCGCGACCCATCCCGCGGCGGCGCCGACGAGCGTGGCGGAGATCGGCAGCCAAGGTGCGCTGGTCTGCGCGGTCATCGAACCGAACGAGGCGAGCAGACCGCCGAACGCCAACGCGCCGGCGAGGCCGGGCACGCGCAGACAACTGCCGGCCCACGCTGCGCCGCCGAGCGCCGCAATGCCGCCGAGCAGCGACCGGGAGATCCACGGCTCACCCAGCGACAGGCCCTTGGCCTTGAGCAGGGCGTAGCCGGAGATCCACACCACGCCCAGACCGAGCGACGCCAGGCCGTGCGCGGCGCGGCGACGCTGCGCACCGTCGGGCAGCAGCACGGCGCCCAGCACTCCCGCGGTGAAGGCCGCGACGCCGACGAACTTGAGAAAGCGCCAGAAGATCCACAGGTCCATGGTGCGGTCTCAGTCGTGCGTCGGTGGGTGGGGGACGAGCCAGAAGCCGAGCAGGCGGGTGAGCACCGGCAGCAGCACGAACACCATCAAGGGCACGAGCACGAGCGTCAGCAGTAGCGTGCGCAGCGGCAATGCAATCGTCGCCAACGCGGGGCCCGCGACGAGCTGGATCAGCGTGATCGTGGGGTAGATGGCGATCCAGACGATGATCGCTTGCTTGTAGCGAGGGATCGGAGTCATGCCGTGCGGCGGAGTCTACTCCCGTTGCGAACGTGCACGCCTCGCGTGTGCTCCTTCGATAACAAGTTGCCAATGCACGAGCCGAGCGATGGCCGCCCTCGCCCTGCGGTTGGATGCTGTGACCCGTGAGCTTCCAACTCCCCGACCTTCCGTACCCCAAGGACGCCCTCGCGCCCTACATGAGCGCCGAGACGCTCGACTTCCACCACGGCAAACACCACGCCGCCTACGTGGCCAAGCTCAATGCGGCCATCGAAGGCACCGCACACGCCGGCAAGAGCCTCGAGGACGTGATCCGCTCCGCCAAGGGCGGGCTGTTCGACAACGCGGCCCAGCACTACAACCACAGCTTCTTCTGGAAGTGCCTGACGCCCGGCGGTGGGGGCGCCCCCGGCGGGGACCTCGGGGCGGCCATCGATCGCGACTTCGGCTCCTACGAAACGTTCCGGGCCGAGTTCGCGCAGACCTGCGCGGGCCAGTTCGGCTCGGGCTGGGGTTGGCTCGTCCACAAGGACGGCAAGCTGTCGGTGATGAGCACCGCCAACGCCGACCTCCCGCTCGTGCACGGCGCCAGCGCGCTGCTGACGATCGACGTCTGGGAGCACGCCTACTACATCGACTACCGCAACGCGCGCCCGAAGTTCATCGAGACGATCCTCGACTCGCTCGTCAACTGGGACTTCGTCGCCGCCAATCTCGAAGCCGCGCAGACACGTCCGTAGTCGGCAGCGTGCCCTACAGCTCGGAGAACAGCACGGCCAGCTCATCGTCGACGCTTTCGAGGACGCTGAGGCGCGGGCGCACGCCAGCATCGCGTCCCAGTGGCAGGTGCGCGGATCGGGGCGAGCTCGGGCCGGTCGAGGCTCGACGCCATGGGCGACGAGGTCGGGGTGCAGAGCATCGCTGCACCAGTCGGGGGCGACCTGCGCATCGAGCATCTCGCGGAGACGCCCGAAGGCGACATCTTGGTCGCGGGCTCCGTCGGCCATGGCGGCGGCACCACGTCACACGGGTTCGTTGGCCGCTTCGACAGCGAGCTGCAGCAACAGTGGCTCGACGTGGACTCGGCGGCCGAGGACCCCCTGCACTACGAGGCGATCACGCGCGCCGACAACGGCACGATCGTGGTCGTCGGGTCCGTCGGGTCGGGCGGCCGCGTTCGCAAGTGCAGCGCCGACGGACAGCGGCTGTGGACGACCGACCACACCACCATCGAATCGTTCGATGCCGTGATGGCCGCCGAGGACGGCGAGGTCGTCGTCGCCGGTCACTTCAATGCGGTGGGCGGCGGCGACAACCTGTGCGTCGGACGCCTGTATCGCTTGGCGTCGACGTGCCTGATCCCGTCAGGTCGGCCGGCGCCGGTGCCAAGAGCCCCGACCGCTTCGCCCCGACGATCGGCGTCGAACCAAAAAAAAACTCCGGCGGCGCCAGGGGCACCGCCGGAGCACGGCTTTTGTTCAGGCCGGTCGGACGTTCTCGGCGCGGGGGCCCTTGGGACCCTGGCCGACGTCGTACTCGACCGCCTGGCCTTCGCGGAGCGACTCGAACGAGACGCCCTGGAGGCTGGACATGTGGAAGAAGAGGTCCTCACCGCTGCCGGTGGTGACGAATCCGAACCCACGATCGGTGAGTCGTTTGATCTTTCCTTGTGGCATCGGAGTTATCGCCTGCGATCTTCGGCTTCGTTGACGCGGATTTTGCGGCCGTCGAGGGTGGCGCCGTCCATTTCGCGCTGTGCGGTCTGGGCTTGGGTGGCGTCACCGAGGGTGACGAAGCCAAAGCCGCGCGAGCGGCCCGTTTCTCGGTCCAGGACGACCTTCGCGTCCGTGACGGTGCCGAAGCGGGAAAACGCCTGATTCAATCCGGCGTCGTTGGTATCCCAGCTGAGGCCTCCTACAAACAATTTGTTCGACATACTCGTACTCTTTGGATCCCTCGTCGCCGAGGTTTCCACTCTCTTTGCTTCTTGGTTCTCGGCGGCGCCGCCAGGACTCGTTGGTTGATTGCCCTGCTCGCGGCGTCGCTCGTCGCCGATTCCTTAGCACGGGTCGACCACCCTCGCGAGGCCCGGTCCGTGAGTTAGGAGCCAGATCCGCGGCCATCCCGTGCGTACGAGGGGCGATGCGGCGCGCGGCGGCGCGCGCGGACGGATTGGGCCCGTAGGCCGCCGTGGCCGGCGTGCCGCCGATGCTGCGCGTCGCGGCATCGCCTACCATCACGCCATGAACGGCCCTCGCTGCGCGCCGCCGCCACCTGCCGGGGAGTCGGCCGGGTGACCCGCCAGATGCTGCCGGACCTGGTGGCGTGCGTCGTCTACGTCGTCCTTCTCGGCGTGTACCAGTGGCGGATCGCGACGCGGGGACCGACCCCGGGTCTGGCCCCGCAGTTCATCGAAGAGGTACGGCAGCGCTGGATCAAGAGCGTGATCGAGGGCGGTCGGGACATCCTGGCCGTGCAGACGCTGCGCAACATGCTGATGGCGGCGAATTTCTTCGCGTCCACGGCCTTCTTCGCGGCCGTGGGCCTGCTCAGCTTCGGGATCGGGGTGGGGCGGCTGCCCGAGGCGTTCGACCGCATCAGCGTGCTCGGCAGCAACGACGAGACGCTCTTTCTCGTCAAGCTGCTGCTCATCGTCGGCGTGCTGTTCGCGACGTTCTTCAACTTCGCGCTCGCGATCCGCTACTACAACCACGTCACGCTCGCCCTCAACGTGCCGACCGACGGCGATACCAGCCTGGCCGACCGGGCCGGCGCCCTGCTGCGACGTGGCGCCACCCACTACTCGTGGGGCATGCGCGGCTACTACTACACGATCCCGCTGACGCTGTGGCTGTTCGGACCGCTGTGGATGGTCGCCGGGACCGTGTTGGTCGTGCCGTTGCTGCATCGGCACGACCACCTGCCGACGTGATCGCCGGCAGGGGCGTGGACGGTCCGGTCTATAGCGGCAGCGCCTGCAGTCCGAACTCGCCCATCGGGCAGTAGACCACGCCGTCGTCGATCACCGGGGACCAGCAGCCGTAGCCCCAGGTCTCGCGGACGTCGAAGGCGGGCTGGGCCGGGTCGGTGGTGTCGAGCACCCCGAGGCCGTTGTCGGTGTCGAACACCACGTGGTGCTCGCTGGCCGTCAGTGCCCCGAGCCACCATCCGGACTGGGCGATCTGGGTGCGCGAGGCGATCGCGAGCTCGTCGGCGTCGATGCCGGTGAGGGTCACGACTTCGGCCGGTGGCAGCTCGACCGTCGTGTCCGCACCGTCCTCGGCCACACCCCCGTCGACGCCCCAGCCCCAGTACCCACCGCGCGCGAGGTGGACGAAGAGACGATCGCCGGTCGCCGCGACGGCCGCCATGCGCCGGGTGTCCTCTTCGAGGTCGATGGTCTGCAGTAGCGACGCGTGGTCGTCGTGCAGCGCCACGTGGTGGAGCTCGCGGATGCCGAGGACGCACTGCTGGTCGTCGCGGTCGTAATCGTAGACCTGCGGCTGCATCCAGCACTCCTGGTCCGACATCGGGCGGGTTTCGAAGCGGAAGTCGACGGTGGTCGCGCGCTGGGCGTCGTCGTCGTACGCGACGACCATGCCCGGCACGTTGATCGCGGGGGCGAGCGTCGCGGCGGACGGCGATGTCACGTCGAGGCGGTCGAGGAAGTAGCGCACGTGGGACGGATCCGACTCGACCGCCCGCATGTGCCAGGACACGAGCTTGCCATCGTGTACCTGCAGACCGCCGTGGGCGAGCGCGTGGGGACGCTCGATGGGGGCCGCCAGGGTCGGGGCGCCGGGGTCGGTCAGGTCCACGACGACGAACGCGCCGCTGGACACGAGCGTCTGTCCGACCTCGTCGACACTGCCCATCGCGAGCACGAGCGCGTCGCCGGTCAGGACCGCGCGCGCTTCGGGCACCGAGACGCCGGCGCCGTAGCCCCACCACTGCCGCGCGCCCGGGACGTCGAGCATCTGCACCCAGGCCGGGGCGATAGGGTCGCGGGCATCGACCACGTCGATGCGGGTCGCGGGCTCGCCGGTCGTCTCGTCGTAACGTTCTCGGACCAGGTACACGTAGCCTTCGTGCGCGAACAGCTCGGCGCCCCACCAGCCCCACTCCCAGCATCGCGACCCTTCATCGACGATCGCGCTCAAGTCCAGACGCCCCAGAGGCTCGGGGTCCTCGGCGTGCGCGACGTCGACCAGATCCAGCTGCGCGCGTCCGGTCCACCAGTCCTGCGACAGTCGGGCCACGAGCCCGTCGGCGACCGCGACCGAGTCGGCGTGGGCGGCCAGAGCCACCTCCGCGCGTGGCGTCGGTGCATCGCGATCGGTGATGTCGAAGCTCTCGACCGCCTTGTCGGACATGCCGAGCAGTCGATCGCGATGCACGAGCGCCCGGCGGGCCTCCCCGTGCGAGGCCGCGAACCCGCGGGCGACCAGCGTGTCGTCGGTCCAATCCACGAGCTGGATCCCGCTGTGGTAGCTGCCGTAGCAGCCCTCGAGGTCGTCGCCGTCGTACTCCCAGCCCGAGAACGGGACCAGCACGAGGCCGAGGTCGTCGAGGATCGAAAACGCCTTGTGGATCCGGTCCTGGTCCTCGCCCAGGTAGGCCCAGTCGCCGCCGAAGTGCACCCGCGACAGCATGGTCGGGTTGGCGAAGTCCGAGACGTCGAACAGGCTGACGTTGAGTGCGCCGTCGGGGTTGTTCGGATCGAACCCCAGGCCGATCACGCGGTCCTCGCCCCGCGGTTCCATGTGGTGGACCCAGCCCGGGATCTCGAGCTCGCCGACTTGCTGGGGATTGGCGGGGTCGGACAGGTCGAGCGTGAACAATGGGTCGACCTGCTCGAACGTGATCGCGTAGCCGCGCGGGCCGTCGAACCGAACGCTGCGCAGGGCTTCGGGGCGGGGCAGGGTCATCGTGGCGGTGCCCAGCGGCGTGATGTCGCCGGCCGAGGCGACCGTGAAGGTTTCGATCACCGGCGCGTTGGTGCTGCCCCACAGCCCCGGCTGGCTGACGACCCGCAGCACACCGTCGTACTCGTCCATCTGCCAGCGATTGGTGATCTGCCCGGCGACCGTCACGGCCGCGCCCGCCGTCAGCGCGCCGCCGGGGTCGCTGATGTCGACCACGTCGATGACGGAGTGGCTGTCGTCGAAGTCCGCGTACTCGATCCCGGCGACGTACAGCCGCTCGTCGGTCGCCGCGACGCTGCGCTGCCCGCTCCAGCCCCAGTACTCCGCTTCGTCGTCCACGAACGCGAGCTGGTCCACGATGCCGACCTCGGCCGGATTGGACACGTTCAGCGAAGTCACCACCGTGCGCACTTGCGTGTCGCAGCCCCAGCAGTAGCCGTCCTCGTGCGTGACCAGGTACAGGATGTCGCCGACGCGGCGTGAATCGGAGATGTAGCCCGGCATCTCGAATTCGCCGCGCTCGACGATGTCGGTCGGGTCGGATGCATCGAGGGCGACCAATCGGGTCGACGAGCGCCAGACCCAGCCGCCGGCGTCGTCGAGCTCGTACGTGCCCCAGTCCGAGTACATGACGAACACCGAGTCGGCGTCGACGTACATCTCGAAGGGCGAAGCGTGGGCCCGGTAGCGGCCGAGCACCGGCAGCGCCGTGTCGGGCGCCGAGACGTCGATCACGGCGAGGCCGCCGTAGCGCGACAGCGCGTACAGTCGATCGCCTTCGATCGCGACGATGTCGGCCTCGGAAATTTCGCGCCCGCCGTCGTCGCCGCCGTTGTCGCCGCCGGTCTCGCCGTCACCTCCGGCCGTGCCCGTGTCGCCCTGGCCGATGCCGGGGTGGTCACTGAGGAAGTCCTCGACGGGTCCGGGGTCGCCGGCGCGGCAGCCCGCTGCGGCCGCACCCGCGAGGAGCACGAGCGAAAATCTCGACGAAAGCCAACGAGTCATGCCCCCGTCATGGCCCCGATCGCACCGACGTGCCTCGGCAAATTCCGCGTCTTCGATGAGCGGTCCGCCGTCGTGAGGCCGATGTGCGCAAGGCTTGCCGGAGTGGGACGGTGCTTGCGCGCGAGCGAATCGCGATGACGCGCTCGTGGGCGCGACATACCCGATGCCGTGAGCAATCTGCGGCTGGCCGGGCCCATTCGGTTGTCGCCGTTTCGGCACATCTCGTTGGGCACGTGGCGGACCGCGTACGACCCGTCGATCTACGGCTCGGCCACGATCGTGATGGACGAGGCGATGCGCTACGTCGAAGCGTTTCGCCGGGCGACCGGCCGGCACCTGACGGTCTCGCATCTGATGGCGAAGGTCGCCGGCGTCGTGCTCGAGCGCATCCCGCAGATGAACGCGGTGCTGCGCTGGGGTCGGCTGTACCAGCGTGCGGACATCGGCGTGTTCTTCCAGGTCGCGATCGACGATCCGGCGACGGGGGAGATCGACCTGTCCGGGCTCAAGGTCGACGCTCCGCACGAGCGCCCACTGCTGCAGATCATCGACGAGTTCGAGGACCGCGTGGCGCAGGTACGGGCGCGCAAGGGAGCGGCGCTCGAGCGCAGTCGCGCGAAGCTGCGCCGCGTGCCCGGGCTGCTGCTCGGGCCGGTGATGCGGCTGCTGACGTGGCTGGGCTACACGCTCAATCTCGACCTGCGCTGGGCGGGCGTGCCCAAGGATCCGTTCGGGTCGATGATGATCACCAACGTGGGCGCCCTTGGGCTGGAGGGCGCATACGCGCCGCTCGTGCCGTTCTCCCGCGTGCCCCTGCTCGTCGCGATGGGCGGCGTGCACGACGAGCCGCGGGTGGTCGACGGCGAGATCGGGATCGTCAAGATCATGCGCTTGTTCGCGACGTTCGATCACCGCGTCGTCGACGGCATGCACGCGGCCAAGGCGATCGCCGTGGTCCGCGAGTATCTCGAGGACCCGTTCACGCACTTCGACCCCATCGACGACGCTGCGGTCGCGCACCCCGTCGACGCGTGAGTCGCCCGATCGCTCACAGCGGCGTGGCGGCGTCGACCACCGGCAGCTGCAGCGTCAGCTCGAAGTGCGACATGCCGTGCGCGAACGGCTCACCGTGCCAGGCCTCGAAGCCCGGCTGGTGCGCGGGGGCGTAGCCGCTGCTGGGCAGCCAAGTGCGGTACAGCCAGTCGAGGGCGCGCATCTCGAGGTCGATGCCGCCGACGATGTCGATCTCGGCGACCGTCATCGCCTCGAAGCGGCCCTCGGTCACCCCCTCGTCGAGGATCGCCGACTCCGGGACCTCGACGGCCACGTCGTAGCGGCACTTGTCCAGCGGCACGATCTCCGGGTCTTCCCACTGGTAGCCCAGCCACTGCCCGCCCTGCAGGTCACGCCCCCGCGCCCACGCCTGCAGCTGCCGACATGCCCGCAGCACGCCATCGCCTTCGTACGGCCGATGGACGCGCAGGTAGGCGACGCGACGTGGTGGCAGCTCGCGGATCCGCGTGACGAAGCCGTCGGGGTTGTCCCCGGTCGGCAATCGCTGCAGCAGGTGGCGCTGGTCCGGTGGGGTCAGCGTCAGCTGCATGTGCTCGCGACGACTGCGGCGGAACTTCTCGGCGTCGAACACCCGCGGCGGGACGCCGAAGTGCGCCTTGAAGCTGCGAGAGAAGTCCGAGCTCGACGAGAACCCGCACGCGAGGGCGACCTCGGTGAAGTTGGTCCCCGGTCGGTGCGACAGCAAGTACAGCGCCCGCTCCAGCCGCACGCGCTTGATGAAGTTGCCCAGGGTCTCGCCCACGAGCGAGCGGAAGATCCGATGGAAGTGGTAGGGCGAAAAGCACGCGACGCGGGCGACGTCCTCGAGCCTCAGCGGTTCGCCCAGGTTCGCCACGATGTGATCGATCGCGCGATTGACCCGCTCGCGATAGTCGAGGTTCGCAAGATTTGGCAAGTCGGGCACGCGCCGCCATCGTAGCCTGGGCCCACGATGAGCGAACAAACGACGAAACTCGGGGCGTTCTCGGTGAGCTTGGCGGTCGCCGACATCGCCGCGTCCAGGGCGTTCTACGAAAAGCTCGGCTTCGTGGTGTCCGGCGGCGACCAGGCCCACAACTGGCTGATCCTGCGCAACGGCGAGACCGTGATCGGTCTGTTCCAGGGCATGTTCGACAAGAACATCCTGACCTTCAATCCCGGCTGGAATCAGCAGGCGCAGCCGGTCGACGGCTTCACCGACGTGCGCGAGCTGCAGGCGACGCTGGCCGATCGCGGGATCGAGTTCGAGACGAAGGCCGATCCGGCGTCCGAAGGTCCCGCGAGCTTCGTCATCGTGGATCCGGACGGCAATCCGATCCTCGTCGACCAGCACGTGTAGCGCAGGCGTGCGGCTACTGCTTGCGGTACGTCAGCGTGTACCGCAGGTCCTTGGGCATCAGCTTGGAGTGGATGCGGACGGTCAGCCGCAGGCGCCCCTTGTCGTCCACCGCGAGCTTGTTGTCGCGACCGCCGCGGGCGCCCTTGAGCTTTTGGACGATCGCCTCGCCCTGAAATCCCAGGCGACACGAGAGCTCGTCGCCGGTCACGCCCGGGACGTCGCTCGCGGTGCCGTCGAGCTTGCAGACGTTGGTGAGGCTGCCGAACTTCAGCGTCAGATCGTTGCCGCTTCGGGCGACCTCGACCGTGTCGAACACCGGGTTGGCCTCCGTGAGCTTGTCCTTGGCCTGGCCGCGGAACAGCACGTTGATCTCGCCGACGACGTCGTCGATGGCGTCACGGACTCCGTCGCGTTCCTTCTGCCCGCCCGAGAAGCGGTACGTGCCGACGAAGCGGTCGGCGTCGTCGCCGGCGACGGTGGTGGTGGCCGGCTCGGACTCCTCGGCCGTGTCGCCGGCCATGTCGCACGCGAACCCGGCGACGAGCGCCGCCAGTACCCACTCCCGCATTCGCGTCGCCGCCATCGCGAGCAGTATACGCGGCGGGCCGGGCGTGTCGACGTCAGCCGTCTTCGCCGATGAGGTGCGAGACCTCGATCTTGCCCATCTGCAGCTCGAGCTTGCCGGTCTGCTGCACGCCGTTGCCGCCTTCGAGGACGACACCGGTGGGCTGCATCTTACCCTCGACCATCTCCATCTTCAGCCAGCTCGTGGCGGCGCCCTCGATCTTGTGGCTGGCCGGCGCGAGCTTGACGAAGTACGCGCCGTCGGGGTGCTTGTTGTCGGTGACCACCTTGCGGCCGAGCTCGATGTACTCGAGGCTGGAGTCCTCGAGCGCCACGGCCTCGCCCACCTTCACCGACGAGCGCGAGCCCGTCAGATGGATCTTCTGATCGCCGCCGGTGACGTCGACGCTGGCGCAGGCCTTGGCCTTGCCGCGCGGGCCGGGCTGCAGGGTGATCTGCGCACCGCCGGGAAACACGAACGACGACGGCCCCTCGAGCCGCCACTTCGCGCTGCCGTCGGTGACGACACCGTCGCAGCCGATCGACAGCAACAGCTTGCCTTCCACCTTGTGGCCGGCGAGCAGCTCGACCTTGGCCGAGATCGCATCCGACAGCTTGCTCGAGCCGTGGGTCATCAGCATCGGGCTGGCCTTGTTCGCGTGCGGCTCGGCCCCCGCGGCGATCTCGAGCACCGGGTAGCCGGTGTCGTGCTTGCCCGTCCGAATCGGCAGCGTGAGGATCGGCTTGGGCTTGGCCTTGGCCTCCGTGGCCGCCGGCCGCAGCTGGATGCTCAGCTGATCGTCGACCTGCAGCACGTCGATGACCGGCACCGGGTACGGATGTGGGGTCGGATTGGCCGACACGAGCTTGCTCGGATGCGGCGTCGGGGCCGAGGACACGAGCTTGCTCGGGTGCGGCGTCGGGTTCGCCTCCGGAGCCGCGCACAAGATCGCGGCGGCGATCATCGAGGTGGTCGAGGGGCCAGGCATCGGCCCCAGCGTACCAGCGTAGACGCCTCCGCTCGTCGCCCCGGGCGTGGGCACGAGGTCGTCCGACCGCGCAGCCCGACGACGGGGACGAGGGGTGGCGTCACACGCGCGATGGCAGTTTCGCAGTGGCCGCGGGCTCAGCGGCCACGCCCGACACGGTGGGGGTCGCCCGAGGGGGCCCGCTGCAGGGCGGCGGACGCCAGACGTCGGAACACGGAGGCCGCGAGGATCGGGCGGCGCCGCGTCAGCCGGGTCCAGCGCTCGGTCGGCAGCACGAACATGGTTGTCGGCGCCAACGCGCGGACATTGGCCGGGCAGCGCGCTTCACCCACGAGCGCCGCCTCGCCGAACCAGTCGCCGGGTCCGAGCTCGGCGATCGTGTCGGACTTCCACTGCAGGTGGCCTTCCACCACCAGCCACAGCCCACCGTATGGTTGACCGGCATGCAGCAGCTCATCTCCGGCCTCGTGCTTGTCGAGCACGCCCGCCCCGACGACCCGCGAGCGCGCCGCGAGATCGAGCATGCCGAAGACCGAGGTCGACTGCAGCGTGTCGACCGTGATCGCATGCGGGTCGCGATGGGTGTCGGCGATCCGCAGCGCGATGACCGTGGCGTCGGCCGTCGAGCCGAGCTCGCGGGTGCGGGCCAGCAGCGCGGCCGTGGCGTGGTCGAGGTCGCCCTCGGCGAGCAGCTCCACCGCGGTGCGGGGTCGGTCGAAGATCTCCGACAGCCCGCCGGTCGACAGCACCACGGTGTCGCCGGGGCTGACGTGCAGCGACAACGTGTCGACGACCACGCTGCGCTGCGGTCCGAGGGAGCGGCTGAGCACGCTGCGGAAGGGATGGCGTCGCGCCTGGTCCCAGGAGATCTGCCCCGCCCGGTACAGCTCGTGGGCCACGGTATGGTCGGCGCTGAGCTGCTCGAGCTCGCGGCCGCGGACCAGGTACGCTCGCGTGTCGCCCACGTGCGCCATGGCGGCCTGCGTTTTTTCGACGAGCAGGAGGGTCAATGTCGAGGCGGCGCCGGCGAGGGGACCCCCCGGACGCGCGAGCTCGAAGACCGTCTCGCACGCCCGTTCCACGGCTCGGCGCGCGGCATCGACCATCGACGCCGCGGGGATCGGGCGGGGCAGGTCGGCCAGTTCCCGTCGGGCCGCGGCCACGGCCGCTTCGATCGCCTGGCTGGCCGCGGCGGCCGCATGGGGGCTCGACCCGGTCCCGGCCGCGACCGCGTAGATCCCGGCCGTCGCGTCGACGAAATGGGCGTCGTCGGTGGAGGTGCGATCGGCCCCCGGGGAGGACGCGGAGGACACGGCAGGCGGACGCACGGGCGTTGGAGCCCGCAATTGCCGCGAAAGATGCACAAACGACCCCGACCTTGCATCGCTTGGACCGTCGGTGGGCTCCAATGCACGCTGACTGCCGACGACGAGCGTGCAGGCCCCTCGCGCGAGGTGACCTGGTGACGCCACCCCGCCGCGGTTCCTCGATCCGCGTCCGGCGGTGGAGGGAAAGCGACATCCCGGCGATCGTCGAGTGCCAGCGCGCCGCGTATCCGGACTACCCCGAATCGGGCCAGTACGACGAGCGGCTGTACGAGCTGCAGTTCCAGGCGTTCCCCGAGGGGCAGTGCCTGGCCGAGCTCGACGGCCGGATCGTCGGCTACGCGACGTCGCTCATCGTGCAGCTCGACGGGCTTCCCCACCTGTACGAGTACGACGAGCTGACCGGAACCGGGACCTTCTCGACGCACGACCCGGCGGGCAACAGCCTGTACGGGGCCGACATCGCCGTCCGCCCCGACGTGCGCGGTCACGGGGTCGCCGGCCACCTCTACAAGTACCGCACCAAGCTCATGCGCAAGTACAACTTGCGCCGCATGGTGGCCTACGGCCGACTGACCGGCTACCCCGACTACGCCGGGAGGTTGACCGCCGAGGAGTACGTGCGCGAGGTCGAAGAGGGCCGGCTCAAGGACCAGGCCCTGAGCGCGCACCTCAAGGCCGGGTATCGCGTCCGCCAGGTCTCGCTCGAGATCATGCGCGACGAGCCGAGCCGCAACTGGGCCACGCTGCTCGAGCTCGAAAACCCCGACTACGACCCCAAGAAGCGTCGAATCGCCGCCGCGCCGCTGACCCGCCCGGTCCGCAAGATCCGGGTGTGCGCGGCCCAGTACTACATGCGACGCCTCGACAGCTTCGAGGAGTTCGCGGCGACGATCCGCTTCTTCGCCGAGGTCGCCGACGAGTACCACGGTCACTTCCTGGTCCTTCCCGAGCTCGTCACGGCCGTGCTGCTCCGCACGGCCCCGCCGGAGACGCCGGCCGAGGAGGCGATGCGCTACATCGCGACCTGGGCGGACCGCTACGTGTCGCTGCTGGTCGAGCTCGCCGCCGAGTTCAACCTGTACATCGTCGGCGGAAGCACGCCGGTCGTGCGCGACGGCGACCTGTACAACGTGTGCCACGTCGTCGCGCCGTCGGGTGCGATCGGAACCCAGGACAAGCTGCACGTCACGCCCACCGAGCGCGAGGTGTGGGGCTTTCGACCGGGCGACGGACTGCGGGTCTTCGACACGCCCTTCGGCCGCATCGCGGTCGCGATCTGCTACGACGTGGAGTTCCCCGAGATCGCGCGGATCCTGGCGCTGGCCGGGGCCGACGTGCTGTTCGTGCCGTTCAGCACCGACGAGCACAAGGCGTACCACCGCGTTCGCTACACGGCGGCGGCGCGGGCGGTGGAGAACGCGATCTACGTGGTCATCGCCGGTAACGCGGGCTCGATGCCGTCGCGCAACTACCTGCTCAACTACGCTCGCAGCGCCGTGCTCTCGCCCAGCGACTTCGGCTTCCCGGACCGGGCCGTGATCGCGGAGGCGGACCCGAACATCGAGACGGTCGTCGTGGCCGACCTCGACCTGACTTCTCTGGCGCAGTACCGGCTCGACGGTTCCGTCCGGCCGCTACGAGATCAGCGCCTCGACATCTACGAGACCCGTGCAAAGCAACCCATCGACATCGTGACGCTGGAATGACCGCACATCCCCGACCCCTGAGTCAGCTGACCTCGGCCGCCCGCGGCGAGTTCGACGACACCACCGCCGAGCACCGCGTCGTCGCGGTGACCAGTATCCGACCGGGCGATCGCGTCGCGACGTTCGGTGGGGTCCTGCTCTCGTTCACCGACCTGCTGCGTGCCAGCGGTGGCGAGGGCCTGGACCCCGGCCTGGCCCGGATCGCCCTGCAGGTCGACGAGGACCAGTACCTCGTCTCCACCGAGGTCGCGCCCGCCGACTGGATCAACCATAGCTGCGAGCCGAACACGGGCCTGCGGGGTCGCTACGAGCTCGTGGCGTTGCGTTCCATCGCCCCCGGCGAGGAGATCTCGTTCGACTACGCGACCTCGGACGGCTCGCCCTACGACGAGTTCGACTGCCGCTGCGGGTCGGCCTTGTGCCGCGGTCGCGTCCAGGGCAGTGACTGGAGCCGCCCCGAGCTGTGGACGCGCTACCACGGGCACTTTTCGCCCTACCTCGCTCGCCGGATCCGACGGGTCCAGCTGCAGACGGGCGTCGAGGGCGAGCGTCGGGGCGTGCCCCTGCGCTGAGCTCGGCCCCGACGCCGGATATCCTCGCCGTCGTGCACAACCGCGTCGCCGTCGTCGTCACCTGCGAGCACGCGTCCAACCGCGTGCCGACGGCGCTGCAGGCAGCGCTCGGGTTGAGCGCCCGGCGACTGCGGACCCACGCCGCGTACGACGAGGGGGCCGCCGAGGTCGCCCGCCGTCTCGCGCGAGACTTCGACACGCGCCCGATCCTCGGGACGATCAGCCGCCTCGCGATCGACCTGAACCGCTCGCCCCACAACCCGCGGCGCTTCTCGGACGCCGCGCGGCGCCTCGACCCCGGAACCCGGCAACCGTTGGGGCAGATCTACGCGCGTCACTGGCAGGCCGTGGAAGACGAGCTCGCCTCCCATGTCGACGCCCGCCGGTTCGTCGCTCACGTGGGCGTGCACTCGTTCGTTCCGGTGCTGAGGGGGCGCGTTCGGCCGATGGACATCGGCCTGCTGTACGACCCCGCCCGTCCGCGCGAGCGAGCCTTGGCGCTGGCCTGGGCTCGAGAGCTGAGGGCCCGCGACACCAACCTCGTCGTCCGACGCAACGCTCCTTACCGAGGCGTCGCCGACGGGTTGACCCGCGCCATGCGGCGTCGCTGGCCCGACCGTGCCTACGCTGGGCTCGAGCTCGAGCTCAACCAGCGGAATCTGCACGACGGACGGTTCGGTACGGCGTTGGTCGGGGTGGTCGCCGCCTCGCTCACGGCGGCCCTGGCGTCGTTCGATCCCGCGCGGGTGTGACCAAGCTCCGTGGCGCCCCGCCGCATCGTGTGCGACCTTCCCTGCGGAGCGCGGCTCCAACGGCGCGACACGTGAAAAACCCGGCGGTTCGCATTCCCATCGAGATCGCGGCTCAACCCGACGAGCGGACCTGCGGCCCCACGGCGTTGCACTCGGTCTACCGGCACTTGGGCCTACAGCTGCCGCTGGCGGACGTCGTCGAGGGCATCGAGCAGACGCCCTCGGGCGGGACGCTGGCCGTGCAGCTCGGGGTCGACGCGTTGACCCGGGGCTTTGCGGTCACGCTGCACACCTGCAACTTGCAGGTCTTCGACCCGAGTTGGTTTTCGCAGGTCCCGCCCGGAGAGCCGGTCGTCGACCTCGCCGAGCGGCTGCACCTGCAGCGCAAGGCCAAGTCCGAGAGCCGACGCTTGCGGACGGCGACGGGTCATTACCTGGAGTTTCTGGAGCGGGGTGGGCGGGTCTGCTTTCCCGAGTTCGGGCCTCGGCTGGTCTACGACCTGCTCGACGAAGGCCATCCCCTGCTGACCGGGTTGAGCATGACCTACCTGTACCGCGGCGTGCGCGAACGACCCGACGACGACCATCCCGACGACGTGCACGGCCACCCGGTCGGGCACTTCGTCGTCGTGACGGGTTATCACCGGGCCGACGACACGCTGACCGTCGCCGACCCGTGGCCGTCACCGAGTCGAACCGATGGCCACTTCACCCTTCCCAGCTTCCGTGTGCTCGCCGCCATCCTTCTCGGCGTGCTCACCTACGATGCCAACCTCCTCGTGATCGAGAAACGATGACCAGCTCACCCAGTGCCTCGACCTTTGTCGTGGTCACCGACCCCGCCGACTGGCCGGTCGAGATCGACGACGTGACGGTCGTTCCGGCCAAGGACTATCTCACCGATCCGGCGCTCGCCGGGGGCCGCCGCGGCCGCGTGGTCAACCTGTGCCGCTCCTACCGGTACCAGCGCTCGGGCTACTACGTCTCGTTGCTCGGCCACGCTCGCGGCCACCGCCCCACGCCGCCACTGGCGACGATCCAAGACGCCAAGTCTCGAACGGTGCAGCGCATGCTCGCCGAGGAGCTGCAGCCGGACATCGACACCAGCCTCGTCGCCGAGCAAGGCCGCAGCGTCGTGCTCACGATCTACTTCGGGACCGAGTCGCTGGGGCGGCATCCTGCGCTGGCCAAGGCGCTGTTTGCCCGACTGCCGCTGCCACTGATGCGGGCCGAGCTCACCCGCGAGGAGACCGGCCAGCCGTGGCGGCTGCGCTCGTGTCGGCCGGTGGCGCCCAACGACATCCCGCCCGAGCAGTGGCCGAAGGTTCGTGATGCGCTCAAGACGTTCCTGCGTCGCCGGACCAAGGTGACCCGACGTGAAGTCGGCCGGTACGACATGGCCATCTTGATCGACCCGCGCGACGAGGAGCCGCCGTCCAACGAAGGAGCGATCCGGCGCTTCGTGGCGGCGGGCGAGGCCGAGGGGTTCGCGGTCGAGTTGGTCGACCGCCACGACTACGGCCGCGTCGCCGAGTTCGACGCGCTGTTCATCCGGGAGACCACGGCGGTCAACCACCGGACCTTTCGGTTCGCACAGCGGGCCGCCGCCGAGGGCCTGGTGGTGATCGACGATCCGGAGTCGATCCTGCGTTGCACCAACAAGGTGTTCTTGGCCGAGGCGCTCGCCCGGGCCGACGTGCCGACCCCGCCCACCCACGTGCTGCACCGCTCGGCGGCCGCGCGCGGCCTGGAGCCGTTCGGGCTGCCGTGCGTGCTCAAGCAGCCCGACTCGAGCTTCTCGCAGGGGGTGGTCCGCGCCGACGACCACGACGGCTACGTGGCCGCGGCGGCGAGACTGTTCCGAAGCTCGGACCTCATCGTGGTGCAGCCGTTCATGCCCACCGAGTTCGACTGGCGGATCGGCGTGCTGGGCGGCAAGCCGCTTTACGCCTGCAAGTACTTCATGGCTCGACGTCACTGGCAGATCATTCGACGCGGCGAGGCCACCGAGAAGAACGAGGACGGCGAGGTCGAGGCCGTCGCGATCGAGCACGTCCCCGCGGCCGTGCTCAAGGCGGCGCTGCGGGCCGCGGCGCTGATGGGTGACGGGCTGTACGGCGTCGACCTCAAGGAGGTCGAGTCGGGGCCGGTGGTCATCGAGGTCAACGACAATCCCAGTATCGATGCCGGCTACGAGGACTTGCTGCTCGGAGACGGTCTGTACCGCGCCATCATGGCCGATTTTCGGCGTCGTCTCGACGCGAGGGTGAGAGGGTGATGGCCCCATGAACGAGCCACTGCATCTGTTCGAAGGGTTCGGGATCGAGCTGGAGTACATGCTCGTGGACCGCGCCACGCTCGCGGTCGCGCCGGTGTGCGACGAGCTGCTGAAGTTGGTCGCCGGCGAGCCGACCAACGAGATCGACGACGGTCCGATCGGGTGGAGCAACGAGCTGTCGCTGCACGTGGTCGAGTTCAAGACCAACGGCCCGGTCCCAAAGGTCGACCGCACGGTCGTGGAGGCCTTCATGGCCGCGATCGCGCGCGCCGACAAGGCGGCGGAGAAGCTCGGCGTCCGCTTGCTCGGCACGGCCATGCATCCGCTGATGGACCCGGCCACCGAGACGAAGCTGTGGCCGGCCGACGACTTCGGGATCTACGCCGCCTACGACCGGGCTTTCGGCTGCAGCGGTCACGGCTGGGCCAACCTGCAGAGCTGTCACATCAACCTGCCGTTCGGCAGCCCGGAGGAGTTCGGCCGCCTGCATGCCGCGATCCGGCCCGTGCTCGGGCTGCTGCCGGCGCTGGCGGCGAGCTCGCCCGTGGTCGAGGGCAAGGTCACCGGCGACCTCGACCACCGACTGCGGGTCTACTCGCAAAACCAACGGCGGGTGCCGTCGATCATCGGTGACATCGTCCCCGAGCCGGTCATCACGCCGCAGGCCTACGAGCGGGAGATCCTGCAGCCGATGTACCGCGACATCGCGCCGCTGGACCCCGAGGGCCGACTGCAGCACGAGTGGCTCAACTCCCGGGGGGCGATCGCGCGGTTCGAGCGCGACGCGATCGAGATCCGACTGCTCGACGTGCAGGAGGCTCCGGTGGCCGACATCGCGATCGTCGCGATGGTCACCGCGGTCGTTCGAGCGCTGGCGGAGGAACGATGGGTCGGGCTCGACGAGCTCGTCGCCCTCGACACCAAGACGTTGCGCGGAGTTCTCGACACCACGATCACCAGGGCCGACGAGGCGGTCATCGAGCACGCGCCCCTGCTGCGCGCGCTGGGGTGCGACGACCGTCGGCTGTCCGCCGGCGAGATCTGGACGTCGCTGTTCGAGCAACTGCTGCTGCGGGAGCTCGCCCCGCACTCGCCGCTGCGCGACGCGATGGGCACCATCCTGGGGCACGGTCCGCTGGCGCAACGGCTCGTCCGAGCGTTGGGTCACAACCCGTCGCCGGCCAAGATCACCGCGGTTTACCGCGAGCTCGCCGACTGTCTCGTCGGCGGACGCATGTTCGTGCGTCACCGCAGCGACGACTGACCTCCGCCGCTGGGGTGGCTCCAATGGACGACCGTGCGGCCGTGACTGCCGCAGCGGGGTCGACCGAGCTCACGCGAGGGCGCGACGCCATGCCCGGGCCTTCGTGCGCACGAGCTTTTCGAGGATCGTGTCCTCGCGTCCGCGCACGAGGTTCCACACCGATTGCATCGCGCGCCCGGGGCGGCGGGCGTACTGCGTGGCGTAAAAGCTCGCGAGCATCGCCAGCTGCACCGCCGCGAGGCGGCTGCGGCTCCAGCCGGTCCGGTAGCTGTCACCGCGGACGGCCGCGCGCAGCAACGAGCCGTAGCGGTATCCGTCGTCGTGGGCGATGCGACCTTCGGCGTCGAGCGACTCGTACAGCGCGCTGCCGGGGTAGGGCGCGAAGATCATCACGCCGAGCGAGTGCAGCCCGTCCCTGGCCAGTTGCTGCGTGAACCGCCAGGTCTCGCGCAGGTCGTCTTCGGACTGTCCGGGGATTCCCAGGATGATGCTCGCCTCGGTGACGAGGCCGGCGTCGATCGCCGCGCGCAGCGAGGCGCGCAGGTCCGGGAGCTCGACGCGTTTTTGGATCCTCGCCAGCTCGGCGGGCGATCCGCTCTCCGGGGCGTAGCAGAAGTTGCGGCAGCCCGCGTCGTGCATCGCGGCGGCGGCCTCGGCGTCGACGGCCTCCGAGCGTGTGCCCGAGGGCAGCTGCCAGGTCACCTCGAGCCCGCGACGCTTCACGGCCGCGCAGAACTCGAGAATCCACGCCTTGGTCAGCAGCGAGGTCAGGTCGTTGATGTTGACGTTGCGTACCCCGTACGTGGACTGCAGCGCCGCGATCTCGTCGACGACGTCGTCGGGATCGCGCCGGCGGTAGCGCGTGGTCCACATCTGCGGCGACGAGCAGAACGTGCAACGGTAAGGGCAGCCACGCGAGGTGAGCACGGGCATCGCCGCGCCTCGATCGACGCCACTGCTCATGCCGTGGCGCAGGTACTCGCGCACCGGGAACAGATCCCACGCCGGTCGTGGCTGCGCGTCGAGGTCGCGGATGCGTTCGCAACGGGGGTTGGCGACGAGCTCGCCGTCGCGTCGAAGCGCCAACGAAGGCGCGTCGTCGATCGCGCGGCCCGCGGCGATCCTCGCGAGCACCTCGCAAAACGCGGCTTCGCCCTCGCCCCGCACGCAGGCGTCGAGCGCCGGGCACTCGCCGAGCATCCGTCGCCAGTACGCCGTGGCGTTCTCGCCTCCGGCGATCGTGAGCGCGCGCGGGCGTGCACGCTTGACCTCGCCCACGAGCTCGCGCAGCACGTCCCACTCGTGCAGGAACATGTGGGCGAAGCCGACGACGTCGACGTCCGTTGGAATGCGCGCGATCACCTCGGCGTGGGTCAGTCCCTGGACCGCGAGGCGGCCCACCGAGGTCGGCAGCGGGCGCATGCGGTCGAGGGCCTCGCCGGCCGCGTCGACGACCGTGACGTGGTGTCCGGCGGCGCGGACGGCCGCGGCGACGTACGCCAGTCCGAGATCCGGAACCGCGCCGTAGTAGCTCAGCGACCACGGTGCGGTGACGACCGGCGGTCGTACCAGACACACGCGCAACGCCGGCGTCGCCCCGAGAGCCACACCCGAGACTACCCGAGCTCGTCGGTGCTCAGGGACAGTTCCCGGAGGTGACCATCTCGCCGGTGTCGGGCACGCCGTCGCCGGGCACGTCCGAGAACGACATCGGGATCGACGGGCAGTGCCCCTCGCCGCAATCCTCCATTCGCATCACGTGAGCGTGGCGGCCCGTCGAATAGCCGGTCGAGCCCGAAAGCCCCACCGTCTGGCCGACCAACACCACTTCGCCCACCGACACGAGCACCTGCTGCAGGTGTCGGTAGGTCGACTTCGTGCCGTCCGCGTGCAGGAGCGTGACGTAGTTGGCGGCCGAGAAGCACTCGGGGCCACCGCCCGAGTAGCAGGGGTCGCCGGGACCGGTCTCGTCGTACGTGTGCGTGACCGTGCCCGACGCCATCGCGACCAGCGGCGTGCCCAGGCCGATCGCGAAGTCGAACGCATAGGCGGAGTTGTTCTGATGGCTGGTCGCGCCGAAGTTGCCCTGGCTGACCACCGCCGACATCCCACACTCGAGCGGCACGTACCAGCCGTCGTCGGAGATCTCCGGCGGCGTGTCGAGGGTGCACGAGGCGTACACCGCCGAGACCCACCCGTCGAGCATTCCGTTGCCGACGTGAAACCACAGCGCCTCGCCGTTGACGATCTCGCCGACCTCTTCGCCGAGCACGTCGACGATCGCGCCGTTGGGCAGTGACCCGACCGGCTCGCCGCTCGTCGAGGGATCCGGTCGAACGTTGAGGTTGTTGCCCGCGCTGACCATGACGCGCACCCGCGGGCAGTCGTTGGCGACCCCGGTGTCCGAACCCGTGTCTGCCTGCGTCGGGTCGAAGGGGCCCGTGGTCGTGGTGGCCACGCCGGTGTCGGCGACGCCGTCGCCGGACTCGTCCTCGAGCGGGGCGTCGGTGGTGGAGACGTCGTCGTCGCCGGACGTGGTGCCGGAGGTGGCGAGCTCGTACCCGCCGCCGGGTGACTGGCTGCCGAGCTGGCACCCGGCCGAAACGCCGACCGACCACACCCACGCGTACAACCACCTCACCTCTTCATCGTGCCGAGGTGCCCGTGACCGGACAATCGGTCGGACGCGTTACGTCGGGCAACGTACCGCGCGGGGACGGCTACGACGGTCGACGACCGTCGACCACGGTGGCCTCGGCGAAATCGCGCAGCGCTTCGTTCATGCGCGCGTAGTCCTTCTCCAGCGACGCGAGCAGGCGCCTGAGGGGACCCACCGCGACCCCGTCGAAGTACTCGTAGTGCACGAACCGCACGCGGCCCTCGTCGTCGATCGGCTCGATCCGGAAGCCGTGTCGTGCCTTGAACAGGCCCGCGATGCCTCCCGTCCACTCCAGCGCCTCGTCCGGACGCACGATCGTCAGCTTCACCTTCAGCGGCAGCCGACGCCCATTGGTGTGGATGTCGATCCGCGTCTTGCGACCGACCTCCAGAGGTCCGTCGAGCCTGGTGAGCACGGGGTTCCAGCTCGCGAGCGCGTTGCCGTTGGTGAGGACTTGCCAGACGCGGGGGGCGGACGCCGACACCTCTATCTCGGTGTGGATTTCGTGACGCATGACGGGCTCGAGCGGAGGGCGGCGGACTGTAGCACCCTCGGCCGGGCGGGATCGGTGCGGATCAGCCGCGGAGAAACTGGCGCAAGATCGTCTGCTCGATCCGACCGCGCGCGCGCGCCGGCGCCAAGAACCGCAGGCTGAGGTCGATGCGCTTGGGGTCGACCACGTGCACCCAGACGCGAGGCTCCGCCGAAGGCGGCTCGATGTTGCGCATCGCCGCGGCTCGCGCGAGCTGAGCGCGTGCGTCGTCGTAGTAGTCGGCGCTGGCGGCATGGGTCGCCTCCAGCAGTGCATGCTCGGTCGCGTCGAGGTCGACGTCGCGGTCGAGCGGGATGACCAGCGTGTGGAACACGTACTCCTTCGTCAGCGACTCGTTGGCGAACGATTCGCCGAGAAACACGCTGTTGGGCAGGACGATGACGCGGCCCGTGGCCTGGTGAATGGCGTGGCCCGGCCCGACCTCCACGAGTGTCGTGGAGAAGGCGCCGATGTCGACCACGTCGCCGCGGATGCCCTTGATCTCGATGCGGTCCCCGAGCTCGAGGCCGCCCGCGCCGCTGCGCAGGAGCGCACCGGTCAGGCACATCACGAGCTCCTTGAGCGCGATCGCGAAGGCCGCGGCGACCGCGAGCAGATACACCGCGACGCCGCGCAGCTCGTCCGCCCAGATCGTGAGGGCGCCGACGAGAAACAGCGCGGCGACGATGTTGCGAAGGTGGACCTGCCATCGCTGGCGGACCTCGAGGGGTTGCTCGATGGTGCGCAGCCGAAGCAGCACCGCCCGGCGCGCGAGAATCAGCGCGCCGAGCAGGGCGATCGTGCCGAACACCTGGACGAGAACGTGCGCGTCGAAAGCGTCGCGGACGAAATCCATGCGGCCGACAACTGAGCATGCCCTGCGGCCGACCGCAAGGCCGCCGGCAGCGCGCCGAAGCTACTCGACGAAGTGGCTCTCGAAGAACCACATGTCGAGCTCGATGGCGCGAAGCTGCTCGGTCAGCACGTCGGCCGACACGGGGTCCTCGGCTTCGACGTGGGTGAGCATCTCGCGGATCGTGGACGCGTGCTTGGACATGCGGGTGACCAGGTTGCGCAGCAGGTGACCACCGGCGACGTGGCCGGTCTCGAACGGCTCGATCACCGACGTCTTGGCGGTCATCCTGACCGTCCCTTCCGGGTAGCCCCCGAGCGTGGAGACGCGCTCGGCCGTGGTGTCGGCGTGCTCTCGCAGGTGGCCGGCCACCGCGTCGAACAGCTCGTGGCGAGCGAAGAACTGGGGACCCTTGATCGTCCAGTGGGCCTGCTTGACCTGCGAGTGCAGGTCCAACGTGTTGGCCAGGTGGATGTTGAGTCGCTCGACGAGCTTGTTGCGCGTGGACTCGGACAGAGAAACGGAGCTCTTGAAGTGCATGGGGCTTTCCTTTCGCGGTTCGCGGGAAGTGGAGGTTCGGCCGAAGATCGGGTGGACGTCGCGGTGGACCTGCGCCGTCGCTGTCACGTCCTAGACACGCCGCCACACCTCGCAATCGCGCTAGCACGTGTGCTGCCCAACGCGTCCCGTCCAGGGTTGCATTCGGTCGTTGCTTGCCCAGACCGAGCGCATGACAACGTCAAATCCCCCGACCGTCGGCGATTTCATGACGCTCGACCCGTGTGGGATCGACGAGGACCTCACGCTCGCCGATGCCGCCGATCGCATGCTCGCCAACAACATTCGCCACCTCCTCGTGCTTCGGGAAGGCCACCTCATCGGCTTGCTCGATGCCTCCGACCTCGCGCTCGCCAACGCGGTGACCGGCGACCGGATCGACGAGATTTCCGTGTCCTCGGCGACGCGCGGCGTGTTCCGCTGCCCGCCCGACATGCCCGTGGTCGACGTGGTCTGCACGATGGAGCGCAACCACTACGGGTGCGCAGCCATCGTCGACGACCTCAACCGCGTCGTCGGTATCTTCACGACCACCGACGCCTTGCAGGCGCTGCGTCGCGTGATCGCCGGTCACGCCGTCGAGCCGCAGGTCGCGCCCACGCACCGCCCGAACATCCCCGAGATCCGCGAGAGCGTGCTCCCGCGCGTTCGTGTCGAGCGGATGCTCCGCGATCGCGGTGCCGCCCCGGTCGATGCGCAGGGCCTCGTCCTCGGAACCGTCGGAGTCTGACCCATGCTCGCGATTGCGATCTTGGACGCACTCTTCGAAAAGCTGGTGAGCTGGGCCGAGATCGCGGTCGAGATGCTGCCCAACCTCGCGGTCGCGCTCGTCCTGCTGGTCTTGTCCTGGTTTGCGGGGCGAGCGGCCGGTCGCGCGATGTGCCGCGGGCTCGCGCACTTGAGCCGCGACGGTGGTGGGACGCAGCTGCCCAGCCTCGCCGGGGCACTGACGCGCTTGGCGGTCACGACGGCCGGTCTGTTCGTGGCGCTCGGGATCCTGCACCTGGACAAGACGGTCACGTCGTTGCTGGCCGGTATCGGGGTCGTCGGTCTCGCTCTCGGCTTCGCGTTTCAGGATCTGGCGGCCAACCTGGTCTCCGGGGTCCTGCTCGCCACCAAGAAACCGTTCGTTCCCGGCGACGTCATCCAGTACGGCGCGGAGACGGGCACGGTGGTGCGGATCGACCTGCGCGAGACGCAGATCCGCCGCTTCACCGGCGAGGTCGTCATCGTGCCCAACCGAAAGCTCCTCGAGAGCGAGCTGACCAACGTGACGCAAGCGGGCTCGCGCCGCATCGACATCGAGGTGGGCGTCGCCTACGACACCGACCTCGACCAGGCCCAACGCGTCGCTCGCGAGGCGGTCGCTTCGGTCGACGCCGTGCTCACCGACGACCACGAGATCGAGGTGCTGTACGTCAGCTTCGGCGGTAGCTCGATCGACATGCAGCTGCGCTTTTGGGTCGACTACGTGGGCGAGCCGGTCCAGTTCGTTCGCGCACGCTCGGAGGTCATCAAGGCCGTCAAGCGAGCGTTCGACGAAGCCGACATCTCGATCCCCTTTCCGATTCGCACGCTGGACGTCCCCCGTGCCACGCTGGAGAGCCTGGCGTCGGAAGCGGCGTGACGGTCGCGGCACGGTGCCGGGGCTTGACGGGCCGTCGGTCATGTCTAGGCCGCAGGCATGTTCGACGCCGCCACCGCACAAGCTCGCTCCCGCAACAAACGACGGAAGCCGATGCCTCGCAGCCCGGTGGCCGCAGTCGCCCGCCGCGACAAACCACAGGTCGCGATCGTGGGCGACTCGCGGACCGCCCGAGGTGTGAAGCGTTCGCTGGAAGGTCTCAACGTGTCGCTGAAGCGGCACGACGATCTCGAGGCCGCCCTCGAGACCCTCGCCCCGAGCGTGCGTGCCGTCGTGCTGACGACCCCGCTCCCGGAAACGGAGCTGCTCGCCGCCGTGACGCGCGTGCGCGAACGAGCGCCCACACTGCCTGTGTGTGCCGTCGTTCCCGACGGCTTCTCCAATCGCCGCGCCACTCGCCTGTACGAAGCCGGCGTCACCGCGGTCTTCGAGTGGCCGTACGAGTCACTGACGCTACCGGCGATGGTGGCCAGCCTGCTCGGCTCCCCGCCGAGGAAGGCCGAGGCCGGTGATCGAGCGCTGGCCCGTGCCGTACGGACGCGCCTGAAGCTGGCCGCGGAGATGGCCGAGAACGTCACGGCGGGCGTTCGAGGGGGCACGGCGGTCGTGCGGGGCGCGGTGCCCTCGTTGTGGATGCGCGATCGCCTGATCCGGATGCTCGAGCATGTGCCCGGTGTACGTGCCGTGGTCGCGCACGAGCTCGAAGTCGACGCCCCGCCGCGCCCCGACGCCGAGCTCGCCCGCAACGTGCGAAGCGTGCTCGGTAGCGTGTCGGCGGTCGATCCCCACACGCTTTCGGTCGCGGTCGCCGACGGCAAGGTCACGCTCGCCGGTGTCGTCGACCGACATCACGAGATGCAGCGCTTGCTCGAGATCGTGGCCAACGTTCGTGGCGTCCGCGAGATCGACAATCTCGTGACCGTGTCCAACGACGCCGCAACGGCCGCCCGACGACTCGCGAGTCGGATCGCAACGGGCTTGGAGGCATTGGTGTCCTCGCCCGACATCGAGGTGACGGTCTTCGGCAAAGTGGTCGTGCTGCGCGGACGGGTTTCGTCGCTGTCGGAAAAACGCAGTGCGCACGATCTGGCGATGTCGATGCGAGGTGTCGAGCGCGTCGTCGACAAGCTCGTGGTGTCGTCGTAGCGGTGCGCGCCGGAAAAGTTCTTGATTGCAAGCACTTACCGTGCTACGGTCATAGAGCTTAGGTGGTCGATCGCTCACGCGGGCGGTTGGCGCGGCTTTGCGCCGTGTCCCGTTCGCCGATCACGTCGACTCGCGTCGAAACCGCCTCGGCTTTCCCACGAGCTACCTGCGCCGCCCGCATTCGTGCGAGGCGGTAGACGCACGTGGGCCGGTCCATCACCCAAAATCACAACTTTTCACCAGGAGTCGCCATGTCGCAAACGTCACCATCCTCGCAACCTCTCGCCCCTTTGTCGTCTCGTCCGCTGATGAGGCACACCCGCTGCAGTCGCTGGGGTCGCGCCCTGCTGTTGTGGGAGCGCGAGCACAAGCGCGGGTACCAGTTCGAAGATGGTGAAGTTCGCGTGTTCGCCGAGGACTACTACGACCTGATGCAGCCCGCGGCGCGACCCGATCCGGTCGCACGCCAGCAGCTGCGCGAGCACGCGATCGCCAACGGAGAGATCGGCGCCAGCGAGGTCAAGGCCGGCAAGAAGTCGGCGGGCGCCGTGCCGCTGCCCACTCTCGAGGACCAGGTCGCCGTGTTCGACCAGGTGTACTCCGGGGGCTTTTTCGGGGCCGACTGGACCCACGAAAAACGAGCACGGCCTTCGGGGCGCGCGCTCAAGCGCCACCGCGACGCTGCGATCGAGTACGCGAAGACGCAGCTCGACGAAGCCGCCCTCCGCGAGCTCGTCGACCAGGGCCGACCGCACGAGGTCATGCAGCGGATCGTCGACGTGTCGAGCCGCACCGATCTCGTGACCGCGAAGCAGATCTCGATCTTCGAGGGCGTCGGGCTCGCCGACGTCGAGCTCGCCAACGCGTGGATCGCCTTCCTGCACGATCGGCGCGAGGGCGAGCTGGCCACGATGGCGCGACTGCGACGGGCGCTCGCCCGGCACGACGTCCGCAAGATCACCTGGCCGGCGCTCACGGCCGCGCGCGCGCTGCTGCACCCGAGCGACCATGCGTGGGTGCATCCCACGTCGCTGCGCAAGCAGGCCAAGCACGTGATGCCCACGGTCAAGATCCCCTCGGTCCCCTCGGCGAGCGAGTACGGACGCATCCTGGAGCTGACGATGTTCGTGCGTCAGCACCTGACCGAGGTCGGCTTCGCGCCCCGCGATCTGTTCGACGTCACCGACTTCATCCGCGCGACGCTGGCCGCCAAGCAAAAGGACCTGCTGCGCGAGGCGATGGTGGGGCGTCGGACGAAGGCCGCGGCCGACGCGACGACCGAGCCGGTCGCCGAAGCGTAGCCGTCACGGCGATGGCAGGGGCGCGACCGCTCGACCTTCGAGGCGACGCCGGCACAGCTGCTGCCAGCGCTGCGTCTCGGGATCGGCCGCACCCTTGCCCGCCACGACGCACTCTTCGAAGCGCCCGAGCTCCTTGAGCGCGAGCACCTGCATGCGCCGACGCTCGCTCTTGTCCCAGCACGACTTCTTGTCGGTCGCCGCCAGCAGCTTCGCCCATTTCTGCTGCTGGCGCGCGGCGCGAGCTCCCGCCACGACGCCGTCGCAGTCGATGGCGGGTTCGTCGTCGGAAGCGACGGCGGCGTCCGGCGCCTCGTCGACCACGGGGGGACGAGGAACCGACGCGCGCGCCTTCGGCCCCGCGACCGGCGGATCGACCGGCGGATCGACCGCGGGCGGCTCGGCGACGGCGGGCGAGGCGGTGTCGCTCGGTGCCGGCGAAGGCACGCGAGCCGGCGGCGGCTCGGCGACGGGTGGTGCCGGTTGCGGCGGCGGATCGGACACCATCGAAGCAGGCGCCTGCGCCACGACGACGGCGGTGCCGGCGGCGTGTCCCGAGGGGGAGCGTCCGAATCGCCACCAGCCCGCCAGCGACAGCACGAGCCCCGCCGCGGCAAGCACGAGCCACGGCAGCCACGTTCGGGTCGCCACGGGAAGCTGGGCCGCGGTGGCCCCGGCCGCAACGGTCTCGCGCTGCTCGTCCCCGCGCAGGTGCTGCACGATCACCTCGAGTCGGTCGGCGATCTCCGTGGCCGACCGCGGCCGAGCGGCGGGCTCGCGATGCAGGCAGGCATCGATGAGCTCGGCGAGGTCGCGTGGCAGGTCCACCGCGGTCGAGACCGACGGGGGGTCGCGGGTCGACTTCGCGACGATGACCTCGATCGCGGTGTCGGCGACGAACGGCGGAACGCCCGTGACCATTTCGTACATCAGCACGCCGATCGCGTAGATGTCGAACTGCGCCGAGGCGGGGTCGCCTGCGGCCTGCTCGGGGGCCATGTACTCGGGCGTGCCCATCACGAAGCCCTCGCGCGTGCGACGGCCGGACGGATCGGCGATCCCGTGCGCGATTCCGAAGTCGACGACCTTGACGACTTCTTGGCCGAGATCGTCGCTGGCGAGCATGACGTTTTCGGCCTTCAGGTCGCGGTGGATCACCCCGGCCGCGTGCGCGGCTGCCAGCGCGCGGGCGACCCGGCCGGCGATCGCGGCGGCACGAAGCGGGGGCAGGCGCCCGCTGCGTTGCACCTGGTCGAAGACGGTGCGTCCCGCGAGGAACTCCATCGCGATGTAGGGCCGACCGTCGTCGAGCTCTCCGGCGTCGAGGACGTCGACGATGTTGGGGTGCCCCGCCGCGCTGGCCGCCTTGGCCTCGGTTCGGAAGCGACGCGCGATGTCGTCGTTGCCGAGAAAGGGCTTGAGCACCTTGAGGGCGACCTTGCGCCCGACGGTGACGTGCTCACACGCGTAGACGCAGCCCATCGCACCTTCGCCCAGGCGCTCGATAATGCGATAGCGTCCCGCCGCGACGTCCCCGACGCCGAGCGGCCGAGGCTCGGGACTGGCGCCGAGGGTGGTCGCGGCACGGGCGGCAGTGTGTGGCATGACGAGACGGAAGCGCCGTGGGTACGGTGCTGAACAATGTTATGGATCGGATCGGATCCGGTCCAGGGCGAATCCGCGCCGAAGCGAGCGCAAAACCCTCTCGTTCGAGGATGCCGCGACGCAATCACCGACTACGATCCCCTGGAACCAGTTGATGCCGAGAGCTTTCCGCCGTTCTTCGCTCGTTCTCGCGACCGCAATCACACTGCTCGGACCTGGGTGCGAGCGACTCGATGCGTCGCATTGCTGGAACCGTCAGCGCGACGATACCTGTGCCGCGCGCGGCGACGCGCTTGCGTACTGCAGCCCGTGCGCGTCGGCGTTCGACGGATGTGTCGAGCAGCCGGTCGACTCCGCGCAGTGTCCAGCCGTCGGTGCAACGACTGCGCTCGACACCGGCACGACGTCGTCGACCGGGACGAGCGACGACGCAACGTCGGTGGGCACCGGGATGACGACGCTCGATCCCGGCACCGACACCACCGCGGTCGACGGCTCCGATACGGAAGCGCCCCCGACGATGGAGTGTGGCAACGGCGTCCTCGAGGGCAACGAAGTGTGCGACGGCTCCGACTTCGGCGAGTTCTCGTGCGCCGACTTCGGTGGGAACGGCGTCCTCGCCTGCAACGGAGACTGTACGCTCAACGTCAGCCAGTGCGGAGGCCCGGACACTTGTGGCGACGGTGTGGTCGAGGCGCCCGAACAGTGCGACGGCAAGAACCTCGACGGCATGACGTGCGCGGATGTGCTGCCACAGTTTCCCGACGGAGAGCTACGGTGCAACGACTGCACCTACGACTGGACCAACTGCTGCAAACCGAACCTGGCCACCTGCGGAGGCAACTCCGAGTGCTGCAGTGGGACGTGCACGCTCCTGGCGTGCACCTGAGCAAGCGAACCAGGTTCCAAAACGGGACGCTTCCGCTTTTGTCGCGGCGCGCTACTCTGTGAGTGCCCCAGTGACAACTGCACTCATCATCGAAGACGATCGCTCGTTGCGACGAGTGCTCGCGCACTCGCTCGGCAAGATGGACATCGATGCCCGCGAGGCCGCGACACTGCTCGAAGGAGACCTTGCCGTGCAAGCGTCGCCCGATGTGGTGCTGCTGGACCTTCACCTTCCCGACGGTGACGGCCGGTTGATCCTCGAGCGTTGCCGACATCGCAAGCCGTGGGTCCCGGTCATCGTGCTCAGCGGCAGCGACGACCTCGACAGCATGGTCGACGTGATCCAACGCGGCGCGTACGACTACCTCGTCAAGCCGCCCGACCTCGAGGCGTTGTGCGAGCTCATCGATCGCGCGCTCGAGGAGAAGCGGGCTCGGAACGACGTCCGAGACCCGCACGGTGCCCCTTCGTCGGGCTCGCTGTTGGTCGGCAAGTCGCCCAACATGCACGCGGTCTTCAAGCAGATCGCATACGTCTCCGACAGCGATGCGACGGTGCTCGTCACCGGCGAGACCGGTTCGGGCAAGGAGCTGGTCGCTCGTGCGATCCATGCCGCCAGCGATCGTCGCGACGAACCGTTCGTCGCGGTCAACTGCGCGACGCTGTCGCGAGAGTTGCTCAGCTCGGAGCTGTTCGGTCACGTGCGTGGTGCGTTCACCGGAGCGACCTCCGATCGCGCCGGGCGGTTCGAGGTCGTGGGCAAGGGCACCCTCTTCCTCGACGAGGTCGGTGAGCTCGATCCTTCTCTGCAGGCGGCGCTTCTGCGCGCGATCCAAGAGCGCGCCTTCGAGCGCGTCGGCGAGGCGAAAACGCGCCGCTTCGAAGGACGGTTGGTCGCGGCGACCAACCGCGACCTTCAGGCGGAGATCGAAGCAGGTCACTTCCGCTCGGACCTGTACTACCGGCTGTGCGTCGTGGAGATCTCGCTGCCGGCACTGCGAGAGCGACTCGGCGACATCCCTGCGCTCGTCCGCGCATTGCTCCCGCAGGTCGCGGCCGAAGCCGGCATGCGTCCGCTCGAGGTCCCCGACGACGTGATGGTCAAGCTCGGTGAGCACTCGTGGCCCGGCAATGTTCGCGAGCTCCGCAACGTGCTGTCGCGCATGACGGTGATGGCGTCCGGCAGCCTCGCGACGATCGAGCTTCTGCGACGCACGGGCTTCGATCCGGTCCGCCGCGTCGCTTCGGCGCCTTCATCGTCGGAGACGTTGTCGCTCGCGCAGCTCGAGTCCGAACACATCGCGCGCGTGCTCGAAGCCACCGGCTGGCACAAGCGAAGGACCGCGGAGATCCTGGGCGTCTCGCGACCTACCCTCGATCGCAAGATCAAGGAGTACGGGATCGAGCGTCGGGCCTGATGCCCGTGGGGTGGGGTGGACCTGCGTCGATCAATGCAGACGGGCGGTCAGAGCCCGGAACGCGGCCACCGGCCACGAGCCTCGCCGACGGGTCGGCGCGGGGACGTGCCCATCCCGGCTCAGTTGCGGCGGCGCCACCGTGGCCGGCACCGCAAGACCGCGTCGCGTCAGCTCCGCCTCGATCTCCGAGACATCGCCGATGAACAGATCTCGCGGCCCGCGGGCAGTCCACGGCGAGCGGAGCTCGTGGACCGTGTGCTCGAGCTCGTCGACGATGGTGGCGTAGCTGGGGCCGAGCTCGGCCACCTGCAGCCGTGCTTGTTGCGGGCGTTCGCGCAGGAACTCGCTGGTCATCCGGTCGGCGAGCTCGGGGCGGACGTTGGCGGTGCGCAGCAGCACGATCGCGCAGGGAAGCTCCTGGGCCTTCGTCGCGGCCAGCAGCGAGGGCACCGGGTCGACGTCGGTGAAGGAGATGACCTCGGGCTCGATGCCGATGTGGCGAACGACGTCGACGAGTCGCGCAAGATCGGGCGACAGGTCGTCGTCTTCGTGCACGACGAAGTACACGCCCACCGGCCGCAGGATCTTGGCGGTCACCAGCGGCACGACGGTCACGGATCGAAGATGGCCTTGGGGGACTTGCGTCATGACGATCTTCGAGTAGTTCAAGCTACGGGCCGAAGCTCATCCGGATTCGAGGCACAACGATCTTGCGAGGTTGCGCGCTCGGCGGTCCGTCGGTCGCAGAGACGATCAATTGCGCCGTGTGATCGAACGTTACCGTCGCGGGTCGGGCGCGAGCGGGGCGCCGTCCGAAGTAACGCATCGTTACGATCGTCAACGCGCGTGGCGTGCTCGATCGACGATCGCCGCGCCGCGCTTGAGAACTGCATTTGGCCCGAGCCTTGCTCTTCGGAACAAGCGGGGCCGGGCGGGCAGCGGCGCGACCAATTCGCTCTCGGAAGCGTCGTTTGCCCGCCCTTTTTTGCCCGGAGGCCGGCGTGAACCGGTCGCCGCTGTGGAGCCTGCCGGTCGGTGTGCTCGCCGCAGGTGCGGCCTGGCTCGCGGCCGCGCCGCCCGTCGCCGCGGTGGTCGCCGGCGTCACGGCCACGGTGCTGGCCGGCGTCGCGCTGGCGGTTGCGATCCGGCGGGTCGAGACGTCGGCCCCCGAAGCCGAGACACGCTGGACGCGGCTGCTCGAGACCCAAGGCGGGGGGGCCCGCGAGACGCTCGCGGCCGTCGAGCGATTGACCGATCCCCTCGCGATCGAGCGTCGGGTGACCCGGGCGATGCGCGAGCTCGCGCCGGGGGTGGAGCTGGAGCTGCTGCGGGCATCCCAGGCACCGGCCGGTGTGCTCGTCGGTGCGCGGCAGATCGATCCCGAGACGCTCGGTGCCGCCGTGGTCGAGGGGGTCGTTCGCAATCCACACGGATTGGTCGTGGCGGTGCGCTACGAGGCGATGGTTTTCGGGGCCTTGTCCGTTCGCGGCGACGTGCCACCGCGGTTGCTGGGACAGCTGCGCCGCTTCGCGGATCTACTGGCTTTCCGGCTCGAGCTGCATCGCACGTATGCCGAGCTCGCCCACCGCGAACGTCTCGCCGCGCTCGGCACGTTCGCGTCTGCGCTCAGCCACGACCTGCGTAGCCCACTGTCGTCGATTCAGCTCTCGCTGCAGAGCCTGGGCGACCACCGCGAGGCGCTCGGCGAGGACGCGGAGTTGCTCGACATCGCCTCGGACGAGACGAAGCGTGTGCTCGGTCTCCTCGGCGAGATCCTCGATTTCGCGCGGCCGATCGCACTCGATGCCGCTCCGGCGGACATGGCCGCCCTGCTCGAGGCGGTCGCGCGTCGTCACGGCGCCAGCGCGGCGGCGCGCAACGTTCGGGTGATCGTGTCGGGCGAGGAGGCGCTGCCCAAGGTCGTCGCCGATCCCGCCCGATTGCAGCGTGCGCTGGACAACCTGGTCTCGAACGCCGTGGCCTTCTCGCCCGAGGGAGCGGACGTCAAGATCCAGGCCGCGGTCGAGGGGCTCGACGTTCGCATCGACGTCGTCGACCGTGGTCCCGGGATGAGCGAGGAGGACCAGGCACGGGTGTTCGAGCCGTTCTTCACCCGGCGCGAGTCCGGGACCGGCCTGGGGCTCGCGATCGTCGATCGCATCGTGCGCGCCCACAGCGGCTCGGTGCGGGTGGACTCGGCCCCGGGTCGCGGCACGACGATGACGCTGCGGATCCCGATCCGCCAGCAGCCGATCGCGCACGCGAGCTGAACGTCCACGTATCGTTTCGTTACGGCACCAGCGGGGGCGACGCCGCTATCTGCCCGACAACACGTGCGTGCCCGACCTTTGCACTGCACGTCGGGCATGAACCGATCCAAGACCCTCTCTTTCGTTTGTGTCTGCATTGCGCTCGCCGGGTGCGGCGACGATGGCCAAGCCACCAACGGTACGCCGGAGGACACGGGCTCGACGGGCGAGGTCGAGGCCACGACGATGGGGGCGGGCCCGACCTCCTCCGACGACCCGGCGACCACCAACGATCCCTCCACCACCTCGGGAGGGTCCGCGACCAGCGACGGCGACACGACCGCGGCGACCGACGGATCCGGCTCGTCGGGGGACGCGCCGACCGCTGGGGTCTGTGTCGCGACCTGCCGCGAAGACCAGGACTGTTGTCCCTTTGGCGCTCTCGGGTGTCCGTCGGAGGACTACCCCAACAACTGGTCGTGCGACGAAGGGTTCTGTGCATTCGGGGGGTGTAGCGAAGACGCCGAGTGCATCGACCTGCTCGATCCCAGCCAGGAGTGCCACCCGATCTCCGGGATCGGTACCTGCTTCGAGCCCTGCCGCGAGGACGGGGACTGCGCGATGCTCTTGGGGCGCGACGGCACGTGTACCGGGGTGGCCGACGACGGGTCGATGTACTGCGAGGTGCCCGTCGACCCTTGTCGTACCGACGACGACTGTGGCGGCAGCGGTACGTGTGACGTCGCGGCCGGCACATGTGGGTGCACCGTCGACGACGAGTGCACCGAAGACGGAATGGGCTGCCACATCTGACGCAAGTCCGAAAACCCCCACGGAGCCGACCGCTCGATGTGGCGCGTCGGCCCGTCGTGGTAGCGTGCAGGGTGCGGTTGGACGCCGAAGACGACGCGTTGACGCCGGGCCAGATGGTCGCCGGTCGCTATCGGATCGGGGAGCGTCTCGGTGCCGGGGCGATCGGCACGGTCTACTACGCCGAGCACGTCGAAGTCGGACGCCCGGTCGCGATCAAGGTGCTGGCCCGCAAGTGGCTCGGCCACGACACGATGGTGACGCGGTTTCGGTCCGAGGCGCGGGCGGCGAGCGCCGCCGGTCACCCGAACATCGTCGACGTGCTCGACGCCGGTGACCTCGAGGACGGGGTGCCGTACCTGGTGATGGAGCACCTGGCCGGGCACGAGCTGTACGAGGACATCAACGGCTCCGGAGGCATGCCGCCGCGGCGCGCCGCGACGATTGCACGGGACGTCGCACGGGCGCTGGCGGCCGCGCACGCCAAGGGGATCATCCATCGCGATCTCAAGGCCGAGAACGTCATGCTCGTCGAGCGCGGCACCGACACGATCGTCAAGGTGCTCGACTTCGGGATCGCGTTCGGGGTCGCCGAGCGCAGGATGACTGCGCCGGGCAGGTTCCTCGGAACCCCGGAGTATCTCGCGCCCGAGCAGGTTCGTGGCGCCGAGCCCACCGATCGCATCGACATCTACGCGCTCGGCGTGCTGATGCACGAGATGCTGCTGGGACGGCCGCCGTTCGAGTCCGAGGAGCCGATGGACGTGCTCGCGATGAAGACCGCCGCTGCGGCGCCTTCGATCGCCGGGACGCGGGTGGACATCCCGGACCGTCTCGCGGCGCTCGTCGACGCGTGCCTGCAGCGGGAGCCTCGCGCGCGGCCATCGGCGCGGGAGGTCATCGACACGCTCGACGCGGTGCTCGTCAGCGGTGCCTTCACCGAACCGAGACCGGTCGCTGCGCCACGTCGCGGGGCGTGGTTGGTCGCCGGGGTGGTCGCGGTGGTGGCGATCGGCGCGGCCGCGTACGTGGTGGTGGCGGAACCTCGGGCGTCGCTCGCGGTGGCCGTCGATACCGTCGAGCTGCCTGGCGAGCCGGCGCCCGAGGTGCGGGCGCCACCGGATCCGGAACCGATTCGCGAGGAGGAAACGACGACGTCGGACGAGGGGGGATCGACGGGGGCGCCCGCGCTCGTCGAGGCGTCGCCGCCGACGTCACCGAAAGGTCCCGGGCCCAACCGCGACGAGCCGGCGCCGGAGTCGGCGGTCGACTGTGGCAATGCGCGAGCCCGCGCGCTCGAGGCCCGCGACCTGCAGGACTGGCGTGGCGTGCTGCGCTACACCACGCATGCGGCGTGCTTTTCGTCGGCGCTGGAGCGAAAGCGGTTGCGCGTCAAAGCATACCTGGAGTCGGGTGATTACCGTCGCTGCATCGAGCAGGGCGCAACGTCCACGGACGGCGAGATCGTCAAGAACGTGGCCTGGTGCCGCAAGAAGAAGGCGGCCCAGTGACCGCGCGGACCCGCCCGACCGGGCGGTTTGCTTGTTCGGTCGACGGCGGCATGCGACGCTGATGCAGCATGTCTTGGCTCGCCGCGTTGCTGTCGACCGCCATGGTGGTGGGTCCCACCCCGCAGGGAGCCCGTCGTGCCACGCTGTCGGTCGACACGAGCCAAGTGGGCGAAGCGGGTCCGATCATCCGGCGCCGCACCGAGGAGCGTGGGGCGATCGTGCTACGGGACGCGGAGGTGCTGCCGGCCGAGAGCTCCGACGACCCGCTCATTCGCGTCGACGTCTTCGAGATCGGCGGGGAGGACCCCGGCTTCCGGCTCGAGGTGTGGGTGGAGCAGGACGACACGATCACCGTGCCGAAGCGAACGATCGAGTGCTCGCTGTGCACCGAGACGGAGATCGTCGCCAAGGCCGAGAAGGAGATCGCGGCCTTGGTGCAGGAGCTGCCCATCGACGAGGACGCGACCGTCGAGCCCGCGCCGGTCGCCGAGCCCGCCCAAGAGCCGGTCGCGACCGAGCCCACCGAAGGGCCGGCCGGTACGCCCGACACGCCGACGCCGACCCAGGAAGGCACGCGTCGACCGCTCGGCGCCAAGGGCAAGGCGGGGATCGGCTTGCTCGCCACCGGCGCGGTGGTGGCCGGCGTCGGCATCGGGCTGACGGTGCCGGGCTGGAAGCCGCTGGACGACGATCCGACGCGTGAGCGCAGTGCGCGTCCGATCGGGATCGGCCTGATCGCCGGGGGCTCGGCCGCGTTGATCGGCGGCGCGATCCTGCTGGCGCTCGATCGCCGGCCGACGAAGGGCCAGCGGGCCGCCGTGGCGCCGACGGTGGGCTGGCGGACCCTCGGAATCCGCGGTCGGTTCTAAGCCGTTTTTTTTTCACGGAGGGTCTTGACCCTTCGCGAGGCGGATCTATTCGTGAGTTCCGCACCGAAGAAAGGAGATCGAACCCGTGTTCAAGACCGGACGACGAGTGCGTCGAGACTCGAGAGCCGATCATGAGCTCGTCGCCTCGATCGAGCGCGCCGGACGGCGCAATCGAGCGCGATCGAGGTGGCGAGATACCTGGGAACGAGAGCTGTGGAGCGCGTACGTACGTGATGCGCCGCGCGGCCCGCCGGCCAACGAGCCGCCCCCCGAGGTCGCCTGAGGGGGCGACCGGGTCCGGCTACTGCTCGCCGAACTCGAGGGCGTAGTCGGCCATCGCCGCGCGCACGACCGCGTGGGCGTGCGCGCGGCCGTAGGCCTCCGCAATGCTGACCTTGGCCGAGTTCATCTTGTACGTCGTGAAGTAGTGACGCAGACGCTCGATGAGCACCGGCGGCACGTCGGCGATGTCGTGCACGTCGGCGTAGAACGGATCGTTGTCGAGCACCGCGATGATCTTGTCGTCGGCCTCGCCCCCGTCGTTCATCGGCAGGCCGCCGATCACCCGCGCATCGAGGATCACCTCGGCACGGGTGATGGTGCGCTCGGACAGGATCAGAATGTCGAGCGGATCGCCGTCGCCGCGAGCGGTGCCTTCCATGAGCTGGCCGACCGCGTCGCCGCAGTACGTGCGCGGGATGAAGCCGTACAGCGCGGGCGGCTGCGACGACGTGCGCTGCGGACGATCGACGCGCAAGTAGCCGGTCACCTTGTCGATCTCGTACTTGACCAGATCGAACGGGGTCAGCTCGATGTAGCCGTGCACGAGCTGCGGCGGGTTGGGCCCACACTCGAGCCCGTGCCAGGGATGTGGTCGCCAGCGATAGAAGGGTCCCGGAAAGGGCACGCCGGGAATCTAGCAGGTGCATCGGCCATGATCGGGCGTGGCTCGGCGGCAGGAACGGACACCGGACCCGAGTGGCGCAAAGGTTGCGCATCGGGGCGGTGGCGACGAAAGTCATGCCCATGTCGATGCCAGTACGCCTCGTGACCGTGATGACCCCGTTCCCGCACCACGTCGATGCGGCGCAGGATCTGTGGACCGCGCGGGCGCTGATGGACCAGTACGGGATCCGCCACCTGCCGGTCATGCGCGACGGACAGCTCGCCGGGATCATCACCCACCGTGACATCGACGTGTCGATCGCCGTTGCGGGGGACCACGCGTCCGAGGTGCGGATCCCGGTGTGGTCGGTGTGCCAGCGCGACGTCTACGTCGTCGACATTCAGACGACCGTCGCCGAGGTGGCCGACACCATGGCCAACCAGCAGCTCGGCTCGGCGCTCGTGACCAAGGGGGGCCGTCTCGCCGGGATCGTCACGACGGTCGACCTGTGTCGGACGCTCGCGAGCGTCCTACGCGACCGCGGCGGCGACGACGTCGTCGCTTGAACCTCACTTGCAGCGGGCTGGAGCGCCTCGTCGAGCGATCGCCTCGCGGACGGCGTCGGTGGGCTCGTCGACGAGGCCATCGGCGACCCAGTCCGGTAGTGCCGAGGGCGCACAACCGGGTGCGGCCCGACCCTCGGCGATCGACAGCAGACGTACCGCGTGATCTTCGGCCGGATTGGAGAGGCTGCCGGGCCAGGACATGTCTCCGGAGACCACGGGTTTGCCCGCGCCGGCCGACCACGCCCAGCGCACGGACGTGTGCCCGCTGCTGCCCATGCCGATGAGGCCGAGCCCGCCGAGCGAACGATCATCGGTGCGCGTGACGGCCATGTCGGCCGGGAGCTGGCGCCCGAGTGCGGTGTCGCGGACGACGTCGGGTTGCACGTACTGCGCCGACAAGGTCGCCCACGCGAACTCGCGCAGGTGCTCGAGATCCACGCGGCCCGTCTCGACCTGCACGCCTGCGGCGGTCTGGCCGAGCGCACCGGCGTCCGCGAGTCCGTCGAGCTCGGGGCGATGGTCGCACTCGGCGAACCGGTAGTACGCGCCCGTCGACAGGTCGAAGGCCGCGACCTCGTCGCAGTACTCGTAGTGCCCGCGTCGGCCCTCGACGACGATCCATCCTTCGTCGACGAGGCCGACGCCACCGAGCGCGAGCGCGGCGTGGCGACGTAGACCATCGCGCTCGCAGTCGCGCCACTTGGCGTAGCCGCCTTCTCGCGCGGCGGGCTCGCAATCGACGGACGCGTCGAGGCCCGGCAGTGCCCACAGCTCGAAGTAGCGCTCGGCCCGGGCCGCGTACGCGAGCACGGCCCGGGCGCACGACGACTCGGGATCTTGCGGACACAGCCACGGCGCCAACGGGTCGTCGGGGTGGGTCTGTGGCGTCACGACGTCGCGCTGGCTCGGCAGCAGCCACACGTCGCGGTTGTCCGCCGCGGCGAGGTCCAGGTACGTCCGAAACCACATGTCGAGACCGGACTCCCAGTAGGCCTTGGCCGCGGCGGCCGAGGGAAGGTCCAGGCGCAGCCCCGGCTCGTCGACGCGCGCCACCGCGAAGCACTCGCCGCCCAGCAACTCGTTCGCCCGCACGTTGAATGCTTCGGCCGAGTCGTCCGGGCGCAGCCCTTCGACGAGACTCTGCAACGCTTCGTACTCGGCGCGGGCGTCGGCGAGTGCCTTCGACTCCGCCTCGCACAACGCGACCGCCTCGCCGTCACCGCCAACGGCCGCCCACACGTCCTCGTCGGGGGCGGGATCCGGCGTCGCCGCGGGCGGGGCGTCCGGCTGCACGGTGTCGCGGCCCGGTGCCTCGGCCGGTGCCTCGGCCGACCCCGCGGACGTGCACGCGATCAGGAGCAAGGACGACAGCGAGACCACGCCACGCGGGTACGGCACGCACGCACAGACAACGCTGCCCCCCGAAAGTTCCAATCGGTCGGCGTTGCGGACGCACCGGGTCTTCGATGAGCCTCGGCCTCGGGACACGGGGTTGCTACGCTGCGTCCTGGTGGCGGGTCGGCGGTTCCAGTTCTCGGTGGTGGTGGCGTGGAGCGTGCTCGGGCTGGCCGGCCCGACCGGATGCGGCGGGGGCACGTCTTCGCCTCCGGATCCGGGCGGCGACGGCGTGCTGCTCGTCGCGCTCGACGACGAGGACCCGCTGCGGCAGCGGATCCTCGAGACCGAGGCGGCGTACCTCGAGCAGATGACCGGGGCCGCGCCTCGCATCGTCCGGATCGCCGCCGACGAGGGCTACGACGCGGTGGTCGACGCCGCCAAGAAGGAGCAGGCCGGGCTCGTGATCGTGTTCGATGCGCCGCAGCTGGCCGACGCGCCGTTGTCCGACGCGCGGGTCGCTGCGCTCGGCGAGTGGGGGTTCGCGCTCGAGGTCGAGCCGGAGGTCGGCGACTGGCACAACCGGCTCGGCGATCGCGGCGCGACCTTCGTGTGGACGGCGGCCACGTCGTCGCTCGGTCGGCAGTACGCCGGCTACGAGGTGCTGCGGCGGCTCGGCGCGCGGTTCTTTCATCCCGAGCAGGAGTACGTGCCCGAGCTGGCGTTGAGCTCGCTGCGGGCGCGCGCCGCCCGACCCACGGCGCTGCATCGCGACGGTGCCGACTACGTTCCGGATTTCGCCCGGCGCTCCTGGAGCTTCCACGGATCTCACCCCCTCGAGCACCTCGAGGCGTTCTCCGACGGCGACTTTCCGATCGACGAGGCCGTCCACGTCAACGACTGGGTCGTCAAGAACTTCGGCAACGAGTTCAAGGGGGCCGGCCGAGGCGTCGCCTCCGAGGAGTCGCGTGCACGTCGGGTCGCCGAGCTCGAAGAGCTGCGCACGTTGCTGGGCTTTCCACGGGGCGCGGGGATCACCCTGCACAACGAGCAGCAAGGCGCGACCGCGGAGATCGACCCGGACTCGTCGGTGCCGGTCAAGGAGCAGATCGAGACGCTGGTGCGCGACAAGCTCGCCGCCACGCCCGACGCCCGCACGTTCGGGATCCACTTCGGGCCCACGGAGTTCACCGTCACGCCCGACCAGGAGACGGTGGACTGGATCAACTGGGCCGGCCAAGCGGCGCTGGCGACCGCGCCCGACATTCGCGTCGAGATCAACAACCACATCACCGGCTCGCAGCCGAGCCCGAACTTCGACGATCTCGGGTGCCCCAACGGCACCAACGACGAGGGCCGCATCGACTACTACGACCTCGCGTTCCAGACCGATCCGCGGTTGGGCGTGCAGGTGCACACGGTGATGTTCTACCCGCTCGAGGGACCGGCGCGCGTCTACAACCAGCAGTCGTTCGCCCACAAGCTCTGCCTGATGCAGCTCGCGTCCTCGCAGGGGCGGCCGCTCGGGTGGTTCCCCGAGGGCTCGTGGTGGCTGAGCTTCGACAACCCGATCCCGGTGTACCTGCCGCTGCACATCCTGACGCGGGCGCAGGACATCGATCTGGTCGCACCGCTGCTGACCGGGCGCGGTGGCACGCTCGACAAGCACCGCATGTTCAACTCCGGACAGGAGTGGGGCTACTGGCAGCAGGACTACGCGGTGGGCCTCAAGGCCTTCAAGACCGACGTCACGGTCGAGCAGATCCTCGGCGAGATCTTCGACCCGTTGTGTGCGCCCGAGCAGTGGGAGACCGGCTGCGATGCGCGCAACGAGGCGATCACCGTGCTGACCGAGCTGATGGCGCACCAGCGCGAGATGTTCCTGGAGCGCACCGACGTGCTCGGCCGACCCGGGGGCCTGTACGCGTACTTCGCCGGCGAAGACCAGGCCGACGAGATCGCGGCCGTCAGCGGGTTCGAGTTCCGGCCGGTGCGGGTGGCGTTCACCGAAGTGCTCGGCTGGGAGGCCGCGGAGCTCGACGCCTTCGAGGCCAGTGACCTCGCGGCGCTCGCCGAAGCGTCGGCGGCGTACACCGGCTGGCGCGAGCGTCTGGAGTCGGTGCGCGACGCCGTGCCCGACGCCGGCCAGCCGTGGCTGTCGGAGGTGATCGACGGGATCGCGATCAACGGGCTGCGGGCGGAGCAGACGCGCCTTCTGTACGACGCGGTGGTGTCGATGCGTCGGGCCGAGCTGGCCGGCGATGCCGATCCGGGCGCGGCGGGCGAGGCCAGCTACGGCGCGGCGGCGGCCGTGCTCGCGGCGGCGCAGGTCGTGATCGCCGGACGGGAGGCGCAGTACCGCTATCCCGCGGCGCAGGAGTACGGCGGGGGGCTGACGGCGGAGACGGCGGTACCCAACGGCACGACGTATCCGTTCCGCGTCCATACCAAGACGCACCTTCTGACGTACTGGCACAACCGCGCCGAACAGGTTCGGGCCGTGCTCGACGGCGAGGCACTCGGGATGGCGCAGAGCGTGGTGATGACCGATGCGATCGCGGCGCCCGGCGAAGACCTCGACGTGAAGTGGCCGGATCTGGCCGGGCTCGGCGGGCAGGTCACCGTGGCCGACGCGACGATCGAGCCGCCGACGGACACGCTGACGTTGCCCGACGAGGAGGGCTACTGGACCGTGGGCGGCTCGCTCGTGGCCGAAGGTCGCGAGCTCGAGGTGATCGGCGGCGTGGCGCGCACGGCCTCGCTCGCCCGCACGCCGGCGGCGGGTCTGACGTTGATCGAGCCGTCGGATCCGCTGGCGCAGGGCGTGCTCGGCAGCGTGTTCCCGGCGCTGGAATGGGGCTGGGTGGCCGGTTCGAGCACGCTGGTGCTCGCGGCCGATGCCGAGGACGACGGCGTGGTCGCGCATGGGGACGTGGCGGCCGCCACCGCGACCGTCGACGGGGCGGGGGCGTTCACGACGACCGAGGTCACGTTGTCGATCCCGATCGCGATGGGCTCGGGTGGCACTCCGATCGACGTGGCGCTGACCGACGTCGTGATGAGCGGGACGATCACCGCCGGGGCCCTACAGTCGCCGGTACGCCTCGACGGTGCCATCTCGGTGCCGGACCTCGTCGTGGCGCTGCAAGAGCTCGCGGGCTTCGACGAGGCCGGTGCGCTCATGACCCTCTCGGGGATCCTCGGCTTCGACCCGGCCGACCCGCCGTCGACCGTGCCGGTGATCGCCGAGGTCGAGATCGCCGCCGCGGGTTGACGCTCACTTGGCGCGGTACGCCTGCAGGAGGCGCAGGCCCGCGTCCTCGACGAAGCACAGGAAGCTCTCGAGATCGTCGTCACCGGTGTCGTGGCCGAACAGCACGCGGTGCTCCATCATCCGCAGGCCGGCGGCGTTGACGAGCATGCGGACCAAATGCACCGCGTCCGTCTCGGCGAGCTCGCCCGAGCGCACGAAGGGCTGCACGAACAGGCGCATGCCGATCGTGGCCTGATCGATGAAGAGCGTCTTCATCATGTTCTCGAACCGCGGGTTGAGTCGCGCGACCGCGAACGCGACGCGCACGAACTTGATGTGCGCCTCGCTCGTGTACAGGGTGCGCACCGTGTCGACGATGGCGCGCGGGATCTCTTCGAGTCGCTTCGGCAACGCGCTCGGATCGAGCGCGCCGAACATTCGGCCACCGCCGGCCGCGATCACGTGCTCGACGAGGTCTTCCTTGGTGGCGAAGTGGTGGTACAGGCTCGGCTGCGCGATGCCGACGCGCGCCGCGACCTTGCGCAGTGAGGCGCCGGCGTAGCCCTCCTCGGCGAGCAGGTCGAGCGCGGCGTCGAGGATCGCGGTTCGGGTCGCGGGGGCTGCGCGCTCGCTGCGACGCTGCGCCGGGCTGGGCTTCGAGCTCACGGAGATCATTGAAGTTTACCCGGGGACGATTTGCAAGACTATCGATCGATAGTCATAACGAGACCAAAGGAACCTATCGATCGATAGGCCGACGCCATGACCCAGCCTCGCCGTCCCCACCACGCCACGAACTGCCCCCACTGCCACGCGCACGGCACGGTGCACGCACCCTCGTCCCTGTGGCGCATCGGCCTGGGTCTGGCGTGGCTGGCCGTCGTCGCCCAGGTCGCGTTCATCGGACTCGTCGGCCCGTTCATCCTCGTGCTCGGGCCGATCGTCGCGCTCAGCGGTGCGGGCCTGCTCGCGTTCCTGCATGGCAAGGTCGGCGAGCCGGCCACGTGCCGAGCGTGCGGGAAGATCGTCGAGGTCGCGACGGCTGCGACGGTCCATCGGCGGGCACCGGTGATGCCGGCCGCGCACACGGCCTGAGTGCGCAACGCGGTCGGCCGGTCACGCCGACCGCGTGATCCGGGCACGGGCAGCCGCGACCTCGTCGGCGTCGGCCACTTCGGGCGTGACGATTGGCGTGCCGTCGTCGCCGAAGAACGGATGTGGCCGATGAGTGCCGCGCAGGTAGGCCCCCGACAGCAATCCGATCGAGCGGAGCACGACCGACAGCTGCGCGCCGAATCCGGCGTTGGCGGGCCGCCGCTCGAGACCGGCGGGGAGGTTGACGCTGGCGCGGACCGGACCCAGCCGCGCATCGCGTTCGTCGGCCGAGAGATCGAGGCACGAGGTCAACACCCCGATGAACGGCACGCGACGCGAGGACACCGTATTGCCGATCGGCGAGTCGCAGCAGCGAGCGTTCCACCGAAACAGCCCTTTGTCGGTCAGCCGCGTGCACCGCAGGTTCCGCAGACCCTCGTCGATGCGTACCCGGGCGGGCGCCACCTGGACGACGTCGGTCCCCCCGTCCGCGTCGAGAATCTCGTCGGCGCGGCCGAGCAGGTGGGCGTACGTCTGGCAGTCGACGCACAGGCACGAAAGGCGCAGCCCGACACGGCCGTCCGCGACGCCCTCGAGGGTGCCGTGGACCTCGCCACAGGTGCATCGGATGGGCAGCGACGTCATGACGTGGCCCGGGTGGCCGGCGAGGGCGCCGGGGAGATTCGCGGCAATAGGGGGGGAATCGACGCCAATCGTCGCATCGATCGACACTCTACCGGGCTCCGTTACCTTTCCGTTGCGACAATGCGGTAGCAATGGGGCGGCACCGGGGGCGACCGGGAGACGGGGTGAGGGACATGGCTTCCAACGACGAGACGACGACATTCGCGCGCAGGCGCTTTCTGGGCTCGATGGCGGCGGGAACCACGGCGTGGTTGTTCGGCTGCGGTGACGATGGTGGCTCGGGCACGGGGACCGAGACCGACGTCGGATCCACCGGCACGGCAGACGGCACCGAGGGCGCGCTGACCACTGGCGTGGATTCCAGCGGCGGTGACATCGGGTCCACGTCGGGTGACGGATCGTCGACGGGCGGTGACGAAACGACCGGCGGCGCCGCGGTGTGCGAGGACGAAGTGCTCTTCGAAGAGAGGTTCGACGCCGAGTCGATCCTGCTCGACGACACGAACTTCCCGTACGCGGTGATGGCCGGCGAGATGCGACCGACTTCGGTCCTGCTCGCGGTGTTCATCGCCGACGCGCAGCCCCGGACGCTGCGGGTCTGGAAGCCCACGGACACCGACGGTGTGGTCGCGGTGGTGGCGGAGATCGAGGTCGTGCCCAACGCGGACGGCTTCGCCAAGGTCCCGGTGGAGGGATTGTGCCCCGGCACCTGGTACCACTACGGCTACTTCACCGGTGCGCCGGGGAGCTTCGCGGCGCGTTCGATCCTCGGGGAGTTCCGCACCGCACCCGACGACGAGGCGCTCGAGCCGTTGGCGGTGGCGATGACCGCGTGCTGCGGCAGCTCGCTGAACTGGCCGGCGCTGACGCTGACCGCCGACGAGTACTACGACGTGTTCCTGCACCTGGGCGACATGGCCTACAACGACGGCTCGTTCACGGTGGCCGAGTACCGGGCCAGCTGGGCCGAGTACATGACCGCCGACGGGTACAAGCAGGCGTTCGCGCGGGCCGGCATGTACCTGACGTGGGACGACCACGAGATCGACGACAACTCGAACTTCGACCGCGAGACCATGGACCCGATGCAGCTGCAGAAGCGGCAGAACGCCATGGACACGTACTTCGAGCTGGTGCCGATCGACGCGCGGGGACCCGACTACCGACTGTGGCGCAGCTTTCGGTGGGGGCGCACGGCGGAGTTCATCGTGCTCGACTGTCGCTACGAACGGCGCCCGTCGATGGGCCAGTACATCAGCCCCGAGCAGATGGCGTTTCTCCAGGACCGGCTGCTCAACAGCCCGTGTCACTTCAAGATCGTCCTCAACTCGGTGCCGATCACGAACATGCCGGGGGTGTGGGACGTGGCCGCCAACGATCGCTGGGAGGGCTACCCGGTCCAGCGCCAGGAGCTGCTCGACTTCATCAACGCCAACCAGATCCGCAACGTCTGGTTCATGTCGGGCGACTTTCACGTCTGCTTCGCCGCCAACATCGAGCTCGGCGACGGTGGCGTGACGGCGTCGACCTGGGAGATCGCCGTGACCGGCGGCAACTCCAATCCCCTGCCGCCGATCGCCGCCGCGCTCAATCCCCCGCAGTTCGACTACGGGGTGCTCGAACCGCGCGCGTGTCTGTTGCTGTTCGACCCGGAAGCCGATGCCGTCAACGTTCGGTTCATCGACCCGCAGACGGGGCAGACCGAGTACGACGAGACGCTCGTGCAGGGCTGAGCGCCCTCCGATCGTCAGTGAGTGGGCCCCTGTCGAGGTAGCAGGGGCCGGCAGGTAGGCCGGGCCGTTGCGGCGCTCGATGAGCAGCGCCGGCTCGGCCCGCACCAACCGGGCGATCAGCTCGCGCGCGGGCTCGGCGGCATCGCCCAGCGGGTGCGACGATCGGGTCCAACGCCAGGCGCAGTGCGTTCGGTACCGGCGTCTCGAGCGCGCACCCGGCCGAACGGCGAGGTTGTCGCGGGGTCGACTCGTGACATAAGACCGAGCGCACCCGCATGGCCGACGAACCGATCATCATCGTCCAACACCGCGAAGAGCTCGCGGAGCTGCTGACCGAGGCCGCCGAGATCGAGCACAACCTGATGTGCTGCTACCTGTTCGCGGCGTGGTCGCTCGAGTCGGGCGAGGCCGAGGGGCTGTCGACCGCGCAGGCGGCCGCGGTGGCGCGGTGGCGGCAGGTCATCACGCACGTCGCGGTCGACGAGATGACCCACTTCGCCAACGCCAACAACCTGCTGGCGGCGATCGGCGGGCGGCCCCGGATGGCCCGACCGAACTTCCCGATCAGCCCCGGCTACCACCCCGCCGACGTGCTCGTGCAGTTGCGTCCGTTCTCCAAGTCCACGATCGACCACTTCGTCTTCCTCGAGCGACCCGAAGGCGTGGACGTACCCGACGGCACGGACTTCGATCACGGGCACGACTACGTCCGGGCGATCACGACGCAGACGATCATGCCGACGGCACAGGACTACCGCACGGTCGGCCACCTGTATCGCAGCCTCCGCGACGGGGTGCAGGCACTCGCCGAGCAGCTCGGCGAGGAGGCGCTGTTCATCGGCGACCCCGCGGCGCAGATCGGCCCGCCGGAGGTCGACCTGCCCGGACTCGTGCGGGTGCGTGACCTCGCGAGCGCGATCGAGGCGATCGACAACATCGTCGCGCAGGGCGAGGGCAACGTCGACGATCCCGAGGACTCGCACTACCGCAAGTTCTGCTCGGTACGCGACGAGCTCGACCGGTTGCTCGCCGCCGATCCGTCCTTCGAGCCGGGCCGTGCGGTCGTCGCCAACCCGGTGCAGCGCAAGCCGCCGACGGTGGCCGACAAGGTTCACATCGCCGAGCCGAGGGCTGCTGCCGTGCTCGACCTGACCAACGCGCTGTACAACCAGATGCTGCGGCTGATCGGCGCCGCGTACGAGCCGGTGCCGGCGGCGACACGCGCCGGCTTCCTCGATGCCGGCATCTCGACCATGTTCGCCCTCGGGCCCCTCAACGAGGTGTTGACCCGACTGCCGGCCAACGACGGGGGCTCGGGACGCGCGGGCATGTCGTTCGCGGTCACGCGGGAGATCCGAGTGCCGCCGGCGACGACCGCCGTGGACGTGCTCGCCGAGCGGACGACCGAGCTCGCGGCCGCGTCGCGGTCGTTGGTCGACATCGACGAAGCTCTGGGCACGGTCGCCGACGACCTCGGCAAGATCGCGGCCAAGCTGCGCGAGCTGCCGCGGGGGATCGAGGGGACCGCGGCCACCGTGTCGACGCCGCCGCCGATGCCGACGGCCGAGCCCGCAACCGTGGCGGCGCGCGTGGAGGGCGACCTCGAGTACTCGAGCGACCCGAGCATTCCGCCGCGCCGGATCGTCGATGGCGTGGAGGTGATCGAGGGCGAGGCGCTGACCTTGTGCTTCGAGACCAAACGCTGCATCCACGCGCGCCACTGTGTGCTCGGTGCGCCCGAGGTGTTCGTGGGCAACGTGCAGGGTCCGTGGATCCGACCCGACGCGGTGCCGGTCGAGCGGCTGACCGCGATCGCCCACCGCTGTCCTTCCGGCGCGATCACCTACGCGCGCAAGGACGGGGCGCCCGACGAGGCCGCCCCACCGGTCAACGTCATGAACGTGCGCGAGAACGGCCCGTACGCGGTGCACGCCGAGATCGCGATCGAAGGGGCGACGGACCGGTTTCGGGCGGTGCTGTGCCGCTGCGGCGCGTCCAAGCGCAAGCCCTTCTGCGACGGCTCGCACCACGACATCGCGTTCGAGGCCAGCGGCGAGCCGGCGACCGCGGCCACGGTCGGCACGCTCACCGCTCGCGACGGCCGCTTGACGGTGCGGCCGCTGCCGGACGGCCCGCTCGCGGTCGAAGGCAACCTCGAGATCTGCACCGGCACGGGACGCACGATCGACAAGGTCACGCGGGCCAAGTTGTGTCGCTGCGGCGGATCCAAGCGCAAGCCGTACTGCGACGGTACCCACCGCACCAACGGCTTCACCAGCCGCGACACGTCCGAGGTCTAGCAGCTACAGCCAGCCCTTGGCGCGCGCGAGCGCGGCGGCCTCGGCTCGATTGCGGACCTGCAGCTTGCCGATCGCGGAGCTGAGGTAGTTGCGGACCGTGCCTTCGGACAAGCCGAGCGCCTCGGCGATCGCCTCCGAGCTCGCGCCGCCCTCGGCCTGGCGCAGCACCTGACGCTCGCGGTGGGTCAGCGGATCCGGATCCGACCACGCTTCGGCAGCCAGCTGCGGATCGATCACCTTCTGACCCGTGATCGAGGCTCGGATCGCCGAGACGAGTGCCGCCGCCGGTGCGTCCTTGAGCAGGTAGGCGGACGCACCCGAGGACATCGCGCGACGAAAGTAGCCCGCCCGCGCGAAGGTCGTCAGGATGACCACCTTCAGGTCCGGCCGGGCGCGCCGGGCCGCCGCGCACAGCTGTAGTCCGTCCAGCTGCGGCATCTCGATGTCGGTGACGAGCACGTCGGCCTCGTGGTCGGCGAGCCACTCCAAGGCGGCACGACCATCGGGGGCGGTACCGACGACCGCGAAGTCGTTCTCGGTCTCGAGCAGGGCCGCGAGCGCGGCGCGGACCATCTCCTGATCCTCGACGAGCAGGATCGAGATCGTCGTGCTCACGCGGCCTCCACGGGCGCGGCGCGGAACATCAGGCGCAGCGTGGTGCCGGCGTGGCCGTCGAGCTCGAAGCGACCTCCGAGGGCTTCGACCCGCTCGCGCATGCCGGCCAGGCCACTGCCCAGACCGCGACGAGCCCCGCGACCGTCGTCACGGATCTCCACGCCGTAGGTGTCGTCGTCGTCGACCAGCGTGACCGAGCACGATGTGGCGCCCGCGTGGCGGATCACGTTGGTCACGCCCTCGCGCACGGCGAGGGCGATCACCGCCTCGTGCGCCGGGTCCAGTCGCGCCGACAGGCGATCGATCTCCTCGTCGCACTGCAGCTGCACCCCGGCCGCCTCGAGGGCACGACGAGCGTTGGCGATCTCGCGGTGCAGTCCGGCGCCGGCCCCCACGCGATAGCCCTGCACGGCGGTGCGAACCTCCGAGAGGGCCTGGCGGGCCACGTCGTGGATCTCCGCGAGCTCCTTGGCGGCCCGCGCGGGATCGCGGTCGACGAGGCGCTTGGTGAGCTCGACCTTGAGGGCGACCAGCGACAGCGACTGACCGAGCAAGTCGTGAAGGTCCCGGGCGATCCGCTCGCGCTCCGCGATCCGGGCGAGCGTCTCGACCTCGGCGCGCGCCATCACGAGGTTGGCGTGTCGTTGCGAGCGCAGACGCTGCTCGAGGCCGAGCAGGCCCACCACGAGCCCGCCGATCGCGGCCGGCATCCAAAAGTACGGCGAGGGCTGCACGAACGCGCTCGTCAGGCCCAGCGCGGCGATCCACGGCAGCATGAACTGCACCGCCTGCCGCGGCTGCGTGGTCGCGTAGCCGCCGAAGTATGCGCCGTAGATGAAGTAGGTGTTGGCACCCGGGCTGACCGGCGACAGCGCGGTGCCCAGCAAGCAGATCGCGACCCCGTAGCCGACGCGACGCCAGCCATCGGCCCAGTACGCGGCGAAGTACAGGGGCAAGAACACGACGACCGACGCGACGGAGGCGATCCAGACCGTGCGGTCGTCGGTCAGCCCCGCCAGCACCGGTCCCATGAACACGAACCCGAGGTAGGCCAGCCACAAGTACGGGTAGCGCCCCAGATCCGGATCGTTGGGCAGAAGGCGCAGCTGCGAGGTGCGGTCGGCCACGTCGCATTGACCATAGCTGGGTCCAGGGGCACCGCCCACCGTGATGCGGACCACGAAATGACGAATGTCATGGGTCGCGCGATGACAAGCGTGCCTGGGTGCTGCGGCCGTCACGGGGCAGGTTGGGAGCATGCCCACCGCGCTGCTGATTGCACTTCCCTTGTTCGCCGTCGCCCCCACCGCGGATGCCGTCGGCGACTCCACGTCGACCGCCTCTGCGTCCGAACCGCACGGACCGGAGCCCGTCGCCCCGGTCATCGACCGCGCGTACTCGCTCCGCGTCAATCGTCGCGCCCGGGGCGTCGGGATCGGATTGCGTCAGGGCCTGTGGGGCTCGGCGTTCGGCCAGAGCCTGCACATCGACGTGCCGTTCGGTCGTCGCGTCGGTCAGTTCGTCGGCGCGCGCGTGCAAGCCACGATCGCGCACTCGGTGTCGGAGACGACCGACGGCGGCGAGCGCTGGGACCCCGTGACCTTCGGTGGCCTCGAACTGTTCGGCCGCTCCCCGGTGATGGGTGGCATCGTTCGGATCTACGGCGGAGGCGGCTTGTTCGTCGGCGGAAGGCCGGTGCCCACGTCCGAAGGCAAGCAGTTCGGCATCGGCGGCGGAGGTCACATGGGGATCGAAGCGTTCGCGAGCGAGCGCATGTCGTTTTCGGTGGAGGTGGGCGGGCAGAGTCCGATCCACGCGCTCGGACACGACGCGGGCGCTTCCGTGATGGGCGGCATCCAGTTCTATTTCGGGCGCTGACACTTCGGGCGCCGACGTCCGCTGGGGCGTTTCAACCTCGGTTGCAACGTCCCGCCGCCCCGACGGCCTCACCCCGGAAAAAGCGGGGAAGAGGGGCCGGCGGGCCCTGGCACACAACTTGCTCCTCGTCCGTCCCGGCGCGCCAGACGTTCGCGCGCACGAGGTCGCCATGCAGATCGAAGGATTCTACGACGAAGCCACCAACACCCTCACGTACGTCGTCAGCGATCCCGCGACCGGCGACGCGGTCGTCATCGATCCGGTGCTCGACTACGACGCGGCCGGCTCGGTGGTCTCGCATGCGTCCGTGGACCGGGTGACGCAGTACCTGCACGACCACGGCATGCACCTGCGGCTGATCCTCGAGACGCACGCGCACGCCGATCATCTCTCCGGCTCCCAGGAGCTCAAGCAACGCTTCCCCGGCGCCGAGACCGGCATCGGTCGACGCATCACGGTGGTGCAGCAGACCTTCAAGGAGATCTTCGACCTGCCCAAGGACTTCCCCACCGACGGGCGACAGTTCGACCACCTGTACGACGACGGGCAGCTCGTACGGGCCGGGAGCCTGGAGTTTTCGGTGATCGGCACGCCCGGGCACACGCCGGCGTGCGTGACCTACCGCTTCGACGACGCGATCTTCACCGGCGACGCGATGTTCATGCCCGACATGGGCACCGGACGCTGCGACTTCCCGGCCGGCTCCGCCGAGGATCTCTACGACTCGATCCACGGCAAGCTGTACGCACTGCCGGACGACACGCGCGTGTTCGTGGGGCACGACTACCAACCCGGCGGGCGCCAGCTCGCGTTCGAGACGACGATCGCCGACCAGAAGGCCCACAACGTGCAACTGCCGGTGGATCGACCCCGCGAAGAGTTCGTGCGGTTTCGGACCAAGCGCGACGCCGGCTTGTCGGCACCCAAGCTGCTGTTTCACAGCCTTCAGGTCAACGTCGACGCGGGCAAGCTGCCCGATGCGTCCGCCAACGAGCTTCGCTATCTCAAGATCCCGATCAATGCGTTTCGGCCCGAGGTGGACACGCAGAAGATCGAGCTGCTGCCCGCGTCGGTCGCCGAGCCCGATGCCTCCGTCGCGTCCACGCGCAAGCTCGCCTGACCGAAGGGAGCGTCGTGCGCGACCGTTGCTCGGACTCGTGCGGCCGCATGGCCTCGCACGCCGTGAAACGAGCGTTGCACCGGCTTGAAACGCCCGAGGGGCGAGGTGGGGGGCATCTCACGGCCGATGGCCCGCCAACCTCGAATTTCGCCGGTTTGGACGCCCGTCCGGATTGGAACGGCCCTTGCTCTCCTCGGGGCGATGGCCTCCGTCAATCCGCCCGACACGATGCGGCCGCCCTCGGTGGCGAACCGGCAGACCGATCCACTCGCCCGCATCGAAGCTCGGCTCGCGGCACTCGACGCGCGCACGGCGTGGATGGAGACCGCGGCCGTGCAGGCGCCGCACGTCATCGCGACCGCAGCCGACACGCTCGACGCGTTCGCCCGTGACCACGACGTGAGCTCGCGGGTCGACGCGGCCGCCAAGCTGCTCGATCGCCTCACCGACCCGAAGGTGCTCGTGCAGCTCGAGGGACTGCTCGAGCTCGTGCAGAAGGCTCCGCAGGCCGTGGCCACGCTCTCGGACACGCTCGACGCCCTCGCGACGTCCGCCGAGGCCAAGGGCATCGAGCTCGATGGCCTCGTACCGCGGCTGTCGACGCTGGGCACCGATCTCGTCGTGGCGCTGCAGGAGTCGGAGGGCGCACCCCCGGCCCCCAAGGGGGTGTTCGCGCTGCTGCGCGAGCTCAAGGACGACGACGTGCGTGCCGCTCTCGGTTTCGCACTGGCGCTGGCCAAGTCGCTGGGTCGGCGACGACGCCACCACGACGCGGCCCTCACCCACACCTCGACGAGCAACCTCGAAGGACAAAGGCACCCATCATGAGCGCGAATTTCGAAGTCTTGATCGTCGGCGGCGGAACGGCCGGCATCACCGTGGCCGCGCAATTGCTCGCCGAGCAGCCGGGACTGAAGGTCGGCATCGTCGAGCCGTCGGCGTATCACTACTACCAGCCGATCTGGACCCTGGTGGGGGCGGGCGTCGTCGACCGCGAGTCTTCTCGGCGCACCACCGAGTCCGTCATCCCGCGTGGCGCGACGTGGATCGAGGATCGCGTCGCCTCCTTCGCGCCCGACGACAACGCGATCAAGACGGCCAAGGGCGAGGTCTACGCGTACGAGCAGCTGGTCGTCGCACTGGGGATCCAGCTGGACTGGGACAAGGTCGAAGGCCTGTCCGACGCGCTGGGCAAGGGCGGCGTGTGCAGCAACTACGGCTACGACACCGTGCCGTACACGTGGGAGACGATCCGCGGGTTCAAGGGAGGCAACGCGGTCTTCACCTTCCCCAACACCCCCATCAAGTGCGCCGGTGCGCCGCAGAAGATCATGTACCTGGCCGAGCATGCGTTCCGACGCCAGGGCGTGCGCGGCAAGTCGAAGGTGATCTACGGCTGCGCCACGCCGGCGATCTTCGGCGTTCCGAAGTACCGCACGGCGCTCGAGCAAATCGTCGCCGACCGCGACATCGAGTGTCACTTCAAGCACAACCTCGTCGCCGTTCGTCCCGAGAAGAAGGAAGCGATCTTCGAGACCGACGAAGGCAAGCAGACGGCGATCAAGTACGAGATGCTGCACGTGACCCCGCCGCAGTCGGCGCCCGACGTGATCAAGAAGAGTCCGTTGGCGGCCGCGAGCGGATGGGTCGACGTCGACCAGCACACCACGCAGCACGTCAAATACCCGAACGTGTTCTCGCTGGGCGATTGCAGCAGCCTGCCGACCTCGAAGACCGGCGCCGCGATCCGCAAGGAGGCGCCGGTGACCACGGCCAACCTCCTCGCGCTGCGGGACGGCAAGCCGCTGGCGGCCAAGTACGACGGCTACGCCTCGTGTCCGCTCGTGACCGGCTACGGCAAGGTGATGCTCGCCGAGTTCGGCTACGGCGGGGAGATCATGGAGTCCTTCCCGTTCGACCAGGCGCAGGAGCGCTACAGCATGTGGGCGCTCAAGCTCCACGGGCTGCCGAGCATGTACTGGAACGGGATGCTGCAGGGGCGCATGTGAACGCCGAAGATCTCACGCGCGGTGGGCTGCGCATCCTGGTGTTCTTCGACTCGGCCCAAGGGGTGCCGGACGAGGCTTCGCTGGCGCGCGTGAAGTCGGCCGCATGGCCGGGCGGCCGCAAGCCCGAGCTCATCGACGTGCAGCAAGGCCGCGAGGAGGCCGAGTGGTACGGGATCGTGCGGGTGCCCGCCGTGGCGATCGTCGACGACGGCATGCTCGTCGCGATCGAGCACGACTGCTCGGCCCAGGCCTGTCGACGCGTGGTGGGGCTGGCGCGTCGTAGGTCCTCGCAACTGCGGGGACGGCGAATGTGAGCACGATCCGTTTCGTCGACGAGTCCGGGCACGCGTTGCCCGACGTCGGGGTGCTGGTCTGCACCACCGCCTTCGAAGACGTGTGTGGCACCGTCGACGCGCCTCTGCGCAGCGACGAGTCCGGGGAGGTGACCTTGGCGCGAACGACCTCCGCCCCGTACGCGTGGGTGGTGGCGTGGAAGACGGGCCGCGCCGGGGTGGTCGTGGCGCTCGAGCGCGCGCTCGAGACCGGACGGGTGGAGCTGGCGCCCTCGACGGCACTGCGAGGCAGGGTCGACGGCGGCGGGGTTCGGTACGTCTGGTTGTCGTCGGTCGCGGCGCGGGCCCGCTGGCCCCTTTGGATCCGGTGCGAGGTCGCGGCGGACGGACGCTTTCGCGTCGACGGCGTCAGCGCGGGCGCGTACGCGTACGCGTCGCGTCCGGACTGCACGTCGCTGTTTCTCGATGCGCGGGCCGACGGATCCGTGCGGTTGGGCCGGCAAGCCCGCGCGGCCGGACCGACGCCCTCGTGGTGGTGGTCTCGCTCGCAGATCGTCGCCGACGGCAGCGAGCACGCCGTCGCCCGGGTACTGGACAGCGACGCACGTGGTCGACGGGGCGCCGGCTCGCCACCCGTGTCCGATGCCGATCTCGCGCCCCGGCCGAGGGAGGTCCGGGGACGCGTGGTCGACCGACAAGGCCGGCCCTTGTCGGGCGTGCGTGTCCACCTGCTCCCCGTGCGTGGCGGCGACGTCGACGTCGACGGCCGGCAGGTGCTCACGGACGTGCGCGGGCGATTTGCGTTCCGCCGCGTGCTCGGGGAGGCGTTCGCATTGGTCCCCGACGATGGTCGCGAGCTCGATCCCGACGCCGAGGGGGTGTTCCGACGCTTGGTGCCGATCGGTCCTCCGGACGACGACGGCGTGACGGCGCTGCGGCTGGAGTCGTACGTGCACCCGCCGACGCGTCGACGCGCGACACGTCAGCCGTAGTACGGCGCCTGTCGTGCGCCCCGGGTGGCCTCGGTGCACAGCACCAGCTGCAAGATCGTGCGGGTCTGCTCGTGGAGCGCCTCGATCTGCTGGGGATCGAGATAGGCGGTGACGCCTGGCGCCTCGGCGAGCATGCGAACCTTCGCGTGGATGTGCGCGAGTGCCTGACGGTTGCCCTCCATCATGCTGTCGGCCGCGGGTCCGTCGACGGCCACCTCCAGCATCGTCTGGATGTACAGCAGGTACCCACGGCCGTAGCGACGACTGGGCGCGTCGAGCTTGGTCAGCAGCGCCCGAGCGACCAGGACCCCGACGCGCCACGGCTCGCCGGCCGCTTCGAGCTCCTCGACGACGAGGGGGACGAGATCGGCGCAATCGGGCTCGTGCAGGCAGATCGCGAGCACGGCCTCGACGGCGTGCATCCGAACCACGCGCCACGCCCGGCGGCTGACGGGAGCGTCATCGACCCGTCGGGTGTCATCGTCGGCGAGTACGCAACCGACGCCCCAGGGCATCAGCTCGCCGCGCAGCTCCGCGAGGGAGATGGCGGCACCGAGCGTCTCGTCGATCTGCACGAGCTCGGTGACCGTCAGCAGGTTGCGAATTCGCTCGAACCCTCGCTGCACGCACAGGGCGGCGTGGGCCGTCGTGGCCGAGCCCACGTCCGGACCCATGCCGTGCAGCGGCGTCACATCGAGCGCGGCCAGCATCGCGACGACGATCGAGGAGACCGAGTCCAGCTCGACGGTCCGGGCCGCGGACCGATGATGGGCTGCGAGGTCGAACGTGGTGGCGGCCGCGACGGGTGGAAGATGGCGTGACATGATCGACCAACCCAGGTTGCACGGCCCGTGCACGGAGACGACCCGAGCACGATCAACCACTTGCGCGAGCCGGCCCCAACGGCCCCGCAATCCGGGTAATGAGACGTTACGTCGCCGCGCAAAGAGGTGAGCGTGCGAACGGTCTGCACCCGGTCAGCCGGCGGCCTGCTGCGTCATCGCGCGGCGTGCCCCTTCGCGGAGGGTCTCGAGCATCTCGCGCGTGGTCTGCAGGCGGGCGCGCCAGGCGGACTGCAGTCGCCTCAGCGACGGCGCGTCGTCTTCGGTCTCGCGCAGCGCGGCGTCGCGACGGTCGACGAGCTCGAGCCAGGCGGTCGCGAGGTCACCCACGCGTCCGTACTCCGCCGCCGAGCCCAGCTGCGTTTCGATGCGCGCGCGCCGATGGCCGAACCCACGCGGCAGGTCGTACGCGCGTCCGATGCGGGCGCACTCGGCGTCGGTCAGAAACAGGCCACAGCGGGCAGGCTTGGCGAGAAACTCCGCGACGTCGCGCAACCCCGAGGCGTCGTCGAGCAACGGATGCGGGGGCGGCTGGTCGGCCGGGCCGTCGCCGTCGGGGGCGTTCGTGGCGTCGTCGAGCGACAGATCGGCAACCATCGCCACCACCGCGGACCACAGCCCGTCGTCGATCGCGGCGACCGCCGAGGCCAGCGGCGTGATCCAGCTGGCGATGTGGTCGCGGGCGAACTCCCGCGCTCGCCCGTCGCGTCCGGTGGCGACGAGCGCGTACATGTGCCCGAGCAGCACGCCGAGATGACACGCGGCGACCTCGTCGGTGATCGGCAGGAAGCCGTCGCGCGCGATCTCGTCGGCGATCCGCGTCGTGCGCTCGCCGCCCACGCGGCCGTCTTCGGCCAAGAACGTGCTGGCGTAGGGCGGCACGCCGAGGTCGAACGTCGCCACGTAGCGCGTGGCCGCGTCTTCGGGATCGACCTCGCCGTCGACGAAGTGGGCGGCCATGTCCGGATCGATGTCGCCGCCCGACAGCAACAGTCGCGACAGCAGTCCGTAGGCGCGGGCGCGGGCTTGGGTCACGAGGCCTGCTCCTCGTCGTCGCGCAGGTTCGGGAGACGGTAGGCCTCCTTGACCGGCTTGAGGGGGCGCTTGAGCCAGTACGGCCGACGTGTGCCGTCGGGGCTGTGGTCCATCGCGCTGCGGGTCATCGCCAGCCACTTGCGGTACACCGCCATCGACTTGCGGGTGTCGACCTGTACGTCGCCGTGGCGTTCGCCCGCCGCGGCCTTGCGCACGTTGACGGCACGCTGCAGCCAGCAGTGCGCCCCGCTGATGGGGTCGGGATGCACGCCGTGGGTGAGGTTTTGGTGCACGCCCACGTCCTTCCACCAGATCCGCGACGTGTCGGGGTCGAACGTCTTCCAGGCGCTGCCGCCCTTGACGATGTGCAGACGGTGCTCGTCGCCGTCCTCTTCGAGCTTGGCCAGCGCGGTCATGCCGGGGCTGCCGCCGGAGCTCTCCTGCAGACGCCAGCGGCCCAGATGGTGGCTCATCGCGATGATGCCGGGCTTGATGCCCTCGGTGACCCAGACCTTGTCGATGAAGAAGCCGATCTCGGTCTCCACCCGCACGAGGTCACCGGATTCGACGCCGAGGCGCTGGGCGTCGCTCACGTGCATCCACACCGGGTTGTTGTGGCTGATCTCGTACAGCCACTTGGCGTTGGCCGATCGTGTGTGGATGAGCGTGGGCAGCCGGAAGTTGGGCAGCAGCAGCATCTCGCCCTTGTCGCGGGCGATGTGATCGGGGTGCACGTGGCTCTGGAGCGTCCACGGCAGCACGTACTCGATCTCGGGCCAACCCCAGTCCTTGAGCGTCTCCGAGTACAGCTCGAGCTTGCCCGACGGCGTCTCGAAGCCCTTGCGGCGCACGCCGTCGATCTCCACGCCGCCCTCGGAGACGAGCTGCTCGTAGGGCAGGTAGTTCTCGGCCTTGACCTCGAAGCAGCCGTACTTGCGCATGTACTGCAGCGGGGTCAGGTCTTCGGCGGCGGCGGCTTCGGGTAGGCCCGGCACGCTGTGATCGAAGATCCAGCCCCAGTACTCGTCCTGGGTCACCAGCTCCCCGGGGCGCTCGTTGCTCTCGAACCATTGCCGCACGCCGAGCGAGCCGTCGGGGTCCATTCGACCGGACACCTCCACCCAGAACTCGTTTTCTTCCCAGACTTCACCTGGATTGGCCTCGTAGGTGAACTGCACCTTCTTGCCCGCGCGTTCCATCGCGACGCGGCGCACCGGCTGGCGAAAGCCGATCCACTGGCCGGCGTGGGTCTCCTGGCTCATCACGTCGTGGCGCTCGCCGGCGTGACCCATGGGCAGCACGTAGTCGGCGAACCAGGCGGATTCGTTCCACGTGGGCGTGAGTGCGACGTGGAACTTGATCTTCTTTTCGTCCTGCAGCGCCTGCAGCCACATGAACCCGTCGGGGTTGATCCACATCGGGTTGTAGACGCGGGTGAAGTACACGTCGATCTCGCCGCGCTCCTCCTCGAGGAAGTGTGGGAGCAGAAAGCTCATCTCGAAGAACGCCAGCGGCCACTCGTGCGGCAGCTGCAGCTCGTTCCACGCGTTGAACGGCGGCGGCTGCTTGAACGGCTTGGGCACGAACTTGTTCCAGGCGTTGAGGCCCGTGCCGCCGCGCGTGCCGACCGAGCCCGTGAGCACGTTGAGGAAGAACAGGCAGCGGGCGACCTGCCAGCCGCCGAGGTTGCCGATCGACGCCGAGCGCCACGTGTGGGCCGCGAGCCGATCCCCGGCGTCCTCGACGATCTTGGCCGTCTCCACGATGCGCTCGATCGGCACCTGCGACTCCTCGGCGGCGCGCTCGAACGTGAACTGGCCGTACAGGGTCTCCAGGCAGCGCTCGAAGTCCTCGAACGTGCCGTCCCCGACGGGGAGCTCGGGCATGTCGGGGGTCTTGGGCGCCCACTTCATGAACGTCTCCCAGTCGACCCAGCGCCGCACGAACTCTCGGTTGTAGGTGCGTCGCCGGATGAGATAGCTGGCGATCGCGAGCAGGATCGTCGACTCCGATCCCGGCCACGTGGGCAGCCAGACGTCCGATCGCGAGGCCGTGTTCGACAGCCGCGGATCCATGGTGACGAGCTTGGCGCCGTCGAGCTTGCCCTCGATGATCCGCTGCGCGTGCGGGTTGAAGTAGTGGCCGGTCTCCAGGTGGCTCGAGATCAGCAAGATCGCGCGGGCGTTGGCGTGGTCGGGGCTGGGGCGGTCGATGCCGGCCCAGAACGTATAGCCGGCGCGGGCGCCCGCCGAGCAGATGTTGGTGTGGCTGTTGTGCCCGTCGACGCCCCACGCGGTGATGCACCGGTTGGTGTAGTGGTCTTCGCCGGGTCGACCGACGTGATACATGATGCCGTCGCGACGACGCTTTCGGCTCTCGCGCATGCGGGCGCCGACGTCTTCGAGGACCTCGTCCCAGCTCACGCGCTTCCACTTGCCCTCGCCACGCTCGCCGACACGCTTGAGCGGGTACAGGATCCGCTCCGGGTCGTAGATCTGGTTGTGGGTGGCGGGACCCTTGGCGCAGTTGCGACCGCGGCTGCCCGGGTGCACCGGATTGCCCTCGAACTTCTTGATCTCGTAAGTCGTCTTGTCCACGTAGGCGAGCAAGCCGCAGGCGCTCTCGCAGTTGAAGCAGATCGTCGGGACCAGCGTGTAGTTGCGGGCGACCTTGCGGGGCCACGCCTTGGAGTCCCACTCGCGCCAGTGGTCCCAGACCTCCGGCGGGGGATACGTCGACATGCGGCCATCGGGGTGGACGACGTGCGTCAGCCGCTCCGGCGGGACCGTGGTCTCGCTGAAGGTCGGCAGTGCCTCGCCGCCGGCGTTGGTCTCCGTCTTGCCGATGACGGGGCTCTCGTCGCCCCGGCCGATCATCTTGCCGAGGAAGTTCGCTACGCGGGATGCGAGGTCGCTCATGAGTTCGGAACCTCCTGGGGTGCCATGACGAAGGCGTACTCGTACAGGTACAGACCGACCGTGGCGACGATGACGGCGCCGGCGGCCAGCGGGGCGGAGCTGGGCCACAGAAGGGCCAGCGGAAGCACGTGGCCGGCTGCGATCACGCCCCACCAGAAGCTGTTGCGGTAGCGGCCGGAGCGGATCTCGTGGGCGGCTCGCACCGCGACCTCGGAGGCGTGGGCGACCCCGAACTCACCGAGCAGCAGCATCAGCAGGTCGATGACCAGGGTCGCGGCGAAGGTGACCTTGGCCGTTGCCATCAGCGCCGGCCCCAAGCCGGTCAGGGCGCCGACGAGCAGCACCGAGCCCGCGCCCATCATCAGTGCCTGCACGATGAGGTGGATGGGCAGCAGCGGGCTCTGCCAGAGGTCGCGACCTTCGGCCTGCGCGAACAAGAAGGCCGTGTACACGGCGGCGCCGAAGGCCAACGGCATCGTCGTCCAGGTCAGGGCGGTCACCAGACCCGGCTGCGGTCCGACCCACCCCAGCATCTGGACGGCGGCCAGGCCCACCCAGGCGGTCGACACCATCGAAAAGCCCACGAGCAAGAAGGCGCCGCGTGTCAGCCAGCTGCGCCACTGCGGCCGCAGCAGAATCGACAGAAAGCGCTCGGGTCGCTCGAGGTCGTACACGAGCAGGGCGGTGGTCACCAACGCGGCGACGACCGACAACGCGCCGGCCCACGTCCACATCGTGGCGTCGTAGCTGAACAGGTTCAACGCCAGACCGAGGGTGAAGAACAGGAAGATGCCCGTGGCGATGCCCTTGGTCACCAAGTAGGCGGGAACCGGCCAGTGCCAGGGGATCTTGTGCTGCGCGTTGTAGGCGACCTGCACCATGTGCTCGGCGATCGTGCCGGCGCTGCGAATCGGGCCGCCGGCGGGCTCGCCCTGCGCGGCGCCGCGGCGCAACGGCGGGTCGTGGCGCGCGTCGTTGGAGAGGACGGGCAGACGCCGCTTGGGCTTGCTGTCGTGCTCGCCGACCACGTCGGAGAAGATCATCTGCTTGGGCGTCGCTGCGGCCGTCGGATGCATCGCGACGTCTTCGCCCTCGATGTACAGGACCTTCGGACGCGTGCCCTGCTCGGGCTTGCGGACCGTGGTGCGGAACTGGGCCACGGTCTTGGCGATCTCGGACTGCGGGTCGTCGAGGTCACCGGCGATGATGGCGTGCGTGGGGCAGACCACCGCGCAGGCCGGCTCGAGGCCCACGTCGACGCGGTGCGCACAGTAGTGGCACTTGGCGGCCGTGCCCCGATTCGGGTCGATGTGGATCGCGTCGTAGGGACACGCTTGCATGCAGGCCTTGCAGCCGATGCACACGTCGGGGTCGAACTCCACGATGCCGTCGTCGCGCTGGTACATCGCGGTGACGGGGCAGATCCTCACGCACGGCGGGTTCTCGCAGTGGTTGCAGCGCGTGACCTGGAACGTGCGGCGCACGTCGGGATACGCACCACGCTCGACGTACTTGACCCACGTTCGACTGACGCCGAGCGGGACCTCGTTCTCGCTCTTGCACGCCGTCGAGCATGCGTGGCAGCCGATGCACTTGCGGTTGTCGATGACAAAGCCGTAGTTCACTGGTCCTCGATCCGCAGGCGCACGCCCGCGGAGGCAATAACGGAGCAATTCACGTGCCAGGGATCGAAACGACGTATTCGGCCACGCAGCGGGAGGAGACGTCCCAGGGTGTTTCATGACGTTCCACGGTGTTTCGCGCCACGTGACGCGAAAGGGCGAATTCCGGCGTGGTCGACGGTGGCCTCGATCTTGCTCGGACAGCGGGGACTGTGGTGCGCAACCTGCTTCCATTGCCGCCGTGGGTGCCCTACCGCAGGGCGGACCTGCCGGCGGACTTGATCGCCGCGGCGACGGTGTTGTTCTTGGCGGTTCCGCAGGGTCTGGCGTACGCGACGATCGCGGGCTTGCCTCCCGCCGCCGGGCTGTACGCAGCGACGATCCCCACGATCGTTTCGGCGGTGTTTCGCAGCTCGTCGCACGTGGTGTCCGGACCGACCAACGCGTTGAGCCTGCTCGTCGGCGGCGCCGTGGCGGCCGGCCTGGGGGCGGACCCGATGACGATCGCGCTGACGTTGGCGCTGATGGTCGGCTTGATCCAGGCGTTCGCGGGGGTGCTGCGGCTCGGCGCGCTCGTCGACTTCATCTCGAGCGCGGTGGTGCTCGGCTACATCACCGGCGCGGGGGTGCTGATCGGGATCGGCCAGCTGTACAACGCGACCGCGACCGAGGGAGCGCGCGGCCGGATCTGGGTGACCGTGGGTGGCTGGATCGAGACCCTCGGGGACGCGCACCTGCACTCGGTGGTGTTCGCGGTCGGCACGGTCGGCGTCGTGGTGCTGATCCGCGCGATCAACCACAAGACCGGCAAGCGGCTGCCCTCGGCGATCGTGGCGATGACGCTGGGGCTGTTGGCCAACGTGGCCCTCTCGCTGGAGGCACAGGGGCTGAAGGTGGTCTCGGATCTCGCGCCGATCTCCGGCGGTCTGCCGCCGCTGACGGTCCCCGATCCCACGTTGGCGCCGCAGCTGGTGGCCGTGGCGGTGGCATGCGCCGTGCTGTCGTTGGTGGAGTCGAGCTCGGTGGCACGCTCGATCGCCGGTCGCACGGGCCAGCACATCGATGCATCGACCGAGTTCTTCGGGCAGGGGCTGTCGAACCTGTCCGCCGCCTTCTTCGGGGGGTATCCGGTCAGCGGCAGCTTGTCGCGATCGGCCCTCAACGAGCGCGTCGGCGCCCGCACGCGCCTTTCGGGGATCATGACGGGCGCGATGATGCTCGTCGTGCTGCTCTCGCTCGGACCGCTGCTCAATCACACGCCGGTCGCCTCGCTGGCCGGCCTGATGTTCGTGGTGGCGTACGACTTGGTCGACGTGCCGCGGATCCGCCAGGTCGTGCGGGCGTCGCCGGCCGACGGTCTGGCGTTCGTGGCCACGGTGATCGGCACGTGGGTGCTGTCGCTCGACCAGGCGATCTACGTGGGGGTCGGGATCTCGGTCGCGTTGTTCTTGCGGCGGACCCGGCTGCTGCGCGTCGTCGAGCTCGTGCCGGACGCGACGAACACCCTGCAGGAGCGACCCGATGGCCTGCTGCCCGACGACCGCCCGTGCGAGCGTGTCGCGATCGTCAATGTCGAGGGCTCGCTGTTCTTCGGGGCGGCCACCGAGCTCCGCGACGCGCTCGGGGCCATCACGCGCAAACGATCGTTCGACGTGTTGGTCGTGCGGCTCAAGCGGACGAACGGGTTGGACGTGACGACCGCGACCGTCCTCGGCGACGTCGCGACCTCCTTGCAAGCGCAGGGACGGCGGCTGATCCTGGTTGGCCTGACGCCGCCGGCGATGGCCGTGCTCGAGCGCAGTGGGATCGCCGACACGATCGGCCGCAAGTGGCTGTTTCCGACGCAGAAGGTATGGTTCTCCGCCCTGCGGGACGCGGTGCGCGTGGCCACGGAACAGTGTGACGGCGTCTGCGAGCGCTGCCCGTTCACGCCTCGGGAGGACGGGACGGGCGCCGACGGAGGACCGCTGCGGCACTCCCCCGGGTTCACTGCCGGACCCATTGACGCCGGGGCTCGCGCTCGTGCGTCCAACGTTGGTAGCGTTGCGGGACAGGGCACGTGAGCGACGTCGTACGAAAACCCGATCTGGAGGTGACGGACTTCCACGGCATGGTCACCGTGGCGCCGCAGATGCGAGATCTGTTCGAGCTGCTGACGCGGATCGCCGCGACGGACGCGTCGGTGCTGCTGCGCGGCGAGACCGGCACCGGCAAGGAGCTGGCCGCGTCGGCCATCCATGCGCTCAGCAATCGTGCCGACAAACCGTTTCGGCCGATCAACTGCGCCACGCTGACGCCCGAGCTGGCGGCCTCGGAGCTGTTCGGTCACGTGCGGGGCGCGTTCACGGGTGCGGCGACCAATCGCGACGGCCTGTTCACGCTCGCCGACGGCGGCACGGTGTTCCTCGACGAGGTCGCCGAGCTGCCGATGGACATTCAGGGACGGCTGCTGCGGGTCCTGCAGGAGCGCACGTTCATTCCCGTGGGTGGCGTCGCACCGCAGTCGGTCGACATTCGCCTGCTGACGGCGACGAACAAGTCGCTGCGGCGCGAGGTGGAGGAGCGACGCTTTCGCGAGGACCTCATGTACCGGATCCGGGTGGTGCCGGTGTTCATTCCGCCGCTGTCGGAACGCGATGGCGACGTCGAAGCGCTGACCTGGCACTTCATCGAGCAGTTCAACGACGTGGGACCGCGGCTCGTCGACGACATCGAGGCCGAGGCCTACGAGCTGCTGCTCAAGTATCCGTGGCCGGGCAACATTCGCGAGCTCCGCAACGTGATCGAGTACGCCTTCGCCGTCGGCCGTGGGCCCACGCTGCTGTCCAAGGAGTTTCCGCCCGAGCTGCGCGGTGAGCTGCCGCCGTCGTCGTCGGGGCACTCGAGCCCCGAGGATCAGGAGAAGGCCCGGATCGCCGAGGCGCTGGCGTCGGCGCGCGGACAAAAGAGCCACGCCGCCGAGCTCTTGGGCATCAGCCGGACCACGCTGTGGCGACGGATGCGTGAGCTCAAGATGCTCGACTGAGCCGGGTCGCGGAACGCCTCAAAACGACAGCTGCGCTTGGAGCAGCCCGGTGTGGACCGGCGTGCCGTGGTGGTGCACCGGGTGGGTGTAGCCGTACACGGCCTGGATCTTGGCGTGGTGGTCGGCGAGGTAGACTCCCAGGCCACCTTCGATCGGCAGGGATACTTCGTGGTCGACGACGATGCTGCCCACGCGCGCGGCGATGTCGAGCCGGTGCGGGACGAGCAGCACGCTACCCTGGCCATAGGCGCCCCAGGAATCGCTCGTCGCCAGCGACGTGACGCGGCGGCGCCAAAAGCCCTCACTGGTGACGGCGAAGCGACCCCAGTGGCCGGCGAGATCCGCCGAGGCGCCGAGCTCGTCGACCGTGTCGATGGGGGCCTTGGCCGTCGCGGTGGGGGCATGGGCGGCGTCGGTGCGGTACCGCCGAGTGTAGGCACCGAGGCCGATCGCGATTCCCGGCTTGCCTGAGTCGCGCAGGTACGGCGCTTGGTCGTACCCGACGCGGCCCAGGGGCGCGACCACGATGCGAGCCGTGACCAGCGGCGACTGCTGGACCTGCGTCGAGCCGGGCCCGTCGCCGTTGTACACACCCACGTAGTACTCCAAGCGCCCATCGAGCGGATGGCCGCCCACGCTCACGCCCACGTCGCGATCGATCCGGAACGCACCGACGACGGCACCACGGTCGGCGAGCGCCTGGACCGGCAGGCCGGTCCGGAACCCGCGGCTGATCCACGGGCGGAACTGACCTGCCTCGATCTCGATGCTCTCGTGCGGCGTGACGACCACGGATGCGTCGAGCACCCGCGGGGGGCCGCCGGCGAACTCGGGCATCAGGCGCGCGACGACGCGGCCGTCGAACAGGTGACCTTCGAGCACGGGGCGGGCGAGGTGGACGTCGACGCCGGACGTCGGCTGACCGTCCGAACCACGCACGGTGGCGCGCACCTGACCCAAGAACCCGATCTTCAAGACATGTCGCTCGTCGCGGGACTTCATGGAGAAACCCTCTTGAAGCATCTGCGACGCGGAGCGGGCGGCGGGCTCGGGCGGAGGTGACGTCGTCGCGGTGTCGGATGGCGGGGACGCTGGCGCCGCCGCGTTGGCGAGCAGCGCGGCGAAGTGGATCGTGAGTGCGTTCATGGCTTCATGCCGCCGCGGTCACGGCGTCGTGCACCGACAGGTACTGCGCACGCTCGCCGAGACGTTCGTCGAGGCCCGCCTTCGCGAGCGCGTCGCGAACGGGTCCCTTGACCGCGGCCAGTGAGAGCCCGATCCCACGCGCGTCGAGCTCGTCGAGGATCTCGCCGAGGGCCGACAGCGCGGAGGAGTCGAGCCGGTTCATGCCACCGGCGTCGATGACGACGTCGTGGACGTCGGCACGCCCGTCGAGGGCGCGATTGATCGTCGCCTTGATGAAGGCGACGTTGCCGTAGAAGAAACTGGCGTCGAACCGCAGGATGAGCACCCCGTCGACCCGCAGGGCCTCGGGATAGCGATCGACGTTGCGGTACGACTGGGTGCCAGGCACCCGACCCAGGATCGCGCTGTGGGGCTGCGTGGCCTTGAACGTGAACCACAGCAGCGACGCGGCGACACCGATACCGATGCCGGCCTCGATGCCGACGCTGAGGGTGGCGATGAACGTCAGACCCAGCAACGCCAGCTCCGCTCGATCGAGCTTCCACAGGTGGCGCACCTCGGCGAGGTCGACGAGCCCGAACACGGCCGTCATCACGACGGCGGCGAGCACGGCGTTGGGCAGGAAGTAGAAGAGCTTGGTGAAAAACAGCAGCGTGACGACGATCGTCGCCGCAGTGATCATCCCGGCGATGCCGGAGCGGGCGCCGGCCTGGGCGTTGACGGCCGTGCGCGAGAAGCCGCCGGTGACGGGGTAGCCGCCGAAGAACGCCGCGCCCACGTTGGCCATCCCCAGACCGATGAGCTCCCGGTTGGCGTCGATGGCGTAGCGTTGGCGGCGGGCAAGGGCCTTGGCGACGGAGATCGACTCCATGAAGCCGACGAGCGCGATGACGATCGCGGTGGGGATGAGCGCCTGGACCGCCGACCATGGGGCGATCGGCAGCGTGGGCCGGGGAAGCCCCGCCGGAACCTCACCCACGATCGCGACACCCGCTTGGTCCAGCCGCAGGGCGTAGACCATCACGGTGGTCACCGCGACCACGATGAGGGCGCGCGGCCACTTGGGCCGAAACCGCTTGAGCAGCACGAGCGCGGCGATGGAGCCGATACCGATCGCGACCGTGGTCGGGTGCACGTCACCGAGCCTCTGCACCGCGCCGATGAGCAGCTCGTGCACGTGGTGGCTGCGCGGCAGGTCCACTCCGAGCAGGTGTTTGAGCTGGCTCAACCCGATGATCAGCGCGGCCGCCGAGGTGAAGCCGCTCACGACCGGATGCGAGAGGAAGTTGACGAGGAAGCCGGCCCGCAAAAAGCCCATCAGGGCCTGCACCACACCGACGAGCAGCGCGAGGACGAAGGCCAGCGTGACGTACTCGCTGCTGCCCGCGACCGCCAGCGGGCCCAACGCAGAGGCGACCATCAGCGACACCATGGCCACCGGGCCCACCGCGAGCTCGCGCGACGTTCCCAGCAGCGCGTACACCAGGATCGGGAGGGTCGAGGCGTAAAGACCCACGATCGGCGGCAATCCGGCGAGCATCGCGTAGGCCATGCCCTGGGGTATCAGCATCACCGCCGTGGTCAGTCCCGCAGCCGCGTCGTCCTTGAGGTGCGCGCGGTCGTACGTGCGCATCGACTGGAAGAAGGGAAACAGTCGGGCGAGCGGCGATCGTGGCTCGGGCGTCTGGACTCGGGTGCACATGGCGTCGTCTCCGGTCATTGCTTGGGGGTGCGGCGACCTTCCCAAACCGCGAAAGCGACCATGCCGGTGACCATCGCGGAGGTGAAGATCAGTGCGCTCGACGCCAGCGACGCGGTCGCGACCAGGGCGGGGCCGGGGCAGAAGCCGCCCAGACCCCAACCGAAGCCGAACAACGCTGCGCCGACGACGAGACGGACATCGATGTCGCGCTTGGTGGGAAGGAAGAACTTCTCCTCGAGCAGCGGACGGCGCAGCCGACGAGAGAAGCTGTACAGCGGTGCGTACACGAGCACTGCGCCGCCCATCACGAACGCCAGGGAGGGGTCCCAGCCGCCGAAGAAGTCGAGGAAGGAGATGACCTTGCTCGGATTGGTCATCCCGCCGACGGCGAGACCGGCGGCGAAGAGCACGCCTGCGAGGAACGCGGTGAGTTGGCGACCCATGATCAACCTGGGGTGTGTTGGGTGACGAAGACGGTGAGCGCCCCGACGGCCATGAAGACCATCGTGGCGACGAAGGAGCGGCGAGACAGGCGGGACATCCCGCAGACGCCGTGGCCACTCGTGCAGCCCCCGCCGACGCGGGTGCCGACGCCGACCGCGAGGCCGGCGACGACCAGCCACATGGTCGACATGGGCGACGGGGCGAACTGCTGCGGCATGGTGGCGAACATCGCGATCCCACCGACGACCAAGCCGGCGAGGAACGACGCGCGCCACCACCGGTCTTCGGTATCGCGGTGGAATATTCCGCCGACGATCCCGCTGATCCCGGCGATCCGCCCATTGAGGACGAGCAAGAGGATCGACGAGACGCCGATGAGGACGCCGCCGATGGTGGAGGCGAGGGGAGTGAACTCGGTCACGGGGTGGGTTGCTCCTGGGATGGGGCGGCGGCCGGCTCGGGTCCGCGTACGTGCAGTTGGCCCTGATCGAACCGCGCGACGAAACGCGGCAGATCCGGGGCGAGGTAGCCGACCGTCGTGGTCAGCTGGCGTTGGGCGCGTTGGTCGAGGTCGGCGATGAACGCCGCCTCCGTCACGTCTTCGGCGCGCAGCAGCGGAACTTGCTGCAGCAAGAACGCGGCGTTCTCCTTGCGAATGAACGCCGAGACCTGCGGATGGGCGACGAAGAGCTCCGTCTCGTCGATGCGCGGTGACACCTGAGGAATCTTCGAGAAGGCATGGACGTCGGCGCCGAGCTCGACCGTGACCACGGCCGACTCGGCGTGCCCACCCTCGAGCACGACGAGCTCCGGCGCCGGGTGACCGGCCCAGAGGCGGTCGTAGAACGTCTCGATCACGGTGCGGACGAGCTCGGCTCGTACCCCGTACTCGGGCGCGTGCTGCAGCATCAGTCGCAGGTGCCCGCACCCGACGGCTTCGGCGTCGACGAGCGCGTCGGCGAGCGCTCGGCGGATCTGCACGGGTGGATCGAGGAGGAACCTGCGCTTGGCGGCGAGGGTCTGTGGCAGGGAGAGGCCGGCGTCGTTGGTCTGCAGCTTCTGCAGTGCATGGTCGAGCGCGTCCTCGTCGGTGTGGAGGTAGAAGTGGCCGAACGCGTCGAGGTAGGCGTCGAAGACCTGGGCGATCTCGGTCTCGCTGAACTGCGTGCCCGACAGCGACTCGGCGGTCGCGAGCGCGGCGATGAGCTCGCCGGCGTCACCGCCCGCGGTGCCGACGATCGCGTGGGCGTCGCGGCCGTCGATGCAGGCCTGCGTGCCGTGCAGCAGCAGGGTCGCCGCCTTGGTCCAGTGCACCGAGTCGCGATCGGTGAGGTGCTGGTGGACGTCGTCGACCGTCAGCCTCTGCCGCACCGGGGGGGCGAGGGTGAGGTCGGCGTACTCGGCGGGCTGGTCGGTGACCGGCAGATCGTGGTCACGCCACGCGAGCATGCCCCCGGTCAGCGAGGCGACACGGGTGAAGCCGGCCTCACGCAGTTGCTCGGTGGCCTGGGCCGACCGCCGCCCCGACCGGCACACGAACACGATCGGCTCGTCCGCGCTCCACCGGCGGGCGTAGTGCCGAAGATGCGCGAGAGGGACGTGGATCGCACCGTCGATCACGCCGAGGTCGTCGAGCTCGTCGTACTCGCGCACGTCGACGATGGTCAGTCCGCACGAGTGCGCGGCGACGTACTCGGCGGTCGCCTCGGGGAAGCCGCCCGGGGACGGTTGGAAGGTGACGGGTTCGTTCACGTTGCACTCTGCCTGCGACATGTCGGCGGCCGCCTCGTGGCTTGCACCCCGTCCGCACGCGGCCATGGTCAGGACGACGGCGCAGGCACCGGCGAGCGCGAGTACGCGGGACACGGGGGCTCATTGAGCAAGCCTCGTGCCACCGGCCCGCGTCCCTGAAACGGCCGAGAACGGGCCAATGGCGGCCGTCCGCACGCGTCTCGTTGCGAGACGTTGCACCGCGGTCTCAACGATTCGCGCCAGCCACCAGCCACCCACGAGGGGCGCGCGGTGACGCGCACTGAGACTCCAGCCGTGGTCTCAGCCGCGTCGCGAGAAGATCGTCGCTCCGGCCGCGAAGGCACCCGCGGCGATCACGGCGAGCACGACCCAGGGCAGCGCGGCCTCGGTGACCGAGAAGTCGCGCCAGACCCCGCCTTCGATGGCCAGGATTCCCCACCGGAACGGGCTGACGTAGCTCGCCGTCAGCATCCACTTCGGCATCGAGATCAGCGGGATCATGCCGCCGCCGATCATCGCCAGCGGCATGATGAAGACCCAGCTGCCGCCGGCCACGGCGGCCTCGGTGCGGCCGATCACCGACAGCAGCATCATCAAGCCGCTGAACGCGACGGCCGTCATGACGACGCCGGCCGCGAGCATGCCGGGGGCGACGATGCGCACGCCGAGCGCGGCCACGCCAAAGGCCAAGAGCACCACGGTCACGCCGAGACCGGCCAGGAAGCATGCGAGTCCCTTGCCGAGCAGCAGGTGGGCGCGGCGGATCGGCGCCACGTGCAGGCGCAGGAGGGTGCCGGCGGTTCGCTCGCGCACGAGCGAGGCGGCGAACGTCGTCGCGCACCCGACCAGGCCCCACAAGATCGCGGAGGGGAACGTGACCTCGAAGGGAGAGCGGGGCTTGCCCGACGTGTCGCGTGCGACGTCGGTCATCTCGATCATGCCCTCACCGAAGCTCGGCCCGGCGGCGGCCTTGCCTTCGGCGTCGCCGGACGCAGTGGCCGCCGGCAGGCCATCGAGGGCGTCGAACAGGGTGGTGAGGGCCTCGCGCTGCGACGCGGGCATCTCGGCGTCGGTCGCCGTGGCGAGGCTCTTGCGGGCGGTGGCCAACTGTTGGTCGAGGGCCGCGGGGTCGGAGAACGTGCGCGACAGCCCCTGAAACAGGCTCTGGTTGATCAGCCCCTGCAGGTAGCCCTTCTCGGCGGCGCGCGCCGGGTCCACGCCGACCTGCACCACCGCCGGATCGTCGGGAGCGCGGCCGAACATCGCGAATGCACCGTCGGCGAACTCGGGCGTGATCCGGACGAACGCGACCTTGTCGCCGGTGCGGACCTTCGCACGAGCGATCTGCAGGTCGGTCGCCCGCTCGACCTGCAGGGCCTCGGACGCTTCGAGGCGCTGCACGAATGCGCGCGAGCCTTCGTTGTCGGCTTCGTCGACGACGAGGATCGGCATCGCGGCATTGCCTCGGCCTCCCCCACCCGAGATCGCGCCGAAGAACAGTCCGAAGATCAGCGGAAACGCCAGCGACCAGAACAGCGCGAGTCGGTCGCGAACGAACAGTCGCAGGTCCTTGACCGCGAGAGTCCAAAGCACGCTCATTCGTCCCGCAGGCTCCGTCCGGTGAGATGGAGGAACACACGCTCGAGGTCCGGCCGCTCGATCCGCAGCGTCTGGACCCCGACCCCGGCGCGCTGCACCTGCGCGATCGCGTCGAACGGGTCGTCGGTGTCGATGACCAGCGCGGTCCCGTCGCGCTCACCGGGCAGGTCGACGTCGTCGGGCACGGGGGCGGTGAGCTCGACGAAGACACGTGAGCTCCCACCGTGCTCGGCGACGAGCTCGTCGACCGTACCGACGGCGAGCATCGTGCCCGCGTCCATGACTCCCACGCGGTCGCACAGTCGCTCGGCTTCTTCCATGTAGTGGGTCGTATAGAGGATCGTGCAGCCGCCCTCGGCGAGCTTTTCGATCGCCTCGAAGATGTGGTTGCGGGACTGGGGGTCGACGCCGACCGTGGGCTCGTCGCACAGCAGGACGGCCGGGTCGTGGACGGCGGCGCAGGCGAGGTTGAGACGTCGCTTCATGCCGCCCGAGAACGTGCCGGCGCGGTCGCGTCGGCGGTCGGTGAGGCTGGCGAACATCAGGCCCCAGTCCACGCGCGTCTCGAGCTCCGAGCCACGCAGACCGTACAGCCTGGCGAAGAACGTCAGATTCTCCTCGGCGGACAGGTCTTCGTAGATCGCCAGCGCTTGGGGGGCGATGCCGATGGACCGACGCACCGCTGGGTCGGAGGCTCGTCCACCGTCGCCGATCGTCACGCGCCCCGCGTCGGGCTCGATCGCGCCGACGAGCATGTGGATCGTCGTCGACTTGCCGGCTCCGTTGGGTCCGAGCAGCCCGAACGTCTCGCCGGCCGCGATCGACAGATCGATGCCCCGGACCGCCTCGAGGCTGCCGTAGGATTTGCGCAGTCCGGCCGCGTCGAGCACCGGGCGCAGCATACCCGGGTCGGTGTAAGGGCATTCCCGTCGCCGGCGTTCCGGGCCGCGATGGGGACTCGGACGAGGATCGCACTGGGATTGCTGGCGCTGACGACCGCGGTGGGCGGCTGCAAGAAGGCCACTCCGTCGATGTTGCGCTCGCCCATGGGGCTTTCGGACGGCGCGGGCTGGGAGGAGGGACTGTCGCGTGAGCGCTACGCGCACAATGCGGACAGTGCCTTCGTGGCCGTCGCCGACCAGCCGCTGTCGACGTTCTCGGTGGACGTCGACACGGGGTCGTACTCCAACACGCGACGCTTCCTCGAGGACGGCTTGCTCCCGCCGGCAGACGCGGTGCGCATCGAGGAGCTCGTCAACTACTTCGACTACGCGTACCCGCAGCCGCAGGGGGACGCTCCGTTCTCGACCACCACGGAGGTGGGCGGATGCCCTTGGAATCCCACCCACCGGCTCGTGCACATCGGTATCCAGGGCAAGCACGTGGACGCCGGCCAGGTGCCGCCGCGCAACCTCGTGTACCTCGTCGACGTGTCGGGTTCGATGGCGGCGGCCGACAAGCTGCCCATGCTCAAGCGCGGGCTGATCCGGATGGCCGACACGCTGCGCAGCAACGACACCGTCGCACTCGTGGTGTACGCGGGGGCGAGTGGGGTGGTGCTGCGGCCGACCAACGACAAGCAAGAGATCCGTCGCGCGCTCGCATCGCTGGAGGCGGGGGGCTCGACCAACGGAGCCTCCGGGATCGAGCTCGCGTACGATCTCGCGGAGCTGCACCTGCGCAAGGGCGGGATCAACCGGGTGATCCTCGCGACCGACGGCGACTTCAACGTGGGCCCCTCCAGCGACGGCGAGCTGATCCGGCTGATCGACAAGAAGCGCGAGACGGGGATCTACCTGTCGGTGCTCGGCTTCGGCACGGGCAACTACAACGAGTCGGCCATGGAGCAGATCGCCGACCACGGCAACGGCAACTACGCGTACATCGACAGCGACCGCGAAGCCAAGCGCGTGCTCATCGACCAAGCCAACGCGACTCTGGTGCCGATCGCCGACGACGTGAAGCTTCAGGTCGAGTTCAACCCCGCGCACGTGGAGGCGTACCGGCTCATCGGCTACGACAACCGCGTGCTCGACGACGAGGACTTCAACGACGACGCCAAGGACGCGGGAGAGATCGGCGCCGGACATACCGTGACGGCGCTGTACGAAATCGTGCCGGCCGGGGCCGGGGAGTTCACCCCGGAGGTCGACGACTTGGCGTACCAGGACGAGGCGACCCCCAAGCGGGACGCGTCGGCAAGCGGGTTGATGAACGTCAAGATCCGCTACAAGAAACCCGGCACCCGCGACAGCGAGTTGCTCAGCTTCGAGGTCGGCACGAAGTCGACGTCGGGACTCTCGGACGCCTTTCGGTTCTCCGCGGCGGTGGCCAGCTTCGGGATGCTCCTGCGCGACTCGCCCGACAAGGGCAGTGCGAGCTTTCGCGAGACCTTGCGCATGGCCAAGGGCGCGATCGGCTCCGACCCGGACGGGATGCGACGGGAGTTCGTGAGCTTGGTGCGGCGTGCGGCCAAGCTCAAGGGCCAGAGCTGAGCCCCTCGCGTCCGCACCCGGTATCATCCGGGCATGCACGACGTGCCACAGCTGCTGCGGCGCTGGCAGGCCGGGGACGCCGCCGCCGGCGACGCCCTGCTGCGTGCGTGCTTCGAGCCGCTGCATCGCTTCTTTCGCACGAAGGTGAGCGAGGGGATCGACGACCTGATCCAGAAGACGCTGATGTCGTGCGTCGAGGCGCCCGACAAGATCCGCGACCCGGAGGCGTTTTGGGCCTACCTGTTCTCGGTCGCCCGTCACCGACTCTTCGATCGGCTGCGGGCGGAGCTGCGCGTCGGTGAGAAGGTCGCGCTGTCTCAGATGTCGCTGCACGAGCTCGGCGCGTCGCCGTCGTCGGTCGTCGCGCAGGGGCAGCGAGCGCAGCTGGTCGCGGAGGCGCTGCGTCGCATTCCACTGGACTACCGGATCGCGCTCGAGCTGTCGTACTGGGAGGGGATGAAGGCCCCGCAGATCGGGCAGGTACTGCAGGTCAATCCGAACACGGTGCGGACCCGACTCGTGCGGGCTCGTGCGGCACTCAAGGATGCGCTGGCCCAGCTCGGGGCCGCCGCTCTCGCCGACGACGAAGCCCTCCCGTCATGAGCACGTCCGACAGCGTGCAGCCGTGGATGGGGACACCACCGCAGGGCGCGGGGCTGGAGGGGCGTGAGCTGTTGGCGCGGCTGCGACGGTCGATGTTCGGCGTGACCGCCACGACGCGGCTGGGCCGCTACGACAACCTCACCGAGATCGGCCGCGGAGGGATGGGCGTGGTCTACCGCGCGCGCGATCGCAAGTTGCGACGCGACGTGGCGATCAAGGTGCTGCGCGCCGGCGATGCCGCGGCGGCCGGGCGGCTGAGGACCGAGGCTCGCGCGATGGCGCGGCTGTCGGATCCGAACGTGGTGCAGGTGCTCGGGGTGGGCGAGGAGGCCGGGCAGACGTACGTGGTGATGGAGCTCGTCGAGGGGACCGACGTCGCACGTTGGCTCGACGAGGCGCCCCGCCCCGCGGCCGAGATCCTGTACGTGTTCACCGAGGCGGCACGTGGGCTCGCCGCGGCCCACGGCGCGGGGATCGTGCACCGCGACTTCAAGCCGGCCAACGTGCTCGTGCAGGGGCAAGCGCGAGTCGAGCGAGTGCGCGTGACGGACTTCGGGCTCGCGGGTCGGCGGCGCGGTTCGTCGGCAACGACCGTCGCGCCCGAGGGTGACGACGAGACGCAAACGGGCGCGCGAATGGGGACGCCGCGGTACATGGCACCCGAGCAACGAACGAGCGCGCGGGTCGATGCGCGGGCCGACCAGTACGCGTGGGCGGTGTCGACCTTCGAGGCCTTGTACGGAGAGCATCCGGTCGAGGGTCCGGTGCCGGGGCGCGGGGCGAGCGATACGGTGCCTCGGCACGTGCGGGCGGTTCTCGAGCGGGCGCTCGCGCAGCGGCCCGAAGACCGTTTCGACTCGATGACGGCGCTCGTGCGTGCGCTGGATGGTCGACGCCGGCGTGGACGGGCGCGGTGGGTGCTCGCGGGGGGCGTCGTCGTGCTCGGGACGGGGGTGGTGGTCGTCGGCTCGAATCCCGCGAGCGCGTGCGACCCGGCGTTGGTGACCGCGCAGGTGTGGTCGGCCGATCGCGCGAACCTCTTGCAGCGGCACCTGGCGGGGATCGAGCCGGGGGCCGCCGACGCGTTCGGGTCACACGACCGGCCGCGGGTCGACGCATGGGTCGGCGTGTGGCAGTCGCAATGGGAGCAGGCGTGCCGCTTGGACGATCCCAGGGCGATGGCGGCCCAGCACCGGTGTCTACGCGGCACGCTGCACGAACTGGACGCGAGCTTGGCGGTGCTCGTGGATGCGGATCGGGCCACGGCTTCGCGCGCGGGGAGGATGTTGGGACGGCTGTCGGATCCGGCCGCATGTGCGACGGCACCGGTGGTCGAAGGAGAGGAAGGCCCGGCGCTCGAGGAGCTCGAGCGCTTGTTGGCGCAGTCGCGGACGCGTGAGCGAGCGGGGCACTACCGGGACGCGGCGTCGCTGGCGGAGCGGGCACGCGCGGTGGCGCAATCGCTGGGCTCGGCGATTTGGGCGGCGCGGGCGGACTTCCAGCTGGGACACTCGCTCGACTCGGCGTCGGGTGGAAGAGACGGCCAGACCGCGCTGTCGCGAGCGTTCTACGTCGCGGTGGCCGAGCAGGATGCCCTGCTCGCGGCGCAAGCGGCGATCGCGTTGGTGCAGTCGGCGACGTCGCGGCTGGATCGGGATGCGGTGGAGCAGTGGAGCCGGCACGCGCAGACGTGGGTGGCGCGCTTGGACGAGCCGGATGCGTTGACGTGCGAGCTGCATGCGACACGGGCGGACGCGGCCAATGGATGGGCCAAGAGCGAGGAGGCATTGGCGGAGATCACGGCGGCGGAGGGTTTGTGCGACATGGGTCCGGACGCTCGGTACGCGGGACGGCTCGCGAATGCGCGGGGATCGGCGGAGCTCAATCGCAGCGACTACGACGCGGCGGCGGAGGCGTTCGCGGTCGCGGCCGAGGCGGAGCGGACGTTGCACGGTGGGGCGCACTCGAATCTGGCGAACTCGCTCAACAACCTCGGGGTCGCGCGGTGGCACCAGGGAGACCTCGATGGTGCCGAGGCGGCGTACCAGGAGGCGTACGAGATTCGACGGATGGTGCTCGGCGACGACCATCCGAAGCTGGCGCTGGCGCTGATGAACCTGGGGATCGTGGCGCACGGCCGGCGCGACTACGGCCGGGCGCTGGCGCTGCAGCAGGACGCGGAGCGACGGACACGACGGGCGCTGGGGGATGATCACCCGCAGGTGGCCAAGACGTTGCAGAACCAGGCGGTGTCGTTGGGGCAGCTGGACCGGCGGGACGAGGCGTTGGCGGCCGAGCGCGAGGCGCTGCGGATCTACCGGCTGACGTTGGGGGACGATCACCCGGATACGATCGCGGTGGAGGTGAACCTGGCGGCGACGCTGGCGAACACGGGGGAGCACGTGGAGGCGATCGAGCGGTTGGAGGCGGCGGCGGCTTCGTTGGTTCGGTTGGGGCGGGACGACGACAAGACGTATGGCAACGTGCTGCGGAATCTGGCCGTGTCGTATCGGCAGATCGAGCGCGCGGAGGAGTCGCTGCGGTACGCCCGACAGGCGCATGCGTTGCTGACGAAGCGGTACGGTCGCGGGCATCCGGAAGTGGGCATGGCGGCGGGGGTGTTGGCGGGGGCGGCGTTGCTTTCGGGGGACGACGAGCTGGCGTGGGAGGCGGCGAACGAGGCGCGGGAGAGCGAGACGTTGTCGGAGCATGCGGCCGGGGTGGCGGCGCTGCACTTGGCGGAGGCGGCACACGGGTTGGGGCGGGAGACGGAGAAGATTGGTGGTTGGTTGGCGGAGGCGGCGGCGCGCTTCGAGGCGGCGGGACCGAGTGGGGAGGCGAGCTTGGTGCGCGCGCGCGAGTTCGCAAGAACCCACGCCTACCCCCCTCCCTAACCCTCCCTTTCCCAGACGGGGGGTCTCCAGATGGTCGAGGTGAAGGGGGCAGGAATCGC
>CALBMM010000110.1 GCA_937896535.1 uncultured Pseudomonadota bacterium
CGCTTCGCCGAGGAAACCTCGGGCTTGCGCGGCGCGTCCAATCTTGTCGCCACGGTCCTCGTCGAGCTCACCCGACAACGTCAGCAGGGCCATGTTGAGCGCGTCGGCGGCGAGCACCAGCTGCGCGTGTCCCGCGAACGCGATCTCCCCGCCGTCACCGCGGTAGGCCTCGTCGTGGAGCATCGGGTCGCGCGCGGCACTCATGGTTCAAGCTGCGGTAAGAGCGCGCCGACCGACGCGCCGACAATGGGCCCAGGCCCGTACAAAAAATCTAGGGGCGAACTCTCCGTCCGGCCAGTGACGTTGCGCGCCGTCCGTCACTTTGGGTCGGACGTCGACGCCGAGCGCTTGGCGCGCTGCCACATCGCCTCGAGCCGCTCCAAGCCCGCGTCCTCGGGGGCGATCTGCTCGGCGGCGCACGCCGCCAAGACCTGGCCGAAGCGTCGCTCGAACTTCGCGTTGGCGGCCGAGAGCGTGGCGTCGGCATCGATCCCCAGCTTGCTCGCGATGCGGACGACCACGAACAGCAGGTCCCCGAACTCCTCTTGGATCCTCGCGGCATCCCCACTGGCCCGGGCCTCCTGCAGCTCGCCGAGCTCCTCGTGCAGCTTGTCGAGCGCCCCCTCCACATCGGGCCAGTCGAACCCGAGCTTGGCGGCTCGCGCCTGGAGCGCGGCGGCGCGGGGCAGGGCGGGCAGGCTGCGGGGCACCCCCTCGAGCCCCGGGCGGCGAGGCTTTTCGCGCGCTTTGGCCTCGGCCCATATGCGTTCGACGTCGTCCAGCGACGGGGCTTCACCGGTCCGGGGGCCGAAGACGTGGGGGTGGCGGCGCAGCAGCTTGTCGCCGATCCCCGCGATCACCTCGTCGAGATCGAACGAGCCCTCGCGCTCGCGGAGCGCGGACTGAAAGACGATCTGAAACAGCAGGTCACCGAGCTCCTCGCGGTGGGCCGCGGGATCGGGATCGTCCATCGCGTCGAGGACCTCGCAGGTCTCCTCGAGCAGGAAGGGCCGCAGGCTTGCCAGGGTTTGCGCCCGGTCCCAGGGGCAGCCATCGGGGGCGAGGAGCCGGTCCATGATGTGCCGCAGGCCGTCGAGGCCCGGCGGCCGTGCTTCGTCGCCGGCCGTCGGAGCGCGGTTTGCGTCGTGTTCGCCCCGTGTTAGTTTCATGACGAGGCAAGCCCTAGCACGCTTTGCTTGCCCCACCTTCACCGGTACTCGGGCCGCTTGTCTTCTCCCGTCAAGCTCACTTTCGACGACCGCGTTCCGCTTCAGCTGATGCTCGAAGCGGTGTCCAAGAAGGGCGGCGGTCTCGCCACGCTCGAGAAGGAGACCGGCTCGCGCCTGCACGTGCGCGGCAACGAGGTCACCATCGAAGGGCCCGAGAGCGCGCTCGTCGAGCGGCTGCTCAAACAACTGTACGCGCTCGCGCGGTCCGGTAGCCCCGTCCATCCCAACGACGTGGGGCGGGCCCTCGAAGTGCTGCGCCAGGACAAGGACGCGGACCTGCGCGAGGTGTTCGAGGACGTCGTCATCGAGCGCGGCACCGACGGCAAGGGCATCATGCCCCGCTCGCTGGCGCAGAAGCGCTACATCGAGTGTCTGCGCCGTCGCACGCTGACGTTCGGCGTCGGGCCGGCCGGTACCGGCAAGACCTTCCTGGCCGTCGCGTCGGCCGCCCGCGCGCTCATGGACAAGGAAGTCCGCCGCGTGATCCTGTCGCGTCCCGCGATCGAGGCGGGCGAGCGACTGGGCTTTTTGCCGGGCACGCTCGAAGAGAAGATCAGCCCGTACCTGCGACCGCTGTACGACGCCCTTCACGACATGTTCCCTGCCGACAAGGTGCTGCGGATGGTCGAGCAGTCGGTCATCGAGATCGCGCCGCTGGCATACATGCGCGGCCGAACGCTCAACGACGCGTTCGTGATCCTCGACGAGGCACAAAACACCACGCGCGAGCAGATGAAGATGTTCTTGACCCGCATCGGCGCCAACAGCCGAGCGGTCGTGACCGGGGACCCCTCCCAGGTCGACCTGCCGGGGGGCCAGCGCAGCGGCTTGGCCCACGCATTGCGCGTGCTGCAAAACGTCGACGGCGTCGCGGTCTGTCAGTTCACGAAGGCCGACGTGATGCGGCACCCGCTCGTGCAGGCGATCATCGAGGCGTACGACGACGACGCCAAGCGCAGCAAGGCGCGGGCCGAAGCCCGGGCGGCCGAGCGCGCCAATGGCCAGGCGGACGGCACGCCCGGCCCCGACGCCAAGTAGCTACCGTCCGGCGCTGCCGACCGTGGGGGGACTTGCCGCCCGCGATCGGAGTCGCTACTCCCTTCCGTCCTGCCATGCCCCGACGTACGCGCCACCGGCTCCGACCCCCCGTCCGGCCCCGAGTCGTCGAGCCGCCGGCGACCGATGCCCCGCCTGACGCGGTCCTCGAGGTCATGGACCGCGAGCTGCGCCGGTCGATGGACGGCTTTCGGATCCCGGGCAGCCCCCGGCCGTACTACCTGCACTACGCGCTGCGCCGGGTGCAGTCGCTGCAGTTGCGCGCCGCCTACGGATCGCTGACCCGTGCTCGGGAGTCGACCACGGGGCGGATCTACTGCGACGTGCGGGTCGGCAGCCACGACTTCGACAACGTGCTCGACGCGGGCCTCGACCAGCGCTCCGACGAGCGCGAGAGCGCCGACTGGACCGACGCGCCCGACGACCTCGACGAAGCCGCGCTGCAGGTCGCGCTGTGGAAGCTCGGTCAGATCAAGTACGACGAGGCGCTCGCCGACTACTACGACCACAAGAAGGCGCGCGTCTCGGAGTTCATGCGTGACGAGGTCGATGCGTTCACGCGCGAGCCGGCGCTGTCGCATCGCGAGCCGCTGCACCACGACCCGTTCCCCCGGGCGCAGTGGGAAGCGATGCTGCGCGAGCAGTCCAAGCGCTTCCTGGACCATCCCGAGATCCACGACCCGTCCGTGGCGATCCGAGCGGAGCGTGTCCATCGCTGGCTCGCCTCGACCGAGGGCACCCGGGTCGTCACCGACGACGTGTACATCGAGGTCGACGTCGCCGGCTGGGTCCTTTCCGACGACGGCGTGTACACCGAGGGCTCGCGCCAGCAGTACCTGCGCCGGCTGCAGGACGTTCCGGACGCGGCACAGATGACGGCGCTCGTCGACGCCCTGCTCGCCGAGCTGACGGCGCTCGGGCAAGCCCCGGCGCAGAGCGCCTTCATCGGCCCGGCGCTGCTTTCGGGGCAGGCGGCCAGCACGCTGTTTCACGAGGCGCTCGGGCATCGGCTCGAGGGCGATCGACTCGTCGCCCGCGGCGAGACGCGAACGTTCGCGCACAAGCTCGGCCAGCACATCCTTCCGGCCGGCCTCGACGTCTACGACGACCCCACGCTCGACAACGACGGGCGGCCGCACTGGGGCAGCTACCGCGTCGACGACCAAGGGGTCCGGGCCCAGCGCGCCACGCTGATCGAGGACGGCGTGCTCAAGGGCTTCTTGCACGGCCGCACGCCGACGCCCCACAGCAATCGCTCCAACGGCCATGGTCGCCACAACGGCGTCGAGATGCCGATGTCGCGGATGGCCAACCTCGTCGTCGAGGGCCGGTCCGAGGATGCGCTGTCACGCGAGCAGTTGCTGGCGCGTCTCGTCGAGCTCGCCAAGGCCGCTGGTCGCCCCGAGGCCATGATCATCGAACGGATTCACGCGGGCGAGACGTCGACGGGTGCCTACGACTTCCAGGTCTTCAAGGGCGTGCCCGCCGAGGTCTACGTGCTCGACGTGGAGACGGGCGTGCGTCGTCGCGTCCGGGACGTGGAGATCATCGGGACGCCGCTGGCCGCGCTGCAGCGTGTCGTGGCCTTCGGCACCGGGGCCGGCGTGGACGAGGGCTACTGCTACGCGGAGAGCGGGTCGGTGCCGGTCACCG
>CALBMM010000111.1 GCA_937896535.1 uncultured Pseudomonadota bacterium
GTTCATCGGCGCATCGGGAAGCACGCCGAGGTCGAAGTAGACCGGCGGCGAATCGCCCGCGTCGTCGGCCATCGTCGTCGCCGGCATGCTGCCGGTCGTGGTGTCGCCGCTGCCGGAGCCGCCGGGCATCGCCGTCGTCGTCGGCGCGGCGTTGCCCGCGTCGGCCGAGGTCGTCGGCACCGAAGACGTTCCACCGTCCGCATCGGCGTTTCCGCCATCGTCCTCCGCCGGGCACCCGAAGGCGGCCACGACGAGACCCAAACTCGCAAAGCTACGAAGTCGCATGACTACTCCTGATGACGGCGTCGGTCGGCGGGTTGCTGCCATGCCCTGCATGGCGTCACAAGGGTTACGGCTTCACGTCGCCCCTGGTTCGTTGGTGAACCACCGCCCAAGCCCACGGATGGAACAAGCCCCGTGAGGAATCCTACGGCGTTCGTCGGCGGGGTGCAAAGTCAGAGCGCGTCGGCGGTCTCGTGTTCATGCAACCAAGCCTCCACGGCGTCCAGGTCGCCGGGACGTCGGTCGTACGCCTGCCGATAGTCGTCGTGCGCGGCGCGAGCCAGCTCGGTCGCGGCGTCCCGCTCGCCGCGCGCCGCCTTCACCCGTGCCAAGGAGATCCGAAGATCCCCGGACAGGCGAGGGAAAGCGCGGGGAATGCGGCGCAAGTGGGCCAGCGCGTCCTGCAGCGACGTCTCGGCGAGCTCGGTCTGCCCCATCGCCAGCTGCGCCTGGCCCAGCCCCGCCAACGGAAACGCCAGAATGTAGTGCCCGTCCGGGTAGTGCGCCTGCAATCGCGGCAGGACCCGACGAAACTCCGCCGCCGCTTCCGCGTGGCGTCCTTGCGCCAGTCGAATCCACCCGACGACGTCGTGGCGACCGATCAGGTCGGGGTGGTGCCGATCGTCGGGCAGCGTGGGCTCGGCGATCGCCGTCGCGTGCCGCTCGGCCGCCTCGACCTCGCCGAGCTCGAGGTACGCGAACGCGAGGCCGTACTGCAGCCACTGATCCTGGTCCCACGCTTGGATGTCGCGAAACACCGACAGCATCACGTCGTCGTCGGGCTTGTCGCCGACGAGCGCCCGCAGTGCCTGCCGCTGCGACAGCGCCTCGGTGTAGACCTTGCGCGCGCGCTCGGGCTCGCCGAGCGCCATCGCGGTGTCGGCCACGTGCGCCATCGAGTGGATCACCCAGATCGACGTGGGCCCGTAGACCTCCAGCCGGATCTGAAACGAGCGGCGGTACAGGTCGTCGGCTTCGCGGAATCGTCCGAGGTAGTGATAGACCTCGGCCATGTTTCCGTACGCGTTCGCGGCCCATGCGTGGCGCGGGCCGAACGCGTCCATCGTGATGTCGAGCGCGCGCTCGTAGTGCGGCAGCGCGTCGGTATAGTCACCCGCCCCGAAGACGAGCTCGCCCAACAGGTTGTGTGACGTCGCGGCGAAGCGCTGCGCGCTCGGGCCCCCCTTCATGAAGTGCGCGAGGCTGGCCTCGCCGTGGGCCTTGGCGAGGTCGTCGTGTCCCCGAAACGAGCTGGCGAGCGCGAGCGTGTGCTCGATCCGACCCACGAGCTCCGGCGGATCGCCCACCCTCGCGACCGCGTCCCGCACACGAGGTTCCCACTCCATCACGCGGTCGAGCTCTCCGATGCTCTCGTTGACGCCGAGGTACTCGACCATGGCGCGCGCTTCGATGTCCGGGCGCCCGGAGGCCTGGGCCGCGAGCACGGCGGCGTAGATCGTCGCCTGCGCCTCGTTGCGAGCGATCATGCCCAGGAGCATCCGCTCGGTCTGCCCGGCGACGAGCAACGCCTCGGCCGACAGCGTGGGATCGCCGAGGTCCTGGGCTCGTCGGGCCGCGTCGCGGGCCAGCGGCAACGCCTCGCGGGGGTGTCCGGCGTCCTTCTTGGCCTTTGCGCTCGCGATCTGCTCGCGCAACGCGTCGGCCTCTTCGCCGGATGCAGGATGACGCGACTGAGGCGCCGCCGCGTGCTCGCACGCGCCAGGGTCGAGCAACGACGCCGCGCCGGAGATCGCGTGCTCGACGGCCGCGCGGTCCGCCGTGGTCAGCTCGCCCACGAGCGAATCGAGCTCGAGCAGGCGCGACTGCAGGCAGTGCACCCGGCGCATGGCGACTTCCTCGGTCACGCCGCGGCACGCACCGGCGTAGGCGTGCGTCCACTGGGTGCCGTAGCCGTCGAACGCGTGGGTGATCCGCGTGGCCGTGTCGGCCGCGTACGACAGCTCCGTCGCCTCGAATGCGCGGCGGATCCCCTCGGCCCGGTCGGCGTTCCACACCACCGCGAGCCGCTGCTCGGCGTCGCCACACGGGACGACCGCCGGATCCGACGACGACAACGCCAGCACCGCCGTCGCACCGACGCCCGCTGCGAACGCGAGCCCGATCGCGAGCCGTCGCTGGCCGGGACGACGCTGCAGCTGAGCCAGCAACGCATCCATCGACGCGAAGCGGTGCGCCGGGTCGACGCTCAGTCCCCGCGCGACCACCCTGTCCAGCCACGCCGGTGGTGGTTGGGCGATCTGGGGCGTGCGCCGCCGACCGGCGATCACGTTGGCTGCGAGCGCCTGGCGGGTCGTCCCCGCAAAGGGACGCGAGCCGTACAGCGCCTCGTGCAGCGCGACGCAAAAGCCGAACTGGTCCGTGCGCGCATCGACCGGATCCCCCAAGAACTGCTCCGGCGCCATGTAGCTCGGCGTGCCCGCGGCTCGGTGGGTCGTCGGGTCGCGCACGTTCTCCGACGAGGTGTCGTCGAGCGGCTCGCCATCGGTGCGCGTCCCGTCGTCGAGGCGGCGCGCGATCCCGAAGTCGGACACGCGCACGCGACCGTCGTCGCCGATGAGCACGTTGTCGGGCTTGAAGTCGCGGTGCACCAGTCCGGCCGCGTGCGCGGCGGCCAGCCCCTGGGCGGCCTGCACGAAGACGTCGACGACCTCGGGCCAGGACGGCGACTGCTCGAGCCATTGCCGCATCGTGCTGCCCGCGACGTACTCGAGGGCGATGAAGACCTGACCCTCGTGGGTCCCCACGTCGTAGACCGGTACGACGTGCGGGTGAGAGAGCTTGGCGAGAGTCTTGGCCTCGCGCGCGAGCCATTGCTCGGCCTTGTCGAGCGGGACCGTCGCACCGGGGCGCAGCAGCTTGATCGCGACCTTACGCTCGAGCTGAGGATCGTGGGCTTCGTAGACCACGCCCGTGGCGCCGTCGCCGACCCGGCGCACGACCTCGAAGCGGCCGATCCGGATCTTGCGGGCGGGCGCACCGAACAGTCGCGCGGCCACGTCGGCGCGCCACTTGTCGGCCTCGACGTCGTCGCTGCCCTGCGCGCTCGCGGCCGCCTTGAGGCGCTCGCCGAAGCCTTCGCCGTCCTCGCTCACCGGACGCGATCCTACCCGTTGCACCCCTTCCCGGAGCAGCTCTTGGTGCAGTCGGCTCCGTCGGCGCAGGCGCGTGTGCAGCCGCCACCGGAGCACGTGAGCTTGCAGTCGGCCCCCGCGGCGCAGGTCTGCGTGCAGCCACCGCCGGAACACGTGAAGCGACACACCGCGCCCGCTTCGCACGTGTGCGCGCAGCCTCCACCGGAGCAGCTCGCGCTGCAGTCCTCGCCCTTCTTGCAGACCTTGGCGCAGTCGCCCTTCCAGCAGCTCGCGCTCGGCGAACCGTCTTCCGGCTCGACGTCTCCGACGGCCTTGCGGACCTTGGCGGCGGCCAGTCGCGCCTCTTCGGCCGACGCCCGCGCCTCGGCGGCGCCGGCGAGGGCCGCAACTTTGGCGGTCTGCGCCGCGGCCTCGGCCCGTGCGCCCGCGGCCTCGGCGGCTTCGCCGGCCGCGGTGCCCAGCTCGCCCGCACGCGCCCCGAGCTGACCGGCGGCGCGTCCCAAGTCCTCGGTGGCACGAGCCGCCTCGCGAGCCCCCTGCACCGCATCGCGGGCACCGTCGACTGCATCCGCGGCTTCGGCGATCGCCTCCCTCGCGCCTGCCGTCGCCGCCGCCACGCCGCCGTCGTCGGGTGCGGCCGCGGCCTCGGGCGCCGCGGCCGGAGACTCCACGTTGCCCGAGCCCTCCGGCCCGGAGGGATCCTTCGCGGCCGCCGGGGTCGCGGGCGCCGCGTCCGGGGTCGCGGCGGCCTGGGTCTGGTCACAGCCGCCGCCGAAGGTCAAAAGGCCCAACAATCCGCCACACGTCACGAGTCGTCGCATCACGGGTCGGTAGAGTGCGCCGCGGCCGGATCGATTGCGCAGGGCCGGCGCAAACCACGAAGCGCGAGACCGCCGCGAAGCGGTCGCGTCGTCGAAGGAGGCCGCCGCTACTGCAGCGTCAGCGTCTCGCGGTGCTCGATGACGAGCTCGCTGCCCGCGAAGTCGCCGGCGTCGAACGTGCTGGTGTGCAGCCGGCTCGCGGTCACCCGGAACGTGCTCGCGTCGGCAGCCAGGCCCCGCGCGCGCAGATCGGCCAGGTCCAGTCGCACGGCACCGCGGTCCTCGACCACGCACGTCAGCTCGGCGCCGGTCGTCTCGCCCGACGACAGCCCCACGATGCGCAACGTGATCAGGTGGCTACCGGCCTCTTGCCAGTGCAGGGCCAGCGCGCCCTGCTCGATCGCGTCGAGCTCGCCCTGGGTCGCCCCGAGGCCGAGCGCCTGCGGCACCGTCGCATCGGCGCGGAACGGTGGAAGCTCGTCGGTCACCGAGCCGCTGGCGGTCACCGCCAGCTCGGGCGTGCCGTCGTACGCGGGCAGCTCGTCGCCGTAGTACAGGTACTCGACGCCGGACATGTACGGCAGCAGGTCGGGCACCAGCGACAGCGGCACGCGGACCTGCTCGCCACCGATCTTGACCTGCAGGTCGCCGGCATCGAGCAAGATGAGCTCTTGCACCTCGCCCTCGGCTTCGACTTCGCTCGGCACCGCGAGCTGATCCGACGGCACACACTCGCCGGGGCGCAGCGTGTCGTGCGGGAGCACGGCCATGTCGATGCGCGCGCGCGCGACGTCTTCGTCGAACCCTCGCACGTAGGCGAAGCGAGCGGTCACCTCGAACGAGGACGGCTCGCCGTCTTCGAGATCGTCGCCGGGCTCGAGCAACACGTGCACCCGACCGAGGTGGAGTCGCTCGGTGTCGGGGTCGGTGCGGCCGTCGTCGATCTCGCCGGTGCAGGCGCTGGCCAGCAGGCCAAACAGGACGCAGGACAGGGCGTAGCCTCCCTGCCTTCCCGGGCGATGCCTTGGGGCCTGCACGACGATCAACGTACCTTGCCGAGGACGAACTGTCACGACAACGCCGTTTGCCGAGGGGCGGCGCGCTCTGCGACGGGCGGCTACGCGCCAACTCCGCCCGCGCGCGGTCTCCGAGCTTCGCTGCGATCGGTGGTGCACAGTACGAACGACCAGGGCGCCGAGGACTGATACCTTCCTGCCCGCCCCGATGTCGGACGTCACCGAGCAGGAATGTGAGGAGCTGGCCGCGCTCGCCCGGCTGTCGCTGACCGGCCCGCAGGCCCGCGCATTCGCGAAGCAGATCGGCCAGATCGTCGGCTACATCGAGCAGCTCGCCGAGGTCGACGTGCGCGACGTGCCCGAGTATGCCCCCGACGCTCCGGTGGCGACGCCGCTGCGCCCCGACATCCCGGGATCGCGACTGACCCGCGCACAGGTGCTGGCGCAAGCGCCCGTCACCCGAGGGGAGCACGTCGCGGTGCCGAAGTTCAAGGAGGACTGACAGGTTGTCGCAGGTGATCGACGCGACGGCACGCGAGCTCGCGGCCCAGGTGCGCAGCGGTGCGCGCTCGGCTGCCGAGATCGCTGCGACGTTCCTGGAGCGCAACGACGCGGTCGCCTCGCGCCTGCACGCATGGTCGCGGCGCGACGACGATCGCGCGCGTCATCGTGCGGCGGCGATCGATGCCGAGGTCGCCGCCGGTCGTGACCCCGGACCGCTCGCCGGCGTACCGGTCGGGCTCAAGGACAACTTCGTGACCGCAGGTGTCGAGACCTGCTGCGGCTCGCGCATCCTCGCCGGCTGGATTCCTCCCTACGACGGCGCGCACGTGCAGCGCCTCGCCGAAGCCGGCGCGGTCTCGCTGGGCAAGTGTGCGATGGACGAGTTCGCGATGGGCTCGTCCAACGAAAACACGCCCGACGAGCCGGTTCGCAACCCGTGGGCGCTCGACTTCGTGCCCGGCGGATCGTCGGGCGGCTCGGCGGCCGCCGTGGCGGCACGACTGGTCCCGTTCGCGCTCGGCACCGACACGGGTGGATCGATCCGACAGCCGGCGAGCATGTGCGGCATCGTGGGGCTCAAGCCGACCTACGGTCGCGTCAGTCGCTACGGCATGATCGCGTTCGGCTCGAGCCTCGATCAGGCCGGCCCGCTGACGCGCAATGTGCGAGACGCGGCCGCGGTGCTCGGCGTGCTCGCCGGTCACGACCCGCGCGACTCGACGTGTCTGGACGAGCCGGTGCCCGACTACGTCGCGGCGTGTGACGCGACGATCGCGGGCGCGCGGATCGGGGTCGACCGCTCCGTGATCGACCACGACGGGCTCGACGACGACGTGCGCGCGGCCTTCGAGACCTCGCTCGCCGTGCTGCGCGACGCAGGGGCGCAGATCGTCGACATCACGCTCCCGCACTTCGCCCACGCGATCGCGACCTACTACGTGCTGGCGACCGCCGAGGCGGCCAGCAATCTGTCGCGCTACGACGGGCTGCGCTACGGCGCGCAGCAGACCCGACCCGGGCTGCGACAGACCTACGAAGCGACGCGCGAGCACGGCTTCGGCGACGAGGTCAAACGCCGGATCATGCTCGGCACGTTCGTGCTGCGCGAGGGCAGCTTCGCCCGCTACTACGGCCGCGCGCAGAAAGTCCGCACGTTGATCGCCCGCGACTACGCGGCGGCGTTCGCCTCGTGCGACGCGATCGCTTCGCCCACGTCGCCGGTGGCCGGCTGGCGTATCGGCGAAAAGCAGGCCGACCCGATGGCGATGTATCTGTCGGACGTGTTCACGATCGGGGCCAACCTCGCGGGCTTGCCGGCGATCTCGATCCCCGGTGGGTTTTGCCGGGCCACCGAGACGATGCCGCGGCTGCCGATCGGCTTTCAGCTGCTGGCGCCGCGCCTGGGTGAGCCCACGCTCCTGGCGCTGGCGGCGGCGCACGAGGCCGCGACCGCCTGGCACGAACAAATGCCGACGCAGGTGCAATCGTGAGCGTGGCCGACTGGGAGCCCGTGATCGGGCTCGAGGTGCACTGCCAACTTCAGACGGCGACCAAGCTGTTTTCGGCGTGCGAGCTGCAGCGGTTGGCCCCGCCCAACACGCTCGTCGACGAGTTCACGCTCGGGCTGCCCGGAACGCTGCCGGTGGTCAACGAGGCGGCCGTGCGCTCGGCGGTGGCGCTCGCGCTCGCGCTGGGCTGCGACGTGCAGACGCGCAGTCGCTTCGCCCGCAAGCACTACTTCTATCCGGACCTGCCCAAGGGCTACCAGACGACGCAAGGCAGCGAGCCGTACGCGCGCGGCGGCATGGTGGAGGTGCCGGGGGACCCGCCGCATCGCGTGCGCCTGACCCGGATCCACATGGAGGAGGACGCGGGCAAGAACGTGCACGTGCCCGGCGAGGACGTCAGCTTGCTCGACTTCAACCGGGCCGGCGCGCCGCTGCTGGAGATCGTCAGCGAGCCGGACATCCGCTCCGGGGCCGAGGCGGCGGCGTACCTTCGGGAGCTGCGATCGATCGTTCGGTTCCTGGGCATCTCGGACGCGAACATGGAAGAGGGCACGCTGCGCTGCGATGCCAACGTCTCGCTGCGTCGCAGGGGCACGACCGAGCTCGGCACGCGCTGCGAGATCAAGAACCTCAACTCGTTTCGGTTCCTCGCGCTGGCGATCGGTGCCGAGATCCGGCGTCAGGCCGACATCCTCGACACCGGCGGTCGGGTGCAGATGGCGACGATGAGCTACGACGCCGACCGCGACCAGACCCGGGTGATGCGGACCAAGGAGGAAGCGGCCGACTACCGCTACCTGCCCGAGCCCGACCTACCGCCGCTGTTGATCCCGGCGGCGTGGATCGAGACGATGCGGGCGTGCCAGCCCGCGCTGCCGGCCCAGCTGCGGGCCGAGTGGACGGCGGCCGAGGTCTCGGAGGCCGACGCCGAGCTGCTGTCGTCGGAGCCCGATCTGGCGGCGTACTTCGAGGCGACGATCGCCGCGGGCGCGCCGGCCAAGAAGGCGGCGAACTGGGTGACGATCGAGCTGCTGGCCAAGCTGCGCGCCGACGAGCGCACGCTCGCCGACTGCCGCGTGCAGCCGGCGCATCTGGCCGAGCTGATCGGGCTGGTCGAAGACGGCACGTTGTCGCAGAGGGCGGCCAAGCAGGTGTTCTTCGCCGCCTACGACGAGGGCCTGCCGCCGGCGGAGATCGCCGAGCGTGACGGCCACCGTCAGGTATCCGATCCCGCCAAGCTGCGTGCGATCGTCACGGAGGTCCTGGCGGTCAGCGACAAGCAGCTGGCGCAGTACCGCGCGGGCAAGACCGCGCTACGTTCGTACTTCGTGGGGCAGGTGATGAAGAAGACGCGGGGTCAGGCCAACCCCAAGGTGGTCTCGGACCTGCTCGACGAGCTGCTGCCGGGAGACGCGGGATGAGGCGCACCCTCGCGCTGTCGCTGCTGGCACTCGCGTGTGGGCCCAAGCCCGCGACCACGCCGCCGTCGCCCGCGCCCGCGCCGATCGTGACATCGCCCGGGCCGACCGAGGCGGACGCCGACGGGGTCGACCCCGCGGCGCAGCTGTCGGCGCTCGAGCAGCGGCTGTCCGACGAGGACTTTCACTTCGTGTTCACCGTGACGTCGTCGGGCATCGTCGAGTCGGGGCTCAATGGCGAGGTCTGGGCGCGGGGCGACCGGCTGCAGCTGTCGGCGACGGGTACGTTCGCCGGCACGCCCATCGACGTGCGACTGACGGCCGACGGCGAGCGCATGCGCGCGACCACGGCGGGTCGCACGACGGTCGACGTGCCGCAGCCGGGCGATCTCAAGCGCGCGATCGTGGTGGGCCTGACGCGGATGGGCGTGCTGCACAACATCGCCGTCATGCTCGCCGGTCGCCCGCCCGACCACGCCGACGGTGGCGTCGAGCAGTGGGTCGTCGCCGCGGCCTTCACGTCCGAACCGAAGGTCGAGCCCGCCGAGCTCGCCGCCGACAGCGAGACCGGGGCGATCGTGTCGTTCGATCTGACGGTCGCGGGCGAGCCGGCCGGCCAGGTCTCGCTGTGGGTCGATCCGGACGCCGGACGCCCCTTCGAGCGGCATCAGGCCGTCACGTTCCCCGAGGGCCTGATGACCGTCCGCGAGGTCTACCGCACGCCGTAACGGCGGTGGCCGCGGCGTCGGTGCAGGGCTGAGAGCGACATGTCCGTCACCACCATGTTCGTGCTCGCGGGCTACGCCGCGACGGTGCTCGCGGCGTTCACTCGCCATCGCGCGTTCGGCGTCTTCGCCGGCGTGATCCTGGCGTTGCCGGTGATGATCGGTCTGGGCCTCGCCCCGCACCTGGGTCTTTTCGGCGCCGCGATCCCCGGCTTGATGGGGCTGATGTTCCTGCACTTCGGGCTACTCGTCGTCCGGCCGCGAATGCAGCCGACGTGGATGCGGGTGCTCGTGAACTGGCCGGGCCTGTGGTTTGCGTCGGCCACGATGCTCGCGTGGCCGTGGGCGCTCGCGGCCTTGTTCGGCGTGACGCCGCACGGGGCGTGGATTCCCTTCGCGCTCGCGACGTTCGGCTTCGCGCAATCGTTGTACGCACCGGAGGAGGTGGTCGACATCCGGCTCGACAACGCGCGCGACGCCGGTCCGCTGGCACGCTGGAAGGACGGACGGCAGGAGGTCCCCGACGGGGTGCGACCGCTGAAGATCGTCCAGATCACCGATCCCCATCTCGGTCCGTTCATGTCGATCGAGCGGCTGCAGCGGATCTGCCGGCGGGCGATCGAGCGCGAGCCGGATCTGATCCTCATTACCGGCGACCTGATGACGATGGAGTCGCACGACCTGCAGACCGTGACCAAGGCCCTCGCGCCGCTGGCCGCGTTCGAGGGCCGCGTGTTCGCCTGTCACGGCAACCACGACCACGAAGCGCGCGAGGTGGTACGGCAGGCGTACGCGCTGACGGGGGTGACGCTGCTCGTCGACGAGTCGGTGGTCGTGCAGACCGGGGCCGGACCCGTGCAGATCGTCGGTCACGACTTCCGCTGGCGCGAGCGCGCGGCGTGGTTGGCGAAGACCTCGGCCGAGCACCCGCGCGTGCGCGGGGCGATGCGGATCTCGTTGCTGCACGACCCGGGCGCGTTCAAGCACCTGCCGGACGGCGACAGCGACCTCGTGCTGTCGGGCCATACCCACGGCGGGCAGGTGGGCCTGCTGTCGCTGGGCCTTTCGGGCACGTTCCTGTCGCTGGTGTCGAGCATTCCCGACCATGGTCCGTGGGCCCGGGGACGCGATCGTCTGTACGTCCATCGCGCGCAAGGGCACTACGGCTTTCCGATCCGATTGGGCGTGCCCGCCGAAAACAGCATGCTGCGGGTGTGGCGGTCGACGGACGTCGCGTGACGTTCTTCCCCGCGCATCCGAGGTAGCGGTGCCGCGCGCGGCCGTGCGATCGTGGGCCCCGGATGAACGTCGTCGCCGTCGCCGTCGCGACCTGCCTCGCCGCGTCGGGTGCGGTCGAGTCGAGGGTCTCCGATCCGTGGGAGTCGGCGTTGGCCCGAGGCGACCTCGCGACCGACACGGGTGATCACGCCGGGGCGGTCGCGGCGTACCGTGAAGGACTGGCCGCCGCCGCAGAGGCCGAGCCCGCCACGCAAGTCGACATCTTGCGTCGCCTCGCGAAGGCGCAGCGCACCTCGTACGCCAACGGGGGCGGCTACGCGGCGCTCGAGGGCGCCGAGGCATCGCTCGCCGATGCCGAAGCACGCTGCGTTGCCCCCGAGCTCGCCGACGACCAGGGCTGTGTGCAGGCGCGCCAGGAGCTGCTGACCGTGCGGCAGGAGCTGACCGATGCGCGCGTGCGCGGCGAGGGCATCGAGCCGCCGCTCGCCCCCACACCCGTCGCGCCGGTGAGCGCCGCCGTGCCACCGCCACCGCCACCCACCCCCGTCGGCGTCGATCGCTCCGCCCAGACCGAGCAGCAGTATCGGACCGCCGACCGGTTCGTGATCGCGGGGGCGGTGCTCATGGGCGTCGGCGGCGGGGCGCTCGTGCTGCTCGCGTTGCCGGCCTGGGGCCTGTCGGCGATCGCCCAGGACCGCGCGGACTCCGATCCACTGCTCGCGTCCGAGACTACGTTGCAGGATCGGGCCGATCGTCGCCGCCGCTTCGCGATCGGGGCGGCGATCGCCGGCGGCGGCCTCGTCGTGATCGGCGTCCCGTTCCTGGGGGCGGGGCTCGGGATGAAGTCCAAGCTCGACAAGCACACGGCGTCGGTCGGCGTCGCCCCGACCCGCGACGGCTTCACGCTCGGGGTGACGGGGCGGTTTTAGGGCAGCTCAGCAGGGGCAGCCGAAGTACGGCGTCTCGGTCATCGCGGCGACCGTGGTCCAACCTTCGGGCCGCAGCGTGAGCACCTGCCAGTCCTGCCAGCCATCGTACGGCGACGTGACGACCTCCGGGGTGCCGTCACCATCGATGTCGAGCAGGGTCTGCACCTTCGTGTATCCCCCGTCGAGGACGCGGTCGACCGTGGCGCCGTCGTCGGACACGGCCGCGAACCCCCACCGGGCCGCCACGCCCCCGCAGCCACCGAACTCGGGCCCGTCGATCCAGTGCGTGATCGCGACGAGGTCGCCGGCGCGGTTGGTCCAGCCGGTCGACTTCATGCGCCGCCCGAGCGGCACGGGCTCGACCGAGCTCGGCTCCTCCACCGCACCGCGCTGGAACTGCTCGAACTCCGCGCGCGCTTCCTCGAGGGCGGGCAGGCGCATGTAGGCGCGACGGGCGAGCTTGGTGCGGTCCAGGCCGGGACGGTCGACGCGGGTGAAGACGCGCGCGTCGGGCAGGGCCGCGTTGCGAGCCCAGGTCGCGCCGGTGCAGTCGCCTTCGCCGATGACGGGGGCGACGAGCAGCCGCCGACCCTCGGTCCACGCGGCCGCCGGGTCGACGTCGTCGGGCTCGCCGTTTTCGTCTTGGTCGCGGTAGTCCCAGTCGCCGCTGATGTCGCCGTACAGGTACGGCACGCCGAGCTCGGCGGTGCACTTGCGGTCGGTGCCGTCGAACAGGTCGAAGCGCGCGGTCAAGCGCGCGGAGATCTCGGCCGGGAGGCGAGCGGGATCGATCTCCCGGCGCAGATGCACCTCGCTCCACCGGGCGTAGGTCGGGGCGGGCGACGTCGTCGCCCACGCCTCGCTCGGTTCGGTCGACAGCACGAGCAGCGGGCGCTCGTCGGAGATCACGAACGAGAACGCGTCGCCGTAGGCGAGCGTGGCGGACACGGGGGTCGGCGTGGGCTCGGGCTCGACCGGCGACGCGGCGGGGACCTCGACCACCGTGGCGATCGGGATCGGGATGACCTGCGGCGCGGACTCGACCACCGTGACCGTGGACGCGAGGCCCTGCATGGCGCGGTGCTCCTCGTGCATCGCGTAGCCGAGCGCGATGGGCGCCAGGGCAGCGAGGGCCAGCCAGCGGATCTCACGGGAGGTCGGGGTCGTCATCGACACCGACACGCCCGACGACCCGCCTGCATTCCCTTGCTCCATCGCGCGGCCGAGTGGGACGCTGTCGGCCGATGGGGCGTGCGACCGGAAGCGCGGATCTGCCGCTGCACGGTGGCCGTGTGCCCCCGTGGCTCGCCACGCGCATGGCGACGCTGGGGCGGATCATCACCGAGGCGATCGTGCTCGACGCCGGTCGCGACGAGTTCCTGCGTCGGCTCGCCCACCCGTTTTGGTTCCAGTCGTTCGGCGCGGTGATGGGGATGGACTGGCACTCGTCGGGGATCACCACCTCGGTCGTGGGCGCGCTCAAGCGAGGGTTGCGTCCGGTCGAACGCGACCTCGGGATCTTCGTGTGCGGCGGGCGAGGTCGACACTCGCGCAAGACGCCCGACGAGCTGCGGGCCGTCGGCGATCGGACGGGGCTGCCCGCGGAGGCGCTGGCGCGCACGAGCAAGCTCGTCGCGAAGGTCGACAGCGCCGCGGTGCAAGACGGCTTCGAGCTGTACCTGCACAGCTTCGTCGTCGCGGCCGACGGCGCGTGGACGGTGGTGCAGCAGGGCATGCACGGCGGGCGACGCCGGGCGCGGCGCTATCACTGGCTGTCGGAGGGCCTGCAGAGCTTTCTCGACGACCCGCACGCGGCGATCGAGGGCGAGGCGGGTCCGGCGATCGTCAATCTCGCCGACCGTCGGGCCGAGCGCTCACGGCGGGCGCAGCTCGAGCTGGTCCGGCGCGGGCCCGATCGGGTGCTCGCGACGCTGCGCAAGCTCCGTGACGATCCCGCCCCGGCGCCCGAGCAGGCCGCGCTGCCGCACCTGACGATGCCGGCGCACCACGACGTGCGTGGATCCGACGTCTTGATGCGACGGTTGCACGCCACGCTGCAGGCCGCGGCCGATCGGGGGCCCACCGACTTCGCGGACCTGCTGCTGCAGCCGGGGGTGGGGGCGCGCACGGTCGCCTCGCTCGCGCTCGTGTCCGAGGTGATCCACGGCGCACCGCACCGCTTCTCGGACCCCGCACGCTTCTCGTTCGCGCATGGTGGCAAGGACGGTCACCCGTTCCCCGTGCCGCTGAAGGTCTTCGACCAGACGATCCGCGTGCTGCGTCGTGCCGTCGACGGCGCCCGCCTCGGCAACGACGATCGCATGGCCGCGATCCGGCGCCTCGACGCCCAAGCCCGCGGCCTGGAGAAGGTCGCGCGCGGCGAGACCTGGGACGAGCTCGTCCGCCACGAGCGCCGCGAAAGTCACCGCTACGGTGGCATGACGGTCGGCGGTCCGGCCGAGCCGCCGAAGCCTCGCGCGGGGCCGGCCAAGGATCAGCTCGACCTCGGCTTCGACTGACGCCGCCGTCCGGCTCAGCCCGCCACGGGCGGCTCGCCGAGCGCGTCGAGCAGGAAGGCGAGCATGTGGGCCGTGGCGTCGATCGTCTGGGAGAGCGAGGCGGGGCCACCGTGGCCGGCGTTGCGTTCGACTCTCAGCAGCGCGCGGTGGGGCGAGGCGGCTTGCATCGCGGCGACGTACTTGCGGGCGTGCAGCGGGTCGACGCGGTCGTCGTGGTCGGCTGCCATCATCAACAGCGGCGGGTAGAGCGTGCCTTCGCGGATCTGATGGTAGGGCGAGTAGGCCAACAGCGTGCGGAACTGGGTCGCGTCCTCGGACGAGCCGTACTCGTCGATCCAAAAAGGGGCGACGCCGAAGCGGTGGTAGCGGACCATGTCCAGCAGCGGCACGCGACAGACCACGGCACCGAACAGGTCCGGGCGCTGCGTGGAGGCGGCACCGACGAGCAGGCCGCCGTTGGAGCCGCCCATGATCCCCAGCTGCGCCGGCCGGGTGACGCCGGTGTCGACGAGCGACTGGGCGGCGGCGACGAAATCGTCGAAGACGTTCTGCTTGCGGGCGCCGGTACCGGCGCGGTGCCACGCCTCGCCGTACTCGCCACCCCCGCGCAGATTGGCCTGGGCCCACACGCCGCCGCGCTCGGCCCAGATCCGCGCCACCGAGTTGTACGCCGGCGGGACGCTGACCCCGAACCCGCCGTAGCCGTACAGCACCGTGGGGTGAGGCTCGTCGGGCGACAGGTCGGCGCGATGCATGACGAACAGCGGGATCTTCGTGCCGTCGGCGGAGGCGACGAAGCGGGCCTGCATCGTCAGCGGGACCTCGTCGGCGTCGTTGGGCGGCGTGTACCAGGCGTCGGCGCTCGCGATCGCCACGTCGCCGCGCGGCAGCGGGACGCGGTAGATCGCCGGCCGCTGCGACAGCGAGCTGTGTGCGAGCAGGACCTCGCGGTTTTCGGGGTTGCCCCACAGGCCCGTCACGGCGCCGTGCTCGGGTAGCGCCACGTCCCAGCTGCGGCCGGAGTCGAGGGCGTGCACCCGCACCCGCGCGTTGGCGTCGAGCAGGTACGACAGGACGAGGTGACCCTCCATGATCGCGACGTCCTGCAGCGTCATCGCGTCCTGCGGCACGACCTCGCGCCAGTACCCGCGGCCCAGTCGCTGCGGGTCGACCTTCACCACGCGAAAGCGCGGCGCCCCGTCGCTGGTGTGCAGGTACAGCGCCCCGCGGTAGCCGATCGCCGAGGTGCGCGCGTCGGCCCCCACCACGAGCGGCTCGAATGCGCCGGACTCGGCGTGGAGGTCTCGCACCCAGATGTCGATGGGCCCGGCCGAGCCGTGGGTGGCGTGCACGAGCAGGTAGCGTCCGTCGTCGGACAGCCGCGGCAGCAGGATCCGCCGCGCATCGCCGAGGGGGCCGAACTCGACGGGGTCGTCGGCGACCGGGGTGCCGAGCGTGTGTCGCTGCACTCGGGCGTGGGCGGCGAGCTCTGCCGGAGGAATGCTCGGGTCGTCGGGTACGGCGGTGTACACGAACCCGCGACCGTCGGGCAGCCAGTCGGCGACGGTGAACCTCGCGCCGCGGATCGTGTCCGCCGGATCGTCGCGGCGCGTGGCGACGTCGCGCACGTGCATGGTCGCGGCGTCGGCGTTGGCGAAGCTGACCCGGTAGGCGACCTTCGAGCCGTCGGGGCTCGGATACAGCCCGGTGATCGCGTGCGCCGGGCCGAAGTCCGCCGGGTCGAGCAGGACCCGCTCGGGGCCATCACCCTCGCGCACGAAGTAGACGATGCGATCGTGCCCTCGCAGGCGCTTGCCGTAGAAGTAGCGCTCGCCTCGCTTGTGCACCGGCACCACGATCCCCTCGTGGTCCCACTCGTGTCGCAGCTGCGTGCGCAGGGCATCGGTGTCCGGCAATCCGTCCAGCTGCGTGCGGGCGTAGGTGTCCTGGGCGTCCGACCACGCCTGCACGGCGGGGTCGTCGGCACGCTCGAGCCAGCGGTACGGGTCGGCCACGGCCACGCCGTGGATGTCCTCGACGATCTCGTCGCGTGGGGTCGAGGGTGGGGTAGGGCGCAAGGGCGCCCACGCCGGGTCCTGCGTGTGTCGCTGCACGTGCCGTCCCACCCCGAGCGCGGCTCCGAGGCCGATCGCGGCGACGAGCGCGTAGCCGAAACGTCGCGACGGCAGATCCATCGCACCCAATCTCGCACGTCCGCGCGAGCGGGGCTACTCGGACCAGCGAAGCTCGTAGCGAATGAGCTCCGGCGTTTCGTCGACGATCTCGGCCTGCACGTTCGTCACGTCCATGAGGTCGGCGGTGGCGCGCAAGGCCGCACCGAGTGCGACGCCGACCACGTGGTCCCACACGCCCGCGGGCTGATCGAGGCGCACCACGGCCGAGTGCGACCGAACCGCTTCCGCGACGAGGCGGCTGCCCTTGTGGAACGCCTTCCATCGCAGCGACACCCCGCGAAGCAGCAGACTCGGCGTCGCGGCCTTCATCAAGATCGCGTAGATCCGGCTCGCGAACAGCTGGCGCTGCACGAGAAACGAGTACTGCTCGAAGGCGGCCAGCGAGTCGAACCGCCGGTCGTACACCGCGAGCATCAGCGCGTGGCTGTGCACCTCGGGAATCCACGACGCCACGGTCTTGGGCGCTTGCACGAGGCGACGCAGGTCGGCCGGCAACGCCGCGAGGTCGGCTTCGGCGAGGGGGCGGTCGGCCAGCAGGCTGCGGTACAGCGCGGCTTTGGACTGACAGTGCGGGTAGCTGTTCAGACCGTCCGGGAGCGACGCGACGTAGGCCGCGAGCGCCGGGAACGCGTCGGCGTCCAGTGCCACGCTCGCTACCCTACGTCAGCGACGCACGGTGCGGTAGATGAAGCCGCCGTGCAGATCCACGAACGCGTGCAGCAGCACCGGGGCGAGTAGCGAGCCGCCGAGCACGAACAGCGATCCGGCGATCAAGCCCGCGATCGTGGTTTTGATCGCGCCGACGGTGCCCTGGTACAGGTGGCCGATACCGAACGCGAGCGACGTGCCGAAGACCGCCCCCCAGGGGCCGAGCCACACCGCGGCGTAGGCCAGCAGAAATCCGCGGAACATCACCTCTTCGCAGAAACCGGCCGTCAGCGCCACGCCCGTGAACCAGTTCGTCTCGCGGCGGGTCCGGGGCAGGAAGGGCGCCGCAGTGTCCAGCTGCGCGAACACTTCGGCGTGCAGCTCGGGTCGGTTGCGAAGCCCGAGCGCTTGCTTGGTCATCGCGGCCATCAGCGCCACGGCCAGGCCGAGCGCGATCCAGCCCCCGGTGCCGACCGGCAGCCGAAAGCCCATCGCGGCCAGGGGGCGGCCGAGCCCCAGCCACGCGGCGACGACGATCACGGTGGCCGCCCACTGCCAGGTCATCGTGCGCGCGTACAGCCGCACGCGGATCCCCGGCGGATCCTCGGCGAGCTTGCGGCGCACGTTCGGAAACCGCAGGTAGCCCCAGACGGGGACGACCACGGCGAACAGGACCGCGAGGACGTGGTCGAAGACGGTGACGTCGGTCATCGGCGCCCGGTCACCACACGAACCCCGCGTCGCCCTCGGCGACGTACGCCCCGGCGACCGCGTTGTTGAACTCGGCTTGGCTCGTCGTGTAGAAGTGGTCGCCGGTGCTGGGGTTGTACGCGCGGTACAGCGTGGTCGCGCCGGCGAATGCGGACGTGCCGATGTGGCCCATCACGCCCTCGAAGGTGGTGCCCTCGCAGTTGGCGCTGGTGGTGTACAGGTGCATGCCCAGCGCGGGCACCCAGCAGCGATTGAACGGGACCGTGCCGGGCTGCGCGTTGGCGTACAGGTAATAGAAGTTCTCGAACTCGAGCGTGAAGCCGGGCGACTGCGCCTCCATGAGACTCGTCGTGTAGAAGTGCTCGCCCGTGCTCGCGTTGTAGGAGCGATGCACGCCGACGCGACAGCCGGCGACGCCTTCGTCGAAGTCGCCGTCACAGTCGTCGTCTTCGGTATTGCAGGCCTCCGCGCTCGGCTGCGGTGCGTTGCACGTGCCCAGCACGCCGTTGTCGCACGCCTGGGTGCCCGATCCGCAAGCGCTGCTGCACTCCACGGGCGCGACGGCGTCGTCGATCGCCCCGTTGCAGTCGTCGTCGAGTCCGTTGCACGCCTCGACGCCCGGCGCCATCGGCTGGCACACGTTCATGCCGCCGGCGACGCACGCCGGCACGATGTTGGCGCACTCGCCCACGCCGCAGCCGATCTCGCCGAGGCCGTCGTCGATGAGACCGTTGTTGTCGTCGTCGACGCCGTTGCAGGCCTCGTCGGGGTTGGTCGGGGGCATCGGGCCGTCGCCGCCCTCGTTGCCGCCGACGCTCGCGGCGCCGGCCGTGTCGTCGCTGCCGCCGCTGCCCTCGTTGCCGCCGACCGAGCCGTGGCTCGTGCCGGGCGCGTCGTCACCGCCCAGCGAGGCGGCGGAGCTGAAGCCGTCCTCGTCGTTGCCGACGGCGCACGCGAGCACCATCGCCAAGCCGGCCACTCCCCCGATCCGCACGCCGATCACCCACCTCATCGTACCATCCGCCGTCGTGGGGCAGGACGTTCGATCGAGGCTCGTTCGCACGTGGGGCGCTTGGTCGGCGGTCGGCGCCGTGGCGCTCGTCACGGTCGCGTCATGTCGGCCTGCCGGATCGTCGGTCCCCGCGGGCTCGGGGCGACCGGCTCCGACCGCGCCGACCCCGGCTTCGACCCGTGCCGAGCCACCGCCTGCGCCCCCGCGCGCGGCGGCCCGATCGGAGCCGGCCCCTTCACCGCTACACGCCGCGATCGACGATCGCGTCGAGGCGATCGGGGCCGACCTCGTCGCGTGGCGGCGTGACCTGCACGCGCATCCCGAGCTCGGCAATCGCGAGGTCCGAACCGCGGCGCGGATCGCCGAGCACCTGAAGGCGCGCGGGCTGAAGGTCCGCACCCAGCTCGCCCACACCGGAGTGGTCGCGGTGCTCGAGGGCGCACGTCCCGGACCCGTCGTGGCCGTGCGCGCCGACATGGACGGACTGCCGGTCCGCGAGGAAGTGGACGTGCCGTTCGCATCGAAGGCGATGGCGACCTACCGCGGCCAGTCCACCCCGGTGATGCACGCGTGCGGCCACGACGTGCACATGGCGATCGCGATGGGGGTCGCCGACGTGCTCGCGCAGGTTCGCGAAGACCTCGCGGGCACGGTGGTGTTCGTCTTTCAGCCCGCCGAGGAGGGGGCGCCCGACGGCGAGCGCGGGGGGGCGCAGCTGATGGTCGAGGAGGGCGCGCTGTCGGACCCCAAGCCCGATGCGATCTTCGGCCTGCACGTGGTGCCGCAGCCGGTCGGCGACATCCTGTACCGGCCCGGTCCTACGATGGCGGCGTCCGATCGGCTGCGCATCGTCGTGCACGGCGAGCAGACCCACGGCGCGTATCCGTGGCGCGGGGTCGATCCGATCACCGTGGCCGCGCAGATCGTGCTCGGCCTGCAGACGATCACCTCGCGGCAGCTCGACAAGACCAAGGCACCGGCCGTCATCTCGATCGGATCGATTCACGGGGGCGTGCGCAGCAACATCATTCCCGACGAGGTGGAGCTCGTCGGCACGATCCGCACCTTCGACGAGACGATGCGCGAGGACCTGCTGGCCCGGGTTCGCCGCACCGCGGCCGGCATCGCGGAGGCGTCGGGGGCCACGGTCGAGGTCACCGTCGACGGCGGCTACCCGGTCGTCGACAACGACCCGGAGCTGACGGCCTGGATGCTGCCCAGCCTGCGCCGGGTGGCGGGCGCCGAGCACGTCAAGCTGCGGTCGACCACGATGGGGGCGGAGGACTTCGCGTTCTACCAGCGTGAGGTTCCAGGCGTGTTCTTCTTCCTCGGGATCGTCCCCGAAGGGACCGACCCGGCAAAGGCGGCGTCCAACCATTCGCCGCGGTTCTTCGTGGACGAGGGCGCCTTGCCCATCGGCGTCCGCGCGCTCGCCCACGTGGTCGTCGACTACCTCGCGACCGCGCCGCGGTGACCGCGTCCCGCGGCGGTGGACGCCCTGCGTTCGTTCGCGGTAGATCCTCGCCGATGCTGCGCGGGAAACTCTGGGTTGCGTTGTCGCTGGCCGTCGCGGTGCCGCTCGTCGGTGGCTGCGGCAAGAAGAAACTCACCGAGATCGAGGTGCCGGACGCCGGGGTGGACCTGCGCTACGACCTGACGGCCGGGCAGGCATACGGCGGTCACCTCAAGATGCGCAACGCCGTGCAGACGCCGATCGGCGACCTGATCCAGTCGATCGAGTTCGACGTGGAGCTCGTGGTCAACGGCCCGATCGGCGAGTCGAATCTCGTGGCCGCCACGGTCAGCGACATCAAGTTCGACGTGCGCCTGCCCGAAGGCATGCCCGCCGACGCGGCCAAGCAGATGCCCTCGGCCGAGGAGGCGGCGGCGGTCGGCGGGACGCAGCTGCGGTTTCATCTCGACGAGCAGGGCAAGGTCACCGAGATGCCCGAGCCGCCCAAGGAGATCGCCGACAAGGTCGGGCAGGTGGTGGGCATGGTCGCCGGCGCACTCCAGGCGGGCTTCGTGACGCTGCCGGGCAAGCCGCTCAAGAACGGCGAGACCTGGGATCCCGTCTCGGACGACGACACCGGGCGCAAGGGCACCGGGACCTTCAACGGCATGGCGCGCGACGGAGCATCGGGCGCGGACGTGGCGCGGCTGACCTATGCCTTCGAGCGCAACCCGGAGGCCGAAGGCGGTGGCTCGGGCCCCCGCATGGAGGGCAACCAGGACATCGAGGTCTTGTTCGCCACCGACGGCTACCCGGTGCAGATCAAGCGGAAGATCAGCGGCGACATCAAGGGCATCGGCGGCTTCAACTCCGAGGTGACCGCGGAGTGGAAGAAGCTCGACAAACGAGCCGTGACCGCGCCGACCAACGAGGTGGTCCAGGAGATCACCGACCCGTGTGACCCGGACTACGTCGGCCCCGAAGAGTGCGGACCGGCGGAGCCGGCCGAGGCGCCCGCCGAGGGCGACGGCGAAGACGCGGCCGCGGACTGACCTTCCTCGGCGGCGTCGACCAACTGCTGCCAGCGCTCGGCCGCCAGCTGCAGCGCGATGCGCTCGGGATGGGCCGGGCCGTACTTGTCGGCGGCCTCGGCCGCTGCGTTCGCCGCCGCGCCCTGCCGTTCGCGCAGCGCGGTCGAAAACGTCTGCGTCGGCTCCGTCGCGGCGGTCCAGGTCTCGGTGCCCACGCGCAGCGGCTCGGTGAGCGCCTCCACGTCCGGGTGGCCGGGCTTGTACGCGTACAGCAGCACCTCGCGCGCGACCGCGTCCTCGCACAAGCGAAGCGCGGCGTCCTCGTCGGCGGGCGGTCCGGCGCGCAGCAGCTTCTGCAGACCCATGAACTCGAGCGAAGGCACCGAAGGTGGCGATGCGATCGGACCCTCGCAGCCGGCGGTGTCGGTGGCAAAGCCCTCCGCGGCGAGCGTGACTTGCACGAGGGGAGCGCGGATCTGCTGGCCGACGCAGCCTGCGACGGCCTGGCAGACGTCGGCGGCGGTCGTGGCGGAAGGGGGAATCTGCACCCGACCGCACAGGGGATGCTCGAGTCGCCCGGCCTCGTCGATCGTCAGCGACGTGCGCTCACCGCTCTGGAACAGGTTGATCACGACCTCGGTGCCGGGCGCGACGGGAGCGGTCGCGCGGGTGGGCTCGGCGACCGGTGGCACCGACCACATCGCCGGGTCGCGACCGCACGAGGCCAGCCACGGACCGAGGACGAGCAGGGCGGTGCGATGCTTCACGCCTTGCTGGCCGCGGCTTTCTTCGGCGCGGCGTGCCACACCCGATTCGCGAGGACCAAGCCGATCACCGCGACGGGGATCATCGCCACCGGCCACGCGGTCCAGTTGTCGAGCTCGGCCGCGGCGTCGCCCTCGGGCAGCAGAGCGCCGTAGGTGAAGGCCATCACGGCGGTACCGGCGTAGACGAAGCCGTCGATGATGCCGACCGCGACGCCGGTGTTCTTGCGCCCGCCGAAGTCCATGCTCGCGGTGCCCGAGAGCATGCCGTGCACGCCGATGATGCACATCGACATGAACACGATGACGGGGCCGAGCGCGGGCGTGCCGAGCAGGAAGACGAGGATGACCGCGCCGGCGAGCATGAAGCCGTAGAGCACGGCGGCCACGGGACCACGGCGCGACTTGAACACGCGGTCGGAGATCACGCCGGCGAACACGCCGCCCATGATGCCCGCGCAGCACAGCAACATGCCCCAGTTCTCGTAGACGAAGCTGCTCGTGTCGCCGATCGCCTTGGCGTACGTGCGGTACCACTGCATGATGGCTTGCCGCAGAAAGCCGCTGCAGAACTCGATGCACGCGATGGTGAGGATGATCGGGTTGCCGAGCATCTTCTTGAACACGACCACCACCCGATCTCGGCGGCCGTCGTGGGTCTCGTCGGTGTCGTCGGCGGTGTCGAAGTCCTTCTCGCCCGCTTCCCCGGGGGTGTTCGCCGCCAGTACGGAAACGGCGAGGAACGCAACGGCGAGCAGGAGTGCCGGGATGAAGAACACCCACTGCACCGGGAGGGCATCGACGATCAGCCCACCGACGTCGAACGCGAAGTAGATCCCCAGCGAGATCAGGATCCCGAAGATCGCCCCGAACACGCCGCGCTCGCGCACATGGAACCACGGGGCGTTGATCTTGACGATCGAGACCGCGCCGAAGCTCTGAAAGTACATGTTGACCGCGTACAGCACGGTCAGCCAAAACCGCAGGTTGTCGGTCGCGCCCGACTGCGCGAGCCAGCCCATCGCGCCGTTGGCCACCAGTGCGCCGGCGCCCCCGATCAGCAGCGCCTTCTTGCCACCGAGCCGGTCCGTCAGCGGGCCGTTGAGGATGAAGGCGGTGCCGTAGACGGCCGTGCCCACGCCGAAGATGAAGCCGAAGTCGGCGTTCGTCATCAGCGTGGCGCCGGTCGCATCGGTCATGTCCTCGAACACGCCCTTGGCGACCGTGAGGTTGTAGCGACCCATGTACAGGAACGCGTACAGCAGGCCGACGGGCAGCCAGTTCATGACACGCCGGCGGCGGAAGCTGTCGGAGTGGCCGAGCTCGACCCGCGGCAGTCGGGCGATGACCAGCCCGATCACCACGAGCAGCATGGCGATCGGCGCGAACTCCTGGATCCACTCGGGCACGGGGCCAGCAGCCTTTCAGCGTTCGATGACGTGGGCGAGATCGGCGAAGCGCTCGACGACCAGGTCGATGGCGCCCTCGGCCCGGTGGCCGAGTACCCACTGCGGGGTGTGGGGGTGGCGGCGGATCGCGAGGGTCCGGGGAGCCGCCGGGTTGCCCTCGGTGCGCATCACGTGGGGCAATGCGAGGTCGAGGGAAAAGACGTCGCCGATGATGAGGTCGGGCTGTTCTTCCTCGATCGCGGCGCGGTAGCGCGGCCGGTCGACGCGGATCGTGCGTCCCGAGACCGTGATCGACGCATCCGTTTCCCCCAGCGTCTGCTTGCCGGCCGAGCCGCGCAGGCGCACGAGGTGGCCTTCGTCTTCGCCGGCGTCGATCCCCGCGCCGCGAAACCAGGGCTCGATCTTGGTGGCCGACGAGTTCGAGATCACGACCACTTCCACGCCGAGATCGAGCACCGTCTGCAGCTGCTCGCGGGCGTCGTCGACGATGCAGGGCGGGTGCCGCTCGCGGTAGCTCTTCATCGCCTCGATGAAGCAGTGCTCGGAGAACTGCGCGACGGTGGGGAAGCTGCCCAGCACGGCCTCGAGCGCGTCGGCGACCTCGGGGTCGCGCGACACTGCGATGTACTGACACATCGCGCTCGACAGACACAGCGGGTCTTCGTCGACATAGGCGCTGATGCGTCGGCCGTCGGGCGCCCACCCCCACTCGTGCGGAGCGGAAGTGACCTTGCCTTCGAGCCAGCGCATCTTGGCGGTCGTGGTTTCGTCGTCCCAACCGAGCAGCTGGCCGAGTTCTTCGCCGACGCGCCGCACGTTTTCGCGGGCCTCGAGGCCCTGGTTGGTCCAGACGCCATCGAAGTCGGACAGGATTTTGAACGGGCGAGCCATGGAGCGGCTTGGGGGCCGAGTCGAGGGAGGGTAGCAGTGCACCGGGGCATCTCAAACCGCGCCAGATCGGCCTTGTCTGGGCCTGGCGAGCCGGCGCGCTATCGCGACACCGCCGCTGGTAACGTGGATGTGATGAAGTCGAAAGCCGCGTGGTGCGTGCTCGGCGTCCTGGCGACGGGGTGCCCGGACGCCGAGATGGCGGAGGCCTCGGACGAGACGACGGGGGACGATGGTGCGATGGTCGACCCCGGATTGCCTGGTCCCGGCTGGACGTGGCGACGCGAGATCACGATCGATCCGGGCGTGCTCGGCCAGGGACTGACCGACTTCCCGCTCCTGGTGCGTCTGGACAACTCGCGCATCGAGTACGACGCCACCAACGCGGTGGTACCGGACGTGCGGTTCTACGACGGTGAGATCGCCACCGCGCTCGACTTCGAGGTCGAGCGATGGAACCCGCAGGGCAACTCGTATTTTTGGGTCCGGATCCCCGCCCTCGAGGATACCGACGCGGCGCGCAGCTTCTGGATCTACTACGGCAACGATGCGCCACCGGCCGCGCCGGCGTCGACGGCGGTGTGGACGGACTCGTTCGTCGGCGTGTGGCACATGGAAGAGGCCGCGGCCGGCGGCGTGGCCGACTCGACCGGCCACGGACACGACGGGGTGCTCGATGGTGGTGGGGCGCAGCTGCGTGTGGCCGATCCGCTCGGCGGAGCGCTGCAGATCGACGCCAGCTCGAGCGTGCTGCGCGTGCCGGCGGATCCTTCGTTGTTCCCGGGGCAGTCGATGACGGTCGAAGGTTGGGTCAACCCGGCGCGCGTCGACGGGACGTCGCGTCGCGCGATCGTTCGCATGCGTGACTCCTTCGAGCTGCGCTCGATCTCCGAGGATTCGGGTGATCCGGGCACGGCGCAGGGGGCGGTGTGGTTTCAGACGTCCACCGAGCGCAACGTGACCGCGTCGGGGCCGACGGCCGAGGGCGCGTGGACGTACTTCGCGATGACGTTCGACCAGGCCAGCGGGGACTTCACGCTGTACCGCGACGGGGCGGTCGACCAGACCCGCGATCCGCCGGCCGAGCCGATGGTCGACGGCGGGACCGACGTGGAGATGGGTCTGGAGGCCTACGGCCTCGTCGACGAAGTACGCGTGTCCTCGGTCGCCCGCAGCGCGGCGTGGATGTCGGCGCAGAACCTGTCGATGACCGACACGCTGCTGACCTTCGGGCCCGCCGTGCCCGCGCCCGGATGATATCGTCCGCGGCCGTGACGACGCCCGACATCGGAGTTCGCCCGCTGCGCCTGTCCGAGGACGGACGCACGCTGCACATGCTCGACCAGCGCAAGCTGCCGGGCGAAGAGGTGTGGCTGACGTACACGGAGATCGAGCCGGTCGCCCGGGCGATCGAAGACTTGGTCGTGCGCGGCGCTCCGGCGATCGGCTGCACGGCGGCGTTCGGTGTGGCGGCGGCCAGTCACGGCTTTTCCGAGGACCCAGCCGCGTTTCGGGCCGCCGTCGAGGCGGCGTGCGAGCGACTGGCGCGAACGCGGCCGACGGCGGTCAATCTGTTCGTCGCGATCGAGCAAGTGCGGCAGACGATGGTGGCGGCACCGAGCGACGCGACGGCCGCACGGCTTCGCGCGGTGCTGCGCGACACGGCGCAGCGTCACTACGACGACGACCTCGCGGCGTGTCTGAAGATGGGCGAGCTCGGCGCGACGCTGCTGCCCGAAGGTGGCACGGTGCTGACCCACTGCAACGCAGGCGCGCTGGCGACCGCCGGGTATGGAACCGCGCTCGGAGTGATCCGCCGCGCCCACGCCGACGGTCGTGGCATTCGGGTGCTCGCCGACGAGACGCGCCCGGTGCTGCAGGGCGCACGGCTCACCGCGTGGGAGCTCGCGCGCGACGGCGTGCCCGTCGAGGTGATCGCGGACAACATGGCCGGCGCGCTGATGGCCCGCGGACAGATCCAAGCTGCAGTCGTGGGCGCGGACCGGATCGCCCGCAACGGCGACGTGGCCAACAAGATCGGCACCTACACCGTCGCCGTCCTGTGCCGTCACCACGGCATCCCGTTCTTCGTGGCGGCCCCCTGGACCACGATCGACCTGTCGATCGCGACCGGCGCCGACATCCCGATCGAGCAGCGCAACCCGGACGAGGTGCGGATCCACGGCGACCGGCTGATGACGCCGGCGCAGGTGCCGGTGCGCAATCCCGCCTTCGACGTCACGCCCGCCGCTCTGGTGACCGCGATCATCACCGAGCGTGGCGTGTTCGAGCCGGGGGCGATCGCCGCGGCGGCCGACGCCCACGAAGGGTGAGTCCCGCCTGCTAAGATCCAGGGGTTGGCATCCGCGGCCATCTCGCTCGCCTTGATCCTCGTCGCCCTGGTGGCGCTGCCGCTGCGGTTGTGGGCCTCGCGGATCGCGGGGGGGCGGTCGAAACCGCCGAGCCGGATCCGACGTCAGCCGGCGCCGGCCCATCTGCGGCCCGCGTTGCGACGGCTCGTGCGGTGTGGCCGCGAGCTGGTGGCGGCGGTGGAGCAGCTCGGGCCGATCACCGCGGAGTACCGGCGCACGCTGCCGTACTCGAGCCTGTTCTTCGCCGAGCGCAACCCCCACGTGCGGCGCGATCGTTGGGTCGTGCAGACCCGCGAGGACTTCGAGACGGCGGTGTGCCGCGTCGCGCGATCGCTGCAGCGCTGGCAGCTCGCGTACGAGTGCCTGGACGGCGTCTCCGACGAGGCGCTGGTGCGGGCCGGTGGCGTCCCGGTGCGGGCGGTGACCTTGCTGCGCGAGGGCTCGCGACTGCCCCGCGACGAGCGTGACGCGCGGCGCTTCCGCTTCTGCGAAGACTGGGAGGTCGACCGACTCCTCGACGACCTCGATGCGATCGCCGACGAGCTGCGGGCCGTCGACGTCGCTCTGTCGGCGCCCCACGGTGGTCCGTACCGCAGCGCGGGTTGACGACGATGACCGGTGGACCCGATCTTCCCGCCGTTGCGGGCCCGGCCGCCCTCGCCGAGGAGCCGCTCACCGCGCCGAGTCGGATCACCCCGAGCTACGCCGCGGCCGCGATCGCGGCGGTCGGGCTGCTCGTGTTCACGACCGGCTGGTGGGCGCTGGCCTCGATCGCCGCGCTCGTGGGCCTCCTCGCCGGCGGGGGCATCGTGCCGGTGCTCGCGCTCGGGGCCGCGGGGTTTCTCATCGGCCGCGGCTGGGTCGCCCTGGTGCAGAGCGTGCACGGTCGGCTGCGGCGCTACGATCTTTCGGACGCCGAGGCGCTCCCCGACGGCGCGCAGAGGCTCTCGCCGCCGCTGCAGCGCCTGCTTCGACACACGCGCACCGTGCAAGCCGTGTTGCGCGACCCGGAGCTGACCGACACGGCGGTGCGGCGGGAGCTGTACGACTGGCTCACGTCGCTGGCCGAGCTCGACGGCGACGACGCCGAACACCTCGCCGATCGCAAGCTCGACGCGGCGTCGATCCGCCCGCAGATCCTGGCGATGGAACGTACCCGCGAGGCCGGACCGCACGGCGCGGACCTGCTGCTGCGGTTCGAGGCGCGGCTGCTCGATCACGACCACGACCCGTTTCGCTGACGCGCTACTTCGCCGTGATCTCGACGGGCGCGCCGCCCACGGGGGTGATCGTGATCGTGCGTCCCGGCGGCACGTGGGTCAGCCAGATGTAGCGGTAGCAATCCTGGCCCTGCACGGAGTGTCCATCGACGCTGGCGATCGGCATGCCCTCGACCAGCCCACCGGCTTCCGCAGCCGAGCCGGGCGCCACCTTGCCGAGCTCGATTCCGTCGCACCACTGCGAAAAGCCCTGGTCGATCCCGATATTGCCCACGTTGGCGCGATCGGTGACGCGCCGCTGCACCAGCTCGAACGTCGGCCCGACCGGGGCATGGGCCGACACGTCGAAGGCGATGAGGTGGGGCTCGTACTTGCCCGTCGTCATGTCCCGCGAAAGCGCCAGCAAGCGCGAAGGGCCGGGGGTGAGCTCGAGGGTGAAGCGCCCTTGGGCGTCCGAGATCTGCGTGCTGTCGCCGGCGGTCGTGAGTCGCTCGAAGTCGCCGGCGAGATCGGCCAGCGACGTGTCCTGTGTGCCGGCGACGACGGCGACGCCAGGCTGCGGCTCGCCGGTGTCGAGGTCGACGAGGCGGCCCCGGATCGGGACCTTGGCCTGCAGCGTGACGTCGGCGCGGGCCGTGCCCGTCGATGCACTCACCGTCACCTTGCCGTTGCCCTCCAAGGCGCGGGCGGTCACGACGTAGCGGCCGGGCACGAGGGCATCGAACGCGAAGTCGCGGCGCGGCTGCAGGAACGTCTCGGTGCGTTGCAGGCCCGAGTCTTGCTCGAGGATCGACACGGCGAGGGCCGTGGCCGCACCGCCGGCCGACGTCGTGACGGTGCCGCGGAGCGTGACCAGCTCGGGCAGCGACAACCGCGTGCTCGTGCCGGCCGGGACATCGGTCTTCCACGCCTCGCCGCCGCCGGGCCGACGCGCGTGCACGGTGTACTTGCCTTCGCTCAGACCCTCGAAGCGAAAGTGGCCGTCTTCGTCGGTGAGGACGGCGTCGAGCAGACCGAGCCGGATGGTCAGACGCGTGACGTTGCGGATGAAATCTGCACTGGCACCGTCGTCTTGGCGCGTCGCGTAGACCCACGCGTCGGCGACCGGATCTCCGTCCGGGCCCAGCACCGTGCCGTCGATCGCCGCGGCGCCGGTGGCCAGCGACAGGTCGCGTCGCAGCGTCGCGCTGGGGCCGACCCGCACCTCGATCTCCTCGGTCTGCGGCCCCCCCACGAGCTCGGCGACGAGCAGGTAGTCGCCCGCGGTCAGACCGTCGAGCACGAAATGTCCATCGTCGTCGGTGTCGGTGATCTCGTGCGAGAAGGCGTTGATCCGCCGCACACCGACCTGCGCGCCGGACACGGGCGCTCCGCCGTCGCCGCGGACGTAGCCCTCGACCGCGCCGACGTCGGGGAAGCGGATCTCCACGTCGGCCGGGTCGGCGTCGGCCACCGCGAACGCGAGCGACTCGGGCCACGCGTGATCGGGCGACGAGGCACGCAGCTCGTACCGCCCGGGCGAAAGTCCCGCGAGCTCGAACGCGCCTTCGTCGTCGCAGTTGGCCTGGATCGGAATCGTCGCGGCGCCGGTCTCCACGCCGTAGGCCATGACCTCGGCCGCCGGTAGCGGGGTGCCGGCCCCGTCGAGCACCTTGCCGTGCAAGCGACGGCCGGTCGCGACGGTCAGCGACAGCGTGTGGGGACCGGCATCGATCGTCACGGGCGTGTCCAGGCGCGTCTGGCCGATGCCGTCGCACCGCGCGAGCACGTCGTACGTGTCCGGCAGCAACGAGTCGAAGCGGGCGACGCCCTCGTGGTCGAGATCGGCCGGGGCGAACTGCGCCGGGCCCTTGGCGTACACCGCGACCAGGCCACGTTCGCAAGGGGTCTCGTCGTCACGGACGACCGTCACCGTCAGCGAAGCCGCGTCGGCGACGACGATGCGCACGTTCTCGACGTGCTCGGCGAGCCCCACCGCGAGGCTGCCGTCGGTCTCTCCGAACGCGGCGGCGGCGCTCGCCTTGGGGTGGTAGCGGCCCGGGGCCAGGCCGCCGATCCGGAATCGACCCGCGTCGTCGGCTCGCGCCTCGATGGCGCCGGGCCGCGCGTCGGAAGGGTCGTCGACCTGCACGCGCGCACCGGCGACCGCCGTGCCGCGAGCGTCGACCACGACGCCCGAGATCGACGACTCGGGCGCGAGCACCAGCTCGATCGTCGGTCCCGGCACCTCGCGCTCGACCATCGCCGCCGCGTAGCCGTCGGCCTCCGCCCGCAAGTGATGACGCCCCGCGCCGACCCACAGCTCGAAGCGCCCCTCGCCGTCGCTGCGTCCGGTCGCGAGCGGCGTCGGGATCGGATACGGCTCGAGCGCGACGATCTCCGCGCCCTCGATCGGGCCCCCGAGCGCATCGACGACCCGACCCTTCGCCGGTCGGCCCCCCGGCGCCAGCACGATGTCGGCGAGGCGCACGGTCTCGCCCGCGCGCAGCCGAACGTCGCCGGTCTCGTCGCCGGGACGGGGCCCCGGCACGAAGCCGGCGGCGGTGGCGGTCACGCGGACGCGGGCGGCCGGTGCTCCGACGATCTCGTAGTGGCCGTCGCGGTCGGTGCGAGCGCAGTGCGAGCGCAGGCGTCCCTGCAAACGGTCGGCGTCGGTCCACACGCACACCGACGCCCCGGCGACCGGCCCGACCGCGCCCCCTCCCGAAGCCGCCGCGCCGCGGACACGGCCCACGAGCACGGTAGGCTCCGGGAGGGGGTGGTCGTCGTCGTCCGAGTCCGACGCGGACCCGACGGGCATGGCCGTTTTCGGCGCGGCCACGTGCCCGTCGTCACCGGCTCGGGAATCGGCCTTCGACCCTCCAACCCACGAAAGGCCGAAGACCGCCGCGAGGATCAGCCCCGCGAGCCCGAGCCAGCGCCATGCCAAACCGCGCGAGGCGGGCGCCGCATCGCGTACAGAGGGCGGTGACACGATCGGCGATGGCATGGCGCACGGTCCTTGTCGCCGCGAGCGCCGATCCGTCACTGCCGAGGCGTGATACGAACGTGCCGTGCTGGCCCTCGTCCTGGCCCTGACGATGGCGATGCCGCCGGTGGGCCCCGGCGACCTCGCTCCCGATCCCCCGCCCGAGCCCGACAACGTCGTGCGCACCGCCACCTCCAAGTGGCAGCCGAAGACGTTCACCGACGATCCGCTGCACGTGCAGCAGTACGTGCTCGACAACGGGCTGACGGTGATGCTCACCGAAAACCATGAGCGGCCCGAGGTGTTCGGCGCGGTGGTGGTCCGCACGGGGGGCAAGAACGACCCGCCGGACAATACGGGGATGGCCCACTACCTCGAGCACATGCTGTTCAAGGGCACGCAGGATCTGGGCACGACGAACTGGAAGGCCGAGGCGCCCCTGCAAAGCCGGCTCGAGCAGCTGTACGACGAGCTCGGGCGCGCCACCGACGACGAGGCCCGCAAGGCGATCGGCAAGAAGATCTCGGCGACGGTCGACAAGACCTACGCCTACGCGGTGCCCAACGAGCTCGACCAGCTGCTGGAGGCGATCGGCGGCACGGGCGTCAATGCGTTCACCACGTACGACGAGACCGTCTATCACAACACGTTCCCCGCCTCGCAGATCGACAGCTGGCTGAAGATCTACGCGCACCGCTTCGTGAACCCGGTGTTCCGGCTGTTTCCCACGGAGCTCGAGGCCGTCTACGAGGAAAAGAACATCGCGATCGACACCACGGGGTACGAGCTGTTTCGCGGCTTCATGCGCGGAGCGTTCCCGGGGCATCCGTACGGGACCAACGACATCCTCGGCGAGGTCGAGCACCTCAAGCGCCCGTCGCTGACGGCGATGAAGGCCTACTTCGAGCGCTACTACGTGCCGTCGAACATGGCGCTGGTGCTGTCGGGTGACTTCGACGCGCAGCAGGTCATCCACGTCATCGACGAGCAGTTCGGCGGCTGGAAGGCGGGGCCGGACCCGAACCCGCCCAAGTCCGAGGTGCCGGCGTTCGAGCCCGGCCAGCGGCTGAGCCTGCGGGCGACCCCCGTGCGGGCGGGCGCCATCGCCTATCGCACCGTGCCGGAGTCGCATCCCGACTTCGCGGCGCTGAAGATCGCCCGCGGCCTGTTGTCCAACGAGCAGCGCTCGGGCTTCATCGACCGCCTCTCCGACGACGGCAAGCTCCTGTACGCGCTGCACGTGCCGGCCGACTTCACCGACCACAATCTCGACGTCGTCGCGTACGTGCCGCGCCTGGTCACCCAGACGTTTCGTGGCGCCGAGTCCCTCGTCGCGTCGCAGTTTCGCAGGATCGCCGAGGGCGACTTCGACGACGCGCAGTTCTTCGCGCTCAAAGAGGGGCTGATCGTGCAGGAGGCCAAGCGCTTCGAGGACAACCGCGAGCGCGCCCTCGCCGTGGCCCACGCCTTCGTCGCGCACGGTAGCTGGGGCGGGCACGTGGCCTACCTGCGACGGCTCGAGGGCCTGACGAAGGCCGACGTGCTGCGCGTGGCCGGCGGGCTGTTCGACGACCGGCGCCTCACGCTGCGCTCGCGCATGGGCTTTCCCAACAAGACCCGGCTGCAAAAGCCCGACACCCCGCCGGTCGAGCCCCGCAAGGGTGCGCACTCGAAGTTCTTCGAGGCGCTGCAGGTGGCGGAAAAGCCCGCGCCCAAGCTGCGCTACGTCGACGTCGCGTCGCAGATCGAGCGCGTCGACGTGTCCGACACGGTGGTGCTGCGCAGGAACGACAACCCCTACAACGACCTGTACCGACTCGACCTGCGCTTCGGTGCCGGCGAGGATGCGGTGGCCGCGGCGACGATGCTCGACGACTACCTCGGGCGGATCGGCACGCAGGCCCACCCCGGCAAGTCGTTTCGGCGGCAGCTGTTCGACCTGTCGACCACGTTGACGGCGACTGCCGAGCTGGACCGTTTCGTGGTGCGGCTCGAAGGCCCCCAGGCGCACATGAAGGAAGCGCTGGCGCTGCTGGCCGAGCTCATGGAGGCGCCGGCGCCCGATCGCAAGGCCCTGCGACAGCTGCGACGCGAGATCTGGGCGTTTCGTCGCTACGAGCGCAAGGACCCGCCCAACGTCGGCCGTGCCCTGCGCGACGTGGTGCTGTACGGCGACAACGCGCGCACGCGGCGAGAGGTCGGCCCCGGCCGCGCGCGGCGCCTGGGTCACCGCAAGCTCGTCGACGCATGGGACGAGGTGCGATCGCACGAGGTCGAGGTCGGCTACGTCGGCAACGCGAGCGCGCAGGAGGTCGCCGATCTCGTGCGCGAGACACTGCCGCTGCCGGCCGCGCCCGTGCCGGCGGTCGCCCACGTGGTGTACCCCCGCAAGGTCCCGCCCGAGACCACGGTGTACTTCGTGCCGCGACGCGATGCGGTGCAGACCCAGCTGTGGTTCGCCGTCGAGGGCGACCCGCTGCAGCCCGACGAGCGCGCCGGGGCGGACGCGTTCGAGGCGTACTTCGGCGGCAGCATGGCCGGCCTCGTCTTCCAGGAGATCCGCGAGTACCGAGCCCTGGCCTACGCGGCCAAGGGCGCGTACTGGCGCGACGAGGAGCCGACCCAAAAGGGCTACCTCGTCGGCTACGTGGGCTGTCAGGCCGACAAGACCTTCGACGCCATCGACGTGATGATGCAGCTCATCACCGACATGCCCGAGCGTCCCGAGCGGATCGATCTCGTGCGCGGTGCGCTGGTGCGCGGCCAGGAGACCGAGTCGCCGCCCTTTCGCGACCTGCAGGACACCGTCGACGACTGGAAGCTGCTCGGCTACGCCGGCGATCCGCGCCGCGAGCTCGGGGCCGCCTACGACGCGTTGAGCTTCGAGACGATCGAGACGTTCTACCGCGCCCACGTGGCGGGACGACCGGTGTCGATCATGGTCGTGGGCGACCCCCGCAAGGTGAAGCCGAAAGACCTGCGCAAGTACGGCAAGCTCGTGCGCGTGCGCGAGGGCAGCCTGTACCGACGCTGAAGCGGGCTCAGGTCACGAGGCCGATCTCGCGGTAGGCGACCGCCGCGAGAATGGCCGACAGCGCGAGGGCGGCCACGAGGGTGCCGGTGAACATGCCCAGGCCGGCGACGAACAGCAGGCTCGCACCGCGCATCTGCAGGATCAGCACGAGCGAGCTCGACACGAAGCCGAACGCGGCCACCCATGACAGGCGGTGGCGGTAGCCGTACAGCGCGACGGCGGCTCCGAACGCGCCGGCGCACAGCCACGCCAGCTCGGCGCGCTCCCAGTCGCGATCCAGATACAGCAGGCCCCACCACGGGGCCGAGCCGACGAGCACGAGCAACGCCTGAATCACGACGAGGCGACGTGCCCAGGCCCCGGGATCCGACAGCGTGGGGCCGCGGTCGGCGAGGGAGGCCGCCTTGGCGGCGGTGGGGGCTGCCGGCATGCCGGACCAGTCGAAGTCTTCTTCGATGGCCCACGGCTCGTCGACGCCATCCTCGTCGACGGCGTCGGCGTCGGCGTCCGCAACGACGTCGTCGGCGTCGTCGTTCGAGTCGTCGTCGTCGCCCGAGTCCGCAACGACGTCGAGCGCACGCGCCTGGTCATCGTCGCTGTCGGCGATCGTCGTCTCGGAGCTGTCGTCGTCGTCGGCCGGGGCCACGGCCCCCTCAGGCTACCATCCCGACGTGGGCGTCCGAGTTGTCCTCGGCCATGCCGAGCGCTTCTTCGAGCTTGCGGTTGCGGACGATCCGCCGGCGCATCACGAGCGGTCGGCCGCGCAGCTTGAGCGTGGACATGAAGCCGCCGGTGCGCACGACGCTCACCGGGGCGTCGAGGCGCGTGTCGGCGAGGACCACGCTGAGGACCAGGGCCTCGCCTTGGTCGAGCTCGACGCTGGGATGGGAGACGATGAAGTGCGGACCGAGGATTCGGTCGACGCGTGCGAGGTGCTCGACCCCGCCCACGCGGACGTACGCCTTGAGGTTGGGCGCGTCGGGCGTGGAGGCGACGAAGTCGGCGGGCAGCATGTCCGCCAGCACAGACTCGGGTTTTCCGGAGGGATTCATGGGGGGGCGTGTCGTAGGAACGAGCGATGCGTCCCCTACAACGGCGCGGGGGTATAATTCCTTTCAACCGGTGTGTCGAACCGGTCACATCGCGCTTCGGCGAACGTCCCGAGACCGCCTTGCAGCCCCGTCGTTCGACGTTCTTCGCCAGAAAAGAAAAACCGGGGCGTCCCTGCGGTCGAAGGGACGCCCCGTCGGAGCGCGAGTGGTCGTCGCGTGGTGTGCGGCGTCGCACGAGCACGGTCGAAGGGCTACGTGCGGCGCCGGGCCCGTGGTCTCGGGCGTCGGGTCGAACCCTGGGGAGGGTCGCTACGGAAAGGTCAGCCCGTCGGGGCAGAACTGCTGGTCGGACGGGATCGGGAAGGTCTCGGTCGAGTCGTCGATGGCGCGCAGGAACGCGATGAGGTCGGCGAGCTCGGTCTCGGTCGGCGAGAACACCTGGTTGCCCGCGCGCAGGTGCGTGCCGAAGTCACCGGAGGGATCGAGCAGATCCTCGAGCGTCTCGGCCGCACCGTTGTGCAGGTACGGCGCGCCCAGGGACATGCCGAGCAGCGACGGAATGTTGAACCCGTCCACCCCCTGGGCCGGTCCACCGTTTTGCCGGATCTCGGCGGCGCCACGACCGTCGGGTCCGTCGGCGTCGAACGTGCCGACGATCCGCACCGCGCAGGAGTGCCGCTGCGGCGCGCCGTTGGCGTCGTTTTGCAGCACGAACAGCGCGGACGGATCGGTGGACACGAGCTGGTCCGGTCGCACGTCGATCGACGAGATGCCCTGCGAGGCCAGCGTGAGCGTGCGCGGGTCCTGGTCGAGGGCCGGCGTGTAGTAGCGCTCCGAGAGCGTCCACAGCGCGCCGGAGTGACAGTTGTCGCAGCCACCGGCGGCGAACACCTCGCGTCCGGCGACGGGGTCGCCATCGGCCACGGTCGCGGCGGCGGGCGCTCGGATCGTCTGCATGTAATGCATGATGTCGTCCCACTCCTCGGGCAAGGCGCCGGACTGGGCGACGGCCCGGCTGGAGCCGATGTTGAACGCGTTGGTCGGGTTGCCGACGCCTCCGGGCCCGACGAAGTCGATGCGCGCGGCCGCGTTGACCGTGCCGTCGGCGTTGAGGTCGGTCGAGCTGACGATCGCTCCGGTGCCACCGGCCACGCCGCGGGTGTTGAGCTCGAAGTCGTGGACCTCGTCGAAGATCGCGGTCCAGTTGAAGATCCGGTGCACCGCCCCGCCCTCGTTGAACGACGCCGACAGGTCGACCGTCTGGCGAGGTCCGGTCGGGAAGACCCAAGTGACGTTGTCGGTCAGGCCGGCCGGGTGACACGCCAAGCACGAGACCCAGCCGTTGGTCGACCAGCGCGCGAGGCCGGTGTTGAAGAACCGCTGGCCACGCAATGCACTGATGTCGTCGGCATCGGTCGGTTGCGGGGCGGATTCGATCGACATCTGCACCGTTTCCTGCGCTGCGAGGTCGATGACGGAGATCGAGCGCTCGACCTCGTTGTACGCGTACGCCGTGGTCCCGCGGATCGCCACGCCCGTGGGCGAGGCCGCCGTCGGCAAGAACGCCGCGCCCGAGGGGGAGCCGCCGGCGGGCGGCGACTGCGTCCAGTCGATGCGGAACACCGAGTTGCTCGCGGTCGAGGCCACGTAGCCGAAGTCGGAGTTGGGGGCGAAGGCGATGTCCATCGGGACCGCCACGAAGCGCTTGGGCGCCGCGAGCGGACCGACGAGCGCGTTGAGGTTGATCGACCGCGACGTGTCCTCGGTTTTCGTCTCGAGGTCGATCGCCGCCACCATGCCCTGGACGTTCTGGTGAAAGTCCGTGTCTCCGTTGAACGCCGCGGGACTGGCTCCGACGGCCGTGACGTACAGGTGCGCGTCGTTGACGACGCACGAGTACAGCTGGTTGGGATAAAAGCCGGTGGCCTCGAAGCCCGCGACTCCGGAGTCGTCGAACGACCCCAGCGCGGTCTCTTCGACGGCGAAGTCGGCGGCCGCGATCGAGAAGACCCGACCCTCGCGGCCGGCGTCGGTCGCCTCCGCCTGGCCCGCGACCGGCCGCGAGTAGAAGTCGGTCACCCAGATCGACTCGTCGGTCTCTTCGTCGTCGCCGTCGTTGGTCACGCACACCGCGTGGGGCGCACCCCCGAGGGAGATCACGTCGGTGACCGCCATCGAGGCGGTGTCGACCACGCTGAGCGTGCGGTCGACGAGGCTGGTCACGTACAGCTGCGTGCCGCGGGGCGAAAGGGCCCCCTGGATCGCCTCGCTGCCGACGACGATCGTATTGCCCACGCTCGGGGCGTCGGTGTCGGCGCCCAGCACCTCCGTGACGCTGCCGTCGGCCCGGTTGACCACGTACAGGGTCGAGTTGTCCGGCGACCAGCTGACCGAGACCGGCTCGTTGCCGACGCCGACGCGCGCGCGCACCTGCAGGTCCGACAGCGAAAAGAGCGTCACGTCGCCGGTGGCCTTGTTCGCCACCGCGATCGTGTCGCCCGCGTCGTTGATCGCGATCGGCCCGCCCTTGGTCGGTCCGTCGAGCAGGCCCGGCTCCACGTCGCCGGTGGTGCCGGTGCCATCGGTGCCCGACGAGTCGGCCGAGGTCGTGGCCGGCGGGTCGCCGGTCGAGCCGGTCACGTCCCCACCGGTCGTGTCGCCACCGGTCGAGCCCTCGGTGTCGGCGGGCGCGTCGTCACCGCCCGTGGAGCAGCCGGGGGCGAAGACGGGGGTCAAGAGGAGCAAGGCCGCCGCGGCGGCGCGGGGATTGGTTTTCCGAAGGCGCATTGTGAAGTTCCTGGCGCTGGCCCGTCGGCGAATGCAGGGGAACGCCGAGACCACGGGACCGCTCACGGAAACTACGCAGCGCCGCCCACGCCGGCCGCTTAAAGCTCCTTAATCGGACCTTCGAGTCCTCCGCGGACCGCCGGGGCGACGCGTCGGCCTCGGTGTTCGCGGGGTCGTCTTCGGGTGGGGAACGCTCGCCCCGACGGCGGTGGATGTGCCCTGGCGTGGGAGAGCGCATCGTTTTCATGGTGCTAGCTTGAGCGCGCGGCGGTCGGCGGGGCTTCGATATCGAGGCCTCGCGGGTGAGCTCATGTCGGAGTCCGAAGGCCTGCATCTCGTCTACATCGGGTCCCCGGAGAACGGGTTGGCGCAGGCCGGGCACGTCATCGATCTCGCCGGCGTGACGACGGCGGTGTTCGGACGCAAGACGCAAGGGCGCGAGCTGGGCGTCGCGCGTCACGGCCTGGTCGCCGAGATCGGCGTCGCACTGCCCTGGGTCAGCGGCCGACATTGCGAGCTGAACATCACCAGTCATGATCCGCTGCGTGCGACGCTGATCGATCTCGGCAGTCGCAACGGCACGCGGCTGGCGGGCGCGTTGGTGCGAGGGAGCGCGGCCACCGAGCTCGGACAGGTCTTCGAGGTCGGTCGCAGCTTCTGGATGCTGCGGCAGGGGCGGGTCTGCCGATCCGAAGACCCTCCGCACCCGCTGCTCGACGACGATCACGAGCATCTGCAACGCGCGGCTCGCTCGCGCATGCCCATGCTGGTCTCCGGGCCGCGCGGGGTGGGCAAGCGCCGGGTGGCCAGCTGGATGCACCGCACCAGCGGCCGACCAGGTTCGTTCGTCTCCGTCGACCTGTCGGGTCCTACCTCGGCGCTGCGCGAGCGCTTGCTGCCGGACTCGACGGCGACCGTTCCCGCCTTGCGACAAGCGCGAGACGGCACGCTTTGTCTCGCCGGGGTGGACGCGTTGTCGCTGCAGGCGCAGTCCCTGGTGCGCGAGGTGCTCGCCGCGGCCGCCGACGCGCAAGGGCTCGACGTCCGGGTGATCGTCACGTCGACCCGTGACCTCCGGCAGGCGGTGGCACAGGGCACCTTCGGCCGCGAGCTGTTCGCCCGCCTGTCCGGGTGCCACGTTCACGTTCCCGGGTTGCACGAGCGCGCCGACCAGCTCGGTGTGCTGATCCGGTCGTTCTTCTCCGGCGATCTCGGCCCGGAGCTTCACGTCACGACCGAAGCGTTTCGGTTCGCGCTCGACTACGCGTGGCCGCACAACATGCAGCAGCTCGGCCAAGCCCTGACGGACGCGATGACGATCGCCAGCCGCGAAGGCTGGGTGGGGCGTCCCGTGCTCGAGCAAGCGGTCGAGCAGGCCGAGTCCCGCGCGCAGCTCGATCCGTTTCGGGCCAACGGCGCCTGAGCGCGGCATACTCCCGCCCCGTGACCGCGCCCGAGGGCAGGACGCGTGCGATCCTCCACGCCGACATGGACGCGTTCTTCGCGTCGGTGGAGATCCGCGACGACCCGACGCTGCGCGGCAAGCCGGTGCTCGTGGGCGGGGCGGGCAAGCGCGGCGTGGTGGCGGCCGCCAGCTACGAGGCGCGACGGTTCGGGTGCCACTCCGCGCAGCCCATGGCGGTGGCGCTGCGTCGCTGCCCCGAGGCGATCGTGCTGCCGTCGCGCTTCGAAGCCTACGAAGAAGCCTCGCGACAGGTCTTCGAGATCTTCGAGTCGTACACGCCGTTGGTGGAGCCGCTTTCGATCGACGAGGCGTTCCTCGACCTCACGGGGACCGAGCGTCTGTGGGGCAGTGCCCGCGCGGCGGCCGAGCGGATCCGGGCCGACGTGGTCGCGCGCACGCAGCTGACGTGCTCGGTCGGGATCTCCACGGTCAAGTTCATCGCCAAGATCGCCAGCGCGCGCCACAAGCCCGACGGTCTCACCGAGGTGCCGCCCGGTGGGGAGCTGGCGTTTCTCGATCCGCTGCCGATCGGCAAGCTGTGGGGCGTGGGTCCGAAGACCGAAACGCACCTGAGGACCCATGGCGTGCGTACCGTCGGCGAGCTGCGGCGGGTCGGCGCGCAGGCGCTCGGCCGATGGTTCGGCGATCACGGCGAGCGGCTGTGGGCGCTGGCCAACGCCAAGGACGATCGCGAGGTCGAGCCGGGGCATCTGCGCAAGCAGGTCAGCCAGGAGGACACGTACGCCGACGATGCGGTGGGGCTCGCGCAGCTGCGGGCGCACCTTCTGTCGCAGTCGACGCGGGTGGCCGACCGACTCACCGCCAAGCACCTTCGCGGGCGGACGATCCAGCTCAAGATCCGAGACACGGACTTCCGTACCCAGACGCGGCAATGCACGCTGCCCCGCGCCACTCGCCAGGCACGCACGATCTACGACGCGGTGTGTGAGCTGCTCGCCGGTCTGCAGATCGATGGCCGCCGTTTTCGCCTCACCGGAGTCGCCGTCGCGGGCCTCGAGCGCCCCGACGAGGTCGTCGAGCCGACGCAGCTGGAGCTGTTGCCCGTCGAGGCCCCACCGGACGGGGCGGCCGAGAAGCTGCAGGACGTGCTGTCGGCCGTGCGCCACAAGTTCGGCAGCCAGGCGCTGTTTCCCGCCGACGCCGGACCGACGCGTCGAGCCGGATCCGCCGGGGGCCACACCAAGACCGTCGTCGACGACGTCGACGACGACGAGACCTGAGCCTCACGTCCGAAAGACGTGCTCGCGGTAGAACTTCAGCTCGGAGATCGACTCGCGGATGTCGTCGAGGGCGCGATGTGACTCGGCCTTCGTGGGCGGGAGGAGCTTGGGGTACCACCGCCGCGACAGCTCCTTGACCGTGCTGACGTCGATCATCCGGTAGTGCAGGAACCGATCGAGGGCGGGCATGTACTTGGTGATGAAGCGCCGGTCCTGCCAGATCGAGTTGCCGCACAGCGGCGACGTACCCGGGCGGCAGAACTGTGACAGGAACTCGAGCGTTCGCCCCTCGGCCTCCTCCACGGAGATCTTGGACGTCTCCACCGCTGCGGTCAGCCCGCTCGCGCCGTGGTGCTGCGTGCACCACTCGTCCATCGCCTCGAGGACCTCGTCGGGTTGGTGCACGACGATGTCGGGTCCCTCGGCGAGGACGTCGAGGCGCCCGTCCGTGACGACCGTGGCGATCTCGAGGATGTGGCAGCTGTCGGGATCGAGTCCCGACATCTCCATGTCGATCCAGACCAGCGGCGGGGAACTGGCGGAGGGCAGGCTCACGGCCCGACCATACCAGCCCCTCGCGGGCCTCGCCGACCCCGCCTCGGCCGACTCAGGGCGCTTTTCCGAGCAGCTGGCCGATCGCGTCTGCGACCCACGCCGGATGGTCGTAGTCGGCGGCGTCGGATCTCGGCCGCGGCGCGACGACACGGACGACCGTCTGCGCGGGCGGATCCTGGGGCTCGGTCGGCCGCTCGACCAGATGCACGCGCGTGTGCTGCGGGCAGCCGTCGCACGTGGGTAGGTCCACGCGTTGTCCGGCGTACGCTTGCTTGACCGCACCGACGTCGATCTCGACCACGTCGTCGAGCTCGACCGCGTATCCCGACGGGTCGTACTCGCCCTCGCGGACCATTCGGTACGCCAGGCCGGCGACCAGGTGCGTGGCGCGGTCGAGGATGTGTGGTCGGTCCGGGAGGCCGTCGAGCTCCAGCTCGGGGCTGCCGAAGCGTCGCATGCCGCGGGTGGTCAGCCGCGCGAAGCCCTCGCCGTGGCGATGGTCGGGGAAGGGGATGATCGCGATCTGCTCGGCCACGTTGCCGACCCCCGCCCGCAGCCTTCGCTGCGTGAACACGTCCACGCCCACGGTCTCGTTGGTGTCGGCGTCGTAGATCAGCGCGTGGCGTTGCTCGGCGAGCAGCCGTACGATCGTCTGCAGCAGGCGCAGGCCACGGACGGCGTCGCGGTTGCGGTACTCGGCGCGCAGCAGCAGGGCATGCGCGCGTCCGCCGAGGGTGGCCCGCTCCTCTTCGGTCAGCGCGCGCACGAGCACGTCGGCGGTCAGGTGCTCGGGGGGAATCGCACCCTCGGGACCGTGGACGGGCAGGCGGTCGATCGTCAGACCGAGCAGGTCCAGCTTGCGGATCCGCGACTGCTCCTCGGGGTCGAGCTGCATTCCTGCCGCGGGGCGCACCGGCTCCTGGGCCACGAGCTCGAGCAGCTTGTCGAGCTCGCCACCGCCCTCGAGCTGCTCCTTGGCGAGCGCGGCGAGCTCGGCTCGCGTGGGTACCTGCGCGTCCTCGGATCCGACCAACAGCAGGTAGGCCGCGCTCGCGCGGTCGGAAAACACCACCCGGTGCGCCTCTTGCTGCGCTGCGGTCGGGGCGGTGGGCGGCGGAGCCTCGCTCGACGGCGCCGGCGTCGTGGGGGTGGCCGCGGTCGGAGGCCGATCCTCGCGGCACGCGGTCGCGAGCATCGCGAGACCGACCAGCACGACGGCGCGGATCAAGCTTCGCTCCCGTAGCGATCGACGAGCTCGGCGACCAACGATGGGTCCACGTTGCCACCCGACAGCAGCACCCCCACGCGCGTCGGATTGCCGGGGACCTTGCCGGCGAGGGCGACCGCCAGCGCGGCGGCACCCGAGGGCTCGACCAGGAGCTTGGCGTGCACGAGCAAGGTGACGAGCGCGCGGCCCATGTCCTCGTCGGTGACGCGGAAGGACCCGGCCAAGTGCTCGCGCGCGATCGCGAAGTTGAGCTCGCCGACCATCACCGGCTTGAGGCCGTCGCCGATCGTCGGGCCGGGCGGCACGGCGACGCGCTCGCCCGCTTCGAGGCTGCGCGCCATCGCGTCGCACCCGTGGGGCTCGACGCTGTAGACCTTCGCGCCCGTCTGTGCCGCGACCAGACACGCGCCCGCGACGAGCCCGCCGCCGCCGACGGGCACCAGCAGCGCGTCGAGCGTTCCACCATCGGTGGCCGCTGCGACCTGTTGAACGAGCTCGAGCGTCGCCGTGCCCGCACCGGCCACGATGTCCTCGTCGTCGAACGGCGCGATGATCGTGGCCCCCGACGCCGCGGCGAGCTCGTGGGCCTTGGCCTTGCGGTCGTCACTGGTCGTGCCGGCGAACACCACCTGCGCGCCGAGACGGCGTACGCCCGCGACCTTGATCTGCGGCGCGTCGGTGGGCATCGCGATCGTCGCGGGGATCGACGCTGCCTGGGCGGCCAGCGCGACTGCCTGCGCATGGTTGCCGGAGCTGTAGGTGATCACGCCGCGACGACGGACCTCGGGGTCGAGACGGCCGACGGCGTGCAGGGCACCGCGCGCCTTGAAGGCCCCGATGTGCTGGAGATTCTCCGCCTTGAGCCACAGCTCGGTCCCGGCGATCGAGGACAGGTGCGCGTGCTGGATCGCCGGGGTGCGCACCACCTGGCCGGCGATGCGCTGGGCGGCGGCCCGAACGTCCGATGCGTCCATGGGGTGGAAGGCTAGCAGGGCTGGCGAGCCGGCCGCGGGCGGTCGCGCGGTTGGGCGAGCGAGGTCGTCGTGCGGTACAGTCGGCGCCCATCGTGCAGGCCGACCGCGACCCGGCTCCGGGCAAGACCCCGTGGCACCAGCGACCGAAAGTGTGGGTCGGCGCGCTGGCCGGCGTGCTGCTGCTGATCTACTTCGGATCGATCGCGGCGGCGGGTCCGTGGGACCCGTGGGAGACGCACTACGGCGAGGTCGCGCGCCTGATGAACGTGCGCTCGGACCCGATGGACCTGTGGTGGCAGGCGGGCAACGGCGGTCCCGACGCGACGGAGGAGACCACGTTCTGGTCCAAGCCGGCACTGCCGTTTTGGCTGATGGCACTGAGCCTGAAGGTCTTCGGCGTGGGCATGAGCGCCGATCCGGCCGAGATGGTGCAGCCGCTGTGGCCCGAGCTGGCGATCCGTTTGCCGAGCATGCTGGCCGGCTTCACCACTGCGGTGTTTCTCGGCTTCGTGGCCGCGCGCCTGGCCTCGCGCCGCGCCGGCGTGCTGACCTCGCTCGTGCTGTTGACGATGCCGCAGTTCGCGGTGGTCACCCGGCAGGCGCTGACCGACATGTTCTTCGTCGGCCCGGTGGTGCTCGCGATGGGGGCATGGGTGATGGCGTGGTGCCAGCCCGACCGCGAGCTCGTCACCCGTGGTGCGGGCCTCAAGCGCGTACCCTGGGATCGGGCCTACCTCGTGTTCGTCGCGTTCCTCATCGTCGGCGCGGCGATCCCCCTGGCGGTCCTCCACCAGCACGCCTACGACCCGCTGACCTGGAAGTACTTCGGCGGCGTCAAGACGCTGGCCGAAGGGCTGCGCGCGATCCAAAAGCACATGTTCATCTACTGGGGGCTGCTGCTGATCGTGGTGGTCCGCAGCCTGCGGTGGCGCAATCGCAGCGATTGTTGGATGGGCATCCTGTACCTGGCCGCCGGTCTCTCGCTGCTGGGCAAGGGGCTCATCGGTCCGGGCCTGATCGGCTTCGGGATCCTCGCGCACCTCATCGTGACCGGGCGTTGGTCGCTGCTGGCGCGCTGCGGCCTGCCGACCGGGTTCGTCCTGTTCGCGCTCGCATCGTTTCCCTGGCACCACGCGATGGTGCTGTACCGGGGGGAGCGCTTCGTCAACGAGCTCATCATCCAAAACAACCTCGCGCGCTTCGGTAGCGGTGAGCAGGAGCAGGCCGTCGGCGGGTTCGCGTACTACTTCGAGACGCTGGGGCTCGGGGCGCTGCCCTGGTCGGCCCTCGTGCCGATCTCGTTGTGGATGGGGATGCGCGCGTTCTCGCCGAAGGCGACGGCCGAAGGCGACGCCGGCCCGACGCCCGTGTCCACCCGCGTGCAGCTGCACCGGTTCGCGCTCGTGTGGCTGCTCGCGACGCTGTTCGTGCTCTCGTACAGCGTGACCAAGTACTACCACTACCTGCTGCCGTGCCTGCCCCCGCTGGCGCTGCTGACGGCGCTGTGGCTCGACGATCTCGTCGATCGGGACGCACGTCCCGGCCGGCTGTCGATCGTGATCGGATCGCTCGTCGGACTCGTCGCGCTGTACGCGGTGGTCCGCGACGCCACGCTGTCCCCGGCGTGGCTGGCCCACCTGACGACGTACTTGTACACGGGCATGTGGACCAAGGGGGGACCCGACAACGCTCGGCTGTGGTGGACGATCGTGCCGTTCGTCGTCGGGTTCGGGGCGCTGATGGTGTGGCGGCTGCGCGTGGCGACGGCGGCCTTCGTGCTGTCGGGGTTGCTGACCACCGCGTGGGTGATCGACGACTACATCCCGGGCGCCTCCGAGAACTGGTCGCAACGCACGGCGATTCGCACCTACTTCGACCAGCGCGGGCCCAACGATCGCCTCGTCAGCTACTGGTTCTACTACCGGGGCGAGACCTTCCTGACCAAGGGCGACGTCTGGGTGATGAAGGACGTCGACCGCCCGCAGCTGACGGAGATGATCGAGGAGATGGCGACCAAGCACGCGGGCACTGGCGCCAGCGTCTGGTTCATGACCGTGGAGGGCAACGCCCGGCGCTTGGGCCCGCAGCTGCCCCGGCAATTCCGCGACGGGCTCGAGACGGTCTACCAGTCGCACCACTACGTGCTGTTGCGGCTGCGGCTGCCGTAGACGTGCTATCGTCCGTCCATGGCTTTTGGAGATGAGTACAGTGGGCGACGCAAGAGACTCCCGCGGCGACTGTCCGCGCCGCTGGTCGTGACGGTCGGGGTGGTCGCGCCCGGCTGTACGCAAAGTGACACCACTTTCAATCCCGCGACCACCGAGACCGACACCAGCGAGGACGACGTGACCGGCAACCCTCCGTCGGTCGACGAAACCGGCACCCTTCCGCCGAGCGACTCCAGCACAGCGTCGGGGACGACCGATGGTGGGACCGAAGCCACCGGTGGGACGACGACCGGGGCGTCGGAGGACACGGCGGGGTCGGACACCGGGGGGACCGACGCGACGGGGGCCACTGACGGCACGGGATCGAGCGGCAGCGGTTCCTCGGGTGGCACGTCCACGACCAGTGGCTGACCCGACGCCGACCGATCGCGTGCGCCACGAGTGGTCACGCCAGCTCCAGGCCGAGTACCGCTCGTGCGCGGTGACGCAGACCCTCGCACTATGGTTGACGCAGATCGGCGCACCGCCCGAGCTCGTGCGCGCCGCGCTGGAGATCGCCGAAGACGAGCTGAGCCACGCCGAGCTCGCCCGTGACGTGTGCTCGGCGGCCGGGGCCGATCCGCGGATCGAGCTCGAGCGCTCGCGCCTTTCGTTCCCGGCCAAGCGCGAGCGCCTCGAGCTCGACGTGGCGGTCTGCGGCCTGCGGGTCTTCTGCGTGGGGGAGACCGTGGCCGTGCCGCTGTTCGCGGCCATGCGCGCGCGCTGTCGCGTGGCCGCGGCGCGGCCGTTCTTCGAGCGTGTCCTGCGTGACGAGGTGCGTCATCGCGACTTCGGGTGGCTGCTGTTGGACTGGATGCTCGACACCGCCGACGGCGACGACGTTCGCGTGCTCGCGGGTCGCGAGGTGCCCGGCATGCTCGAGGAGATCCGCCGTGCCTACCGCGCGGCGGACCCGGGTCGTCGGACGATCGACGCGGACGAAGAGGCGTGGGGATTGCTCCCCACGCCCGAGTACGAGACGGTCGTCGACCGAACGATCCTCGAGACCCACCTGCCGCGCTTTGCCGCCCGCGGGCTCGACGTTCGCACGGACCGACAGCCGTGACGCGAGCAGCCTCAGCGTCGTCGTCGTCGTCGTCGTCGTCGTCGGAAGAAGAAGACGCGTCGTCCGATAGACTGGAACCGGACGGGCGTCGAGCATGAAAGTCGTCTGCATCTCGGACACGCATGGCCGACACGAGCGGCTGTTCCTGCAGCCTTGCGATCTGCTCGTGCACGCCGGAGACATGACCGTGCGCGGCCGGTGGGCCGAGCTCGAGTCGTTCGCCGCGTGGTTTGCTCGCCAGCGGGCCACGCACAAGGTGTTCATCGCGGGCAACCACGACCTGTGCTGCGAGCGAGACGCGCAGCGCGTGCGCCGACTCGCCGCGCAGATCGACGCGCACTACCTGTGCGACGAGGGCGTGCAGATCGAGGGCCGCACCGTGTGGGGCTCGCCGATGACCCCGCGGTTTCGCGACATGGCCTTCAACCGCGATCGCGGTGACGCGATCGCGCGCCACTGGGCCGAGATCCCGGGAGGTCTCGACCTGCTCGTGACCCACGGACCACCGCACGGCATCGGCGACCGTATGTTCCTCGGGCGCCACGTCGGCTGCGAGGCACTCGCGGCGCGGGTGCGGCAGGTACCGCCACGCGTTCACGTGTTCGGGCACATCCACGAAGACGCGGGATCGCACGACGTGGGCGATGTGCCGACGCGCTTCTTCAACGTCGCGTCGTCACGGCTGATCCGTCGTGGTCCGCGACCGGCCGTGACGTTCGAGCTGTAGCGACGTCAACGCCGCGGTGGCGAGGAAGGCGGTCGGTCCGGCACGTGGAGCCGATGCAGCCGTGTCGGCTGGCGCTTGTTCGGGCAGCCCACGCACGCGATCGTGCGACCGTCGCCGAGCTTCGCCGGGCCGCCGCACGAGCCGCGCAAGCAGGGGCGGCGCATCAGCACCCCCACGGCCATCGCGAGCATCGCCGCACCGATGAGGGCGACCGTGAGCAGGAACGTGCCGAGGATGCTCATTGGTGGTCAGCCGAAGTCGTCGTAGCGGATGTTGGCCGGCGGTACGCCGAGCTCGTCGAGCATGCGAAGGCACGCCTGCAGCATCATCGGAGGTCCGCAGATGTAGTACTCGATGTCCTCCGGCGCAGGGTGCGTCGCGAGATAGCGCTCCAGCGCAACCTGGTGGATGAACCCGGTCGCCCCCGACCATTCGTCCTCGGGCAGCGGGTCCGACAGCGCGAGGTGCCACTGAAAGTTGTCGTGCTCGGCCTGCAACCGATCGAAGTCGTCGATATAGAACGCCTCGCGAAGGCTCCGTGCCCCGTACCAGAACGTGATCTTGCGGTCGGTCTTCAGCCGGCGGAGCTGGTCGAAGATGTGCGAGCGCATCGGGGCCATGCCGGCGCCACCGCCGAGAAACATCATCTCGGCGGACGTCTGCTTCGCGAAGAACTCGCCGAATGGTCCTGACACGGTCACCTCGTCGCCGGGGCGCAGCGAGAAGATCCACGACGACAGCTGGCCGGGAGGCGTGCCCTTGGGCGCCCGTGGGGGCGGTGTCGCGATCCGTACGTCGAGCATGATGATGTCGGACTCGTCCGGATAGTTGGCCATCGAGTACGCCCGGCTGCACGGCTCGGCCACGTTGGACACCAGCTCGAACAGGTCCGACTGCTCCCACTCGGCCCGGAACCTGTCCGGGACGTCGAAGTCCGCGTAGCGAACCGTGTGGGCCGGGCATTCGATCTGCACGTAGCCGCCGGCGCGAAATCCCAGGGGCTGGTCGGCGGGCAGCTCGAGGACGAGCTGCTTGATGAAGGTCGCGACGTTGTCGTTGGACCGCACGCGACAGCGATACTGCTTGGCGTCGAAGATCTCGGGCGGCACTTCGACCTGCAGGTCGGTCTTGCACTTGACCTGACACGCCAGCCGCATGCCGTCGCGGAGCTCGGCCCGTCGCAGATGCGTGGCTTCCGTCGGCAGTACGGCGCCTCCGCCTGCCCGGATCGCGACTTTGCAGACCCCGCACGTGCCCTGGCCGCCGCACGCCGACGGCACGAACACGCCGTGGTCGGCGAGCACCCCCAGCAGCGTGCTTCCGGCCGGTGTGTCGATCGCACGCTCCGCGTCCTCGTTGATCACGATCCGCACGCACCCGGAGGCCACCAGGCGAGCGCGCGCGAGCATCAGGACGGCGACCAGGCTCAACACGATCGTCGTCAACAGCAGCACGCCCAGGCCGATCGTCGTCACAGCCGCACCCCCGAAAACGCCATGAACGCGATCGCCATCAGGCCGGTGATGATGAACGTGATGCCGAGACCGCGCAGGCCCTCGGGCACGTTGCTGTAGCGCATGCGCTCGCGGATGGCGGCCAGGGCGACGACGGCGAGCAACCAGCCGATCCCCGAGCCGAATGCGAACACGATGCTCTCGGGCAGGTCGTACTCGCGCTCGACCATGAACAGCGAAGCCCCGAGGATGGCGCAGTTGACCGCGATGAGCGGCAGGAAGACGCCGAGCGCGATGTAGAGCTTGGGCGCGTGGCGGTCGAGAAACATCTCGACGATCTGGACCATCGCCGCGATCGTGCCGATGTAGGTGAGAAAGCCGAGAAACGACAGGTCGTAGGTCGCGAAGTCGCGGTGCAACCACGCCAGCGCACCGGGGGCGAGCACGAACCGGTACAGCACATGGTTGATCGGCACCGTGATGACCAGCACCACCGTGACCGCGAGGCCGAGTCCGATCGCCGTCTCGACTCGCTTGGACACCGCGAGGAACGAGCACATGCCCAGGAAGAAGGCGAGGGCGAGGTTGTCCACGAACACCGCCTTTACGAACAGCGAGAGGTAGTGTTCGAGCACGCTACGGCTCCTCCACCTGGGCGGGCTTGAGCGTCCGCAGCGCCCAGATCATCATCGCGATGAGAAAGAAGGCGGCCGGCGACAGGCGCATCAGGCCATTGGGCTCGTACCAGCCGCCGTCGGCGACCGGGCGCAGGATCGTCACGCCGAGCACCGTCCCCGCGCCGAACAGCTCGCGGAAGAAGGCGGTGAGCATCAAGATCACGCCGTAGCCGAGCCCGTTGCCGATCCCGTCGAGCAGACTGCGCCCGGGTGGGTTCTGCATCGCGTACGCCTCGGCGCGTCCCATGATGATGCAGTTGGTGATGATGAGCCCCACGAACACCGACAGCTGCTTGGCGATCCCGTACACGAACGCCCGCAGCACCTGGTCGGTGACGATGACGAGCGACGCGACGATCGTCAGTTGGACGATGATGCGGATGCTCGAGGGGATCTGGCGGCGCAGCAGGCTGATGAGCACGTTCGACAGCGACAGCACGGCGATGACCGCGATGGACATCACCAAGGCCGTGTCCACCTTGGTCGTCACGGCCAACGCCGAGCACACGCCGAGCACCTGCAGGGCGATCGGATTGTTGTCCAGCAACGGATCGAGGAGCGCGCGCTTGCCCTTGGGGTCCATTCAACGCCCCTCCTCGGCGAGCCACGTGACGTACGGGCCGAGCCCGTCGCCGCCGAGCCAGAAGCGCACGAGCTCGGAGACGGCGCGGCTGGTGATCGTGGCGCCGGTGATGCCGTCGACGCGGAAGGGGTCCTCGGCGGGCGGTCCGGCCGGCCCGCGACCGACCTCGATGCGCACGTCGCCGTCGGGACCATAGGCGCGACGACCGACCCACCGGGCTTTCCAGGCGGGGTCGTCGATGTCGGCGCCCAGACCGGGCGTCTCCTTGTGCGTGTGGAAGGTCAGCGCGCGGATCGTGACCAGGTCGCCGGACAGGGACAAAAAGCCCTCGATGTGTCCCCACATGCCCTGGCCGACCACCGGGAAGATGACGCGGTCCAGCCGTCCATCTTCGGTGTGGTGCTTGTACACGACCACGTACCGGGGAAGCTTCGAGAGTCCGGCGGTGTTCTCCGGCGCCGGGAGCTCCTCCGCGGGCAGATCGGCGGGATCGAGATCGGGGCGCTCGCGGTCCGACTGCAGATCCACCACGACGGCCTCGATCGCGGCGTAGCGTCGCTGGGCCTCGGCGGCGTCGAGCTCCTCGCCAGCCTGCAGCGCGCCGTCGGCCTCGAGCACGTTGCGCTGTCGATCGAGCCGCTCGTTGGCCTGCTGCCGCGGGGCCAGACCCACGGCCGACGCCGACACCACGATCGCGCAGACGAAGCAGACCGCGGCCGCGAAGACGAACGTGTACTGGGTGCTATGGGCCACCGCGATCCCTCCAGCGGTGGCGGCGGCGCGCGTTGGCCCGCAGCACGAAGTAGTCGATGGTGGGGGCGAACACGTTGCACAACAGGATCGCGAGCATCATCCCCTCGGGGTACGCGGGGTTGAACACGCGGATCAGCACGGCCAGTACGCCGATCGCCACGCCGTAGATCCACCGCCCCCGGTGGGTCTGCGCGGCCGTGACCGGGTCGGTCGCCATGAACACGGTGCCGAACGCCCAGCCGCCGAGCACGAAGTGCCACCACGGCGGCACCGACATCATCGGATTGCCGCCGGCATCGAGCGCGTTGAGGCCCAGCGCGGCGACCGTGGTCCCGAGCACGACCCCGACCATGATCCGCCACGAGCCGATTCCCGTCACGACGAGCAGCAGCGCCCCGAGCAAGCATGCGAGCGCCGACGTCTCCCCCATCGACCCGGGCATGAGGCCGACGAACGCGTCGGTCCACGTCAGGCTGGCCTCCACGGCCCGGGTACCCCCTTCCATCGCGTCGACCAACGGCGTCGCGCCCGTGATCGCGTCGACCTCGAGGGCAGGACCGGCGGCGGTCCACACCTCGTTGCCCGAGATCTCGGAAGGGTAGGCGAAGAACAGGAATGCGCGAGCCACCAGCGCGGGGTTGAGAATGTTCATCCCGGTGCCGCCGAAGACCTCCTTGCCGACCACGACGCCGAACGAGATGCCCAGCGCGACCTGCCACAGCGGGATCGTCGGCGGCAGGATCAAGGGGAACAGCATCCACGTGACGAAGAACCCCTCGTTGACCTCCTCGCGCCGGACGATCGCGAACAGCACTTCCCAGAAGACGCCGGCGACGAACGTGACGACGAGGACCGGCAGGTAGTACGCCGCGCCGTGCAGCACGCAGGCGAGTACGCTGTCGGGGTCGAACGCGACGCCGAGGCCCGAGAGGATCGCGCTCTGCCAGCGGTCGAGTGGGGCCGCGCCGCCGGCGATCGCGAGGTTGGCCTGCAGCCCCGTGTTGTACAGCGCCATCGCGATGCACGGCGCGAGCGCGACGATGACCAGCGTCATCACCCGCTTGAGATCGAGGCGGTCGCGCACGTGCGGCGCGGCGCTCGTCACGGTGCCGGGCGTCAGCACCAACGTGTGCATCGCTTCCCACAGCGGATGCAGTCGATGCAGGCGGCCGTCGGGGCGAAAGTGGGGATCGAAGCGGTCGACCGCGCGACGGATGAGCTTCATGCGCCCTCGCTGTCGATCGTGGTCAGCACCTTGCGCAGCTGCGTGCCGAAGTCGGCCTTGCTCGGACACACGTACGCGCACAGGGCGAGGTCCTCTTCGTCGAGCTCGAGGCAGCCCAGGCTCTCGGCCCACTCCACGTCTTCGACGGCGAGGGCCTTGAGCAGGAACGCGGGCTCCAGGTCCAGCGGAAGCACCCGCTCGTACAGCTCCAGCGGCACGATGGCGCGCGGCGAGCCGTGGCGGCCACTGTGGAAGCGGATCGGCAAGCGTCGCAGCCAGCGAGCGATCGGCGTGGGCGCGACCGGTCGAGACGAGGGCGCCGGCGAGAGCCATCCGAGGAATTCGCGCTCGCGATGCTCCGGCAGCAGCGACACCTGCTGGTGGTAGCGACCCAGGAACGCTTCGGCGTCCTGCTCGGCGGTGCGGCCGGCGAGCACCGAGCCCGAGATCCGGCGTACCGCGCCGGGGCGCGCCTCACCGTTGCACAGCTGCCGCAGGTTGGCTCCGAGACGCGTGCGCAGCAGTCGTGGACGCACGGCACCGGGCCCGGCGAGGCTGACGATGCGGGTCACGTCGAGCCGTCCGTGCTGCAGCAGGTGGCCGATCGCGAGCACGTCCTGGATCCCGATGTGCCAGATTCGACGCCCACGTCCGACGGGGAACAGGTGATGGATGTGCGTGCCGACGACGCCGGCGGGGTGCGGGCCAGCGAAGCGCTCGTGGACGAAGCGCGCGCCGTGGGGCATCGGCAGGGGCGTGTCCGGATCCGTGCAGACGAACACCGGACCGCCGGTGAGCTTGGCCAGCGCGTGCAGTCCGTACTCGACGTGTTCGGCGCGGTCCTCGAGCACTGGCCGCATCGGCGGCGCGTGGGGTTGGCTGTCCATCGCGTTGACGAAGATCGCGGCGGCGGGATGCGCCGGATCGGCCACGCGGGAGAACGGCCTGGCCCGCAGGGCGGTCCACAGCCCCGACTCCAGCAGCAAAGCCTCCACTTCGTGCGTCGCGAGGTCACGCGGATGTACCGAGCGGAAGGCAGCGAGCTCGACATGGGCGACGTGTGCTTGGTCGCCGTCGCGCTCGGCCGGCGAAAGCTCGACGACGACGGAGACCAGCCGACGCTTCTCGCCACGGTGGATCGCGACGACACGGCCGGCGGCGGGCGCGGTGTACCGGACGCCGCGGGCCGCCTTGTCCTCGTACAGCAGCTGGCCCCGTGCCACCGCATCGCCGACGGCGACCGCGAGCCTCGGCCGCAGCCCGATCGAGTCGTCACCGAGCAGGGCCACGGTGGTCAGCTCGGGTCCCTCGTCCACGGTGAGGTCGGGAGCACCCTGAAGTGGCAGCTGCAGGCCGCGGCGGATCTGGCGAACGGACATCTCGAGCACCGGGGGTCGCTTGCCGCCTCGCGTGGCGCGGCGTCCCCCAATTGCACGGCGCGTGCGCGGGCTGCCGCGCAACGATTGCCGCCCTGCAGTGAAGGTTGTTCGGCCTACATGCGCTGGCGCCGATGGAATTCACACGCCCCCGGGGGGCATTTGTCGCGGACCAGTCACGTGCGGATGTCGTAACCCTTGGCCCGGCCGACTCCGCGCGCGAGATCCGGCGATCGGACGTGATGCGATGCGCCAGCTGGCTCTGTTCGTCTTTTTCGCCACTTCGCTGACCTCCGCGGTCGCGGTCGCCGAGCCTCCCGAGGCGGACGAGGGCGCCGCGCAGGACGTCGTCGACGACGGCGAGCCCGCGATGGACGAGGGCGAAGCGGTCGAGGGCGAGGGCGACGCCGAAGAGGTCGACCCGAAGGTCTACGCCGCCTACATCCGCGAGATCGTCCGGTCCAAGCGTGAAGTGGTCGAGGAGACGATCACCGACAAGGTGCTCGACAAGCAGATCGAGCGCATGGGCGTGGTCTCGCAGATCGTCTCGGCCCTCGCGTTCCTCGGCTTCGGTCTGCTCGCGATGCCGCTGCTGTTGCGCAAGCGCTATCCCGGCAAGGGCCCGATCCTGTGGAAGTACAGCGCGGTCGCGGCGCTGCTGTTCTTCGTCACCGTCAACCTGTTCGCCGGCGTGCTGTCGGTGCTGCGCTTCGGCCAGATGATCGGCGGAGGGCTGACCAACCCCCAGGTGCAGATCGTCTCGGCCACGTTCGACGTGATCGACGAGCAGGCCGAGGAGCTCGCGCCGATGGGCCCGGTGCTCATCGAGCCCACGCTCGCCAGCCTCGACGCGAGCTCCGACGATCCCATGCCGGTGATGTTGCTCGACAACGTCAGCCGCTTCGGCAACGAGCTTTCGATCTTCGCCACCGTCGGCAAGTTCTTCAAACGCCTCGACTGGGTGTTCGGCTACCTACCCGTGATCCTGTCGCTGGTGACGGTGGTCATCTTCGTGCTCGGTCTACGCACCACGCTGACCGACATCGTGCGTCTGCCCATTCGCGCCGCGGAGGGCGAAAAGGGCATCGCCCGTGAGGTGACGGTCAAGACCCTGCGCCGGGTCGGCCGCGAGCTCGTCGCCACGATCGCGATCATGTTCGTGCTGCTCGTGGTCATGATCGTGGCCGGCCTGCTGCTGGCCGAGACGCTCGGCCCCGCGCTCGAGGCGTTCATCGCCTACCTCGGGGTCGCGTTCATCTACGTGCAGGTCGTGCCGGACGCCTCGTCGGCGGCGGTGCTCATCGCCCTCGGCGGCACGATCATGTTCCTGGTGCTCGATCTGGCGGTCGTGCTCGTCGCCGCCGCCATGTACATCGGCAAGGCGCACAAGATCTTTCAGCGCCGCTTCCACGACAAGGAACCGCTGCGCACCCACGGCCGCTTCTGGAAGTGGGGGACCGCGTGTGCGCTGTACGTGCTGGCGTTCCCGCTGCTGTTCATCTTCATCGCGCAGCCGATCGTCGAGAAGGTCATCGAGTGGCAGACCGCGGGCGAGGACATCAGCTGGGGCATGCTGCTCATCGTCGGCCCGGTGCTGCTGGTGGTGATGTTCTTGGGCGCCATGTTCGCGGCCCGCGTCCACAAGGCGATCGGGTTCATCGCCAAGACGAAGGTGCCCAAGATCGGAGCCGGTCTCGGGACCGGACTCGGCGCGGATGTTCCCGTACGCACCGGCGCGACCGCGCCGCACGCGACCGTGGAGCCGGACGCGCCCGCGCCCGATCCGAGCCTGGCCGCCGCCGCCTACGACGAGGAGACGCCGCTGCCGGACGTCCCGGTCGTCACGGGTCTGACCCAGGCCCATCCCGTGGTGCCCCCGGCCAAACGCGAGCCGCTCAAGACCACGCGCTACGGCGTGGTCGACAAGTGACCCTCAACCCGGCAGGGCTGCGGCCTGCGACGGACCGGCCGCGAGCGCAGGCTGCTTTTTGACGTAGCCCCAGCTCGACTTGAGCGCCGCCTTCTGGTTCGGCTCCAGGTGGCGCAGCGCGACCCGTCGCGACAGTCCCTTTTGTTGGCTGTCGACCGCGAGAGCGAAGCAGGCCTCGGGCATCGACAAGCCCGTCCGAACCGAGCGCAGATCGACGCCGCAGCCGCCACCGCAGCAGGCGTTCTCGTACAGGTAGGCCCCGTTGGCGATCCACACGCCCATGCCCAGCGCGACCGCGGCCAGCTCCGTGTCACCCTCGAGGTCGCGCGGATCGACGGCCGGCGCGCCGGCCCGATGCACGGCGATGCGGGCGAGCTCGCGCGCGACCGCACCGAACAGAAGCTGCGGCACCTTGAACAGCTGCGGCACCGTGACGACGGCGTACTCGCCGTCGCGCACCAGCGTGTGCATCAAGTGACCTTCGGGATCGCCGAGCGCGGCGTAGTCGGCCGGGGGCTTTTCGCCAGGTCCGAGCTCGACGAGGCTGAACTCGACCTCGGCCTGACCCACCTGCGCCTGCACGCCACACATGACGTCGAACAGCTCGTCGAGATCTCGGGGCTTGGACGACGTCTCGAGCAGGCGAGGCTCGCGGGCGGCCGGGCCGAGGCGAGCGCGATGCTGCGCGAGCCCATCGGCGACCCATGCGCGGGCATCGTCGTCCGGAAGGAAGTCGACCGAGGTCCCACCGAAGTTGAACATCGTCGGTCAGCATAAGGGGGGCCCCGTGGGCTCGCCAGCCGGCATGCCGCGCGTGGCCCCACCGACCGGTTCCCCCGCAGATCGCGCACCTTTGCGCCAACCGTGAGGCCGTTCACACTAAGCACAGGTTTCGGATCCGACGCTGCGACGTAGACCCAAAACACGGTGGGTCGGGGTCCAACCAGTCGAAACGGAGTTCTTGCCATTTCCGCCTCCCTCATCCGCCGCGCTTGTTTCGTGATGTTCACCTTCGCGCTCGCGTGGGGCTGGACGAGCGAGGCGGAGGCGTCGGTGCGGGGCCGCAAGGCGGTGCCGGACCTGCGCAACCCCAAGCCGGGGCGACGCTCGGCGGCGACGGGCAAGGTCAAGATCCCGGTCACGCTCCATTTCGCCACCGCGCGCGGCGAGATGCTCACCTCGCCGTGGCGCGTGCGTCGGTGGATCGCCCGCGCCAACGAGGCGCTCGCGCCCGCGGGCATCGAGGTCGACGTGATCGCGATGCGCAAGCTGCCCGCCGGCAACCGATCGATCACGCGCCGCCGCGATCGACATCGACTCGCCGCCTACGCGCCCAATGACGGCACCGTCCACATTTTCGTCGCCGAGGACCTCGACCTCGGCGTGATGTCGCGGTTGGGACGACGAGTGCGCGGTCTGCACTGGCGCTACTACGGACCCAAACGGGACATCCGTCGCCGTGAGTACGTGGTGGTGACGCGCGAGGCCCCGGACACCACGTTGGCTCACGAGATCGGGCACCTGCTCGGCCTGCGGCACAGCGTGGCGCCCGACAACATCATGTGCAGCTGCCGTACGTCGCCATCGAGCTTCACGCAGGTCCAAACCCAGCAGCTGCGCTCGGCGGCGCACGCCTGGGTCGCGGGGGAGCGGGGCGCGTCTCTGCGTCTCGCCGACCGTCGACGCCGTCGGTGACCGGACCGTTACGTGGCACTATCCGGCGATGCGTCGCTGGATTCTCCCATCGGCAACCCTGGTCGCGCTCACGACGGTGAGCTCGGCGCACGCTGACGAGCCCCGCACTCTGTTCGGGCACGAAGTGTTCGATCCGCCCGAGCCCGGGGCCGAGGAGCTGCAGCGGCGGCGCGACTCGTTCCAGCAACATTTGCGCGACAACGATCTGGTGTTCACCGGCGATCGGATCATGCCGCGGTCGCAGGCGCTGGGACATCGGCCGAACCCGCAGCACGGCGGCACCGGTGGCTGGGAAGACCCGCCGCACTACGCGACGATCTTCCTCAACTTCTTCGGCGGCACGCTGACCAGCGGCACGAACGCGGCCGAGATGGAATCCAACTGCGTGGGCGCGGCGTCGGTCGACTATCCGGCGTACTCGGGCACGCAGGGTGATGCGCTCGCGATCATCCAGGTCTTCGAGAACGCCATGGAGCCGTACGCGGTGCGGGTCGCCTACGAAGACCCACCGCCGCAGCACCTGCCGTACTCCATGGTCATGATGGGCGGCAGCCCCTCGGACGTGGGGCAGGACCAGGGCACGCTCGGCGTCTCGTGCAGCTCCGACTGCGGCGACGTGTGGTGGCGCGACACCACGCTGGCGTTCACCGAGGAGAGCGGCAATCCGACCACCCTCGGCAATACCGCCTTGCAGGAAGCCGCCCACGCGTTCGGCCTCGACCACATCGATGGCACCGAACACATCATGTATCCGCTGGCGACGCCCGGGAACAAGATCTGGTCGAGCGCCTGCACGCCGTACAACAACTCCACGGGTCCGATCGGCTGCACCTACGTCCACGAGGTGTTCTGCCCCGAGGGATCGCAGAACGACGACGCCGAGCTGCTGGCGTTCTTCGGTCCGAACGCGCCCGACGTCGAGGCGCCCACGGTCATGATCCTCTCGCCCAGCGACGGGATCGAGGTCGACAGCGGCGGCGCGGTCACGGTCGACGCGGAGATCTCCGACGACCACGAAGGCTACGGCTGGCGGCTGCGCGTGGTCCCGCCCGAGGGCGACGAGGTGATCGCCAACGCGTACCAGCTCGAGACCGGCTGGGACCTGTCGTTCAACGGCCTGCCCGACGGCGAGTACGAGGTGTGGGTCGAGGCGGTCGATCACGACGGCAACGAAGGCTCGGACATGATCCGCGTGTTCGTCGGCGTGCCGGCCACGGACACCGGTTCGGTCGACGATTCCGGCGGCGGTGGCGGCCGCGGATCCGACGAGGGCGTGGGTACCGGCTCGGGCGGCGACGCAACGGGCGACGGCACGACCGCGCCCGCGGACGGCGGCGATGGTGGCGGGGGAGGCGGCTGCCGTACCGCGCCGATCCGGCCCGCGTGGTGGTCACTGCTGGGCCTCTTGGTGCTGGTGCGCCGGCGCGAGCGAGCATGAGCCGCGCGACGGACGACGATCGGGAGCACGCCGGATCTTGTTGACGCGACGCGGCGGACGAACCTTTGTCGGCAGCCTCTTTTGGTTGCCGCTTTCGATGACGGCGTGGGTGCTGTCGGCGGTGTGGACCACCGCCATCCTCGTCAGCATCAGCCCGTGTTTGCTCGTGGTGCCGTTCGAGCGCGTGCAGGTGTTGTGGGGCCACCCGATGATGGGGTGGGTCGTGCGCTTCGCGTTCGGCCGCTTCCGCATCCACGAAGACCCCCTGTACCGGCGCGACCGGACGGTGGTGTTCGTGCAAAACCACGTGTCGATGCTCGACGGCTACATCGCGTGCGGGGTGATCCGAACCCCGCTGTGCGGTCTGGAGAACGCCGCGCACCTTCGCGTGCCCGGCTACGGCTGGATGATGCGCGCCGCGAATGCGATCGGGGTCGAGCGCGGAGCGGGCCGCTACCGCAAGATCGCCAAGGCGATGCAGGAGCGCGCGAGCCGGGGCATTTCGATCCTCACGTTCCCGGAAGGCCACCGCACGCTCGACGGCAATGTCGCGCCGTTTCGCCTCGGCGTCTTTCGGATGGCGCGCGACGCCGGCCTGCCGATCGTGCCCATCGCCGTTCGCGGGGCGTTTCGGCTGCTGCCCAAGGGAGCGATCACGGCGCGCCCGTCGACGCTCGAGGTCTACATCGGTCCGCCGATCGAGACCGCCGGGCTGACCGACGAGCAGCTCCCCGAGCTCGCCGATCGTGTACGCGAGGTGGTGGCGGCGTGGGTGGAGCGCGGACAGATGCGCGGCGAGCTGTGCCTTCAGCCCTTCGAGAGCAAACCATCCCAAGCCGTGTAAGTCGTCTTCGGGCGTGGCGTTGACCCCGCGCGGGCGATGGATCCGCGGGAGATCGAGATGGGGATGCGTGCATACGCGCTCGCCCTGCTCGCCGGGGCGACGGCGTGTGGGGGCGGCGATCGGATCGGAATCGACGACGGCGGAACCGACGGCGACGTCGAGGCGCTGTGCGAGGGGCCGGGGCTCGTCAACGTGCCGTTTCGCGACCAGTGGCGGCAGGAGGTCGACGCGGCGTTCGACCACGGCGGAGGCGCCATCACCTCGGTCACCATCGGCGGGCCCGAGTACGAGAGCAACTTCGCCAACCGCGGCGACGTGATCGTGCTCTACGACGCACCACCGGATCGGATCGTCGTGGAGATGCGGCGCTTCACGTTCGGCGCCAGTGAGGTCTCGGCCCAGGACGACTTCGACGCGCTGTCGCTGTGGGCCTACAACTCCGCCTACGACACGCCGCAGCCACCCGCGGAGATGTTGCTCAAGCACGACTGCGTGGCCTCGGGTCAGTGGAAGAACGAGTGTGCGATCCGCGTGTACTACGACGGGCAATCGCAGCTGGTCCGCTCGGGCGCCGACTTGCGCGTGCACTTGCCGTCCGACTACGCGGGCGCGGTGAACGTGTACACGGAGGACAACGACGCCGAGGGCCAGTACCTCAATCGCGGCAACGTGTGCGTCGACGGGGCGCGGGGATCGATGGACATCGCGATGCAGAACGGCGTCGCGTTCGTCAAGGTCGCCGACGACGTGACGCCCACGCCGACGTGCCCCGCGGATCTCGTTGCCGAGTGTGACGCGTGGGAGAGCGGCGCGTGGGCGTCGAACTGTCCCTGCATCGATCAGGGGCACGCCTTCGCGGGGGTGAAGGTCACGACCTCGCCGCCGGGCGCGGCCGACGTGACCGTCGACGTGCCGGCCGGCTTGTGGGCGTCCGTGCGCATGTCCAACGATGCGCCGGGCCAGGACCAGGAGGACCCTGCGTTGCACTGCGAGGCAGACCTGGAGCTGCCCAACCTCACCTACATCTCGCTGGCCGGCAACGACTTTCCCTGGCAGAGCACGGCGCTGTCGAATCTGCCCAGCGACCAGGCGACGCTGGGCGCGGGCTTCTTCGTCCACCTGACGTCGAACGGCTGCGGCCCCGTGGCCGCCGTGGAAAATCCCGAGGACTACGACTGCGACCCTTCGGCCGACCCGCCCAGCGTCGAGCGTGGCAACCTTCGCACTTGTCAGGACTGTCTGGGCGCGTCCAGCTGCGCGGATCTGCTGCCCTGAACCCGCGCGTCGCCGCGCGCCTGCGGCCGCGCGGTCGACTACTCGCCCGGGGCGCTGAGTCGGGTCAGCTCGTCGTCGGGCTCGTCGAACGCGACGCCGATCATGTTCGGCCACATGATCTGGCTCTGGCTCGGGTTGGCGCTGCAGCGCACGATCTTGCCGGGGAGCGTCCGCGGACCGGAGCTGCCCGGGGCGTCGAAGTGCACGGCCACGGGCGTGCCCGTCTCGATCGGTCGCGCGACGGCGAGCTGCATCCCCCCGCCGCTGATGTCGCGACAAACGGCTTCGGTCATCGCGCCGCCCACGTTGAGCTGGACGGGAAACCACCACTCGTTACGGCTGGAGCCGCGGCGTTCGTCGTGTTCGCTCATGAGTCTCGCGTGGGGACGGAGTCGAGCACCACGATACGGCGGGGCCGACGCGGGCGTCGAGTCGATCGGCACGACGGCGACGCTCCCCCCCCGACGCGTGCGATAATGGTGGCGTGGGGAGGTGGTCGAGCTTCGCGAGCGGCGTGCGCGTGCGCCGGACCGCGATCGATTGGTTCCTCGGGGCGTGCGCGCTCGGACTCGGTGCGTGCGAGACCGACGATGGCACCTCGAACGCGGCGCCGCTGCCGTCCGGCGATACCGACCTTCCGGCGCCGCCCGTGCCGCCGAGCTCCTTGCCCGCCGACGGGTCCGAGGACGACTCCGGCGACGGAGGAGGGGGCGGTGGGTTGCCGCCGCCCGGCGAAGGCGACAGCTTCCTGTGGGTCTCCAGCTCGCCTTCGGGCTACGTCGTCAAGATCGACACGCGGGAGATCGCCGAGATTGCTCGTTACGCCACGGGTCCGACCAACCCCGATCCGTCGCGCACGAGCGTGAGCCTGCGTGGCGACGTTGCGGTCGCCAACCGGCACTACGGCAGCGTCACCAAGATCGCCGGCTCCGAGGACGGCTGCGTCGACGCCAACGGCGACGGCGTGGTCACGACCTCGCGTGGGGCGGGTGAGCTGCTGGAGTGGGGCGCCGACGAGTGCGTGCTCTGGTTCTCGGACATCCGCAACCGCGGTGGCACCGGCGCGCGGGGCATGTCGTGGGAGGCCGTGGAGGAGGACCCACGCCTGTGGATCGGCTGGCTGGACCAGGCCGGCGTGCCCACCGTCGAGCGGCTCGACGGAACGACGGGCGAGGTGCTCGACACGCTCGCGCTCAGCGACCAGCCGGGCCTGGCCTACGGTCCCTACGGCGGGGCCGCCGACGCCGATGGCGGCTTTTGGTTCGTGCTGCTCGGGCGCCCGCTGTACCACGTCGATGCGCAGACCCTCGAGATCGTCGAGTACGACAACCCGGCGAGCGCGAGCTTCTACGGAATGACGCTCGATCCGCAGGGCAACCCGTGGATGGCGGGTCTGGACGGGTCCGTGTGGCGCTGGGCCGAAGGACAGTTCGCGGAATATCCGTTCGACGCCGAGGCGTACCTGCGGGGCATCGCGACCAATCCGCAAGGGGACGTCTTCGCCGCGGTCAACGAGCCGTGCGGCGTGCTGCGGATCCGCCAAGGCGAGAGCGCGTCGGACTTCGTGCAGATCGCCGGGTGCGCGGAGCCGGTCGGCGTGAGTGTGGACATCGACGGCTACGTGTGGGTCATCGACTACGCCGCGAGCGCGGCGTTCAAGGTGGATCCGACGACCGACGAGCTGCTCGGCCAGGTCGAGGTCGTGCTGCCCTACACGTACTCGGACATGACCGGCGTCGGCCTGCGCAATCAGGTCGTGACGGTCGGCTGAGCGTCACGTCGTGGCGGCCGAGTTGCTACCCTCGGGTGTGCGCTCCAGTGCAGCTTCGCCGGTCGTCGTCCGGACCGTTGCGGCGTCCAACGTGCGCTATCTGGTCGACTACGCCGTGCGTCGCGGTCTCGGGCGCGAGGAGGTGCTGCATCGGTTCGAGATCGATCCCGCCGGCCTGGCCGATGTCGACGGCCGGGTCCCGCTGGCGACCTACGTGCGCTTGTGGCAGGAGCTGCCGGCGCTGACCGACGATCCCGACATGCCGTTGCACGTGCTCGAGTCGGCCATGGTCGCCGAGCCGCCGCTGGCGCTGCTGGTGTTTCAATCGGCGCCCGACCTGGGCACGGCCCTGCGCGCGCTGGTGCGGTACGAGCGGCTCAACTTCGATGTCGCCGACGAGCCCCTCAGCGCGCTCGTCGAAGACGGCCCACTCGTCCACGTGGTGCTCGACGATGCGCGCGCGGCCTTCGTCCCGCCCAGCGGTGCGGTGCTCGACTCGTTCCGCGGGATGATGACGGTGGCGAGGATGGCGACCCAGCATCCGATCGAGGCGGTGCAGATCCAATTGCGCCACCCCTGGCCCGCGGATCCGGCCCGCTACGAGGCGGCCTTGTTCGGCCCGATCGAGTTCGCGATGCCTCGCGACCGGCTCACGCTGCGTCGCGAGGATCTCAACCGACCCCATCCGCTCGCCTCGCGGGTTCTCGCCGCGCTCGTGACCGACCACGCCGAACGCAAGCTGTCGGCGATGTCGGCCGGCGAGGATCTGTGGGCCCGCGTGCGGGCGGCGATCCGCGATGGACTCCCCGCGGCGGCGGTGGGTCTGTCGGAGATCTCGGCGGCGGTGGATCTGTCGCCGCGGACGCTGCAGCGGCGTCTGCGAGAAGGCGGAACGTCGCTGCGCGAGCTCGTCGACGAGCAGCGGCGACAGATCGCCCTGCGCCGCGTTTGCGACGATCGCACCAGCCTCACCGAGGTCGCACTCCTGCTGGGGTTTTCGGAGCTGTCGGTGTTCAGCCGCGCGTTCGTGCGTTGGACGGGTTGCTCGCCGCGCGAGTACCGACGGCGACACGGCTGAGCTGGCGGGCCGGGCCAAGCCCGGTGGCGCGCGATGCCAAGAACTCGCTGCGCTCGGACGCCTATCGTCGGCTCGTGCACGCCCCACGTCCCGCGTCGGAACCCTGGCGGCTCATCGCCTTCGCGTTGCTGGCCTGTGGGGTGACCTGGGGCTGCTCGTTTCCCGTGGCGCGAGCGTGGTGGAACGGGCAGGCGCCGACCGAGGGGCAGATGGGGTTGGCGGGGCTGAGCGCGTTCGGTCCGTTGATCGCGGCGCTGGCGGTCACGTGGCGGACGGGTGCGACACGGGCGATCTTCGGCCCGTGGCGCGTGCATCCGGCCTGGATCGTCGGCGGGCTGCTCGCGCCGATGACCCTGGACGTGATCGCGCGCGCCCTCGACGTCGCGACGGGGGGCACGCTCGATGCGTGGGTCTACTTGCCCAGCACGCCGGTACACGTCGCGGGTCTCGTCGTCTTCAGCGTGGGGGAAGAGTTCGGCTGGCGAGGCTACGCCCAGCCTCGACTCGTGGACCGTTTCGGCCCGGTCGTTGGTCCGCTCCTGCTCGGCACGCTGTGGGCGCTCTGGCACGCGATGTACCTCGTGTCGCCGGTCACGGGGCGGATCGAGCCCGTCGTGCTGATCGTGTTCGCTTCGCTGCCGGCGTGGTCGGTGATCTACGTGTGGGCCATGCAGCGAGGTGGCGGCAGCATCGCGATCGCGCTGGCCCTGCACGCGGGGGCGCATCTGGACAAGGTCGACCGGTTGCCCGTCGACGCGTGGACGACCCGGGTGTGGATCGTGGTGGTCACCTGGATCGCCGCCGGATGGGCCGCGCGGGCGCTCGTGTCGGCAAGACGATCGCGCGGCGCCTGAGCGAGGGCGCAGCAGTTGCCGGCCTCGGTGGTGGTCGTCGCAACGACGAAACGAACGCGTTGAAACGGAAAAATGCGGCAGCACACGTCCGTTGACGCAGGCCCGGCAAAGCAGGCCGCGATCGTGACCGGAGCGCTGGCACGACCGATGCACCACCGTTCCCCGCAGGACGAAAGGAACACCCGATGGAAATCCGAGCCTTCTACGACGAGGACACGTTCACGCTGACCTATCTCGTCTTCGACGCGAAGACGCGCGATGCGGTGATCATCGACCCGGTCCTCGACTACGACCCCAAGTCCTCGAAGACGTCGACCTCCTCCGCCGACGCGCTGATCGCCGCCGTGCGGGAGCAGGAGCTGAACGTGGGCTGGATCCTCGAGACCCACGCGCATGCCGACCACCTGACCTCCTCGCAGCTGCTCGCCAAGGAGCTCGACGCGCAGATCGCCATCGGCGAGCACATCACCGAGGTGCAGCGGACGTTCCGCGACGTCTTCGACTTCGGGAGCGACTTCCCCGTCGACGGCAGCCAGTTCGACCGCCTGCTCACCGACGGAGAGACGCTCTCGGTCGGGCCGCTCGACATCGAGGTGCTGCACACGCCCGGACACACGCCGGCCTGCGTCAGCTACCTCGTCGGCAACGCGGTGTTCACCGGCGACGCACTGTTCATGCACGACTACGGCACCGGTCGCTGCGACTTCCCTCGCGGCAGCGCCAAGGCGATGTACCACTCGATCACGACCAAGCTGTACACGCTCCCGGACGACACGCGCGTGTTCGTCGGCCACGACTACCAGCCAAACGGTCGCGAGCTCGCCTACGAGACGACGATCGGCAAGTCGAAGGCAGAAAACCCCCAGCTGCGCGCGAGCACGACCGAGGAGGAGTTCGTGAAGTTCCGCCAGGCCCGCGACGCGACGCTGGCCGCGCCGCGGCTGCTGCTGCCCAGCGTGCAGGTCAACGTGGACGCCGGTCGACTGCCCAAGCCCCACGCCAACGGCATGCGCTACCTGACGATCCCGCTCAATCTCGGCAACCCGACCGACGAGACCGGGCGGCCGGCGAAGTAGCGCCGATCAGCGAAGCAGATCCAGCAACTCGTCGCGGGTGATCCCGGCGGCCGCGCCCTGCTGCACGGCCGCCTCGGCCAGCGCCCGCTTGCGTTCCTGCAGCGCCAAGATGCGTTCCTCCACCGTGTCGCGGGCGACCACTCGGTGCACGATCACCGGCCGCTCCTGACCGATGCGGTGCGCACGGTCGGCGGCCTGATCCTCGACCGCGGGGTTCCACCACGGATCGAGCAGATACACCTGATCGGCGGCGGTGAGGTTGAGGCCCGTACCGCCGGCACGCAGCGAGATCAACATCACCGGAGGGCCGTCGTCGGCTTGGAACGCGTCGACGACGGCGCCGCGATCCCGGGTCGACCCATCGAGGCGGATGAACGGCAGCTCGGCCTCGCGCAGCACGGGCTCGACGAGATCGAGCAGGCTCGTCCACTGCGAGAACACCAGCGCCTTGTGCCCGGCGGCCGTGGCCAGCTGCAGGCGCTCCGCGACGAGCTCGAGCTTGGACGAGTCCGTCGGTCGCGCCTCGTCACCGGCCGAGGGCAGCAGCGCGGGATGACAGGCCGCCTGACGCAGGCGCAGCAGGGCTTCGAGGATCTGCAGTATGGACTCGCCGGCACCAAAACGCTGGGCGATGTCGGTCTGCGTCGCCGCTCGGATCGCGTCGTACATGGCGCGCTCGGACTCCCGCAGCTCGCAGTGAAGCACTACGTCGGTGCGGGGCGGCAGCTCCTTGGCGACTTCCTGCTTGCGACGTCGCAGTACGAACGGCGCGATGCGAGCGCGCAGCGCCGAGGCGGTGTCCTCGTCGCCGCCCGAGATCGGCGCGGCCCAGCGCTCCTGGAAGTCCGAGCGTCCGCCGAGCAGGCCGGGGTTGGCGAAGTGCAGCTGACTCCACAGATCTTCGAGGCGGTTTTCGACCGGGGTGCCGGTCATCGCGATCCGAAACTGCGCGCGCAGCCGATACGCGGCGCGGCTGACCTGGCTGTCGGGATTCTTGATCGCCTGCGCCTCGTCGAGGATCACCGTGTTCCACGGGACCGCCTCCAGGCCGTCGATGTCCAGGCGCAGCAGCGCGTACGTGGTCAGCGTGACGTCCGCAGACTCGTCGAGGGCACGCGTGGTCCCGTGGTAGACGTCGACCTTCAGGTCGGGTCGGAACTTGGCGATCTCCGCGGCCCAGTTGGGCAGCACCGAGGTCGGGGCGACGACGAGCGAGCGGCCTTCGATCGCGCACATCGCCTGCAGCGTCTTGCCCAAACCCATGTCGTCGGCGAGCAACCCGCCGAGGCCGGCGCGACGCAGAAAGCCCAGCCACGCCACGCCGTGGGTCTGGTAGTCGCGCAGCGTCGCGGTCAGGTCCGAGGGCAGGCGGGCGTCGGGCAGGCCCTCGAAACCGTCGACGAGCTCGCGCAGCTTCGTCAGCTGCGGCGGGGCGGGCTGCTCCAGGGCTTCGCACAGCGCCGCGAGGTCCGGCAGCGCCCATGCCGGTGCCTCGCCGTCGCGGGCGGCCTTGGCGTCGAGCAGCGCCATCACCTGGCGGGCGTGCTGGGCGAGCCATTGCTGCGGGACGCGACCGAAGCCCCCATCCATCAGTGGCACCAGATCCTCGCCACGCTGCCACGCCTGCAGCACGACGCGTGGATCGACACGACCACCTTCGCCGCGGCCCCCCCGGCCGCTGCCCTCCGCGGCCGAGAACCACAGATCGAAACCCCCCTGGTCGTCGACGTGCAGGTCGGGGGTCAGCGCGCCGGCCTCGTAGAACTCGGTGTGCGCCGCACCATCGAACCCGATCTCGTCGAGCTCGTGCACCCGCTGGGTCCACCGCAGTGCTTCCGCCGCGGGCATCAGTCGCGGGACGCCGGGCGCAAGGTGCAGGCGATCGTCGAGTTGACGGCGAAGCTTGGCTTCCTCGGCGAGGTTGCGGACCGGCGCGGTCGCCTCGAGGTCGAGCAGCGTGAGGCGGTCACCATCGACGCGTGCCACGGGCGGGTCGCCGTAGACGATCGTCGCCATCGCGCGCAGGGCATCACCTTCGCGCGCGGTCGCGATCGACAGTCGCGGCTTCATCGTGCGCACGCTCGGGAGGCGATCGGTCTCGACCCGCAGGGGCAAGCGCCGCTTGAGGCGAGGCAGCACGTCCGAGACGAGCGTGCCGAGCTCGTCGGGTGAAAAGATCCGTCCTTCGCGAAACGCCTGGAAGTCCGAGACCGTCAGGCCGTGCTCGCCGAGGGCGAACACCTTGCCCCCGCGCAGCATCGCGCCGTTGTCCCAGATCTTCTCGATGGCCGGATCCTGCTCGAGGACCACGCGCACGTCGTTGCCCACGTCGTGGACGTGCACGCACAGACCCGAGGCCGGCGGGGCGATGGCGACGGGCTGGTCGTCCAGTGTCAGGTCGGTGACGTCGCGCAGGGCGTGCAGCACGTCGTCGAGTCGCTCTCGGGCGATGATGCCGCCCATCACCGTGCCGAACTGCTTCTCGAACGCGAGGTCCGGGTCGGTGACGATGAACTTGTTGGCACCCAGGCGCTGCTTGACCTGCGCGACGGAACCCTCGATCGGCTCGTCCCGGTCGGGATGCGCGACGACGCGGCGCATCACGAGGCTGCGGCCGTGCGAGGCCATGCGGTAGCCGATGTGGGCGGGCTCGCCTTCTTCGTGGCCGGGCAGCGCCTGTCCGGCGTCGCGGGCCTGCTTGAGCGCGATCGCGGCGGCGGCGACGTGGGCACAGGCGTCCTCGCGCGAGTTGCAGTCGCAGGTCCAGTCGTCGTCGTCGGGAAACAGCACGACCTGCGGGGACTTCTGTCCGCCGGTGAGCATGACCCGCAGGACGATCTCGTCGCCCTCGTCGGCCTCGCCGACGACCGCATCGGAGCGGGCCAGTTGCACCCCGCGAGACCACGTGGCCGGCGAGCACGACTCGCGGATCGCCTGCAGCAACGATCGCATCGCGCGGGAGTATGACACCGCTGGCGCGGGACTGCTCCGGGCTCAGAAGCCGGGGCAGTCGTCGGGCTGCGGCGCGAGCGTCACGCCCCACACGTCGCCCATCGCCATGCGCTGCACGGATCCGCCGGGGGCGGGGTGGGGCACGAACGCGTCGGCGGGGACGGCACCGGTGCCGTCCATCAGCATGTGGTCGTTGTTGGGCCCGTAGATCACCACGTCGAGCGGAACGGTGTCGGTCATGATCTGATCTTCGGGCAGGTCGAACAGCGCGACCCCTCCGCCGAACATCTCGTCACGAAACAGGCCGGGCGAGAAGTCGCTCGAGTAGCCGTACATGTCCGGGTCGCCGTTCTTGGCGGCGATGAGGGGACCGCCGACCACGAAGCAGCCACCGGCGTCGACCATCGGGAAAGCAGCGTCGGCCAACGGCTTGAACCAGGTGGCCCAGTCCTCGCCGGCGTAGGCGATCGTGTACGTCGACAGGTCGATCGCGCTCGCGCACGGGTTGTACAGGGCGACCCACTGGTACATGTCGTCGGACGGGCCGTCGACGTCGTAGAAGACCTCTTTGAGGATCGGATGACAGTCCGCGTTGCCGCCGCTGGACTCCGAGCCGGAGTCCGTCGCCGGCTCGCCGCTGGAGCTGTCGACCATGCCCGTGCTCGTGGTGGGCTCGCCGCTCGAGCTCGTCGTGGCATCGGTACTGCTCGACGACGAGTCGAGGGGCGTGACCGCGGTCGTGCCGTCGGGGCCGGTCGAGGACCCGGCGACGGAGGTCGAGCCCGTCTCGGTGGTTTGTGAGGAGCCATCGTCGCCGCAGGCGCCCGTCAGGGCCACGACCGACCCACAAAAAAGCAGGGAGCGGGCCCCGGACTCGCGCAACCACCTCGAAACCATGGCCTTAGCATTCGGGGCGACCGGCCCGCCGTCAAGGTGAGATCTTGCTGGTAGCGTGGAGTCGGTGATGTCGGACGGTGAAGCCAGCGCGCAGCGCCCGTTGCGGTTGGGCACGATCCGCGCCGGTACGCACATCGGCCGCTACATCGTGATCGATCGGCTCGGGGCCGGTGGACTCGGCGTCGTGCTCACGGCGTACGACCCCAAGCTCGATCGTCGCGTCGCGCTCAAGCTGCTGCGCGCCGATGCGCGCGAGACCGAGGCGGACTCGCAGGGACAGCGCCGTCTCGCACGCGAAGCGCAAGCGATGGCCAAGCTGCAGCACGCCAACGTGGTGGCGGTCTACGACGTGGGTGTCCACCGCGAGGCCGTCTACATCACGATGGAGCTCGTGCGCGGACGGACGCTGGGTTCGTGGATGCGCGAGGCCGACACGCCGCGTCCGTGGGGCGAGGTGCTGGCCGTGCTCACGATGGCCGGTCGCGGGCTGGCAGCGGCGCACGACGCCGGTCTCGTTCATCGCGACTTCAAGCCCGACAACGTCATGCTCAGTCGCGAAGGGCTCGCGAAGGTGATGGACTTCGGGCTCGTTCGCGCCGTGACCGACGGGCACGCGACCGAGCGCATCGTCGAAGAACCGGGCGCGGTCGTGGAAGCGGCACCGGCGGATGCGGATGCCGACGCGAAGCGAGCGATGGATCGCGTGCGAGAGCGCCTGGCCTCGATGGGCAAGCTCGGTGGGTCCGGGCGCGCGTCGACCGACGATACGCTCGACGCCACGGTCGCCGCGGCACCACCGCAGACCGACGAGGACGCACCCGCGATCGTGGCGACGGGCGAGGAGCTGACGCGCACGGGCGCCGTGATGGGCACGCCCGCCTACATGGCGCCGGAGCAGGTGGCGGGCCAGCGCGTGGATGCGCGCGGCGACCAGTTCGCGTTCTGCGTGACGCTGTACGAGGCTCTGTATGGCGTCCGACCGTTCGTGGCCGATACGTGGACCGAGCTGGCCCGCAAGATCCTGTCCGCCGAGCTCGGGCCGGCGCCGCATCGCGACGTGCCGGCGTGGTTGCACGAGGTCATCGCACGGGGCCTGGCCAAGAAGCCGGAGGATCGCTGGCCCGACATGCACGCGTTGCTGGCGGCGCTCGATCGTTCACAGCGTCGCAGCCGCCGTGCGGTCGGGCTCGCCGCGATCGGGGTCTTGAGCGCCGTGGGCGTCGCCGGGTGGGCGATCCGAGGACAGGTGGATCCATGCGCGGAGGCCGGCGAGGACATCGACGAGGTACTCTCGTCGACGCGACGCGACGCGATCGTGACCGCGATCGGTGGTGTCGACGTCGGTTACGCCGAGGAGACGGCGACGCGGGTCGAGGCCGCGTTGTCGCAAGTGGCCAGCGCGTACCGTGATGCCGCGCGCGCGACGTGCTCGGCCCACGTCGAACACGAGATCTCCGACGCACTGTTCGACCGCCGTCGTGCCTGCCTTCACGCCCATCGCGAGGCCGCGGGCGCGATGGCCTCGGCGCTGGAGCAGCCGACCGCGGCGGACGTCGAGCGAGCCTCCGATGCGCTCGCGCGCCTGCCTCCGCTCGCGGCGTGCGAGGACGACGCGTCGCTGCTGGCCGAGGTCCAGCTGCCGACCGACGGGGCAGCCCGAGCCGCGATCGGCGATGCACGCTTTTCCGTCGCGCGCATCGAAGCGCTCGCGACGCTCGGTCGCTTCGGGGCGGCGGTCGACGCCGCCGAGTCCTTGCGGCCGACGGTGGAGACGCTCGGGTTCGGACCGCTGCGCGCCGAGCTGGCATTCGCACGCGGTCGCGCGCTCGAGCTGGCGGGGCGCTCGGCGGACGCGATCGAAGCGCTCACCGAGGCGGCGCACGAGGGGCGTGCGTCCGGTGACGATCGCACGGCGGCAGCGGCCGAGACCTGGCTCGTGTTCTCGGTCGGGGCACGGGCGCGGCAGCCCGAGCGCGCGCGATGGTGGGCCCAGAGTGCGGACGCGGCGGTGCGTCGGCTGCCGTCGCACGGATCGCTCGCCGCCCGGCTGGACTGGCATCTCGGCACGGTCGAGATGCTCGCGGGGGACAGCGAGACCGGCGTCCGATTGCTGCGTGCCGCCGCTTCCGAGATGGAGGCAGCGGTCGGGCCCACGCACCCGGACGCGATCGAGGCCAAGTACAACCTCGCGGTCGCGCTGCGTCGCGTCGGCGAGGACGAGCGTGCCATGGCCCTGCAGGCGGAGGTCCTGGCCGCGCGGCGTGAGCGGCTCGGTGCGACGCATCCCGAGGTCGGCCGAACCCTCGGCGAGATCGGGGTGCTCGCCCACAAGCGCGGCGATCGGGACGAGGCCATCGCGCGTCTGGAGGAGGCACGCGACGTGCTCGTCGGTGCCGTCGGCGACCGTCATCCGCTCGTCGCCAGCGTGCTCGGCGACCTCGCGGCGGTGTGGGGCGACGCGGGGCGGTTCGAGGCTGCGCACGCGGCCGTGGCGAAGGCACGCGAGATCACCGTGGCCGCGCTCGGCGACGAGCATCCCAAGGTCGCGCTGCTCGATGCGGTCGAAGGCGGCCTGTGGCGGCAGGAAGGCGATCTGGTGCGGGCGGCCGAGGCCTACCGTCGCGCGCTGACGATCGACGACAAGGCCCTCGGTCCCGACGACCCACAGACGCAGCGCGTGCGCCGACTGCTCGACAAGGTCACGACATCCGACGGTGACGAGGCTACCGCGTCGCCGTGACCGTCGTGACGTCGTGCCAGATCGCGCCGGCGACGTAGACGACGCGTAGCTCGAGGCGACCGGCGTGCGCGAAGCGGAAAGGCACCGGGACCACGGTCCACTCGTCGCGTCCGCCCTCTTCGCAGCCGAGGTCCACCTTGGCCACCTCGCGCTCGCCCGCGAGGATCCACAGACGCGCGACGGTGGCGTTGGGACCGGGGCAGGCCCAGCGCACGCGGAAGTCGGCGCGGTAGTTTCCCGCCGGCAGCGACCAGCCCGGGCCGTCGGTCACGAGAAACTGCTTGGCCGGCGCGCCGCGAAACGGCACGTGGGCGCGCGCCCAGCCCCCGGACGCGTCGGCATCGGCGGTGAGCGTCTCCACGCGCTGACTGCCGAGGTCCTCGGCTTCGAACGTCAGCGGCCCGACCGCGAGCATGCGTTCGCTGGCGTCGTTGCCCCACGCCGGTCGCGCGAGGTCGCCGACGATCGCGATCGCTCCCGGTGCGCGTAGCAGCTCCTGCCCGGCCGCGACCTCGAGCTCTCGAGGGGGCACACTCGCCGAGACGTAGGCCTGCACACCAGGGACGGGCCGGCGCCACGGCGGGGCAGGCACGACCACTGCACCTGGTCCGAAGTACGCCCCATGTTCGACCAGCAGCGTCGCGCCGGTATTGCGGTCGACGGCGACCACCTTCGCGTCGCGCTCGCCGAGCTCGCGCATGAGCGTCTCGAGTCCGCCGGGCCCCTGGCGAAACTCCGGGTCGCGCAGCGTGCCGACGAAGAGGAGACCGGTGCACGCCACGAGCGCGCCGTCGCGAAGACGGTCGGCGCGGGAGCCCCCACGACGCCACGCCCAGATCGCGAAGCCGCCGAGTGCGATCGCCAAGGTCGGCTCCGACAGCCACGGCCGGGCGGCAGAGACGACGGCGATCGCGAGCACGGCCGCGCCGGCACCGGCGGCCAGCCACTGCGGCCCCTCGTCACCGGCCCGCAACCGGGCGAAGCGGTCGACGGTCCAGGCCAGGCCCGCGGCGATCGGAGGAACGAAGGCGAAGGGATACCAGGGCAGCAACGTGCGTGTGGTCAGGTCGTAGAGCACGGTCGCCGTGATCGCGAGGGCGGCCATGGCGACGACGAGCGTGTGCGTGCGACCGACGGACGCGTCTTGGGTGTGATCGGGTCGTCGGGACCACGCCACGGCGACGACGAGCGCGACGAGGCCCAGGATCCACGGGAACGGGGCGACGACCTCGTCGAGGATGCCGGCGACCTCGTTGAGGGTCTTGGCGTTGAGGCTCTCGCCCATCACGCGCCCGGCGACCGAGTGCACGAAGAACGTGTCGACGAGCGCATCGCCGGCGCTGCGCCGGGCCGCCACGAACCACGCCAGGCCCCACGCGAGCGGGGTGGCGAAGATGAGCGCCCACCGTGTCCAGCGTCCGGCGACGGGCGCACGCCGCACCATCACCGCCTCGACCACCAGCATCGGCAGCACGAACAGCCCGACCGCGAGCTGCTTGGTCAGCAGCGCCAGCGCCAGACCTCCACCGGACAGCAGTCCCCACCAGCTTCGGTACTTGGCCGACGCGTGCAGCGACTCGGCCTGGGCCCACATCGCCAGCAGTCCGAACGCCACGAACATCGGCTCGATGCTGGCGTAGCGACCCCACCGCAGCGTCGCGCCGCACAGCGTGAGCGTCAGGCCCCACGCCGCGCCCAGTCGCAGCCCGCCGGCGGCAATGCCCCACGCCGTGCACACGCCGATCCCGAGCCACGTACACAGGGCGAAGGGCAGCCGCAGCGACAGCATCGACGGGCCGAGGAGCTTCATCGAGAGCGCGGTCAGCCAGATGCTCAGCGGCGGCTTGGAGAACTTGGTGGAGAAGGACCCGTCCGCTTCGACGGCGTGGACCCACGCGTCGTGCTCGAGCGCGTTGCGGGCCAGCCGACCGTACAGCCCCTCGTCGTAGGGACGCATCGGCGTGCCTTCGAGCCCGTACAGCACCACGACGGCGGCGACCGCCATCACGGCGACCCACGTCAGGCGGCGGGCACAGACCACGGGCGCAGCTTACGACAGCCCCCGCGACCGTGCGCTCGAATGTGTGGTCTCAGTACCGGGGCACCGACTCGTCGACCTGGGTCGACCACGCATCGATGCCGCCTTCGAGGTTCTTGACCTTGCGAAAGCCGAGGCGAGCGAAGTGTTCGCCGGCCTGGAAGCTGCGCATGCCGTGGTGGCACATGAACACGAGCGTGGTGTCCTTGGGCAGCTTGCTGACCTCGTCGAAGGTCGGCTTGTCGAGCAAGCGGGCGCCTTCGACCGAGGCGAGCTCGCGCTCGGCGGGCGAGCGCACGTCGAGGAACTCGAACGCCTCGCCGGCATCGAGCATCGCCTTGACGTCGCTGGCGGAGATGCGCTCGACGGTCGCCGGCGCGTTGGGGTTGTCCATCTTGAACCCGGACTGCACGCCGTCGACGTAGTCGATGGTCAACCCCTCGGCCCTACGCGCGCTGCCCGGATCGATCACCAGCGTGACCCCACCGCTGACGACCTCGAGGTCGGCGGGGTGGCGCTCCGACAGCGCGAGGTCGTGGCGAAAGCCGGCGTCGACCGTCAGGCGCAAGACGTCGGAGGGCTCGCCTTCGGCGAGGGCTTGCCCGAAGACCTTCGCGGCCGCGGGCGTGACCGTGACCTTGGGCGGCTCGGGCTTGATCGCGGCGTCGCCGAGCGTGGTGAACAGATCGCCCGAGTCGTCCATGTCGCGGACGATGTCGCAGCCCCCGACGAACTCGCCGGCGACGTACAGCTGCGGGATCGTCGGCCATTCGGAGAACTCCTTGACCCCTTCGCGGATGTCGGGGTCGGCGAGTACGTTCACGGTGGTGTACTGCGGCACGTACTTGTCGAGGATGCCGACGACCGTGGCCGAGAAGCCGCACTGCGGCGCATCGCGGGTGCCCTTCATGAACAAGACCACCTTGTCGGATTTCACCAGATCGGAGATGCGCGCCCGTACGTCGGCCATACGCGGATGGTACTCGCGTCTGCGCGTGCGTCCAGCGACCGGCGAGCACCGAGGGCGGTCGGCGCGCTGTCGCGCCGCCGCGACCCGGTTGCACGGGCGGGCACGTTGGACCAGCATGGGGGCTCGCCCATGTCTCCGCGACCAGCCCAGCACGCCCGTTTCGGGGTTCTGGCGGCCATGCTCGCCTTCTCGGCCGGCGCGCCGACCTCGGCGACCGCCACCGCGCCCACCACCGCCGCCCCGACGGGCGGGGGAGCACGTGCCGTGACCGAAGTCCCGCAGATCGAGTTCGAACGCTACACCCTCGACAACGGGCTCGAGGTCATCTTGCACCCCGACGCCACCGTGCCGTTGGTCGCCGTGGACGTCTGGTACCACGTGGGCTCGGGCGACGAGACCCCGGGCAAGAGCGGCTTCGCCCACCTGTTCGAGCACATGATGTTCCAGGGCGCCAAGCACATCGGGGCCGACGTGCACTTCGAGCTGCTGCGCAAGATCGGGGCGAGCTCGATCAACGGGACGACCAATCCGGATCGAACCAACTACTTCGAGGTCGTGCCCAGCCACCACCTCGAGACGGCGCTGTGGCTCGAGAGCGATCGCATGGGCTACATGCTCGACCTGCTCAACGAAGACAGCCTCGGCAACCAGCGCGACGTCGTGCGCAACGAACGACGGCAGCGCTACGACAACGTGGCCTACGGAGCCGAGCGCTTCGCCGTCGCCGCGGCGCTGTACCCCGAGGGCCATCCGTATCGGTACCTGACGATCGGCCGCCACGAGGACATCGAAGGCGCGAGCCTGCAGGACGTGCGCGGCTTCTTTCAGAAGTGGTACGTGCCCAGCAACGCCACCGTCACGATCGCCGGCGACTTCGAGCTCGCGGAGGGCAAGCGGCTCGTCGACAAATGGTTCGCGTCGTTTCCCTCGTTGCCCAAGCCCGAGCACCATCCGGCCGAGCCTCCCGTGCTCGCCGAGACCACTCGGCAGGAGCTGTCGGATCCCCTCGCGCGGCTGACCCGCGTGCACTACATCTGGCCGAGCCCGGCCAACTTCGCCGCGGGCGACACCGAGCTCGAGATCCTCTCCCGGGTGCTCGGGGCGCGCGGCTGGGGGCGACTGCAGCGGCGGCTCGTGCTCGATGACGAGCTCGCCCAGAGCGTGTCCGTGTACCAGCGCGGGATGGGGTACTCGGGCGAGTTCCACGTGGTCGTGGCGGTGCGTCCCGGCCACACCGTGGCCGAGGTCGAGCCCGTCGTGGCGGAGGTGCTCGGCGAGGTCACGACCGCGCCCATCGATCGCGTCGAGCTCGACCGCGTGATCAACCAGATCGAGTCCGGCTTCGTGTGGGGCCTCGAGGAGCTGCTGTCGCGAGCCGAGCGGCTGCAGTACTTCAATCACTACACCTCGGATCCGGGCTACGCCGCCAAGTACATCGACGAGGTTCGTACGCGCACGCCCGAGGGCATCGGCGAGGTGGCCAAGCGCGTGCTCGGTGGCCACCGCGTCGAGATCATCACGCGACCGGGGGACAAGCCGTGAGGCGGGGGCTCGTCGGCGCCGCCGCGATCGGCCTGACGCTCGTGGCCTGCCGCCTCTCGTCGGGAGCGCATGGCCCGGACGAGGCCGAGCCCACGTCCAATCACGACGCCACAGGAGCAACCATGGTCTGGCCGGACGAGGATTTTCGCTACGAGGCACCGGTCCCCGGACCCAAGCCCGAGGTTCACATCCCGCAGATCACGACCTTCACGATGGAAGGCGGCGTCGACGTCTACCTCGTCGAGCGTGATCGTCTCCCCACCGTGTCGCTGTCGCTGTCGATCCCCACCGGCTCGGTGGCCGACCCTGCGGGCAAGCGCGGCTTGGCGGGTATCTGCAGCGATCTGATCGAGCAGGGTACCAAGCGGCTCGACAAGCCCGCGTGGGAGGCGGCCAAGGCCGACCTCGCCTCGAGCGTCTACTCGTACGCCGACTCGGAGACGTTGGGGTTCGGGTTGTCGAGCCTGCACCGCAACTTCGAGGCGAGCGCCGATCTGATGTTCGAGATGATCGAGTCGCCGGGGATGCGCGAGCGAGATCTCGAGCGGCTGCGAGCGCAGCGCAAGGCCAACCTCACCCAGAACAAGGCCGCACCCGGCTCGCTCGGGCAGCGACTGTGGCGATCGGTCGTCTACGGGCCCGAGCATCCCTACGGTGCGCTGACCACCGAGGCGCAGTACGACGCGATCAAGGTCAAGGACTGCGAAAAGCACCTTGCGCGACTCGGGCCCGCGGGGGCGCATCTGTTCGTCGCGGGCGCGACGAACGAGACGGAGATCCGACGCATCTTCGAGGCCCGGCTCGCCAAGCTCGCCGTCGATCGCCGCGGCAAGCCGAAGGCGCCGCCGAAGGTCGACATTCCCGAGCCCGCGCCACGACCCGGCACGATCTTCTTCGTCGACGTTCCGGGCGCGGCGCAGTCGCAGCTGTACGTCGGCCACCCCGGACCCGATCGCACCGCCGACGATTACGCGGCGACGCGGCTGATGGCGGCGGTGCTCGGTGGCGGTTTCTCGTCGCGCATCAACATGAACATCCGCGAGAACAAGGGCTACGCCTACGGCGCTCGCGCCGGGTTCAGCTACCGCAAGAAGGGCGGCAGCTTCGCGGCCAGCTCGTCGGTGCGCACCGACGCCACGATCGATGCGCTACGGGAGATCGTCGGCGAGATCCGCAGGATCCGGGAGGCGCCCGTGGAGCCCGAGGAGCTCGACCGCGAGCGCGACGGAACCCTGCTGGGTCTGCCGGCCCAGTTCTCCACGGCCCAGCGCGTGCGCGGGACCTACGCGACGCTCGTCTTCCATGGGCTGCCGCTGGACTGGTACGAGGGGTTTCAAGCCCGGGTGCGCCAGTCGACTCCGGCGCAGCTCGAAGCGGCCGCACGCAAGCACCTGCGCGAGGACGGGTTCAAGGTGCTCGTCGTCGGTGACGGCGCCCAGGTGCGGGCCGGGCTGCAGCAGCTGGCGTCGGACGCCAAGCTCTTCGGCGGCGAAGGATTCGTCGAGCTCGACGGCGACGGTAACGTCGTCGGCGGGGCGTCGTAGGCACGTTCGTGACCCGATCCCACGCAGCAACCGACGGCCGGCCGCGGCGCCCCCGCGTGGCCGTGTGGCGCGACTCGTTCGCGCCCTACTCGGAGACGTTCATCTACGACGAGCTGCGCCACCACGTGCGCTGGGATGCGACCGTGTTCGCCACGGAGCGCCTCAACGCCGACCGCTTCCCCTGGGACGACGTGGTCACGCTCGACGGGCCCCCCGTCGTGGGGGCGGTGGAGAAGCTCGCGTACCGCGTCACCAGCTTGAGCCCGCGGATGATGTGGCACGCGTGGCGTGGGCACTACGACCTCATCCATGCCCACTTCGGCACGGCCGGGGTACGAGCACTGCCGTACGCGGTCGCGCTGCGGCGCCCGCTGATCACGATGTTCCACGGCGGCGACTTGTCGCGCCTCGTCGGCGAGTGGTCGCGCCAGCCCAAGAACTGGGGCATGCGCGCCGCGGCGCCGCTGCTGTTCCGGCGCAGCGACCTGGTACTCGCAGCGTCCCGCGACCTGTACGACAACCTCGTGGCGTCGGGCTGTCCGGAGTCGAAGCTGCGGATGTTTCGACTCGGCATCGACCTCACGCAGTTTCAGCGGTCGCGTCGCGAGGAGGGGGCCAAGCACATCGTGATGGTCGGTCGACTCGTCGAGAAGAAGGGGTTCGCCTACGCGCTGCAGGCGATCGCACGGCAGCCCGGCTCGGGACCGAAGGTGCGCGTGACGATCGCCGGCGACGGGCCACTGCGCGCGCAGCTCGAGAGCACCGCCCGTGATGCCGGGATCGGCGACCGGGTGACCTTCGCCGGCGCCGTGACCCACGCCGAGATCAAGCGTCTGATGTCGGACGCCGACGTCGTGCTCGCGCCCAGCGTCGTCACGCCGTCGGGCGATCGCGACAGCGGCATCATCGTGGTCAAGGAGGCCGCTGCGTCGTCGGTGCCGAGCGTGGGCACCTACCACGGTGGGATCCCGGAGATCATCGAGGACGGCAAGACGGGCTTTCTCGTCGACGAGCACGACGTGGAAGCGTTGGCCGACCGCCTGCAGCGCCTGCTCGGCGACGAGGCGCTCCGACGCCGCTTCGGCGAAGCCGCGCGGGCAAAGATGGAGCGCGAGTACGACATCGCCACGCGGGTCGCCGAGCTCGAGACCATCTATGACGAGGTCGTGCGCCAGCACGCCCGTCGCGCGAGTTGAGCGGGTCGGGGACGAAAGGTCTCGTGATTTCAAGGGGCTGGCGTTGCGTCCCTTGCGCCCCGACCGAGCCGGACTTAGGTTGCCCAGGTGTCGAGCGCAAGCGAGTGGGTTCGCGAGGCCGGTGAGACCGACTTCGACGTCGAGGTCATCGAGCGATCCCACGAGGTCCCGGTACTCGTCGACTTCTGGGCACCCTGGTGTGGACCTTGCCGGATGTTGGGCCCGGTTCTCGAAGGGCTGGCCGAAGAGCTCGGCGGCAGGTTCGTGCTCGTGAAGGTCAACACGGAGGACCACCCCCGCGTCGGCATGCAGTGGGGCATCCGCTCGATCCCCGCGGTGAAGATGTTCTCGGGCGGCAAGGTCGTCGACGAGTTCGTCGGCGCGCTCCCGGGCGGCGCGGTACGCAAGTTCATCGAGAAGCACCTGCCCGATCCGACCAGCGACGAGGTGGCCGCCGCGCTCGCGCAGATCGACGACGACCCCGAGGCCGCGCGCGCGCGCTTGCAGGCCGTCGTCGCGGTGCATCCCGAGCACGCCGGGGCGCAGCTGGGTCTGGCGCGAGCGGCCCTGCGCGTCGGTGATCTCGATGAGGCGCGCGAGCACGCCGCCGCCGTCCACTCGTCCTCGGAGCTGGCCGACCGTGCCAGCCACTACGCCGAGCTGGCCGACGTCGTCGAGGCGGCCGCGGAGCTCGGCTCGGAGCAACAGCTGCGCCAACGAGTCGACGCCGGCGACGAAGACCTCGACGTGGGCTTCGGTCTGGGCGCACGCCTGGCCCAGCGCGAGCGGTGGGCCGATGCGCTCGAGGCGTTCCTGCAGGTGGTGATGCGCAACGCCAAGCACCGCGACCGCGCGGCCCATCGCGCAATGGTCACCATCTTCGGCATCATGTCCCGCGACGACGACGCGCGCGACGAGTACCAGCGCAAGCTGCAGATCTACACGTAGCGTAGGAGCCAGAGGCGAAGACGATGGACGCGATTCCGATGTGGCTGCTGGTGGTGCTCGTGCTCGTGGCGATCGGGGCGGGCCTTTGGGTCGGACATCGGGCCGGCGAGCTCGGCCCTGGCGACGATCCGGGGAGCTCCAAGAAGCTCGGCGCGCGTGCCCGCGATGCCGCCACGCGCGGCGTCGTCTCGCTGTGGAAGTGGAACCGCGCCCGCAAGAAGAAAAAGAAGCAGCTCGAGCGCGAGCGCAATCGTAGCTAGTCCTCCGACCGGGTAGCTCCGAGCGGTCCGGATCACGAGCCGATGCAGGGGACGCGGGTCTCGTCCCAGGCCGGTGCCGCGACGCCGCTGGCGAAGCCGAGGTTGTCGAAGTGACGGCGCGCGGTGTGGCGAAGGTGCTCGCGGTGGAAGCGATAGCTCTCGCCGGTGATCGGTCCCGTGCCGATGGAGTAGTCGTTGTCGGAGTGCGCGAGCACGTCGCCCCAGGTGACCGTGACCGGACCGGAGGGCGCCGCGGCCGTGCTGCCGTCGTCGGCGAGCGCGGGAAGCAGCGTGCACGCGTACGGGGCGTCGTCGAGCAGCAGGTACAGGCGGTCCGACGACAGGTAGATGTCCAGCCGCATCGAGGCATCCGCCCCGGCGTTCTCCGCCGGCAACGTCGCGTTGGAGGCAGCGTCCGTGGAAAACAGCGGCAAGAGGGGACACTGCCCCGAAGGGTCCCAGGTGCGATGGTCGCAGATCTGCACCTGCAGGTGGCCGGGCGCATAACCGTACGGCTGCACGACGAGGGTGGTGCCGTCGACGAGCGCACTCTGGATCGGAGGCGTGCGATCGCTGATGAGCACCTGCGGATATCGGCGGTTGGTCACGACCATGCTGAGCTCGCTCGTGACGTGCAGGTAGCCGGCCGACAGATCCGCCGGCTCGTTCGCGGTCAGGTGCACCCAGGAGCTGACCACGCCCTCGATGTCGTTGTAGGCCAGCCAGAGCTCGCCGAGGAAAGAGCCGAAGTGAAGGTGAGACACCTGGTACGACGAGAGTGTGTAGTCGGCGCTCTCGAAGTGCTGCGCGTACACGTTCCCCGTCGGGGGACCAAACGTCGCGCGTAGGTCCTCGGTCGCCGGGAACGTCGCGAACATGTCCAGGTCGGTCGGCAGCGCCGGCGCGACGTCGACGAAGCTTCGGGCGATCGCACGAGGCCGCGTGCTCGTGTCGTACTGGCCGTTGACGAAGACCTCCCCCGTGGGGGAGGCGGCGCGCATGTCGTCGATCGTGGTGTACCCCTCGTACGAGAAGGCGCCCTCGACGAACGGCGCCTCGCTGCCGGGCGAGAGGTTTCCCTGGTACGGACACCCGGAATCGAGGGCTTCGACGACCAGCGTCGTGGCGGCGGTCAGGCCGGCCCATCTCACCTTGGTCAGCGGGTGGTCACCCTCGCGGCGTACCTTGTCGAACCGTTCCTGTCCGGCGACCAGCTCGTCGTGGGCGGGCGTGCAGTAGGGAACCTCGTGGATGCGCCACAGCTCGATCGCATCCGGCGTCGGGTCGGCGAGCACGTCCAGCAGCGGCGTGCCGGGACCACGGACGTCGCCTTCCGGTCCGTCGACCCAGCGCAAGAGGGTGTCGTCGCCGAACAGCCCTTCGCGGATGGTCCGTCGCGCCACGCCGGGATCGGCATCGGCGGTCGGAACCCAGAACGCGATCCCGTCGTCGCGCCATCGCGCGTCCAGCAGTGCCGCGCGCTCGCTCGCGTCGGTGGTGTAGTGCTTGGCACGGTTGGACGCGAAGATGGCACGCTCGCAGGCCAGCCAACCGTCCCTTTCCAGTGCGTTGCTCCCGAGCGCGTACACGGGGACGCGTCCCGGACCGCCGGTCGGGTACACCCATCCGAGCTGGGCATCCGCCGCCGTGCGGGCGAAGTTCTCGACCGCGCGGTCGATCGTGGTGGATCCACCGGCGGCGCTGTCGTTCCAGCCCGCTTCCGGGTTGAGGATCTCCTCCAGCATGTACAGCGACTCGCGCCGACCCGCGCAGCGGTACGTGCCGTCGGCGATCGTGACCACGCCGTCGGGGTCCACCACCACGTCGTCGGCCGAGGGCAAGGGGTAGATGCGGTAGTCGACGGCGCCGGGGAACGGATCGAAATCCACCGTGGCCGCGTCGCCATCGAGACGCACGCGCACGTTGTACAGCTCCGGCAGTGCAGGAAGGCCAGCGGTGCCGTCACCGTCTCCGCTGCCGCCGTCGCTGCCGGAGCCAGTCGGCTGCCCGTCGGTCGCGTCGGCGCCCTCCGTGCCGGCCGAGGCCGTGGGGGAGCCGTCCGTGTCGATCCCGAGATCGCCGACGAAGGTGCAGGCGTGGCAACTTCCCAGCGCGGTCGCGAGGACCGCTCGCTTCACCGGCAGACGTCCCGCATGCGGTTGGCCAGGTGCGAGGTCGGGTGCCGCCGCAGGAACGCATCGCGGATCTCGATCGCCTGGGCGGTCCGGCCGAGGGCGCACAGCGCCTGGGCCTTGGCCACCTTGGCTTCCAGCCGAAAGATGCCCCGCGGAAATCGCTGCTGATGCCGCGCGATCGCATCGAGCGCATCGGCGGCACGACCGCTCGTCAGCGCGCTGCGGATCTCGGCGAACAGCGCGGTCTCCTCGGCGACGGCGGAGGCGTCGTCGGTCGGCGGGCGAGGTCGCTTGGCACGGCGTGATTCGTGGCGATCACCCGAGGGGGCGTCGTCGGAAGCCTCGGAAGCCTCGGATGTCTCGTCGATGGCGCTCGCGTCGTCCTCGGTGGACGTGTCGTCCGGGAGCGGCGACGGGGTGGGGTCGGGCGCGCTCGACTCGGGCCGCGCCTTCGCGCTACGGGAGTCGGCGGGCATGGCCTTCGCGTCGCGAGGCTCCGCCGATGCGCGTGCGTAGCCCGATTGCATCGCCTCCAACGAACCCTCGGAGACGACGCTGCGACGGCCCCCCGAGACCAGCAGCAACGATGCCGCCGCGGCCGCGAGCCCGAGTCCGGCGGCCCAAGGCCAGCGTCGAGTGCGGGTCTTCGCCTCGATGCCCTCCCACACCCGCGCGCGCGCATCGGGATCGGGCAGCTCGTACGCCTCGTACGCGTCGACGTACGCCTCGAGCTCCTCGTCGTCCTCGAGCTCGTATCGGTCATCGGGCCACGCGCACACGTTGCCCCGCTTTCTCGTCGTGGTGACGTGCAATGGCTTGCTTGATCAGAGTGCGCGCCGAACGGGCGCGGGCGTACGCAGTGTTGACGTTGACCCCGAGCACGTCCGCCGCGTGCGCGATGCTCATTCCTTCCACCTGCGTCATCTCGAACATGATCCGCTTGTCGTCGTCCATCGCGTCGAGCGCGGTGCGGACGATCGTGGCGCGTTCTTCCAGGAGTGCGCGACGCTCCGGATCTGCCGTCGGCGGTCGCGGTGGGAGCGTCGCGACGGCGGCCAGGCGCGCGGTATAGCGACGCGACGTTCGTTGCTGTCGGCCCGCGACGCGTCGCGCGATCCCGTACAGCAGTCCGCGGGGACAATCCCCGACTCGAAGCTCTTTGCGGCGGCGATGCAGCACGATGAAGACTTCCTGCACGACATCATCGACTTCGGACGCGGGCACACCGAGCCCGCGCACAACCCGCCACACGAACGCGTGGTGCTCCGCGAAGATCTGTTCGAGGGCCGGCACGACCGTCATCGAGCTCGAGAAGGAGGAGTCGTGATGGTAGGGCATGCCCGCTCGGCCACGATTCCGTGACGGGGAATCGAACGCGCGCCAGACCGGCTACAGCCGCACGCCGATCCCGAGGCGCACGCGCCCGCCGACCGCGGAAACCTCGTGCACGCTGCCCAAACCCTCGATCTCGAAGCGATAGCGCCCGAGAGGGACCACGACCTCCGCCGCGAGCCAGATCGCCAGGCGCGGCACGGGCACCCACATCAGGCGCGGTCCGGTCTGCGCGGCCAGCCAGGGCAACCGGTCGCGTCGACGCTCGCTCACGCCGACGCCGACGCCGCGCATCGCGCCGGCCTCGACGCCGCCACACAGCCCGAGCTCGAGCGCGGACCAACCGAGCCGACCGCACGCGGCGGCCGATCCAGTGGTGAGACTCAGGTCGCCACCCCGCGAGGGATCGTCGGGCAATCGGGCGGGGCGCGACAACCAATGCGTGGCGCCGAGCTCGAGTCGAAGTCGCGGCCACGACACGCCCACCGTGCCACCAAAGCCGAAGCCCGGCGTCTTGGGGAGGATCCCGAGCTGAAGGCCGGCGAATGCATCGAGTACGACGCACGGGCGAAGGTCGCGGGGAGAGTTGCGCCACGCCGAGACGCCGGCCCGACACGTGCGCGGGGGCGTAGGGGCAGGCGTGTCGTCGCGGACTGCGGCGGGCGGCGGCTCGGGTTCGGGCTCGGGCTCGGGTTCGGGCTCGGGCTCGGGCTCGGGCTCGGGACTCGACGCGACCACGAGGT
>CALBMM010000112.1 GCA_937896535.1 uncultured Pseudomonadota bacterium
GTGGGGTAGTCGCCCGCCTCCGGAACGCTCGCCGCCGACGTGTGCCGGTACTCGACGAGCCCGTCGTCGAACACCGTGACGCGATCGGATCCGTCCTCGCCCCCGGAGCTCCAGTGGTCGTAGCGCAGCACCACGCGCGCCCGCGCGGGCAGCCCCGCGTCTTCGAACGGGTCCCGGCCCTGCTCGCGCGTCGTCGTGGTCAGCTCCCACAGCGTGTCCGACAGTCGCTGCAAGGTCGCCGGCAGCTTCGGCCGATTGACGATCACGATTCGCCGCAGGGGCTCGCCCCCCACGTACGTCGTCGACCCGCCGTCGAGCACGCCTTCTTCACGGTAGTGCGGCGCCGCCTCGAGAAACTCGCGCTGGGCCAGCAGGTCGCGCAGCGCGTCGACCTCCGACAGCGGGATCCGGTACGTGCGCTCGAGATGCTCGTAGTCGGCCTCGCTCATGAACATCCCCGGCGTCGACTGCAGCAGCGCCCACCCGTCGTCGTAGATCGTCAGCTCCGACGAGCTCCCCGACACCGGCGCGCCCGAGTCCGCGATCACCAGCGGATGCACCCCCGCCGTCGCCAGCGAGATCCGGGGCGAGGGCTCGTCCGGCGTCTGGCCGTCGCTCGCTTCGGGTCCACGCCGCTCCGCGGGCGTGCACGCCACCGCCATCGCGCTCCCCCAGAGCCAAACCCGCCGCGACAAGAAGGCCGTCACCGGACCCAGGACACCCGCGAGGCCCGGAGGTTCCGGGCCCACGCGCGGCCGGCTCGCGCGGGCCCCGGCTCGTCCGCCCCCACGCCTGCGATCCCGTATGCTGGCGTCCAGCGATGTCTCAGCGTCCCTTTTCGCCGGTCCTGCGGGTCGCCGCGCTCGCCGGGATCGGTGCCCTCGGCTGGGCGATCGTGCGGTGGTCGGCGGGCACGTCGACCGGGGGCGTCTGGACGGTCCCATCGGTTGTGCTGACCGGGCTCGTGGTGGGCCTCGGTGCGCTCGAGGTCGCCACGATCCGAGCGACGGGCCGGCGCCGGGCCTTCGCCTCCTGGCTGCCCGCGGCCCTCGGCCTCGCCGCCGCGATCGCGATCGACGACATGACCGGCCCCGTGATGCCGGACGCCGGGGTGGCGCGGTCGATCGCGGTCGCCACGGTGCTGGTCGCTTCGGCGGCCATGGCGATGGGCGTGCACCTCATCGCCGGCATCGCCCGCGTCGTCGGCGGGACGTCGCCGACGAAGTAGCCGCCGGTCAGTCCTCGAGCTCGGCGTCGAGCATCGCCCGCAGCGCGTTGCGGTCGATCTTGCCGTTGGCGTTGAGCGGGAACGCCTCCAGGATCCGAACCTCGCGCGGCACCATGTACTTGGGCAGCTTGCCGCCGGCCTTGTCGCGCACGGCGTCGACGTCGACGCGCGCGTCGGCGAAGAACGCCACGACCCCTTCGGCCCCGCCGTTTTCGGCGACGGGCCAGCCCAGCGCGACGGCCGAGTCGACCCCGGCCGCTTGCCGCAGCACGGCCTCGATCTCGCCGAGCTCGACGCGGTAGCCGCGGATCTTGACCTGCGAATCCAGCCGGCCCTTGAAGAGGATCGGCTCGCCCCCACGCGCGGGACGCATCACGAGGTCACCGGTCCGGTAGAAGGTCTCGGTCTGGCCGGGCGGCACGATGAACGCCGCCGCCGTCTTCTCCGGATCGCGCCAGTAGCCCAGCGTCACCTGCGGGCCGGCCAGCGCCAGCTCCCCGCTCTCGCCCGGCGCCACCTCGCGGAACTGATCGTCGAGGACCATCGCGCGCATCTGCTCGAACGGCTCGCCGATCGGCATGACCCCGCCCACTGCGTGCCTGGCCGTGTCCGGACCGTGGCGGTACAGCGTGCACGCCAGCGTCAGCTCCGTGGGCCCGTACAGGTTCTCGACGATCGCGTTGGGGGCCGCGGCCGCGAACGATTCGGTGACCGGCACGGTCAGCGCCTCGCCGCAAAACAGCACCCAGCGCAGCTGCGGGAAGCTGCCCGCCACCAGCGTGCGCGTCTTGTCCATCAGCAGCGCCGTCGACGGCACCGAAAACCACACCGAGATCTCCTCTTCGATCACGTACTGCGCGGGCAACAGCCGCGCCCGCGCATCGGGGATGCACAGACAGCCACCCACCTGCCACGCCGCGAACAGGTCGAACAGCGACAGATCGAACGTCACCTCGAACATGTGCGAGAAGCGATCGGCCGCGGTCAGCCCGTAGCGATCCACCACGTAGTCGAGGAAGCGTTCGATGTTGCGGTGCGCCACCATCACGCCCTTGGGCTGACCGGTGCTGCCCGAGGTGAACAGCAGATACGCGATGTCGTCGGGCCCGACGGTCGGCGGGGCCCAGGCGCCGCCGGGCAGCACGTCGTCGGGACCGATGAACCGGTGACGGCTCGCGTCCGACACCAAGCCCTCCGGCGCAGCCGCGTCGAGCGTCACCACGGTCAGCGACTGCGGCACCAGGTCCAGCACCTCGCCGAGCACGTCCATGCCGCCCATGTCCACGAGCAGCACGGTCGACTCCGAGCGCCCGATCATCGTGGCCAGTCTCGCGGCGGGATAGGTCGGCAGCATCGGGACGTAGCCGTCACCGGCACACAGGGCGCCGAGGATTCCCGCGAAGCCCGAGGTCGTACGCTGTCCCAGCACGCACGTCAGCGGCGGCCCCGGCTCGGTCATTCTCGCCTTGGCCGCGACGATCGTGGCCGCGACCGAGGTCGCGCGCTCACGCAGCTCGCGATAGGTGACGACCGCGTCGCCGAAGTCGAGCGCCGGCTGGTCGGGGAAACGCTCGGCCGAGCTCAGGAATCCTTCGTGGAGGGCACGATGCTTGGTCATCACTCTTTTTTCGGGGCATTGGGCGTGCCGTCGGTGCGCTTGCGGTACGCGACGTACGCCTCCACGACCGCGCGCTGGACGAACTCGCCGATCACCTGGTGGCCTTTGCCGGTGGCGTGTCCGAGGTCGCCGCCCATCAGGCGGGGGTCCTTCTTGTACCAGCGGCCCGCCGAGCCTTCGCCGCCCATCGCCGCCCACGTGTCGAAGAAGGCACAGCCCTCTTCGCGCGCGACGGTGCGCTGCGCCTCGACCATCTGCGGCACGATCGGCAGCGTCTCGATGCGCACGCCCTTGCGAACCCCGTGGTCGAGCGGCGACATGATGAGGCACGACATCTCCGGGCGCGCCCGTCGAAACTTCGAGACGACCTCGCGGTACTCGGCGATGTACGTGTCCATCGTGATGTTGCGGATCATGTCGTTGCCACCGAACGTGAACACGGCCAGGTCCGTCCCGCGATGCCCGAGCTGGGCGCGCAGGTGGTCCTCGCTGTAGTTGCTCATCCGCTTGGTGAAGGCGCCGACGAGCGCGTAGCTGTCCCACACCACGCCGGGACCGTCGGTCTCCATCGCCACGCCGAACACCCGCACCTTCCCGCCGGACGCCCGCACCTCGAGCTCGTGGTAGCCGTCCTCGACGTCGATGCGGTGGAAGCGATCGACCAGCGCCTCGGCCTCGGTGTCGATCGTGACGTCCGAAGCCTTGTCGCGATCGAGTCGCAAGCGGAGCGTCCCGCCGCCGGGCTGTCCCGCGTAGAACAGCTCGAAGTGCGACACGTGCCCCGAGCTGCGTTCGGGGTGCGGCGCGAACGAGCTCTCGCCGCCGGCGGACGACTTGAAGGTCGCGCCCCCCAGCCCGTAGAAGCCGTCCTTGCGGCAGTTTTGGATGATGAAGCAGTTGCTCCATCCGCCGTTGTGGGAAAACTTCACCTCTCGGTGCAGGTACGAGGTGTTGGGCGGCGCCATCAGATGGAAGCCGTGGCCGCCGTCGCCGAAGCGGTTCTGCATTCGTCGGCGGATCGCGCCCGGGATCCCGTCCATGCCGATCACCGAGTCGCCCCAGTGACCCACGTGGGTGATCGCGCCTTCGAGGCCGGCATCGGTGCGCGCGAGCTGGGCGAAGAACGCGTCGAGCTCGTCGCCGGCGAACAGCTCGATCGACTGCACGACCTTCGCGTCGTCGCCGTCCTGCGCCACGTAGACGGGGACCACGTCGCCGGCCTTGGCCTTGACCACCGGCTTGGCCTTCGGCTTGGGCGGCGGCGGCTCGGTCTCGTCGGCGGCGATCACCTCGTCGGCGACCTCGTCGATCTCCTCTTCGCGTGCCTTCTTGTCCGCGGCGGCGTCGCCCTCGAAGGGCCGCCCGATCACGTTCCAGAACGGAACCGGCTCGCCCGGTCGCCACGGCCGCGCGAAGCTCAGCGCGGGCACCACGTAGGTCGCGACCACGCACAGCACGACCACGATCATCGCGGGCCCGATACTGCCCGCCCGCGACCACGACATCTGGGCCGAGGGCGCGTCTGCGTCGGAGAGCTCGACCTTTTCCTGGAGACGTCCGTCGACGTCCATCAGCCCTTTGGGGGCGTCCGAGGCCATCGGCAGGACTATGGCAGGGATGATCGGCGGTCGCCAAAACCCGCAGGAAGCGGCGGCAGGGCCCCCGGGAGGTCGCTGAGGCCCTCCTGGGCTCTGCGGTGGCGCCCGTGCCGGCATTCGCGCACGGCTCGCCCGCGTGCCGGCGCGGGCCACGAGCGTCGGCCGATCAGCCCACGTTGAACGAGATCGTCGAGTTGATCTCGTCGAACCCGGCCGAGCCACAACCGCCGGCGACCGTGGCGGTCGTCTCGTAGCGCACGGTGTAGTTCGGCCCGACGATCGACGGTACGACGGGAAAGCTCTGATCGATGGCGGTCGTGCCCTGCACCACCGAGAACGTGCCGAGCGACTGGCCGTTGATCGTCACCTCCGACTCCTGCACGCCGCATGGCGTCAGGCCGTTGCCGACGATCTCGAGGTGGATGTCGACCGAGCCGATGCTGGGCAGCATCGTCATGCGCGTGCCCTCGTAGTAGTCGCCGGCGTTCCACAGGTTGGCGCCCGAGGAGATCACGGACAGGTCGGTCGCCGTCGGAAAAGGATGGATCTCGAAGCCGATCGGGATCTCGCAGCCGGAGAAGTCGTACACGCACGTCGGCTGGCAGCCGAGGTCACCGTTGCCCAGCCCCAGCGACATGCAGCTGTTGCCCGACAGATCCACGCCGTCGCACGACTCGGTGCCGTCGACCATGTCGTTGCCGCACGTGCCGCAGCCCGCCGTGATCAGCGCGTCGCAGCCCGCCGTGCACGCGAGCGTACCGGACGTAAAACCGAGGGAGACGCACGTCTGCCCGCCCGTGGCCGCGCCGTCGCAGACCTCGTCACCGTCGACGACCGCATTGCCGCACTGCCCACACCCGCTGGTGTCGAAGCCGGTGCACGTGCCGTTGCATGCGCCGAGCGTGCCGGACGAAAATCCCTCCGACAGGCACGTGGCCCCGTTGGTCATCACACCGTCGCAGGACTCGGCGCCGTCGATCGATCCGTTGCCGCATGCGCCGCAACCGGCCGAGTCGAAGTCGGTGCAATCGGGCAGGCAGCCGAGCGGACCCGAGTCGAAGCCCAGCGTCAGGCACGTCTGGCCGCGCAGGACGGCGCCGTCGCAAGCCTCGTCGCCATCGACGAGGGCGTTGCCACAGGTCCCGCACGCCTCCGTGCCGTAGCTGCCGCAGTCGGCGGCACACGTCAGCGAGCCACTGTCGAAGCCTTCACTTTCGCACGTGGCCCCGAGGAACTCGGCGCCGTCGCAGACCTCGTCGCCCTGGATCGTTCCGTTGCCACAAAAGAAGAAGAAGCACTCCGTCGTGTCGAGACCACGACAGTCGGCGTCACACGCGATCTCGCCGCCGTCGAAGCCCTGCTTTTCGCAGGACCAGCCGGCGAGGTCGGTCCCGTCGCAGTCCTCGTCGCCCTCGGCCACGTCGTTGCCGCAGACCGCCACCGGGCCGTCGTCGGACGACGAGTCGCCTTCGGTCGCGTCCCCGGGCGCGGTCGTGCTCTCGGCACCGTCGTCGGTCGCGGGCGAAGTGGTGCTCGACGGATCGTCGCCGGTCGAGGAGCCCGTCGCGCCCGCGGAGGTCGTCGTGTCCTCGGTCGCGCCGCCGTCGTCGCCGCACGCCACGAGCGCGAGCGCCCCGCAACCGCTCCAAATCCAAGCTCGATGCATGTAGGCCACCAATGTAGCCGACCACGCCTCGCTTAGCCCGGGCTGCCGACGCACCGGATCGTGAATGCTTTGCGGTCCGGGGGCGCCGTGGTCTTGGCACCCGAGCCCGGGTCATAGATCCAGACCTGGCCGGCGTCCTCCTCCCAGGCCGTGCCCGTCCAGTGCATGACGTCGTAGCCGGTCAGCGACGCCTCGCCGCGCCACGACTCGAGCTCGGCCAGCGACGGCAGCCGCCACGTCAGCCCGCCGGTGTTCAGTCCCTCGCAGTACGCCTTGCCCTCGGCGTGCTTCATCGACGGGCACGGGTGCGGGTCGGCGCAGGTGCGCACGTACAGCTTTCCGAGCGCGACGGTGCCCTCCGGCGCGGGCGGCCGCGCGGCGGGCGGAGCGACGGCCTTCGCCTCGGCCTCGGCCTTGGCCGCGGGCGCGGCGTCTTCGGCCTTGGCGTCCTTGGCCGACTCACCCCCCGAGTCGCACGCGAGCACGAGCGCCAACATCACGAACGAGTGTCGCTGCACGGTGCGATGGTAGCGTGGTGGACGTCACCGCGTCAGTCGTCGTCGAGTCGCGCCAGGACTTCGGCGGCGAGCGGTCGCGCGACCGATCCGGTGCTAGCCTGCAGCGATGGCTCCGCTCGACGTCGACGCGCTCGCACAGCATCTGGGCCTCGGCGCGTTGCTGCAGACGCTGGATGCGACGCACGGCGGCTACGACCTGCTCGATCACTGGACCCAGGGCGAGTTCCACCACGACGTCGTCGTCCGACTCCACGACGGTCGCGTGCTCGTCGTCGCCACCAACTGCAACGGCGGCGTCAAAGAGCTCTTGCTGTTCGACGAGCTGCCGCAACGCTGGGCACTGTGGCGCTGGCGCTGTCCGGACAACCACGAGTTCGAGGGCGAGCTGCCGCCGATTGTCGCCCGCGCCACGACGACGCACCATTTCGATCCATGCGTGCTGCTGACCGACGACGCCCGCAGCGAGCTCCGCCCCGAGCACCGCCGCCGTGTCCGCGGTGGGGGCTGGGAGCTCCACGTCGACGCGTGAGCCGGGCGTGCGCGGACATCGAGGTATGTTGAGCGCCGTGGACCAGCCGAGGCACGCGTGGATCGTCGGGGCAACGTCGCTGCTGGGTTGGTCGATCGCACGCCAGGCGGTCGCGGGCTGGACGCTTCTGCCGTCGTGCAGTCGGCACAGCCGCTCGCCGCGCACGCGTGACTGGATCCGCCTCGATGTCGAGGACCCACGGGACTGGGATCGCCTGCGTCGCGAACCGCCGGACGTGATCGTGTACTGCGCGGGGGTCTGCCACGTGCAACGCTGCGAGGACGACCCCACCTTCGCACGAAGGATCAATGTCGCCGGTGTGGCCGCGATGCTCGACGCGCTCGGCGACCGGACGCGGCTCGTGTACTGCTCCTCGGACCACGTCTTCGGCGCGGGCGCAGACGAGCCGTTTTTCGAGGCGAGCCCGCGCTGCCCGATCTCCGTGTACGGGCGCACGCGCGTCGAAGCCGAAGACCTCGTTCGAGACCGCCGTCCGGATGCGCTCGTCGTGCGCGTCGGACTTCCGATCGGCCCCTCGCTGTCGGGCACGACCGGTCACCTCGACTGGCTGCGCCACCGGCATCGGGCGGGTCTGCCGATGACCGTCATCGACGGCGAGTGGCGGACCGCGGTGCCGGCCGACCTTGCCGCGCGCCGGATCCTCGACCTCGCGGCCTCCGACGTCCGAGGCGTTCGACACCTCGCGGCCCCCGAGCCGATCGGCCGTCCCGCGCTCGCCGCCCGTCTGTGCGCTCGGCTCGAGATCTCTGCGCCGGCCTACGACGTGGTGCCACGCCGCGCGCTGTCGGTGCCGCATCTGGGTCGCGTCGCTCTGGCCACGCAGTACGCCGACGCGCTCGCGCGACCGCTGCCGGTCGCCGCATGATCACGCCGGCTCAGAACTGGAAGTAGATGAACGCCCGCGGCACGCCTTCGGCGAGCTTCATCAGGCCGTAGGCGAGGGCGGCGAACGCCAACCCCAACAGCACGCCGGGCACCTTGCGGAACAGGCCCTGCAGCTTGACGTCGACCCACGCCTTGGGCGTGAAGTGGTACAGCAGGCCGAAGCCGAGGGCGAGCCACACCCAGTGGCTGGCCAGCCCGGGCCGGATGCCGAACGTCTCCCAGTCGAGCATCTGGGCGACGAAGCGCTTGGACGTTTCCAGATCCGGGGAGCGGAAGAAGATCCGCGCGATCACGACGAGGTGGAACGTGACCAGGATGTGCACGACCGTGTTGCCCTTGCCGCCGCGCAGGGGCAGGGCGCACACGAAGGCCATGCCGGCCACGATGATCGCCGACAAGATCCACGCCGGCTCCCACTCGAGGTCGACCACCGTGTGGCACAGCCAGCCGACCACGCCGAAGGCGACGGCGGTGACCAACGGCCAGAACACCAGCTTGTAGCCCCACGACTTGTCGCGATCCCGCATGCGGTTCCAGCGGTTGAACACCATCGCGAAGGCGTGGATGTTCGAGTAGATCACGAAGTTCCAGCTGGCGCCGTGCCACATGCCGACGAGGAACATCGTCAGCCACACCACCAGATAGCCCGCGCGCGAGCCCAAGCGTGCCAGCAACTGAAAGAACAGGTAGTCGCGCAGCCACGACGACAGCGTCATGTGCCAGCGTCGCCAGTACTCGGCGATGTCGCGCGACTGGTACGGACGGTCGAAGTTCTCCGGCAACTGAAAGCCGAGCATCCGCCCGAGCCCGATCGCCATGTCGGAGTAGCCGGAGAAGTCCGCGTAGATCTGCAGCGTGTAGGCGTACAGCGCGAGCATCAGCTCCGGCGACGTGAACGTGTCCGGCGCGTCGAAGATCCGGTCGGTCAGCGAGGCCGCGATCCAGTCGCCGAGCACCACCTTCTTGACCAACCCACGCACCACCCGAAACGCCCCGGTTTCGATGTTCTCGCGGGTGAACCGCGGGCCCGCGTGCAGCTGCGGCAGGAACTCGCTGGCGCGCACGATCGGGCCGGCGACGAGCTGGGGAAAGAACGCGACGAACAGCGCGAACCGGCGAAAGGACGTCTCCGGCTGCAGGCGCCCGCGCCAGATGTCGAGCGTGTAGCTCAGACTCTGGAACGTGTAGAAGCTGATCCCCAGCGGCAGGATCACGTCGAGCCGGAACACCTCGACGCTGACGCCGAACGAGCCCATGACGTCGGCGAACGCCTGCACGAAGAAGTTGACGTACTTGAAGTAGCCGAGCAGGCCGAGGTTGCCGACCAGGCTCACCAGCAGCCAACGGTTGCGTTTTCGCTGCGCGGCCTTGGCGACGGCTTGGTCCTCGGACTCGGCGGCCCCCTCGAGGGCGTAGATCACCTTGCCGCAGTGGAAGTCGAGGAAGGTCGAAAAGACGAGCAGCCCGGCGAAGTACCAAGGGGCCGGCGGCGGCTCCGTCTTCGGACCCGCCATGTAGAAGAAGTACGACGCGACGAGCAGGAAGATCGTGCGCGCGACCGGACGACCCGCCAGCAGCCAGAACCCGACGATGACCGGGATCGAAAACAGCAGGAAGTCGAAGGTCTGATAGAGCATGCCGGCGTAGGGGTCGACGCCCCCTCAGGCTGCGCAACCGTGGACCGAAACGTCGTGACGCGGCAAGGATTCGGCACTTCGGGCGCGGCGCGGCGCGCGCAATCACGCAGATTCGACGACGTTCGCCGCCTCCGCGGCGGTATTGTGGACGCACCATGATCCGTTCCAGCTACGGGTTGGCGCTGCTGCTGGTGGGATGCTCGGGCGCCGCGGACGGGGAAACCGACGCCATCGCGAGCGGACTGCTCGGCGCGCGCAGCATCGCGGCGACGCCCGACTACGTCTTCGTGCGCACCTCCGACGGCCTCGTCCGATTCGACAAGGACGGGGGCAACCGGACCGTCGTCCACGGGGCGACGAACCTGCGGCTGACGGTTCGCAGCGATGCGCTGTACTTCACCGATGCCGAAGGCACGTGGATCTGCGTGGGCGGCGACGACCCGGTGCTGCTTTCGGCAGAGCACTACAGCGACTACAGCCGGTTCGACGTCGAGGAGGGGCTCGGCGCGATCTGGTTTCCGTGGACGGGGCGTATCCACGTGCTGTCGCTCGACGGCGTCGATCGCAACTCGATCACGGTCGCGGACCGGATCGCCTACGTGCACGATGTCGCGATCGTCGGCGACCGCATGCTGTACGCCGGCGACGACGACACCACGTACCTGACCTCGCTGACCGACGGCCAGATCGCCACGCACGGGATCGACGCCGAGGACGTCCAGCGCAACGACACCGACTTCTACGTCTTGGACCGCTCGCGACTGTATCGACTCGGGCCCGACGAGACCGAGCCGCGCGAGGTCACCGCTGTCGACGCGTTCTCGGTGCTCGGCGTCGGACCGCTCGGCGCCGTCGTGCACCTCGAAGACGACGCGGGCGAGCGCGGCCTCGTGCTGTTTCGGAGCGAGGGCGACGTCTCGGTCCCCATTGCCTTGCCCGGCGAGCTCGTGGCGGTCACCGACGGGGTCGCGGTCGACGACGAAGCCGTCTACGTCGTGGCCCGCGAGCCCAGCGGCGGCGAGGAATCGTCCTTGTTCCGCATCGAGCCTTGACCGGGTCGCGAGTTGTCGACAGATCTCCCTTGCCGAAATCGCGCGCAGACGCCTTGCGGATCTCGTTCGGCCGCGCATGTCGGTTCGGCCCGCACCAGATATCCACAGGGCGACCCCAAGTCGTCCACAGATCCATCCACAGAATTCTTCGCCAGTGCCCGAATTCCGCCTTTGCGCGCCGATTTGGATCGACTAGGTTCACTTTCGTTCGGCGGTCGGACTTCACGTACCGCCCAGCGCACGGGAGCCCAGCTTCCCTACTTCGGTAGAGAAAGGGCCACGAACCCTGAGTGGGTTGGCGAATCCGGAGACGGACGAGCCTAGCTTTCCGCGGACAAGACGCTGAAGGCGCCCGAACGAGGCCATCGCTTGCGAAGACCGAGCTCGGGAACGCCAAGAGCGGATAAGCCGGAGTAATCCGGCGGACGGCGGTAAGGACAGTCACCCAGAGAGGGCAAACCTGAAGAGGGGATGTCGGTGACCCGAAGGGCAACCTGAAGGAAGCCAGCGATCTCCCAGACGGATCAAGACCTCGAAGTCGAGGGTGAAGGGCGTGGCAGCCGGCTTGCCGGTGAGCGCTCGAGTCCAACGGCAAGGGGGTAAGCGGAGCGCGACGAGTGACTCCGCTGCTGTCGGGGAGGGATCAAACCCCTGAACAGTGACGCTTCGGCGCCGACTCCAGACTTCGGTCTGAAGACGCCCGCGTCCGAAGCAGAAAACCCGGACAGGGAATGCGGGATCCGAAAGGTGACCGCGAGATGGAAGGCCAAAGTCCTTCGAAGTGGCAACGACCACGGAAGAATGAAGCCGCGCACCTCACCGCTTCGGTGGGGAGGGGCACGGTGGACGGCCCGCCGGATCGAGCAGAGGTCGAGCATGGAAACAGGCTCGGGTGACGCGCTGCGAATCTCCTAGGCATTCGCAAGGTCGGCAGGCTCATAACGCTTCGCAGGTCGCCAAACCACACGGGAGGCACGCCAACGGTCGGTAACGACCGGGACGCTAGGCAAGACATCTCAGTCTCTGTGGAGGGTCGTCGCGTTGGGTAGTGAAGTCGGAGCGCCGGACCATCTATTTAATCCGCTCGAGCCGCGCACCCGGTGGTTCACTCCGGACGTGACGCTCGGATCGCATCGGGCAGGTACGCGGCCGCGGCTTGCCAGCGGTAGCCGGTCGTGGCGACGCGGCGGACCGTGCCGTCGGCGGTGATGCGCAGGATCTCGCCGTCGTCGGCGAACGCGACGAGCTCGTCACCGTCGGCGACGATGGCCCGCACGCGATCGATGCCCGAGACCTCGCGCCGCGCGGGCAACTCGGGCGCCGCGCCGTAGCGGATTTCCTCCAATGCCGGTCCCGCGGCGGACTCGACGATCACGACCGACGTCCCGTCGGCGCGCAGCGCCGGACCGACGCGCCGCCGCGTACCGGGCGGTGCCATCGGCCCCTCGTCGGTGCACAGCTCGACCTTCTCCATGGCGGCGAGCCCCATCGGCCCGAACATCCGCGGCGCGGCCACACGGTGCAGCACCCGTAGATCGGCGCCCGGTCCCACGGCGAACGGCGCCACGCCATCGCCGACGTCCAAGAACGAGATCGCCTGCGTGTCCGCGGGCACGATCCCCAGCACGAGGCAGATCGCGTTGTCGACCCGACACAGGTACAGGCGCTCGTCACCGGTCGCCCACAGGTACCCGGCCGCATCGAAGGCGATCGCGGTCACGCTCGGCTGCACGAACATGTTCTCTTGCAGCGAGCGCGCGGGGCCGAGCACCGTGAGCGCCACGAGCAACGGACCGACCTCGATGGGTTGCGGGCGTGCCTCGAGGCGATCGATCCGGTACAGCCGCGTGCCGGTCGCGGCATAGACCTCACCCGGGTCGGCGACCGCCGTCTTGGGCGTGACCGGCTTGGGCTCGGGTCCCTCCGGGAACAACTTGTCTTCGTGCTCGGCGAGGATCTGCATCAAGCTCGGCGGCCGCTCCCCGTCGGACGGCGCGTCGGGATCGCAGGCGCGCGGACGATGGCCCCGCTCCACGGGGCCGATCTTGCGCACGGGTCGAGAACCGGCGGGGCCAGGGACGATGATCGGGTCCTCGCGGCGCTGCCGGGGATCGTCGAGCTCGCCCCGCGCGATGGCGGGGAACGGCTCGGGGGCCGAGCCCGTCGTCACGAGGATCGCCGCCCACCCGGCGACCATGACCACGAAGGCGATCGGCGCGACCCAGTGGGCGACCTTGTGCGCGTGCGCGAGCTCGAGCGGCGACGCGGCGGTGAACGCCTCGTCGACGACCTTCGCGCGGATCATGAAGTCGGCCGCCGGCGCGCTCGACGGCTCCGGCGCGTGACCGAAGAGCTTGGCTCGGTGCCATTGGAATGCGCCACGACGCAGCAACTCGAATCCCCAGATCGCGACACCGAGGGGGATCTGGCTCGCCGGCATGTCCGCGCTCGGCCACCCCACCAGCGAGGCGGGCAGCTCGTGCGCCGCCGCGACCTTCGCCCGCGCCGCGAGGGCACGGCGCGTCGCACTTCCGGGCGACGCCACGATCTTCCAGGCCAGCCAGCCGTACAGCAGCGCCGACACGAACACGGCCGAGGTCACGACCGGTCGCGCGCCGAGGGAACCACGCGTGGCGATCCACACCGCCGCGATCCCGACGATCGTCGCGAGCACACAGCCTTGGGCCACTCTCGCCGCGCGGTCGACCGCCGGATCCAGATGCAGACCGCGGTCGACGAGCCCGCGGATCAGCGCCGGTCGGGCCAGCCGCTCGGCCTCGTCGAGCGCGGGCACGGCCTTGTCACGTGCGCACTCGCGGTAGATGTACCGCTCGATCTCGGGCGCGTCGTCGGGCAGCGGCGTGGGTCCACGCAGCAACGTTTGATGCTCGTTGACCTCCACGATCCCGCGGTGCATCAGGCTGAACAGGGCCGCTTGGCCCACCTCCAGCAGCCCCTCGCTCGACAGGCACGCGAGCGCGTACGGATCGACCGGACCCGCCGGCTGGTCGTGTTTGGTCGGCCGATCACGGGCGGCCGGCAGCCCGAGGCGGCGACGCAAACGTCCCGAGAGCCACCCACCGGCGATCGCCAACAGCCACCACGCCGCCAGGAACCATCCCGACGGCAGGTCGAACAACGCCTGCATGCTCGACCCGACGCGGTGCGTCGCGGGAGGCCGCGGCAGACCCACGCAGCCCGGCGACGCGCCCCCCGAGGAGGGAGAAGGCTATTCCTTCTTCTCTTTCTTCTTGCAGACCTTCATGCACTCGCCGGCGGACTTTTCGTCCGAGGACTTGGCGACGCAGCTGAAGACCTCTTCGGCGTTCTCGCACTTGGCTTTGACTTCGGGCACGGCATCCGTCTCGCAGTCGGCCTGGCCGTCCGGATCGAATTCCTTGAGCTTCTTGCAGAAGTCCTTTTCGGCCGAGCAACCGAAGGCGGAAAGGACGGCGACGGCCATGAGGGCGTGGAGCGTCTTGCGCATTCGTTGATCGTCGCCCGCGGTCGCGACCGAACGCAAACGAAAAGCGCGACCGAGCATGCGAGTCGGCACGGCCCGCCGACGACGACAATGCCACCGACACCTACCTCGCGAACGCGAGGCGCGGCACTACCACTCGATCTTCAGCTGCAGAGATCCGCCGTCGATCGCGAACGGCTTTTTGCCGGTCAGCGAGTCGAGGATGCCGTGCTTGAGCTTGATGTCGCCCTTGAGGACGACCTTGTCGACCTGCAGCGCCTGCTCGAGCGACCGCAACCGCACGCCCTTGTGCTTGACGACGTCGGCGAGCCAGTCCGGTCCCAAGCTCTTGAGCGACTGCAACATGTCCAGCCGCTGGCAGCAGTGCTCCGCCGCCGCTCGGTCGTTGGCCGACAGCGCCAGGTCGAGCCCTTCGAGGGTCGACCACGTTTCACGCTCGACGTATCCGCCCGGCATGTCGTGGCTCCCTTACAGCGAGGAGGTCTCGATGTGGACCTTGGTGGGGATGACCCTGACGACGACCTTCGCGCCGGCGTCGTCGTACACGACGAGCGACTTGCTGGGCTGGGCGTCGAACGTGCGGTCGGCGACCTTCGAGCCGTCGCGGGTGTAGCGGACCGACAGGTGGTGACGGTCGGCGACGGAGAGGTCGAGGTCGTGGTCCGCGAGGTCGAACGACGCGGTGGCACCCCAGCGCACGACCTTGGTCGCCCGCAGCTTGGTGCCGTCGGCCTGCTCGATCGTGACGCGCACGACGGCCGTCTCGGCCTCGGTCGCGGTCGCCGTCGTCTCCGCCGCCTGGGCCTGCGGGGCCGCGAACACCGCGCCACACAGGAGAGTCGCCAGAAGAACCGCTGCTCGCTTGGTGTGTCCCGCCATCATCCGCCCTCGCACGGTATACGACACCGCTGCACACCCGGCATTCCGGCGCGACTCGTAAGAAAGTGGAGTTGCCGCGCGAGTTTGCGCGATCATGCGGATTTGGGCGGCTCGGACCGTGGATCGGAGTTACTCGGCCGCCGCGCTCGGTGAGGGCCGCTACACGACGCCGGATCCCGGCGCGATCTCGCACGAGCGATCGCGGCGTACATTCGCCGGCGCTCGGGCCCAACCGCGCGCGGGCGCTGGCCTTGCGCAGCGCCCGCGATCGAACGTCAACCGAAGTGGCCACCCAGGCGGCTGCTCGTGTTGCCCGGTGGCTACCGCGGTGGTCAGGGGATCTACGCAACGCGACGCTCAACTCCGCGATCGCGGGTCGGGCCGAACTTGGCACGCGCCTTGTACTTACCCAGAAGCGTCCGACGAGGTCTTCCCCACAACCCAACCCGGCGGACACCAAAAAACAAAAGACGACGCACCTCCCCTGCGTTACCCGTTCCTCCACCGCCTGCTGCGCCTTGTTTCCCACTCGGCGCGGCGGGCGGTCGACTTTTGACGGTCCGCAGCGCTCAGCCGGCGGCGTGACACGCCGCGCAGGTGCCCAGCAACTTGCCGTAGACCTCGGTGCGCGCCGCCTCGTCCGTGGCCGCCACCGCTTGCGGGCCCAGCGTCGCCATCGCGGCGCAGCCCGGTGCGTCGGGCGACTCGGCGCAGCCCGGCGCGTGGCCGATCCGCTCGGCGCCGTGGGTCCACGCCCAGTCCGAAGGCCCGACCAAGCCTTCCCACATCCGGTCGACCGCCCACTGGTGCTGCTGCATGCGGGCGGCGGCCGAGTCGTCGCCCATGTCGGGCTCGACGGTGTCGTCGAAGGTGACCTGCACCCCGAGATCGCCGTGGCATCCGCCGCACGCGGCCCCGAGCTGGGCGACGCCGCCCGCGATCACGCCGAGATCTCGGGCGCGCACCAACGCCTCCGCGTGCGTGACCACGTGCTGCACGTGGGGATCCCACGACGACGGATGGTCGGCCTCGCGCTCGCGCGCGGCGAGACGCTCGGCGAGCTCGGCCACCGTATCGATCTCCCCGTCGACGACCGCGTCCTTGATCGCCCACACGTCCATGTAGTGCTCGTCCATCTCGAACCGCACCGCCGGCGCTTCTTCCGGAGAGGGTGAGGTGGGCGGCGTGGACCGGCAGCCGGCCACGGTGGCCAGCAGCAGCGAAGTACACACGACTGCTCTCATGACTCTTCGGCATCCGTGGCCGGCACGACCACGACGGGACAGGTGGCGGTACCGGCGACTTCCGGCCCCACGGTCGAGCTGTAGACCCGGGCGGCCAGCGACAGCCGGCGCGAGCCCACGACGATCAGCGAGGCCCGCTCGTCGCGCGCGATCGTCAGGATCCGGTCGCTGACGTCGCCCACGGTCGTGTGCCGGCGCGCCGTCGCCATGCCGTGGTTGTTCATGAACTCGGCCAGGAGCCGATCGGCGTCGGTGCGCAGCTGCGTGGCGACCTGATGGACCACGGCCGAGTCCGCGAACGGCGGGTAGCCCACCGCGATCGACGGGGTGACGTGCACGACGACGATCGGCCGGTCCCACGCCTTGCTCGTCTCGACGGCGAACTTGGCCGCCGCCTCGCTGTCGCGTCCGAGGCTGACGGCGAGCACGATCGGGCCCTTGTCGTCGTCGGACGGCTCGAAGTCCGGCGGGACCACCACGACCGGGCACGAGACCGCGCGCAGCAGTCGTCGGGCCACGCGGCCCAGCCGAACCCATGCGACCGAGCCGACCGGTGCCTTGCGACCGACGACGAGCACCGCGTCGTCGCCGGCTTCGTCGGCGAGGTCGGCCATCGCCGACTCGGCGTTGGCGTCGTGGGTGAGCTCGAGCGGCGCGAAGGCGTCGCCGCCGACGGTTCCGATCGCCGTCTTCGCCGACTCCCGGGACATCCGCTCGATCTCCGACAGCGAGATGTGGGCCTTCAGTGGCCGCAGCTCACGGTCTTCGATGACGTGCACGGGCACGATCGAGCCGGCCTCGACCCGTCGGTCGTGCGCGGCGGCCCAACGACACCAGCGCAAGGCTCCGTTGCTGCGTTCCTTGAGGTCGACTCCGACGAACCACTTCATGGCCGCTCCAATCTGCGTATGCCACCGCGCCGCGCAGCGGCAATTTCTGCGCGGCCGGACGCGGAGGACGATCTCAGACTTCGAGGTGCTTGGCCACCGCCGCGACCTTGTCGGCGTGGGCCCGAAACACCCGTTCGAACTTCGCGTCGTCGAGCACGAGCGAGTAGTACAGCCGCTTGGGGTGAAAGCCGGCGTGGTACCGCGTCAACCCGAGCATGCGCTGCATCCGGTTGACGGCCTGCAGCGCAGGCCCCGGCACGCGACGCGGACGGATCCCGCGCTCCTCGAGAAACTTCGACAGCGGCCCCACCGTCTTGCCCGCAACGTTGTACACGCCCTTGCCCCGCAGGAACGTGGCGAGCAGCAGGTCGTGGGCCAGCTGCTCCTTGGTGGTGGGGTTGATCATCGGATCGAAGCCCACGGGCAAGATCGGCGGGTTGCTCTCGAACAGCAGGTTCATTCCCGAGATCACGCCGCCGCCGAACACGCCGCTGGGGCGGATCACCATCACCTCGCAGCCGGGGAAGTCCATCTTCGCGCGGCAGATGAACTCGGCGTCGAGGGTGTCGCGCAGGATCGGGTGCGCCTTCGGGTCGAGGTTGAGCTCGGCGTCCTCGCGCACCTTGTAGTCGCCGCGCGGGCCGATCCGGTACACCGCGTCCGAGGACAGGAAGATGTACTTGGTCACCTCGTGCCGCAGCGAGGCGTCGAGCAGGTGCTGGGCCGCGTTGACGTTGAACTCGTGGCTGGCGAAGTCGTAGCCGTGCGGGTTGCCGACGAACGCCAGGTGCAAGACCGTGTCGAACGGCTGGTCGCGGAAGCGGTCGAGCAGAAACAGGTTGTCGACCTGGCGGCGGCGGCTGAGGTCGGCCGAGGCGTACACGAACCGCTCGGGATCACAGCCGAGCAACGCCGGCGGGCACGCGCCGCGGTCGACCGCCAAGATCACCTCGACGTCGGGCGTGGCGAGCATGCGCTCGATGAGGTGCACGGCCACGCGTCGCCGCGCGCCGGCGATGAAGATCCGCCGCGAACCTTCGCGCAGCGTGCCCGGAGCCGGGCCATTGCCGGGCGACTCGGCCGCCGCCCCGGGGACGACGTCGGCACGGCCACTGCGATCGGGGGCGTCCGGCGTACTCATGCGCGCCCCTCATGGTAGTCCTTGCGCGTCTCTTGGCCGAGGCGGATCTGCTCGGCCACCGCGTCGCGCACCCGCTCGACTTCCCGCCGACGCACCTCCACGCTGCGCAGCGCTTCGGGATCGATCCACAGCGGGGCGCCGTAGCGGATGAAGTACCGCGACGGCTTGGGCAGAAGCCCCAGCGGGCCCAACCATGGAAACGTCGTGGTGACGGGAAAGTAGGGCAGCCGCAGCGCGCGGGCCAACGGCCGCAGGTCCGCGAGCATCGTTTGCTGCTCCTCGGCGCCCACGAGCCCGAACGGGATCACCGGCGCGCGGTGGCGGGCGGCGAGCTCGACATGGCCGGGGTTGAAGTCGTGCAGCTCGTAGCGACGGTTGGCCGGCTTGCCCAGCGCCGCGGCGCCCTCGGGAAACACGCCGACGACGTGGCCCTCCTCCATCGCACCGTCGAAGTTGCGGCGCGTGCCGGGCATCTGGCCCATCCGCCGAAACAAGGTGCCCAGAAACGGCAGCCGGAAGACGAAGTAGTCGACCATGTACCGGACCAGGCGCGGGGGCTCGGTATTGCGAAACACGTCGGTGCCCAGCATCACCGCGTCGAACGGCAGCACACCGCTATGGTTGCCGGCGATGACGGCCGCACCGGTGGCCGGGATGTGCTCGTGGCCCTCGGACACGACGCGAAAGTAGTGCCGGTGCAGCCAGTAGCCGAGCGCGTAGCCCAGGCCGAGCGCCTCGGGCGTGGTACCGAACACGTCGGTGCCCATCCCGGCGTCGGAGACGACGTACTTTTCGATCCGAGTCCACTCGCGCGCGGGTAGAAGCGGGCGGAACAGCTGCAACCGTCGGTGGATCGACGACGTCAAGGGCGGCTCAGTAGCGTAGCGGAGGTTTGCCCGGGTCGCCCCGAGTGTTGCGGCGCTCGAGGCGTCGCTCCCATTCCTCGGTGGGAACGGGGATCACGTAGACGGTCGGCCACACGAACCGGCGGTCGGTCGCACCCATGCGCCGGGCCCAGTACTCGACGTCGACGACCTGGTAGGGCTCGTCGTCGATGACCACGATTTCGTGGATCCGCGGCACGAACTGCGCCCCCTCGGTCGTCTCCGTGCGAAACAACAGGCGTCCTTCGCAGGCGTATTCGACGTAGGGCATCGAGGCTCGGCGAGCAGTCTACCGTGGGGGCTCGCGGCCGTTCAACGACAGCGCTTGCCGAACCTGCGCCACGTCGGTCAGCGGCGCCGTGCAGGCCTGCCCGGCGCACACCACCGCGCGCACGTCGCTGGCGGGGTGAAACGACAGCGTGACCGCGTGGGGGATCGTGAGCCGAACGGCGTGGGTGACGTCGGCGAGCGCCCGCACCCGGGGGTCGTCCGGCGCAGGGCCCCCGATCTTGACGTGCCGGGCCGTCTCGTCGACGTGGCGTGCCGCCGTCAGCAGACTCGCGAACCCGAACGGCTCGCCCATCGCCCCGAAGAACCGCTGCAGGACCTGGTCGACGATCCCGCGGGCGCCCTCGGGTGCGTCGTCGGCCGCATCGAGCCGCGCGAGCACCTCCACGATGACACCCACCCCCGACGGGATCGGGCCGTCGTGCTGGCTCTCGGTGCGCTCGATCAGCTCCTCGGCGTCGTCGGCCGTGAAGAAGAAGCCGTCGTGGTCGGGGCGCACGTGGTGCTCGATCGCGTAGGCGGCCAGCGTGCTCGCCTCGGTCCGCCACTGTGGCTCGAGCGTGCGCTCGTGCAGGTCGAGGCAGGCGCGGGCCAGAAACGCCACGTCGTCGAGGTATCCGCGCGTGTGCACGACCCCCTGAAACTCCGCCCGCATCACCCGACCGTCGACCACGTGCGCCTGCACCAGCCGGCGACCGGCCGCCAGCGCGAGTGCGGTGGCTTCGTCGGCGAGCGCGGCGTCGCCCCAGGTCGCGGCCGCGTGCGCGGCCCGGCACAACCCCGACACCAACAACGCCGTCCAGCTCGTGAGCACCTTGTCGTCGCGGTGGGGCGGGACGCGACCGTAGCGATGCGCGAGCAGCTGCGCCCGCGCCTGGTCGAGCTCGGCCCGCAAGACCTCCGGCGCGACCCCGAGCTCGACGGCATGCTCGGCGATCGACCGCGGCAAGTTGAGGATCGACCAGCCGTGCTCGAAGTTGCCCGCGTCGGTCACGTCGTACACGGCACAAAACCGCCGCGCCCGCGCATCGTCGCCGAGGACCTCGGCGATCTGCGACGGCGTCCAGCAAAAGTACTTGCCCTCCTCGCCCTCGGAGTCGGCGTCGGTGGCCGCGTAGAACGTGCCGGCGTCCGTGCGCATGTCCGCCTTCAGGTACGCGATCGTCTCGGCGACCACGTCCTTGAACGTGCGCTCGTCGGGCCAGGCGATCGCCGCCTCCGCGTACAGCGGCAGCAGCTGCGCGTTGTCGTACAGCATCTTTTCGAAGTGCGGCACGAGCCAGCGCCGGTCGGTGCCGTAGCGGGCGAAGCCGCCCCGCAGATGGTCGTAGATCCCGCCTGCGGCCATCTTGCGCAGCGTCAGCGCCAAGAACGCGCGCGCGTCGGCGGCGATGCCTTCGGGACTCGGATCTCGGGCGACGCGGGCGAACACCTCGAGCGCGGTGGGGTTGGGAAACTTCGGCTCGCGACCGATGCCGCCCCATTCGTCGTCGGCCCGTCGCAGCAGTCGACGCGCCGCGACCGGCAGCGACGCCCACTCCCAGGGCGCCGGATCACCGGCGGCCTCCTCGGCGGCTTCGTCGACGATCGACGACAGCGCCGCGAAGCCCCGCAAGAACTGCTCGGCCTGCTCGGCGATTTCCTTGGGCCGCTGCGTGAACGCCTCGTGCAGCATTCGGCACAGCTGCACGAAGCCCGGCCGGCCGTAGCGCGGCTCCTTGGGAAAGTACGTGCCGCCGTAGAACGGCTCGGCGTCGGGCGTGAGGAACACGGTCAGCGGCCAGCCGCCGCCCTGCCCCATCAGCTGCACGACGCGCTGGTAGATCGCATCGACGTCGGGTCGCTCCTCGCGATCGACCTTGACGTTGACGAACAGCTCGTTGAGCACCGCCGCCGTGTCGGGATCTTCGAACGACTCGTGCGCCATCACGTGGCACCAGTGACAGGAGCTGTAGCCGACCGACAGCAGGATCGGCTTGCCCTCGCGCTTGGCTTTTCCGAGCGCCTCGGGCGACCACTCGTACCAGTCGACCGGGTTGTCGGCGTGCTGGCGCAGATACGGACTGGTCGATGTCGCGAGGCGGTTGGCCATCGAGGTCGACGTGCCTACCACGAACCGGTGCAGCGTAGGTTGCTGTCGTACATGGCCACGGGGGTCGCTGCGCTGGCAGGGTGGGTAGCCACCGTCGTGCACTGCTCCGCGCCCGAGATCACTGGGCCGGTCGCTTGGCGCGGATCTTGATTCGTCTTGCCTCCGATGCGAACGGACGGCGAGACCACCCACGGCACGGACATCATCTTGCTCGAGGACGAGCGGGGCTACATCGAGCTGTGCGAGGTGGACCGGGCCGGCAGCGGGCCGCGGGCGCGGATGCTCGCGGCCAAGCCGCCGGTCCGCTGGCCCCATGGATCCGCGTCGACCCCCGAGGTCGACGAGGCGGCGCAGACCGGCGTGTTCCTGCGCCTGTCGCTGCCCACGGTCGGCGATGTCAAGGGCCCGTGGACGCCGCTTCCGTGGCAACCGCACCGCCGCTGACGCGCGCCCCGGCTGTCCTATGATGTGCACGGTCGCGCGGGTCGATGCCCGCGCCAACGCTTTCAAGGACCTCGCCTACCAATGCAACGAATCGTCGCCCTCTCCGCGGCAGGCCTGACCGGCCTGCTCCTGACCACGCCCGCCTACGGTGGCGGTGCCAGCTTCGACCGTCAGGTCGGCGCCCTCAACCCACAGGCATGCGGCGGCGCCGGTTGCTGGACCAACCACCTGCGCGTCACCGACCTCGACAACGACGGCGACCTCGACATCATCTTCGCCAACTATCCCGACTTCTTCGGGGGCAGCGCCGCGATGCAGCCGCTGGTCATCTACCAAAACGATGGCGCCGGCAACTTCACGAACGTGTCGATGGCGGCCGTCAACGACTACAGTGGGCAGCTCAGACAGATCGCGGTGGGCGACGTCGACGGCGACGGGTTCCGTGACATCTACGCGCCCAGCGGCGACGGCTCGGCCCCGGTGATGTTCATCAACGACGGAACGGGCAACTTCACCGACGAAGCCGCCGCCCGACTGCCCGGCGCGCCGTTTCCCGCGGGCGCGGCCACCCGCATGGGCGACGTCGACAACGACGGCGACCTCGACATCTTCGCCGCCGACGGCTACGCCGTAAACGGCCCGCCGTACGGCCACATCTACCTCAACGACGGACTCGGCGTGTTCACCGAGCTGGCGGGCGCGGTGCCCGACATGATCAGTGGCATCGACATCGACGATGTCGAGCTGTTCGATGCCGACCGCGATTTCGACCTCGACATCTTCGTCAACGCACACAACGGCGGCATCGGAGCGCTGTGGCTCAACGACGGCACGGGCATGTTCGCCGCCGGCGGCACGATCGCGCCGCCGGCCACGGGCAACAATCACTACAACGCGGCCCCGTGTGACGTCGACGGTGACGGCGATCTCGACATGTGGATCGAAAACATCGGAGGCGGCTTCACCGAGCAGCTTCAGATCAACGACGGGATGGGCAACTTCACCGACGAGACCGGCGCTCGCGTGTCGGGCAACCCCGGCGTCGACGACAACGGCGTCGTGTGTGCCGACATCGACGATGACGGTGACTTCGACGCGGTCGTCCTGTCGCTGAACACGGCCGAGCGCTTCCTCGAAAACGACGGAACCGGCAACTTCACGTACGTCCCCGGGGTCTTCCCCACGCCGTCCGACGGCACGTTGTGGGGCGAGTTCGGCGACCTCAACGGTGACGACCGCTTCGACCTCGTCACCGGCCAGGGCGAGATCACCAACGCCGACGAGGTCTATTTCGCCAATGACCAGGTGCCCGTCGACGCGCAGGCGCCCAAGATCATCGTCGTGGAGCAACCCACGGGCGTGACCCCGACGGACGAGGCCATCGTGCGCTTCGCCGTCAGCGATCGCTCCGTGACCGACGAGGGCCCGCGACTGACTCGGGCGTACGCGGTGATCGACCCGGCCGGCGCCGCGACCGAGGTCGACGCCCCGTACATGGGCGGCGACTTGTTCCGCGCGGTGCTGCCCGCAGCCGATGGCACGGTCACGTTCCAAGCCTGCGCGCAGGACGTCGCGGGCAACGTGGGTTGCTCCGACGACGTCACGTACGACACGTCGGGGGTGAGCGACTCCGGCGGCAGCGACTCGGGTATGGGCGACACGACCGGCGACCCCACGACCGGCACGCCGACCACGGGAGCCGACGCCACCGACGGGGGCCCGACGTCCGGCGCGACCGCCAACCAAGGCAGCTCCGGCGACGCCGGAACCGACACCGACCCGGGCGCGACCGACGACGGCGGAAGCGGTTGCGGCTGTCGCACGAGCGCACCTGCGCCGGGTTGGGCCGTGTTCGGCCTGTTCGGGGCAATCCTGCTGCGGCGTCGCCGTCGCGGGTAGTGGTACTCGAGCCACGGTGGCGCCGGGTTCTGGCGCGTCGTCGTGCAGTCGCGAAAAACACGTGCGGACGGGCTCTCGCGGGCCCGTCTCTGCAATTGCGGGTAGCGCGCGGTCGGGTCGGCCGCGGCGCTTGCCACTGCCGCCGAACCTGATTACTGTCCGCCCCCCTCGTCAGGGGGCAACCACGGAGAGGTGTCCGAGTGGTTGAAGGTGCCAGACTCGAAATCTGGTGAGGCTTAACGGTCTCCGAGGGTTCGAATCCCTCCCTCTCCGCCATTTCTTAACTTCGCTTAGCGACCCACCCGACCCCAAGACTCGACATAGTTTTTCTACTTTGGAGGCAGAGCGCCCGGATTCCCTGGAGAGGTGTCCGAGTGGTCTAAGGTGCAGCACTGGAAATGCTGTGTGGTTCACGCCACCGCGGGTTCGAATCCCGCCCTCTCCGCCAACCGACCTCATGGCCGAGCTTGACCCCTCGGCCCCGGGCGCTCAACCTCCTCTCCACCGCCACCGCGCGGCTTTCATGCCCCGGGCGACGGTTCCTTCGCCAACTCCGCCAGGCCCGGAAGGGAGCAACGGTAACGGAGGACCGGGTGCCCGGGGCACTACCTTTTTTGGCGGGTAGCGCTCGTGGGCTCGCGGGCTCGCGCTCGTCGAGACGTCAGGGCGCGCCGTTCTTGATGCAGGCCTCGGGTAGCTCGAGGCCGGACGCTTCGAAGACGCCCGCGTAGCCCTCGTGGAACTCCTCGCACTTGTCGCCGGTGTGCACGCCTTTGACGCCGGAGCAGACGAGGTCGGGATCTTGGCCGCGCAGGTCGGCCATCTCGGCGCAGCACGCTTCGGCCTGCACGCAGGCCTTGGGCCGCGCCTTCTTCTTGGGCTTGGACGGATCTTCGTCGCGCGCCTTCTTGCGTTCGGTCGACTTGGACGCGTCCGCGTCGTCCTTGTCGTCGTCGGACCCGCACGAGCCGCAACCCGTCGCGGGCAGGAGCGCGGCGAAGGCGAGGGCGGCCAGGCACCGGAACATGCCCAGACCCTACCGCAACCCGACCGACGGCGGGCCTGCCTCGGCGAGCGAGGTCAGCCACTGCTCGAGCTCGGCGAGGGTCGCATCGAGCAACGGGCCGCCGGCCTGCAGCTCACGCACGCGTGCGCGTAGGTTGTCGAGCCCGCGGGACAACCGGCTGCGCACGGTGGCCTGCGGCACGTCGAGGATCGTCGCGAGCTCGGGGCCGCGGTAGCCCTGCAGGTAGTACAGCTCGAGCGCGACCTGCTGCTCGATCGGCACCCGGCGCAGCGCTTCGAGGACCAAGCGGTGCTCGCCGCGGCGGGCGACGACCTGGGACGGCGAGGTGCGCACGTCGTGTAGGCTCGAAACCCCCACGTCGACCCGTTTTCCGTCGCGCCGCCACTCGTCGATCGCGCGATAGAGGATGCGCCGCGCCGCGCCCAGCATGTAGGCGCGAAAACTTGCGTCGCCGCGGAATCGATCTCGGCCTTCGATGCACGCCAGAAACGTACGCTGAACCAAGTCGTCGACGCCCTCGAAGGTCTTGTTCCTGAAGAAGGCGTACAGCGTGTCGAAGTGCCGGGAGAACAACTCGCTCCCTGCCTGCTTGTCCCCGGCACGCCACGCTTCGAGCAGCTCGACGTCCGACCTCATGCGCCAGTCGCATGATAGCCGACCCCGAAGTGAACGAACCATGCCCATCCCCATCGACCATCGTGACATCACCTTGAGCCCGGGCTCCGGCGAGCCCGTCCACGCGAAGGTGCACTTCCACGGCCTGACCAACGCGCCCGCGGCCGAAGATCGCGTGAAGGTGACGGCCTCGTCCGCCACCGCCGAGAGCACGGCGCACGAGGTCGTCGTACGCGACGGCAACGGCAGCGAGATCGTGTCGATCCACTGGACGATCGACTTCGACGCCGGAACGGCCGCGTGGGAGTCCGACCAGGTCCAGTTCCCGCGCAGTCTCACCCCTCCGCGGACCGGAACCCCGACCCACTTCTGGCAACCCTCGTTGCCCGACGGCGCCACGCTCAAGATGGAGTTGGGGGCCACCTCCGCCACCTGCACCGTCTCGATCACCGATACCCACGGCGCGCCGCCCTTCCGCATTCGCGCCATGCGAGGAAGCCTGTTGGTGTTCGACAGCGAGATGGAAGCGACGACCGCGGTCGACGCGATGCGCGGCCGGCTCAACGTCCTGGCCCGCGCCGGCTGATTGACGGGGGGTGAGACGCGTCGAGCCACGCGACGATGTCTCGCTCGAGCGCCGGGGCGTTCGCCCCGGCCGCGTCCTGCCGAGCTTGCGCGGCGAGCTCTCGCGCGCGCACCCGTCCCTGCGCCGGCAACGCCCGCGCGAGCCCGAACCGCAGCTCGGCCCGGTCGTAGGCGTTCGCGTCGGCCGGCTCGATCCGCAGCGCCCACTCGTAGTCGTCGCGCGCCCCGGCGTCGTCCTGGCCCGCGAGTCGGGCACTGCCTCGCCCGACCAGCGCGGGGTACAGGCGCGCCGCGTCGGCCGGCTCGGTGCGCGTCAGCTCGGTGACGACGAAGTCGTAATCCCGCTGCGCCTGCCCGTGCTGACCCGACTCGAAGCGAGCGATCGCGCGATTGAAGCGGATCAGCGCCTCCGTCTCGGTATCGGGCGCCCGTCGCAGGTGCTCGACCGCCTCGTCGTAGGTCGCGATGGCTTCGGCCGCACGACCCTGCCCGAGGTAGGCGTTGCCCACGTTCATCAGCGTGGTGGCGACGTCGCCGGGTAGCCCCAGGCGGTCCTTGATCCGCGCCGACTCGTGCAGTGCGTCGATCGCCGCCTCCGTTCGCCCCATCCGGCGCAGCAGCAGGCCGAGATTGTTGAGCAGGTGAGCCTGTTCCAGCGAGGGGCGCCCCACGGCGTCCGCCAGCGCGATCCCGCGTCGGTACACGGCTTCGGCGTCGTCGGGACGCGCGAGCGCTTCGAGCAGCAGCCCGCGCAGGTTGGTCGCCTCGGCGGCCCACAGCCGGGTCTCGAGCGTGCCGTCGGTGACGGCGGCGGGGGGACCGTCCGACTCGGCGCGGTCGAGCGTCGCGAGGGCTTCGGCCGGCCGATGCGCGGCGTACTGCGCACGCGCCAGGGCCAGCCGCGCGGCCGAGAGCACCGTGTCGCCCGACGGCGCGCCCTCGAGGGTCGCGACCGCCTGCTCGGCGAGCAGCAGCGCCTCGTCGGCGCGCGTGGGGTCGTTGGAGATCGCGTCGGCGAGGCGCGCCAACACGAGGCCCTCGGCCTCGGGCCATCGCCCCCACGCCCGGGCCTCCAGCATCGCGCGGCGCAGCCGGGCTTCGGCTTCGTCGAAGCGGCCGGCCCGAGCGAGCGCGGCGCCCAGGTGCAGCGTCACCCACAGCGTCATGCCCGGCGCGGACTTGGGATCGGGCGCCCGCCGCTCGAGCTCGAGCAACATTGCAAGCTGCGTCTGCGGGTCGCCGAGCAGCAGGTGCACGTGCGCGCGCCGCAGCTCGACGAGCAGGTCCTGCGCGAGGTCCCAATCGATCGTCCCGGTCGGTCGTCCGGCCAGCAGGCCCTGGTCGTCGTCGCACGTCAGGATCGTCAGCTCGGCCACGGTGTCGATCACCGTGCCGGGGTCCACGGTCGCGTCGTCCTCGAGCCGCTCCAGCAAGTAGTCGAGCGTGTCGCGAGAGCGCCGCAGACACGACAGACGCAGGTCGTACAGCGCGTCGCCGATCTCGCCACGACGGTGGGCCTCACAGCTTTCGCGACGCAGCGCGACCCAGCGCGCTTGCCAGTCGCCGATGGCCGGGTCGAGCGCCGCGACGTCGACGTTGGCGCGCGCACCGGCCGTCACCGCGAGCCGGTCGCGTCGCGCGTCCGACCACGCGTCGGCGGTGGCGTCGTCCTCGGCCGAGTCGCACGGCTCCGCGCGCAGGCTCGAGCCGATCGCGAGGGCCACGAGCGAGCCCGCCAGCACGACCGGCCAGCGCGCGCGCCGGGGCGGAGCGAGACCCTCGAGCAGCGCGCCCATCGTCGCGAACCGACCGCTGGGCTCCGGGGCGAGGCCCCGCAGGATCGTCGCCCGCACCGATCGGGGGAGCCCTCGATTGCCGCGACTGCGGCGAGCCGGCTGCGTGCGCAGGCTCGCCTCGTCGATCCCCTCGCGCGACCAGTCGAAGGGAAAGCGGTCGTACAGCGCCACGAACAGCGCGACACAGAACGCGAACTGGTCGGTGCGCTCGTCGATGCGACCGCGGTACTGCTCGGGCGGCATGTAGCCTGGGGTGCCGCCCAAGCGCGTCACGCCGTCCCAACCGCCGTCGGCCTCCCCTTCGATGCGCGCGGTTCGGCCCATCTCGCGCGCGAGTCCGAAGTCGAGCACCCGCACTTCGCCCTGCCGGTCGATCATCACGTTGGTGGCCTTGAAGTCCCCGTGGGCCAGGCCCGCACGGTGGGCGGCCTCGAGCGCCCGCCCGGCCGCGATGAACTTCGCGACGATCTCCCGCCACGAGCGCTGCGGTCGCGACAACCAAGTCTCGAGCGTCGTCCCGTCGACGAGCTCCATCGCGATGTACACGTCGAGCCCGATCCGCCCGACGTCGTGCACCGCCACGATGTTCGGGTGGGACAGCCGCGCGAGCGTGAGCGCCTCGCGAAACAACCGCTGCGGCTCGGGGTCGGACAGGTCGGCGGCCACGAGCTTGATCGCCACGTCGCGGTGCAACCGCACGTCCCTCGCCCGGTAGACTCGCCCCAGCCCCCCACGTCCGATGACCCCCGTGATCTCGTAGCGATCACCGATGAGGGAAGGCTCGGAGGTGCGTCCAAACAGCCGTCGCTGCAGGACGGCGCGGATGTGCGCTCGGTCGGACCGGTCTTCGCTCTCGGTCACGCGGGCTTAGTGCGACATCGTAGCCCTTTCGATCCACGGATGCGCGCGCGTTGGATCGAAAACCGGCCGGCCCGCACTACGTCGGCATGCCTGCATGCCGGTTCGCCCTGGGCCTCGCGCCCCTGACCCTCGGCCTCGCATCTTGTCTCGTGGGGCCGGAGTGCAAGGACGGCCCCTGCGGCGGCGCCCCGGGCTCGGACGGCTCGTCCTCGGCGACCGAGGCGAGCACCGGGATGCCGCCGTCGGACGCGTCGTCCACCTCTGGTGCTTCCGACCCGTCCGACCCGTCCGACCCGTCCGACCCGACCTCGTTGCCCGACCCGTCGACCACCGCGGCCGATCCGACGATGCCCCCCGACCCGACGATGTCCGACTCCGGCACCGACGCCAGCGACTCGGGGGAGCCCGGCGACAACATGTACGCCCCGTGCACCGACGACGCGGAGTGCGACTCGGGGGTGTGCGTCTTCGGCTTCTGCACGGCGGTGTGTTGGACGCAGATCGAAGGCGAGATCCCGTGCCCATCGCCGCCGGCGACGGCGGTGGGGGTCTCGGTCGTCTGCGGCAACATCTACGCGCCGAGCTGCGAAGGTTGCTTCGACTGCGCGCAGTACTGCATCGCCGAGTGCGACGCCGGCTCGACGTGTCCCAACGGCTCGACGTGCACGGCCAACCCGTGTGGCGGGTCCCCGACCGCCTGGTGCGGCTCGCCGTGATCGGTCCCCGTCGTGCCGCCGCTTTTTCAGGGAGCGGGCGGCGCGTCGTGGATCACCGCGACGGCGCTTCCGCCGGCGTAGGCGTAGCTGACGAACCGGTCGTAGCCGACCACGGTGATCCCGATCGGCTCGTCGGACGAGACCACGTGGGCGCCGGGATCGATCTTCGCGCGTCGGTAGCCCCACGTGACGCCGTCGGCATCCCCGATCAGCCGGCTGTCGCCGAGCGGCTTGTCGTCGAGCCGGACCTCGGCCCCGTGTGGGGCGACCACCGTCACGGTGCTCGTCGCGTAGCCGTAGGGGGCGAGAAACACGTAGCGGTCCATCAGCTGCTCCACGGACGGCACGACGATCATCGAAGGATCGCCCGTGACCCCGGTGGGGTTGGTCTCTTCGGCGTTGTACAGGTACTGCGCGAGCGCGAACGGCTTGTCCGGATCGGCGCTCTCGACGATGACGGGTTCGGTCGTCGAGAACGCGACGGTCCGATGCGCGTCGATCGTCGTGGGCGCTCCGGCGGGCATGCCGAGCGGATACACGAGCGGCGTGTCGTCGTAGGCCCCGACGAGCCGGATCTCGACCGGGTCGTCGTGGGCGGGATCGAGGGCGTCGGGCGGTGGCGCGGTGACGTAGCGTGCGCCCCACGCCACGGTGGGGAGCAGCTGGTGCTCGACGTGGTCCAGACAGCACTCCGTGGCCGTCTCGGGCACGCTGGCGGCGATATTGCCCGAGAACGCCGCGAGCGGTCGGTCGCTGATGACGCGCGTGCCGGACAGCGAGCCGTTGCCGGCTCGTGGATCCTGCGGGTTGGAGACCAGGGTGAACGTCTCGCCGCGGTCGAGCACCACCCCCTGCCAGTCGCCCTCGAGGAGTGCGTCCGTGGGGAAGAAGGCCACCTGCGTGGTGTCCTCGGTGGCGACCACGGTCACGTACGCCCCCGTCGGGAGCACGACGGGCTCGAAGCCGTCGGGGTACAGGTTCACGGAGTAGCCGTTCGACGTGATCGCGACGTAGTCCGTCCCGAGCACGTGGACGGGCAGCAGCGCCGACGCATCGTTGCTGTAGACCGGCGCGAGGTTGTCGAGGGGCTGGAACTGGTACGCCGTGATCGGGCGGTCGCTCTCCACGCGGAAGGCTCGACCTCGTCCCGTCCGCGTCGGGTCGATCTGCAGGTCGTTGGGCAGCAGGAACGCGTAGGTCCCCAGCGGACCCACGGTCGCGGTCTGCAGCGGATCGGACTGCGCCCCCGCGAACACGGACACCTCGGCGTTGTCTTCGGCCGAGACGTTGGCCACCACCACCGCAAACGTCTGCTCGGCGGCGATGTCCAGGGAGTAGGCGGAGCTGGGGGCCCACACGTTGGGCAGGTCAGTGGCCCAGAACTCGCAACCGGCGTTCGTGGCCACGAACTCGGCCGACGCACAGGTCTGTCCGTCGCCGACGCCTCCGCCGAGGTCGAGCTTGTCGATCGGCCCGGTGGTCTCGACGGCCTCGCCGGTGCTCCCCTCGGGCTCGCCGCACTGACCCGCCAGGCACGCCATACCGGCCGGGCACTGCGCATCGACGAAACACTCCTCGCTCGCGGCCGGGGTGCATGCGATCGCGAAACAGGTCACGGAGACGACGAACAGGGGGTGGGTGGTCATCGTCGATGGGGGTACGTTCCGCCGGGATTTCGATCCGTGCGCGTGTTCGTTTTTTCGGCGAGCCGTGGATCGAAACTCCGGCGCCCCGCACTTGAGGGGAGTCCCATGCTCTTCCAAGCGATCCTCTCTCCATCGCTGGGCGCCACCCTGGCGATCTCGGGCCCGGCGGTGCCCGCCTCCTGCGCGACGATCCACGCCCTCGTCGTCTGGCCCGCGGCGGAGCCGACCGCGGTCGATCCCCTGCGGGGCGCGACGGGCCTGGACGCCGACGGGCTCTTCGAGTCCGAGCAGCGAGCGTACCGCCTCTACATGGACGGTGTCGGCGCGCTCGCCGACGACGACCCCGAGACGGCGATCGCCAAGTGGCAGGAAGCGGTCGCGGTGCTGCCCGACGCCCCGCCGTACGCCCGCAGTCGTGGCGCGCTCGCGCTGCGGATGGTCGTGGCCTACGACGAACGGTTTCACCGCGACGGCTCGCTCGACGACCTTCGGATCCAGCGCACGCTGCTGCAGGCCTACCTGCGTCGGCTGCCCGAGATGTTCCCGCACGACGAGGACGCGCGCGCGCAGCGGCAGGCCCACGTGCGAGTGCGGATCGACGAGATCGACGCCGACCTCGCGCGCTTCGAGGTCGAGCACGGCACGACCGAGGAGCAGCTCGACAAGGGACTTCGTGGCGAGTACGCGGGCGTCATCGATCGGCAGTGGAGTCCCGATCCGACCGACATGGGCTGGCACCCACGCCCCGACGATCCGCGCTTGTCCGGCGAGCAAGGCAGCGACCACGAGATCGCCCCCGAGGAAGTGGAGCGCCCACCCACCCAAGCGTCGCGGCCGAAGGGAACGGGGCTCATCGTGGCCGGCTCGATCACGACGGCGGTCGGACTCGCCGCGCTCGGAGCCGCCTTCGGTGGCATGGCCATGGCGTCGGGCGCGTCCGAGTTCGACCCCGACCAGGATCCGATGGATCGACGCGCCCAGATCGCGCGCGGCAACCAAGGCAACCTGTTGGCCGTGGCGGGTCTCGCCGCGGGGGGCTCGTTGGTCGCCGGGGGCGTGGCCATGCTCGCGATCGGGCTGCGCAAGCGCAAGCGATCCGCGTCCGCGATCGCATGGACACCCGACTTCGGCGCCGTGGTGGGTGCCTCCGTGAGGGGGAGGTTCTGATGAAGACACATCTCGTCGCCCTGCTGCCCATCGCCATCGCCGCGTGCCTGTACGACGGCAAGGGCACGGCCGGCTTGCCGTGCAACGTCGACGCCGACTGCAGCGCGTACTACTGCATCGAAGGCATCTGCGGCGGTCCCGACGCGGCCGCGACCGAAGGCGCGACCGAAGCTGCGACCGAGGCCACGACCGGCGACGGTGGGACGAGCGCGACCGAAGCCGACGACGCGCCGACCCCTCAAATGCTGCCGGAGCCCTGTGTCGACGGCGCCACGCAGTGTCTGGGTGACAACGCGATGTCCGAATGCGTCGACGGCAAGCTCCACCGCGATTGGTGCGAGGGCGTGTGCGGCGAGGGCAATCCGCCGCTGGGCGGGTGCCAGCCCGATCCACGCGACGGGCACGAGCAGTGTTGGTGTACCAGCGACGGCGGCCCGCCCAGCGCCACGTGTGGCACCCCCTGTGCCGGCGACGGCGACTGCAATCCCGGGGAGTTTTGTGCAGACCTGCTCAGCACCGGCTGGACGTGCATCGCGGCCGGATGCGCCGACTGTTTCGCGGACCTGCTCAGCTGCTACTCCCATCCCGACAGCTGCAGCTTCGGGGGCTGCGCCTGAAGGATCGAGACGAGCGATGCGGTGTACGTCCTCGGCGTGGCACGGACCGGCGAGCGGCCGCGGCTGGACCCGGTCGGGACCGTCTCCGACGCGTCGGGCCAGCCCGTTCGACCTCGGCGGCAGGGGCATCCGAATCGTCTCGCGGGCCGCGGGACATCCTGCTAGCGTCGGTCCTCGGCGCGAACTCGTGGCGACCCCGTCCGATACCGTCTCCGACGTCGAGCTGCTCGAGGCATGGCGCGCCGGTGACGAGCGTGCGGGCAACCAGCTGTTCGACCGGTACTTCGGGCGCCTCGTTCGGTTCTTTCGCAACAAGGTCTCCACGGGCATCGAGGACCTCGTCCAGGACACGATGCTCGCGTGCGTGCGAGGGCGCGACCGTATCCGCGACGACGCGGGCTTTCGGGGCTACCTGTTCGGCACGGCGCGCCACCTCCTGTACCGCTGGGTCTCCGAACGCAGCCGGCGCGAGTTCGTCGACTTCGAGCAGGAGGCGATCGCCGATCTCGTCTCCGGGGTGAGCACCGCCTTCGCCAAGCGCCGCGAGGAACGGCTGCTGCTCGAAGCGCTTCGCCGCGTGCCCGTCGTGTACCAGGTCGCGCTGGAGCTGTACTACTGGGAAGGCCTCAGCGGCCCCGAGCTCGCGGAGGCGCTCGACGTGCCGCTGGGCACGGCGCGCGCTCGCGTTCGACGAGGATCGGCGCAGCTGCGCGAAGCCGTGGGTGCGCTCGCCGAAAACCCCGCGCTGCTCGAGTCGACGCTCGGCGGGCTCGAGCAGTGGCTCGGTGAGCTCCGCGAAGCCTGCGCGCGGATCGACGCCGCCGGAACCGGCTGAACGAGGGTCGTATGGGCGTCACGCGTCCAGACTCGACGGGTCCCGGGTTCGACGAGACCCTCGCGCAGGATCCAGCGCTCGCCCGCACGCGCGCGGGCGAGGTGCCCGTGCCCGGACCAAGTCCGTTGCCGCCGCCCGACTCGGTGTCGGGCGCCGAGGTCGAGGTCATGCGGGCGCTGGTTCGGCGCCGGCTGTTCAGCTCGCGGCCCGACCCCGTCAAGATCGGCCGCTTCACCGTTCGATCGCGGCTCGGGGCCGGCGGCATGGGCGTGGTGTGGTTGGCCCACGACGAGGAGCTCGATCGCCTCGTCGCGGTCAAGCTGCTGCGCCCCGACACGGCCGGCAAGGACCCATCACTGGCGGCGGCACGATTGCTGCGCGAGGCGCAGGCGATGGCCCGCTTGCGCAACGACAACGTGGTCGCCGTGCACGAGGTCGGCGAGCACGACGGCGCGGTGTTCCTCGCGATGGAGTACGTGCGAGGCACGACGCTGTCGGAGTGGCTGCAGTCGCCGCACTCGCGACGCGAGATCGTCGCGCACATGCTCGCCGCGGGTCGCGGGCTCGCGGCGGCCCACGATGCCGGCCTCGTCCATCGCGACTTCAAGCCGGACAACGTGCTCGTGGGCGAGGACGGCCGGGTCTGCGTGACCGACTTCGGCCTCGCGCGGGTGGACGCGGCCGACGACGACGGTACCGATCCCGATCTCGGCGGCCACACGCGCACCGCGACCGAGACGCTGTACGGCGGCGCCGTCGGGACGCCGCCGTACATGGCGCGCGAGAGCCTCCACGGCGGCGGGTCGCCGGCCGCCGATCAGTTCGCGTTCTGCATCACGCTGTACCAGGCGTTGTGGGGGCGACATCCGTTCGGCATCTCGTCGCCCGCGGCCGTGGCTGCGATCGAGGCCGGACGCGCCCCGGCGCAGCCCCCCACGGGACCGCGGCGGATCTGGCGGCTCGTCCGGCGCGGGCTGTCGCACGAGCCCACGCAGCGTCACGCCTCGATGCGCCACCTGCTCGACGCGCTCGCCGACGATCCGGGCGCGCGTTGGCGTCGCCGTGGGCTGATCGGCCTGGGTGCGCTCGGGGTGGCGTCCGCCCTCGTGTTCTCGCGAAGCGAGGTCGCGTGCGAAGATCTGGATGCGCCGGTCCGCACCGTCTGGAACGAGGCCCGGCGTGCGACGCTCATCGACGCGTTCACCGGGCTCGGCGCATCGTGGATGCCCACGGCGGCAACGCACGCCGCCGACGGCCTCGATGCGTGGGTCGAGGGCTGGGTGGGGCAAGTGACCGAAGCCTGCGAAGCGACGCACGTGCGTGGCCTGCAATCGGTCGATCAGCTCGATCGCCGCACCGCGTGCCTGGACCAGCAACGTCACCGACTCGAGCAGCTCGTCGCCGTGCTCGAACATCCAGATCCGGGCACGGCCGAGCGCGCCGTCGATGCGGTCGCGTCCCTGCCGGATCCGCGCAGCTGTGCCGACGTGGCGGTGCTCGAGCGTCGCCTGCCGCGCCCGACCGATCCCATCGCGCTCGCGAGCCTCGAGCGCGCCGAGGTCGGGCTGGCGCGGGGATGGGCCGAGTTCGCGACGGGCAGATTCGCCGACGCGCGCACGACCGCCGAGGCCGCGCTGGCCGACGCCGACGCGGCCGACTGGCGCCCCGCGCAAGCCGAGGCGGCGCACCTGCTCGGCAAGTCGCTCGACGAGCTGGGGGAGGTCGAGCCCGCCCGAGTCGCGCTCCGTCGCGCGACGGCGGCCGCGTTGGCGGGACGTGACGACCCGACGCTGGCTCGCGCGTGGCTGTCGCTCGCGTACGTGTCGTTGTGGCAGGCCGACGATGCTTCGGGCGCGTCCGAGCACGAGCGGCTCGCGAGCGCGGTCGTGGAAGCGATGGGCAATCCACCGGCGTTTCGGACCGACGTGCTGCGACTGCGGGCCGCGATCTCGCTGGCCGAGGGCGATCTCGAAAAGGGCAAGCTCGCCACCGACCTCGCGCACGAGGCTCTCGAGGCGGAAGGCGCGAGCGAGGCCCGGATGGCGACGGGCGAGCTCGCGCTCGGCCTCGCGTCGTTCGAGGCCGGCGAGTTCGCGGGCGCGCGTCGTCATCTGCAGGTGGCGGTCGATCGCTTCACGGCGGCCAAAGGGGCCGACCATCCCGACACCCTGCGCGCGCGCAACAACCTCGCCAACGTGCTGAGCACCGTGCGGGATCTCGACGCGGCCGAGCGCGAGCACGAAGCGGTGCTCGCGGCGCGCGAGCGGATCTTCGGCCCGACCCACGTCGACGTGGCCAGCTCGCTCAATGGTCTGGCCATCGTTCGCTACCATCGCGGCGATCTCGAGGGCGCGCTCGAGCTTCAACGCCGCGCCTACGAGGGGCTCGCGGCGACGGCGGGCCCCGAGGCCTCGCGCACGCTGGCCGCCGCGCAGAACACGGTGGCGATCCTGTCCGCGCTGTCACGCGACGCGGAGGCGCGCACGCTCGCGGACACCGTGCTGGCGGCGGTCGAGCGGAAGATGGGCCCGGATCACCCGAACCTCATCGGGCCGCTGCAGAATCTCGCGCGCGTCGAACGAGCGCTCGGCGAGCGCGCCCCCGCCCAGGCGCACCTCGCCCGAGCGATCGCATTGGCCGAGGCCACCCGGGGTCCCGATCATCCGGTGATGATCGATCTGCTCGACGAGCGCGCATGGGCCCACGCGGAGGCGGGCGACGTGGAGGCCGCGCGGGCCGATTTCTCCCGCGTCTTGGCGCTGACCGAGGCCAACTTCGGCGCCGACAGTCCGCGCTGCGCCAAGGTGCTGCGCGAGCTCGCCGACATCTCCGAGCCGGAGGCCGCGGCCGAGCTTCGTGCCCGCGCCGATCGCCTCGACCCGCCCGAGCCCGCGCCGTAGCGAGCCGGGCGACGGGTCGGCGCCCGGCCGGGTGCGGCGTCACGCCGTGGCGGTCGGGTCGGCGACTTGGCCCAAGAACAGGATCGCGCCGGTCTTGGTGTCGCGGATCGCGAACGCGAAGGGCCGATCGCACACGAACGGCTTGGGCGGCTCGGTCGGCATCGCGGACCCGGCGCGCGCCGTGAAGGCCGTCGCCGCGGCCGCCTCGGTGCCCTTTTCGTCCACCTCGATGAACGCCTTGTGGAAGCCCTCGGCGATCTCGATCTGCTCGGCCGCGGGCGCCATCGCGGTGAAGTCGGCGCGCGTGTAGTCGAACATTCGCTGCATCCCCATCGCCTCGCACAGCTTTCGCAGGCGCATCGGCTCGGGCATCTCGATCTTGAACTTCGGCAACGACAGCGCGACGCGCTCGTGCGACAGCGCCCCGATCCACTGCGTCCACTTCGCCGCGTCGAGCGTCTTGGTCAGTGCCGCGAGGCCGTCGGGCGCGTTGGGCAGCGCGATCGTCATCGCGTAGTCGCCCTGGCCGTACGGCAGCTCGACCAGCTGCGTGTCGGCATCGGCGGCAAAGCGCAGGAAGTCGGTGCGCTGCATCATCTTGGCATCGACCTTCCCCTTCGGGGCATGGAACGTCGCCGTGGTCGTGGCCGACTCGTAGAACGGATCCATCCACGAGGCCTTGAAGTACACGGCGTTGGTCAGCACGAGCTTCGTCGCCGGGGTGATCGATCCGGGCGGCAGCAGGTCCTCGATGCGGTCGCGCGTCTGCTCGGCGACCCACGCGTTGATCCGTGCCCGCGAGGGCTCGGACGCGGCGGCGAAATCCATCGTCTCCAGCGGCGCGCGCAGGTCTCGCTCCATCGCCGCGAGGTAGCTCGGCTCGAAGGACACGGCCTGACTGCCGAAGAGGCGATCGACCACCGCCAGCTCGTAGCCCTCGCCCGGGGCGGCGAAGCGCTGCAGCAGCGACGCGGCGATCCGGGTGACCTCCCCGGGCGCGGTGGGCAGGTGCAGGGCGTTGGCGATCTCGTCGGCCGTCTCGCCGCGGGCCCCCGCGTGCACCATCGCGAGCGCGAGCGCGACCGACATCGGCGAGGAGATCGCGTTGGCATCGGCGGCGGCGGTGCGACGGTGGAAGTCGGTGGCGAACGCGTGCAAGGCCGCGCTGGCATCGGCGATCGCCTCCTCGGACAGGGGTGGCAGGGGTTCGGTCATCGGCACCTCGGGCTTCGGATCCGGCGGGGGGCCCGGTCGCTCGGCGCGGGTCTGGGTCTGGGTCTGGGTCTGGTGCTTGGGCGCGTCCGTGGGGGCGGCCGTGCACGCGGCCGTGAGGAGGGCTCCGGACAGGAAACGCCGGCGGGAGGTCGACATGGGGACCCGAACGTACCGCGAATCGACTTGGGTCTGGCCGCGAACGGCAGTCCGACGAAATCGCTGCGTCACAGATCCCGGCCGCGACGACTACCCGGGGCTCGGAGGCGGGTGCGCCTGCGACAGAGCCCCCATGCGTCGCACGATCGTCCTTGACCACCGCCCATCGTCCTTGCGATCCGAAGACCCCTGGGTCAACGTGGCGTCGACCGCGATGCAGGTTCGCGCGCATCTCCCCGTCGTCCCGCGATTGCGTCGCGGGCCGCTGCGCTGAGTGCACCCATGGATCTCGACGGTCCCCGAGACTCGATTGCACCTGCCTCGGGCACCAGCCGCGAGACCGACGCCGCGCTCGACAGCGAGATCCGACGGGCCGTCCGTGCCCCCGCGGTCGATCCGGGATCGTTCTTCGCCCACGCGGGGCTGTCGCAGCTGGGCCCGGGCTCGCGCATCGACGACACCTTCGTCGTCGAGCGCCGCCTCGGCCGGGGTGGCATGGGCGTGGTGTACCTCGCACGCCACGAGACCCTCGACCGCCTCGTGGCGGTGAAAGTCTGCACGCGTCGCACGTCGGCGTCCGACACCGCGCGTCTGCTCCGCGAAGCGCGAGCGACCGCGGCGCTCGTGCATCCGAACATCGTGGTCGTCCACCACGTCGGCACGATGCACGGGCAGGTCTACGTGGTCATGGAGTACCTGTCCGGCGGTACCCTCGGGCAGTGGTTGCGCGCGCAGGCGCACCCGTGGCCGGCGATCGTCGCCAAGTTCTGCGAGGCCGCCGAGGGACTCGCGGCCGCGCACGCGCGTGGGTTCGTGCACCGCGACTTCAAGCCCGACAACGTCCTGCTCGGCGAAGACGGGCGCGCCCGGGTCGGCGACTTCGGGTTGGTGCTCGGCTACGACGACGACGACGACGGCACGGACGCGGACGCGACGCTCGACGACCTGCCGCGACGCGCCACGAGCGTCGCCGGTACGCCGCGCTACATGGCGCCCGAGCAGCACACGATGGGACCGCTGACCCCGTCGGCCGATCAGTTCTCGCTGTGCGTGGCGCTGTACGAAGCGCTGTGGGGACACCATCCGTTTCAGGGCGACACCGCCTCGGAGATCTCGGCCTCGGTGCGCCGCGGTCGACGCGTCACCGGGGGTGCGCGGCACGTCCCCCGCCGGATTCGACGGGCGATCGAGCGAGGACTGGCGGTGGATCCACGGCAGCGCCACGCCTCGATGCACGCGCTCGTCGAGGCCCTGACCGGCCGCCGCCGATGGCCGCGCCTGTTCGGCTTGCTCGGCGTGGGTGCGATCGCGATCGGCCTGGCGTGGTCGGGCGGCGCGACCCCGTCCGGGCCGTCGTGCCGAGGGCCCCGCCCCGAGACACCGCAATGGTCCCGCACCGACCGCACCGCCCTGCGTGAGCAGCTGTCGGAGTCCTCGCTGCGCGACGGCCGGGGTCTCGCGACGCGCTTCGAGACGTCGATCGACACCTACCTCGGTCGCTGGGCCGACGCCGAGCGGGCCGTCTGCGCGCAAGCCTCTCGGATCGACGACGCCGACCTCGACCGACGACGCGCCTGCCTGCGCGCCGCGACGACCGAGCTGCACGCGACCGTGGCCGCGATGCTCGATGCCGATGCCGCCACGCTGTCGCGCGGCCTCGAGCTGGTGCAGCGCCTGCCGGATCCGAGCGATTGCGCCGCCCTCGATCCGACCTGGCGAGCCGGCGCCTTGCCGTCCGAGGACCCGCGCGTCGGTGAGCTCCTCGCGCGCAGTCGGATCGCACGCGACGTGGGCGCATATACGCGTGCCCGCGAGGCCGCCGACACCCTGCTGGCGCTGGCCCCCGACGGCCGCGCGTACGCCGAAGGTCTGCACGAGCACGTGATGATCGCCGCCGAAGAGCGCGACTACACCGGTGTGCACCAACATGGGATCCCCGCCCTACGTGCCGCCATCGAGGCCAGTGCCGCCGATCTCGCCGCGAGCACCTCCGCCCGTCTGGCGTTCGCGTCGTCGGCCGGCGAGGGACACACGCAGCGGGCACAGGATTGGCTGGACATGGCGCACACGTGGGCGTCGCAGGCCGGCGAGCCCCCGACGCTCATGGCCGAGCTCGAGCTGCTGCAGGGGATCGTGCACCTCAACGCCCACGACGACGAAGCGGCACGCGTCCACTTGCAGGCGGCGCGCGAGCAGGCGCAGGCGCTCGATCCTCCTTCGACGACGATCGAGGTCAGTGCGATGTTGAACCTGGGCACGTGCCTGACGCGGGCCGATCGGCCCGAGGCGGGTCTTTCGATCCTCGAAGAGGCCGACCACCTCGTGACCGCGACCCTCGGCGACGCGCACCCGCTGCACCGCACGGTCTTGTCGCAACAGGTGGCCGTCTACCATCGACTCGGCAAGCGCCAGGCCGCGCTCGAGCGCTCGCGAGCATCGGTGGAGCGCGGCATCGCCCTGTACGGCGCCGACGGCCCCGAGCTCGCCAACGACTGGCTCAACTTCGGCAGCCTGCTCTTGTTTGCCGAGGGCGACCACCTGCAGGAGGCGATCGACGCCACCACGCACGCGATCACGTCGGCCAAAGCGGCCGGTCACGTCAAGACGGTCTGCTCGGCGATGACCAACCTCGGTCGGCTGTACATCCTCGACGGAGATCTCGAGCAGGCCCTGCACTGGGCCGAGCAGGCGCGAGCGGTGGCCGAGACGATGAACGACCAGACCCAGCAAGCGGTGGTGGAGCTGCTCGTGGCCAGCATCCATGTCGAGCGCGGAGATGCCGACGCGGCCACGACCACGGCCCAACGCGCGTTCGACCTGGCCCAGACCGCGCTCGGAGACAACGACCCGGAGCTGTTCCGCTACTACTTGGTGCTCGGCGACGCGGCGATCGTCGCCCGCGACTACGCGCGTGCGCTGCATACGAGCGCACGCACACTGGCGTTGTTCCCCGAGGACTCGCCGAACATCGGACGCCCGGTCGCCCAGCTGCGCATGGCGGAGGCGCTCGCCGGGCTCGATCGACCCGAAGAGGCGCGTCGTCACGTCGAGCTGGCCGAGCCCGCGCTCGCGACGTTCGACGCCGTGGACGTCACGACCCTCTTGCGGCTCGCGAAGGTCCGCGCGGCCCTCGGGGACGCCGCGCCGTTCCAGGCAACCATCGCGTGGATCCGCGCCGACCTCGTCCGTCGCGAGTCCGCCGACGTCGCCGAGCTCGACGACATCGTGCTCGGAACCCCGCTGCCCCGCCCGGGAGATCCCCCATGACCGAAGGTCGACCACGTCACGTCCCGCCCGAGATCGACGACACGGTTCGCGAGCTCGCGGCCGCCGCCCAGTACGACGAAGCCACCGCGCTCGTGATCCATCGGTTCGGGCCGGAGATCATGGGGCTGCTCGTCGCGCTGTGCCACCACGACAGCCAGGCCGGCGACGCCTACAGCCTGTTTTGCGAGAAGGTCTGGAAGGCGCTGCCGGCGTTTCGGTTCGACGCCTCCGTGCGCACGTGGGCCTACGTGCTGGCCCGTCGCGCCATGGCCGACGTCAAACGTTCGGACGCGCGACGACCCCACGGCGGGGGCGCGTCTCCCTCGCAGCTGCCCGACCTGTGCGAACGTGCGCGCAGCGAGACGCAGTCCTTCGTCAAGACGACGCGCAAGCTCGAGCTTCGCGAGCTTCGGGCCGAGCTGTCCGAAGACGATCAGCTGCTGCTCGTGCTGCGGATCGATCGCGAGCTGCCCTGGGACGCGATCGCGCGGGTGTTCGAGTCGTCGGTGCCCGGGGAGACCGCCCCGGCGGCCGCCACCCTGCGCAAGCGCTTCCAGCGAGCCAAGCTGCGCCTCGCGACCGCTCTGCGCGCGCGTCGTGGCGACCACGACTGAGCGTCTCGCGCCCGGGGCTCACGCCGGATCGTAGACGACCCAGGGCCCGGCCTCGGGCTCGGCGTGACGGACGAGCTCGACCTCGGTCCCGACCGGCAGCACCGACTCGAAGAACTCGTAGTCGCCGTCGGCCAGAAACAGGCCGCGCTGGCGCAGGAACTTGGCGATGTCGGCCCGGTCGCGCTCGACCGCCTGGTCGGACACCGACAGCATCGTCAGCTCGGTCGTCAGCGCATCGGCGGCGACCGACACCTCGCCCACTTCGAATGCGACGTTGCGATCCTCGCGAAGGACCCACACCGGCGGGTACGCGTCGCCCTCGGCGTCGAAGACCACGCCCACTTCGTAGGCCAGACACTCCCGGCCGGAGATCGGAGCCGCCAGCGGAGCCTGACGGGTGGTCGCGACGCCTCGGTGACGCGCGACGATCGGCGACTCCAGGTTCGGCTTGGGCAACGCGCAGCGCCAGCGTGCCGGCCCCACGTCCTCACGCGCGATCAGCCAGCGCGACAGCGGCTTGCCGATGATCTGCTGCACGCCCAACGCACCGGCCCCGCCGACCGCCGCGGCGATGACGGCCACGGGCAGCAGCAGGGGCAGCATCGCGGAGGCCGCGAGCGCCGTGGCGCCGCCGATCGCCACCCCGGCGACCCCGGCGGCGTTGCGGACCTTGTCCTGCACCCAATCCGGACCTTCCTGGCGCAATCGCTGCTCCTGCTCGCGCACGAGCTGGGCGTTGCGGAAGCTGCGAAGGTCGATCCACGCCCGGGCCCGGCAGTACCCACACTCGAGGTCGGCGTCGGCGGACCCCTTCGGGGCGTCGCGCAGCAAGCCGCACCCCTGACACACCCACGCACATGGGTACGCCTCGTCATCCGGTGCAAACGCACCGCGGTCGCCTTTGACGCGAATGCGCCCTCCCCGGCCCCCGAACATCTCGCGCTCGAACTGCCGGGCGCGTCGCATCGCATCCAGCATGAATCCCGCCCCAATGGTCATCGGCGTCGCTCCCGTTCGCCGCCAAGATTACCAGTGTCGCGGCGGGCTGCACCGCGGCGGCCATCGACTACACTGGGCTCGCCGTGGTGTCCCCCACACTTCCCGGCGACCCGCAGGTGAGCATCGAGGAGGCCAGCAGCCTCCGCACGATGGCCGCCGATGGCTCGACCCTCGACGACCGCGCCGCGCCGGCGGTCCCCGACACGATCGGCCGCCACGTGGTCGAGGGCACGCTGGGCTCGGGCGGCATGGGCGTCGTGTTCGCGGCGTGGGATCCGGAGCTGCAACGTCGGCTCGCGATCAAGCTCGTGCACCGGATCGCCGACACCGCGCGCGACGTCACCCACGCCAGCAGCCGGATGAAGCGCGAGGCCCAGGCGATGGCCAAGCTCAACCATCGCAACGTGATCTCCGTCTACGACGTGGGCGAGCACGACGAGCAGCTGTTCATCGCGATGGAGTACGTCGAAGGGGCGTCGCTGCGCGCGTGGGCGACGGCCAACCCTGCCCCGGCGTGGACCGACGTGCTCGAGGCGTACCTGCAGGCCGGCGAAGGCCTCGCCGCCGCCCACCAGGCGGGCCTGGTGCACCGCGACTTCAAGCCCGAGAACGCGATGCGCGGCGACGACGGCGTGGTTCGGGTGCTCGACTTCGGACTCGCCCAGCCGGCGGGCGAGCGGCTCGTCAGCGAGCTCGAGCCGTCGACGGTGGAGATCTCCGCGCCTCACGTGACGCGCACGGGAGCGATGGTCGGCACGCCGGCGTACATGGCCCCCGAGCAGTTCGACGGCACCGCCGCCGACGAGCGCTCCGATCAATTCTCGTACTGCGTCGCGTTGTGGGAGGCGCTGTACGGCGAGCGACCGTTTCCCGGCAGTGACCTGGCCGCGCTCGCGTACTCGGTGACGACCGGCGAGATGCGCATGCCGCCGTCCAGCCGCGGCGTGCCCAAGGGCATCCGTCGCGCGCTGCTGCGGGGACTGGCGACCAAGCCCGACGAGCGCTGGCCGAGGATGCGCGCCCTGCTGGACGCGCTGCAGCCCAAGCCCGCCCGCCGGCGATGGTTGCTGCCCGCCGCGGTCGCGGTCGCGGTCGGCTCGGCCTCCGTCGCCGCGTTCTTGGTGCTCGACCGACGCGCGGCCCGCTGCTCGGGTGGCGAGGAGAGCCTGCAGGGCGTGTGGGACGACGCGCTGCGCGACAAGCTCACGCAGGCCTTCGCCGCCGACGACTCGCCCTACGCCCAGCGCGAGCTCGAGCGCACGACCACGCGGCTGGACGCCTACGCCAAGCGATGGAGCGCGGTGCACCTTTCGACCTGCGAGGCGACGCGGGTGCACGCGACGCAATCGGAAGAGGCGCTCGATCGCGAGATGGCGTGCCTGCACGAACGACGCGCGCGCATGCGAGCGCTCGTGGGCGAGCTGGCGCGCGGCGAGATGATCGACGGGGCCTCCAAGGCGGTCACCAACCTGCCGTCCCCCGAGGCGTGCGGAGATCTGGAATCGCTCGACCACGTGATGCCCGTGCCCGACGATCCGTCGTTGGCCCAGACCGTGGCCGATCTCCGGGAGCGCCTGGCCGACGCGCGGGCGACCGCGGACTCGGGGCGGCTCGACGACGCGACCGCGGCGTTCGAGGCGTTGCTGGCCGAGGCCGAGACCGCCGGGTTCGATCCCCTCACGGCCGAGGTGCTCGAGGGCCAGGCGTCGCTGCTGCAGGCCAAGGGAGACCGCGACGCGGCCAAGGCCGCGTTCGAGCGCGCGTTCAACCTCGCGCTCGGTACCGGCCACGACGCGGTGGCTCACTCGGCGGCGAGCGGGCTGATGTTCATCCTCGCGGTGGAAGAAAGCGACTTCACCGAAGGGCGCCGGTGGCTGGAGTCGGCGCGCGCGACCTTGCGGCGCGCCAAGCTCGGTCCCGTCAAGGAGGCGGTTCTCGACGTCAACGAGGCCGACATCCTGCTGTCGGAGGGCAAGTTCAAGGAGGCCGCGGCGCTGGCCGAAAGCGCCCGCAACGCGCTGCTGGATCTGGTCGACGACGACGACGCGGCGCTGCGCGAGGCCAACGCGGTGGAGGCGATGGCGCGGGCCCGGCTCGGCGAGCTGGCCAAGGCGCGCGAGCTGTTTCAGCGCAACGTCGAGCTCGCCGAGGCGCTCGGACCCGGTCACCCGGAGCTGGCGCGCTCGCTGACCAATCTCGGCGTGCTGCTGCAGATGTCGGGCGAGCTGGCGGACGCTCGCGCCACGTTCGAGCGCGCGCTGCCCATGGTCGAGGCCAACGTGGGCACCGAGCACGCGTCGGTGGCCTCGGTGCTCAACAACCTCGGCGGGTCCGCGTACGAGCTCAAGGATTTCACCGCGGCCAAGGCGGCGCAGAGCCGCGCCCTCGAGATCCGCCGCAAGCTGTTCGGCGAAAAGCACCCCTCGGTCGCCCAGTCGCTGCAAAACCTCGGCAACGCCGTGGGGGCGCTCGGCGACGACGAAAAGGCCGTGGAGTACTACCGGCAGTCGATCGAGATCCGCGACGCGGTGCTCGGGCCCGAGCATCCGGTGATCGCGTCCACGCTCAGCAATCTGTCCAACTCGCTGGCGCGCCTCGGTCGCGGCGAAGAAGCGCTGGCGCCCATCGATCGCGCGATCGCGATCCGAGAGAAGGCACTGGGTCCGGAGACGGAGCCGGTCGCGTACTCGCTGACGTCCAAGGGCGAGGTGCTGCTGACGCTCGATCGCTACGAGGAGGCGATCGAGCCGCTGGAGCGCGCGCTGAAGATCCGGCGCAAGGTCGAGTTCGTCGATCCTGCGCTGCTCGCTGCCACCGAGGTGTCTTTGTCGCGCGCGCTGTACAAATCCGGCCGTGACAAAGCGCGGGCCAAGGAGCTCGCACTGTCGGCGCGCGCGGGGCTCGGACGCGCCGACACCACGCGTCACGGCGATCTCGTGTTCGTCGACGCGTGGCTCGAGGAGCTCGGTGTCGCCACCGTCGCCACCGTGAAGATGAAGTAGACTCGCGGGCCACGTGCCGCTGCCTGTCGCCGCCTGGGCCATCGGGACCGCCCTGACGCTGTCGTGGGCGAGCCCGCAGGCCGAGACCGAAGACGGATCTCCGACCGTCGCCGCGGCTCCGCCACGGGCTGGCGTGCGCGCCTCGGTGGACGAGGGCTTTTGGATCGACAGCGCCGACCGCCGCTTCAGCCTCGGCTTCGGCTTCTTCGCCCAGGGCCGGCACACGACCCAGATCGGCGAAGACCCCTCGCGCGGCTTCCAGCTCACACGCATCCGCCCGGTCACCCAGGCGCGACTTTGGGACGGCCTGGTCGCGTTGTTCATGCAGCCCGAGCTCGCGGGCTCGGCCAGCCTGCTCGACGCCGACGTGGTGCTCGACATCCACCCGGCGTTCAAGCTCGACCTGGGCCAGTTTCGCCCGTACGCCTCGCGCGGCTTTCGGATCGGGCTTCCCTTCACCACGATCATCGACCGCGGCCCGGTCAACGATGCCTTCCGGGTCGACCGCGATCTCGGGATCACCGTGTTCGGTCTGCCGTTCGACGGCCGCCTCGAGTACTACTTCGGCGCCTTCAACGGCGACGGCCGCAACGTGGTGCGCAACGGCGACGGCCAGATGCTGTACACCGCCCGCGTGGTCGCAGCGCCGCTGGGCGCGATGCCGTACAGCCAGACGCGCTACCTCGGAGCCGAGCGGGACCTTCGGCTTGCGATCGGCCTCAACGGCTACACCAACATCCGACCCGACACCGAGGACGTCGTCGATCCCCTCACGGGCGAGACCACGACGTTGGAGCTGACCGACCAGCGCATCGTCGGTGCCTCCGCCGACTTCGCGGCCTCCGTCTCGATCGTGGGGATCGAAGCCGAGGGCTTTTGGCGCCGCGGCTACCGTCCCGATCGCGCCGACACGCTGGCGTGGGGCACGTACGGCGCGGTCTCGGTGCTCGCGATCCCCAAGCGACTCGACGTGGGCATGCGCGTCGGCGCCATGCGCCGCGAGTCCGACCCCGACCCGTTCATGCCGCTGGAGCCCGGCCTGGGCCTGTACCTGTACGAAAACCACGCCAAGCTGCAGTTTCGCTACACCTGCGACGTGGTCCCCGGCGATAGCACGTGCCAACGCCACGAAATGACCGGCCAGCTCAACCTGATGTTCTAAAAACGTTCGGCGACGACGACCATCGCTTGCGCGTCGTCGTCGTACAGCTCGCCGGCGAAGCCGCCGTCGACCGACTTGACGCGAAAGCCTGTGGCTTCGAGGGCGGCGACCAGCTGCGCGGCGGTGCGGTAGTGATGGGTCACGCGGTTGTGGTGCGGCGGGCCCGAGGGCGGCGTGAGCGTGTAGAGCACGTCGATGCGCTGGGCCGCGCGGTCGAGCACCGAGCGCTCCTGCACGCCCCACGTCGCGCCGTCGATCTCGACCGACGGGAGCCTCGCGACGTGCTCGTCGTCGTCGTCGTCGGCGGCGTCTTCGGCGAAGGCGTCGGCCGCCCACGCGTCGAAGATGAACCGCCCGCCGGGTCGCAGATGCGCGTGCACGGTCGCGAGGCAGTCCATCACGTCGGCGTCGTCGGGCAGGCAGTAGATCCCCGCGTGCGGCAGCAGCACGCGATCGAACGTCTCGCCCAACGCCACGGTGCGCATGTCGTCGCGATGCAGCTGCACGCGATCGAGCACGCCGGCCTCGGCCAAGCGCGTGTGCGCCAGCTGCAGCAAATCGCGATCGGCATCGACGCCCACGAGACGTCGCGTGTCGGCGGCGAGCGCCGCGAGCACGCGTCCGAAACCACAGCCGAGCTCGAGCACTGCATCGGCGCCCGCGCAGCGGTCGACGTAAAACGTCAGATCGCCCGGCGTGCCGCGGTGCAACGCGGCGTAGATCTCGGCATCGGTGACCACGTTTTCGCGCAGGGTAGCAGGGACCCACAGGTCCAGACGTACAGGTCGTCGCGCCGAGCTTGTAAGCGCGGACCCCAAACGGCGTCACGTGCAGGGGCCGTGCCTTTGACGCCCGCCGGGATTGGGCGAGGATCGCCGTCGATGGCCGACGACGAAAACGAATCGGGAGTGTCCGAGGAGGCGAAGGACGAAAGTCCTGCGAAGGCGTCGCTGCCCAAGCCGGGTGCGCTCGGCGGAGGCAAGCCCAAGTCCAAGCCGGCGCCGCCGGTCCCCGAGACCGATGACGATCCGGACGACCTGTTCGCGATGCCCGACGACGACGGCCCGTCGGCCAGCAAGGGCGAGGCCGAGATTCCCACCCTCGACGTCTCGCCCAGCGAAGCCGAGGCGCTGCGCAAGGCCAAAGAGGACGCCGATACGCCGCCGGCCAAGCGCGAACGCAGCGAGACCTTCGTGCGTCGCAAGGAAGACGCGCGCGCGGTCGGCCTCGACACCGGCTTCGTCGACGACCTGACGGCGGGTTTGATCATGGAGGGGCTCGACGAGCTGCCCCCGCCGGCCGAAGGCGAAGCGGATCCCGACGCCGCCCTGCGCGCAGGCGCGCTGCTGACCAAGGACGCCGACGCCAAGAGCACCGATGCCAAGGACGCCGACGGCGCGCCGGCCAAGGGCAAGGTCGTACCGCCGCCGCCGTCGAAGGCCGACAAGCCCTCGACGCCGCCGAAGGTCGACGAGCCCGCGGCGGCGTCGGCCCCGGCGGCCCCGAAGGCAGCCCCGGCCGGCAGCGCCGCGGCCAACGAAGGACCCAGTCCCGTCGCGCTCATGATCGGCGCCGCGGCGGTGGGTCTGCTGCTGCTGTTCGGCTACCGCAGCTGTCAAAACCGCGGCGAGACCGAGGACCCGGCGTCCGGTGAGTCGGCCGGCGCCGTCGCGAAGGCCAACGAGGGCGGGGCCGCGGGCGGCGATGCGGCCGGGGCTGGCGGCGAAGGAGCAGGCGCGGGCGCGGGCGGAGGCGCGGGTGGTGGCGACGCCGCGTCGGCGGCGGCCGATGGCGACGGAGGCTCGCCCGGCGGTGACGACGGCGACGGTGACGGCGATGCCGACGGCGGCGGTGCGGCCGACGGTGCCGGCGGTGGCACGGGCGCCGCGGATCCCGGCGCGGCCACGGCCGAGGGAGGCTCGTCTGCCGCCGCTGGCGACGACGACGGTGCGGCCGGCAGCGAAGGCGGTGACGACGAGGTCATGGTCGTCGACGACGACGGCGGTGACGCGGCCGCCGGTGACGGGGGCGGTGACGACGACGCGGCCGACGGTGGCGGCGGTGGCGGCGGTGGCGGCGGTGGCGGCGGCGGCGGGTCCCGGGGCCCGCGCGGCGGCACCGACCCCGCCAAGGTCGCCGAGGACGACATGTCGGCCGCCGACCTGCTGCAAGCGGCGAAGGACGCGCTCAAGAAGAAGAAGTACGGCGACGCCTACCGTCTCGCGGGCAAGGCCAACAAGAAGAGCCCGTCCGAGGCCGCCGCCGCCGTGCGGGTCGAGGCCGCGTGCGGCATGAAGAACCAGAACTCCGCCAAGTCGGCGTTCGACAAGATCTCCACCGGCAAGCTCAAACGTGACCTTCGCGCCAAGTGCCGCGAGCACGACGTGCGGCTGGGGCTGTAGCGTTTCGGTGGCCGCTTGAAGCGTCGGCGCAGCCTGATTATGCTGCGCCGCCGTTCGCGCGCGCCATGACGATCCACTTCAACGAGCCCTTCATCGCCGGTCGCGAGCGCGAATACATCGACCAGGTGTTCGAGCGCGGTGCGTTCGGGGGCAACCTCGCGTTCAGCAAGCGCTGCCAGAATTGGCTGGCCGAGTACACGGGCGCCGCCCACGTGCTGATGACGCACAGCTGCACCGGCGCGCTCGAGCTGGCGGCGATGCTGCTGGATCTGTCGCCGCAGGACGAGGTCATCGTCCCCTCGTTCACCTTCTGCGCGACCGCGTCGGCGTTTCTGCGCACCGGGGCCAAGCTCGTGTTCTGCGAGATCGACCCCACGACGTACAACATGGACGTCGACGACGTCGCCGCGCGCATCACCGAGCACACCAAGGCGATCGTGCCCGTGCACTACGCCGGGGTCGCCTGCGACATGGCGCGCCTGCAAGCACTGGCCGACGACTGCGGCGCGACGCTGGTCGAGGACGCCGCGCAGGGTGTCGGTGCGTGGTTGGGCGAGCAGCACCTGGGCGCGATCTCGCCGGTCGGCTGCTGGTCGTTTCACGAGACCAAGAACATCCACTGTGGCCTCGGCGGTGCCGTCGCCGTCAGCGACGAGCTGCTGCAGCGCGCCGAGATCATCTGGGAGCGCGGCACCAACCGCCAGATGATGTACCGCGGCCTCGTCGACAAGTACTCGTGGGTCGACCTGGGCTCGAGCTTCTACACCGCCGAGATCTCGTGCGCGTTCTTGTACGCGCAGCTCGAAGCCCTCGACGATCACCTCGCAGCCCGGCTGGCGCTGTGGAACCACTACCGCGAGCGGCTGGCCCCGCTGGCCGACGCCGGCAAGCTCGCGCTGCTGCGGACGACCCCCGAGCAGCGCCACAACGCGCACGCGATGCCGATCGTCCTGTCGTCGGCCGACGAGAGCGAGCGGGTGCGACTGGGGCTTCGTGACCGCGACGTGCAGGCGCACATCCACTACGTGCCGCTGCACTCGGCGCCGATGGGCCGCAAGCTCGGCTACACGGCGCAAGATCTGCCGGTCACCGAGGAGTACGCCGCGAGGTTGTTGCGCCTGCCCATGCACAACAACCTCCGTACGTCCGACATCGACACGGTCGTCGACGCGCTCGCCGCCGTGTTGGGCTGACGCCGTCCGACAATCCGATTTGCCGCGCCGAAATTGCTGCTAGCTTGGCGGCGTGGAGTTCACCCCGGTCTCCGCCACCATCGGCGGGGTGCTGATCGGCCTGTCGGCGTCCGTCTTGCTCCTGCGCAACGACCGGGTTGCCGGGATCAGCGGCATCGTCGGCGGTGCGCTCGCCCGGCCGCGCGAGCTGTCGTGGCGCGTGATGTTCATCGGAGGGCTCCTGCTCGGCGGCCTCGTCGCCTCCTTCGTCGCCCCGCAGGCCTTCGGCGCGCCCTTGCGGCTTCCGATCTGGCAGCTGGCGCTCGGCGGCCTCCTCGTGGGCGTCGGCACGCGACTGGGCAATGGCTGCACGAGCGGCCACGGGGTCTGCGGGATCTCCCGCGGCTCGCCCCGCTCGTTGGCCAACACCGCGCTGTTCATCGGCTTCGGCATGCTGAGCCTGTACCTGGTGCGGAGGTTCGCCGGATGACGCGGTCGCACCTCGTCGCGTTCGGGTGCGGCATCGTGTTCGCGATCGGCCTGGTCGTCGCGCACATGACCGACCCTCACAAGGTGCTGGCGTTCCTCGACATCGCGGGGGACTGGGACCCGTCGCTGGCGTTCGTGATGGGCGGCGCGATCGCGGTCTACGCCCCGGCGTGGCGCTACTACCGACGCAACGGCACGCCGGCGGACACCGTGTTCACGATCCCGAGCCGGCGCATCGATGCGCGCGTGGTCTTCGGCGGCATCTTGTTCGGGCTCGGCTGGGGCCTGGTCGGGTTTTGTCCCGGTCCGGCGATCGTGTCGCTGCCCACGCTGGCGCCGTCGGTGCTCGTGACGGTCGCAGCGATGCTCGTGGGCATGATCGCGTACCGGCTCGTGTCGGGTCGCGGATAGGCCCGCACGCTCATCGAAACACGCGGCGGCTGGTCGCCGTCTGGCGCACGTTGCCCTTGCCGTCGGTGACGCGCACCGCGAACTGCCGGGCGCCGGAGCCCACCGCGAGGGCGAAGACGTAGCGATCGCCCCGACGCACGCAGGTGTACGGCAGGCGCGGGTCCGACTTGCCGCACCGCAGCCGTCGCGTCTGCCCCGGCTGCGCCCACACCAGATCGACCGAGCGAATGCCGTCGGGGTCCTTGGCGCGCACCTCGATGACGAACACGTCACTGGCCTTGGCGCGCGACGTGGCCACCGACACGCCCTCCGTGGAGATCCGAGGCGAAGGCGAGGTCGGCCGCCGCACGCGAGGGTTGGTCGGCGCGGGTGTGGTCGACGTGGTGGGCGGTGGTGGCAGGCGCGGCGTTTCGCGTCGCATCCCCACGGTCGAGGCGAGCTTGTCGCGGGAGCTCTGCGTCGACCCGCCTCCGCCGCAGGTGCGGTCGGAGTACTCGCCGCACGGCGCCTCTTCTTCGCGGAACGTCTTGGGCCCGCACTGCCCGTAGCTCATGATGTCGTCGCAGCGCCGCGAGTGATCGAGTCCGAGCGCATGGCCGATCTCGTGCGCCGTGGTCTCGCACAGGCTGCGCTCGGTGGAATGGCCGCGGTCGAACACGAACACGACCGCACCGGCGACGACCCGGCCCGAGTACGGCCCGATCCCGCCGATGCCCTTGGGGTAGCCGAGCATGCTGGGGCTGCCGCCGACCATCGCCATCACGTAGTCGTCACCACCGGGTCGTTCGTCGACGATGTCGACGTCGAAGTCTTCGAACTGGGTCTGGACGCACTTGACCAGTCGCGACCACGCGGCGTCGGAGCCGGCGAACGCCGGCACGTTGAGATAGCCGAACCCGTGCGAGGCGACGATGCCCGAGCGGTTGCTCGACGCGTTGTCCCAGCCTCCCGTGATCCGGCCGCCGTCTCCGTTGACGAACACCTTCACCGCTGCGTGGGCGGGGCTGCTCGCCATCGCGGCGGCGAATGCAGCACCGATCCACAACGACTTCACGTGCGGATCGACGCGAGCGTCGGAGCACGATTCAGCCGCGCCGCGCCTTCGTGCGTGGCGCCCCTGTAGGACCGAGGGGATCTCCGGGTGTCGACGATTGCCGAGGCGGCGATCCCCTTCGCGCGATCGGGCTGCTAGGATGCCCGCCGAGTGCGATTTTGCTCCCCGCCCCGCCGAGGCCGATGACGAAGCATCGCGTCGTTCTGGTCCCTGGATTCCTCGGCTTTCAGCGGCTGTGGGTCATGCCCTATTTCGCCGCCGTCGAGGCGCTGCTCGCCGAGGCATTCACGCGCGAGGGCCTCGACGTCACGGTGGAGGCGATCCGGACCCTACCGACGGCGTCGCTGGGACAACGGGCGGCGCGGCTGGCCGAGGTCGTCGCGAAGTCGGTGCAGCCCGGCGACGTCGTGCACATCGTCGGTCACTCGACCGGTGGGCTCGACGCGCGGCTGTTCGCCTCCCCGGGCGCGTGTCTGCCCACCGACGTGGCGCTCGACGACATTGCCGGCCGAGTGCGCTCGATCGTGTCGGTCGCCACGCCACACCGCGGCACGCCGCTGGCCGCGTACATGACCGGGGTGCACGGCCACCGGGCGCTGCGCCTGCTCTCGATGATCGCGACCCAGCTGCTGCGCGGCAGTCGAACCTCGGCGCGCCGGATCGGGCTGTCGAAGGTGATCTTGTTGATCGACGCGCTGGCGGGCCTCGACGACGACAAGTGGCGCACGCTCGCGCCGAAGCTGCAGTCGCTGCAGCCGGCCGACTCCGACTCGATCGACGCCCTGCTGCACGACATGGGCCGTGACACCACGCTGCTCGAGCAGCTGACGCCGCCGTCGCTGGAGCTGTTCAACAACACCACCCGCAACCGTCCGGGCATCCGCTACGGCTGCGTGGTCGCCCGGGCGCCGCGACCGGATCTCAAGCGCCGTCTGTCCGTGGGCTTCGATCCGATCGGGCAGGTCTCGTTCGCGCTGTACGGCGTGCTGCACCGATTGACCGCGCAGCTGAGCGCCCGTCGGGTGGCCGACGTCGACCGGGCCGTGCTGGCCGAGGTGCAATCGCGCCTCGGCAAGCGGCTGGACCCGATCGACAGCGACGGGCTCGTGCCCACGCTGTCGCAGGTCTGGGGCGACGTGGTGCACACGTGCGACTGCGACCACCTCGACCTGATGGGCTACTACGGCGACGACACGATCGACCTGCTGCAGTGCGGCGCGCCGTTCGACCGCGAGCGGTTCGAGCGCGTCTGGCTGGAAGTCGGTCGCTTCTGTGCGACCTCGCCGCTAGAAGGTTAGACCGCGCGTCGAGGTGCGGCGCACCAGCGCCCGCTTGCGTCGCTTGTTGCGACGCTGGGCCGAGCCGTCGGCCGGACCGATCCCCATGTCGTCCTGACTGGACGGTCCGAAGAAGTAGCCGAGCGTGCCGCCGAAGTAAAAGCCGGTGTTGAACCCGCCGTTGATCCCGATCGCGAACGTGTCCTTGATGAGCAGGCGCGCGGACAAGATGATGTTGATCACCGGAATGACCGGCGGGACACCACCCTGCTTGTTGCGGTAGCCGAACGCCGACAGGTCGCCCTTGCTGCACTTGTCCTTGGTGCAGGTGGCGAACAGGTTCGGGTTGGGCGTGTCGAGATCGGACTCCTCGGGGGGAATCTGGTCGCCGCTTTCGCCCGCGTCCCAGCGCGGCGTGCAGCGAGTGTGGTCGCCGAGGTCGTTGAGGTTTTGGCAGCTGGCGAAGTCGACCTCACCGGTGGTCGGGTCGAAGCCCCACGGGCGCGAGCCCAGGGGCGTCTGGTACACGCCGCCGAACAGCACGCCGAGGCCGATGCCACCGCCGCCGCCGATCCCGAACTCGACGTTTTCGGTGATCACGATCGGCGCGCGCGCGATGAAGTCGACCTCCATGAACATCATGTGCAGGTCGACCTCGGTGTAGTCGGCCCCGCCCAGCGACTGCGGCGAGCCGTCGTACTGGCCGTTGTCGATCCAGTAGCCCTCCGGCGTGTGCAGCCGCTGGTAGCCGACCGACGTGGTCAGGTCGAAGATCCGCGAGAAGCGGTACGTGTACTCCGGACCGACGTAGAAGTTGCAGCCGTCGACCTTGAGCAGGCCGCGCTCGACCGCGAAGTTGCCCAGCGACTCGCCACGACACAGCGCGTTGGTGTGCGTCGACAGGTAGTTGCCGAGGATCCACGTGGGAATGATCGTGATGCCGCCGCGCACGCCGATGCCGTGGCGATGAAACGCTTCGTCCTTGGCGGCGAGTCGGCGCTGGCCCTCGAGCGTGGCTTCCTCGCCTTCGGGCTGCGGCTCGGGCTCGGGTTCGGCGACCGGGTCGGGCTCGGGCTCGGACACCGGGTCGGGCAGGCCCGCCGAGTCCGGCGCGCGCGACGAGGTCGGCTGCGGCCCCGTGCTGGGCGGGGCCGTCGACGACGTCGGTTGCGGCGGCGCGCTCGCCGGGGCCGTCGACGAGGTCGGCTGCGGCGTCGCGCTCGCCGGCGCCGTCGACGACGTCGGCTCTTGCGTTCGGACGTGCGCGGTACGGGCCTGCAGGGGCAGCCGGCCGGCCCAGGGCGCGGCCGAAGCCCCGGAGGGCACGGTCGCGCCGGCGAACAGGGCGAGACCAACGGCGAAACCAAGACGCATGGCCGCATTTTAGGCCCAACGGGCCCGTTCGCGGCAAATTGTCGCGCGCGCGGGGCCGAGGCCGCGCCGGCCCGGCGGCCGGCACATACATGCGCCTACAGCTTGATCTGACGCCAGCCCTTGGACAGGAACTTGGCGCCCATCACGAGCCCGAGCAGCTGACAGTACAGCGACGCGGCGAACCAGACGCCTTCCATGCCGTAGCCGAGATAGGGCCCGAGCAGCCAGGTGCCCGGCACGAACACGCCGAAGTGCAGCACGAACTCGGCGACCGCCACGAAGTTGTTGGCCCCGGCGCCGAACAGGGCCTGGGCGAGGATCAGCCCCACGGCCATCAGCGGCAGCGCCGAGGTCACGATCCGCAGCGAGTTGACGCCCGTGGTCACCACGAGCTCGTCGTTGGGCGACAGCAGGCGAATGATCTGCTCGGGGAAGGCGAAGAAGACCGTGCCCACCACGATCATCATCAAGATCCCCACGCGCGCCGCCTCCCAGCCGTAGCGGGCCGCGAGGTTGGGCTTGCCGGCGCCGAGGCTCTGGCTCACGCACGTGGCCGTGGCCGTGCCGAACGCGATCATCGGCATGAAGCACAGCGCGGCCGTGTCCATGATGGCCTTGGTCGCCGCCGAGTACGTGTTGGTGCCGTTGCCCTCGGCCGCGTCGAGCTGGCCGACGAAGTACATGAACAGGGCAAAGCCCGCCATCAAGATGACGGTCGCCGACCCCGACGGCACCAAGAGCTTCGAGACGCGCCCGATGATGCCCCAGTCGAAGTGGCGCATCCGGTAGAACTTGTACTTGTTGATGTACGTCTTGCGGAAGCTGACCCACGCGATGATGAGCAGCCCGAGGTAGGTGCTGATCACCGAGGCCAGGCCCGCGCCGGCCAGCCCCATCTTCGGGATGCCGAGCGGCTCGGAGCCGAAGATCATCAGGTAGTTGAGCCCGATGTTGAAGAAGTTCATCGCCAGCGCGGCGTACAGGTGCACGTACGTGCGGCCGATGCCGTCGAAGAACGCCTTGTAGCCGAACGTGACCACCATGCCGGCCACGCCGAGCATGCGAAGTCGCGTATAGACGATGCCGAGCTGCTCTTGCTCGGGGCTCGCCGAAGCGAGAAAGCCGATGCCGTGCGGCGTGATCCACCAGCCGAAGGCCGAGCCGACGATCCCGCACACGATGCCGAGCATCAGCGAGTTGAACAGCACCTGACCCGCGCCCTCGTAGTCGAGCTCGGCGTAGCGACGACCGGTGATCGCCTGCGTGCCCGCACCGATCGCGGCGAAGAAGCCGCCGACCGCCCAGAAGAACGGCATGCCCAGCCCGAGCGCCGCCTGCGACGCCGTCGCCTCGGGTCCGTCGAGTCGGCCGACCATCAGCGTGTCGGCGTAGTTGACGAAGAACTGGGTGATCATCGCGAGCATCACCCAAGTGCCGAGCCGCAAGACTCGACGAACCAGCGGCATCTCCAGCCCGAACTTGAACAGCTTCGGGGGCGTGTCGCTCAGGTTGGTGAGCTCGTCGGACAGCGGAAATTCCTCGGCGGGGGATTACCGTAGCGGCACGGGTCGGGCAAGGCGCAGCTGCCGGGCTATTTGCTCTGAGCGCGCTTTTCCAGCTCTTTGCGCAGATCCGCCTCGAGCTTGCCCATGCACTTGGGCTTGTAGCCCCGGTACGACGCCTTGATCGTCCCCGTGGTGTCGACGATGAACGTGAACGGAAACTGCGGGCTGCTGTACTGGCCGGCGTAGTCCTCGCCCCCGAGCGCGAGCTTGGCGGCGATCTTGCGCTTCTTTTTGAACTCGTTGACGGGCTCGGGCTCTTCGTCGGTCGCGATCGCGAGCATCGCCAGGCCGTGCTTGCGGTAGCGACGATACAGCTGGTCGAACTCGGGCAGCTCCTTGAGGCACGGCTTGCACCACGTGCCCCAGAAGTTCACGAGCAACACACGCCCGCGGTACGAGCCGTTGGACACCGACTTGCCGTCGGAGGTCGCCAGCTTGAACGACTTGAGCTTTTGACCCACACCCGGGTCCTTGCCGCACGACTTGTCGACCGCGGTGTACTTGGGCGCGGGCAGCTCGACGCTGGCGGTGGGCGCCGGCTCCGGCTCGCCGCCGTCGTCGCCATCACCGCCGTCGCCTTCGCTCGGCGCGGGCTCGGTCTCGCCACCGGCGTCCGCGGCGGCGTCGGCGACGGCGACTTTCGAGCCTTCGTCACCCGCATCCGCGGGCGCGGGGTCGGCCGCCGGATCGTCGCCGGCACCTTCGGCCTGCGCACTGCCGTCTTCGGGACCCACGGGGTCTTCCCATCCCGGCACCGAGCCCTCCATCTGCTTGCAGCCGAAGGTCGAGAGCAGCAGCGCGACGGGGACGGCCACACGGGCGTTCATGCCGGTCACGGTAGCGCCGTTACGGAGGCGGCTCCACTCCGCGGTGTCCCCGCTGATGGCACGCCCCTCGCCGGCCCCTAGGTGTGCAACAATTCGGGCACCCGCGTCGGGCACCGAACGTGGGAGGCTGGGCTGGAGCAATGATGGGCACGGGCGCAAAGTACGTGATTCGGGCGATCGGGCTCGGCCTGCTGGCGTGGGGCTGCGGGGGCGGCGACGACACGGCCCAGATGACGACGGGCCCGGGGATCACCGTCTCGGGGACCGACACGGGGATCAACCCCGGCGACGGCGGCGACGAGAAGCTCGACCTCGGCGGCGACGACACGGCCGGCATGGACGGAGCGGGCGACGCGGGCAACGACGACGGCTGCAAGAAGGTCGACCTGCTGTTCGTGATCGACAACTCCGGCAGCATGGAGGACGAGCAGGCCAACCTGATCTCGTCGGTGCCCGGCTTCATCGACGCGATGGTGACCGAGCTCGGCGACACCGAGGGCTACCACGTCGGCGTCACGACCTCCGACATCTACCTCGGCGACATCGCGTGCGCGCAAGAAGGCGCGCTCGTCTCGGCGACGACCGGCAACGGCAGCTCCAACTCGCAGTGCGCCCCGTACTCGTCGGGCATGCGGTTCATGACCGAGGCCGACGACCTCACCGACAAGTTCGGGTGCGCGGCGCAGGTCGGCATCGCCGGCGACGGCAACGAGCGGCCGATCCAGACGATGCTCGCCGCCGTGTCGCCGGGACTGACCGCGCCCGGCGCCTGCAACGAAGGCTTCTTGCGCGACGACGCGATCCTCGTGGTCGTGATCATCACCGACGAGGAAGACGACCACGAGCAGGTCGGCTGCGTCGGCATGACCAACGTCGACCCGCAGCCGGGCTCGGCCGGCGAGCCACCTCAGTGGTACGACCAGCTCATCGCGGCCAAGGGCGGCAACGAGAAGTCGATCGTCATGCTCGCGCTCGTCGGTCCCGACTCGGGTCAGATGTGCCCGGCGCTGGACAAGTGCACGGGCGGCATCACCGGCGCCGAGGTGGCCTCGCGCATCATCGAGCTCACCAACATGTTCACGTACGGCTTCGTCGGTCCCGTGTGTCAGCCGTACGGGCCGTTCTTCCAGTCGGCGATCTCCCAGATCAAATCGGCCTGCGACGACTTCGTCCCGCAAGGCTGAATCCGCGCGTCGCCTCGGGCAACGTATCGGTGAGCCGCGTGGTTACACCACGCGCGGACGTTCATCACATATCGGTGTTGTGTTCGAGTTGGTGGAAAACCTGTAACTCCCGCGCCGGTTGATCGCTATCTCTGATCGTCGCGAGCGTTCGGCGTCGCGACCATCGAATCGATGGTGTGTCCGGTGATGAAGATGGACTTGGATCGTCGCGCGGCGAGGCTCGCGGCGGCGTTGATGACGATCGTGATCGTGGCGACGCCCGGTGGTGTCGCGTACGGCCAACCCACATCGACCACGACGTCGGACAGCGCCGCACCCGTGGGTGACGACGATCCGACGACGCGCGCGAAGGCGGCGTACCGTCGCGGCACCAAGGCCTACGCGGAAGCGAGGTTCGACGATGCGCTCGCGGCGTTTCAGGAAGCGTCGGCCCTCGTCGCGTCGCCGGACCTGCTGTTCAACATCGGGCTGTGTCACGAGCAGCTCGAGCAGTACGAGGACGCGATCCGAACGTTCGAGGCGTACCTGGCCGCCAAGCCCGACGCGAGCGATGGCGCCGCCGTCGCCGCGCGGATCCAACGCCTCGGCCGCGCCCGTGGTCGCGCCGCGGCGAGCGAGTCGACGACGCCGCCGGCGCCCGCACCCACACGCATCGATGTGCGGCCGCCCGACGATCGCGACGACGGGGCCGACACGGCGAGCGAGACCTCGCGGCCACGTCGATGGCGTCCGTTGCTGGGGTTGGGCGTCACGAGTCTGGTGACCGGTGTCGGCGTGGCCGCGGCCGGGATCGCGCCGGCGATGGACGCGGCGCGAGGTCGCGACGCGCTCGACGAAGTCAACGCCGGCAACCCGGCCGATCTCACCGCGGCGCAAGTGCGGCAGATCCAGACCGACATCGACCGCGCGAACATGCGGCAGGTCGTGCTGTTCTCCGTCGGCGGCAGTCTCGCCGTCGCCGGGATCGTGATGACGGCCATCGCGACACATCGTCGCCGGGACCGAGACGTGCGCCCCGCGGCGTGGCTGGGCCCCGCCGGCGGTGGGGTCGGATGGATGGGAAGGTTCTGATGCGTCGCGTCTTCGTTGTCCTGTCGCTGTTGGCCGGATGCGCCGCCCCGGAGGTGGATCTGGAGCGCAGCGGGTTGCTCGCATGCGATCTCGTGGCCGACGAGCCGTGCGAGGCCGATGGCGTGTGCGCGGCCGGTCGTTGCTATCGACCGCAGGAGCAGCCACGGGTCGAGATCCTCTCGCCGGAGGTGCCGGCCTTCGCTCGCTACGAACCCGGTGCCGGGCAGATCCCCGTCGTGCTGCGCGTGGTCTCCAACGCCGACCTGCAGTCCGACGACGAGGCCGACGCCGTCGGACCCCTCGGCGCCCTCGAGGTGGTCGTCGATGGCGAGATCGTCGACACGATCGACGGCGGCGACCCCAGCAGCGGCATGGACGTGCCGATCTCGCTCGCCAACACGCCGGGCGTGCACCGGATCTCGGTGCAGCTGCTGCAGCCCGACGGCACGCCGTACGACAACGACGCGGCGCGGGCTCGGCTGGTGTACTTCGTGACCGAGGACGATCGGGCGTACGTCGCGATCACGCGGCCGTGGCCGGGCGATGCGATCCCCGGCAGCACGCAGCAGGTCGCCGTGGAGGTCCAGACCTTCAACTTCGACATCGTGCCCGCGGGACTGCGGCCGCTCGAAGACATGGGTCACGTGCACCTGCACTACGGCGACGACGTGACCTCGTGCTGGCGCGAGCGTGCCTGCGACGCGCGGGCCGCCGCGATCGTCGACCGCGCCGAGGACAACGGCGTCGGCACCGGCATCGCCCTGTTTCCTTCCACGGGCGTGGAGCAGACCACGCTGGGCGCCGTGCTGCGCAACGCCGACCACGGCCCCTACCTCGTGCCGTTCGCCGAGTGCAGCGTGCTGCAGCCGCCGGCATCGTGCGACGTCATCACGGACACGATCGAGATCCGACGCACGGCAGAGCCGTCACCGCAACCATGAACGCCGAGCGCAACGCCACGATCGTGGCCGGGATCGGGCCGGCGGACCTTCGGCCACCGTCCCCACCGTCGCCGCCTTCGCCACCGTCGAAGCTGCCGACCCGACCGGCGGAACGGACGGACACGTCCGAGGACGCGACACCGGGCGTGGTCGCGGCCGGGACCGTGCTCAGCGAGCGCTATCGACTCGAAGCGCCGCTGGGCAGCGGTGGGGTGGGCGCGGTGTGGCGAGCCACGCACACGGTGATCGGCAAGCAGGTCGCGGTCAAGCTGCTGTCCGTGGCGCCCGACGGCCGCGTGGCGGCCCACCACGCGGCTCGGCTGCTGCGCGAGGCGCAGGCGCTGTCGCGGATCCGCCACCCCAACGTCGTCGACGTGATCGACCACGGCTACGCCGACGACGGCACGCCGTTCATCGCGATGGAGCTGATCGAGGGGCGCTCGCTGTTCGACGAGCTGCACCACGGCCACGCGCCGGCGCACGGGTGGGCATGGCAGCGCGACGTGGCGCTGCAGGTGCTCGACGGGCTCGCCGCGTGCCACGACGCGTCGATCGTCCACCGCGACATCAAACCCGAGAACATCCTGATCTCCGAGCGCTCGAACACCACGTCCGGCAGTGGCTCGTGGGTCACGCTCGTCGACTTCGGCATCGCGCTCGCCGAGGAGCCGACCACCGACAACCCGCGACTGACCCGCGCCGGCTCGGTGTTCGGCACGCCGATGTACATGAGCCCGGAGCAGGCCGCCGCGAGCCCCGTGGACCACCGCACCGACATCTACGCGTTCGGCTGCCTGCTGCACGAGATGCTCGCGGGTCGACCGCCCTTCGTCGGCACGCCCAGTCAGGTGCTCGCCGCTCACCTCGCCCAACGCCCGCCGACGTTGGAGCACCTCGCGACGTCGGGCGCCTTTCCGGTCGGCGTGCTGACGATCCTCGAGCGATGCCTGGCCAAGGATCCGGCGGAGCGATTCCAGACCACGCGTGAGCTGTACGAAGCGCTCGCGGACCCGCGGCTGGCCGAGCCCGTCGATCGCACGCCCGCCCGGTTGCCGCGCCTGCTCGGGATGGCCGGGTTCGTCGGGGTGTTCGCCGTGGTCGCGCTGACCTGGCCTCATCGCGCGCTGCGGGTGGAGGTGACGCCGACGCCGACGATCGCCGCCGCGCCTTCGGCAGGCGCGGTCGCATCCACGCCCGCGCCCGCGCCCGCGCCGACCCCGATCCGCGAGACGACCCCGTCGCCTCCCACTGCGCCGGCGGCAGCAACGGCCCCGGACACGACGGCGACGGCCGACGAAGCTCGCGTCGCGCCCCGCGCCGACGTGGGAACGCGTCGCCGCGCGAGGTCGCGCGATCGCAGCGCCCGCGGCCCGCAGCCGACGTCCGCGACCCCGGCATCCACCGCACCCGCCCCCACGGTCGCGCCCAAGCCCGACGACGAGCCGGTCGGCGAGCTCAAGAACCCCTTCGACGACGACTCGGACGGCCCATGAAACCACTCGCCCGCGCGACCACCCTGATCCTGCTCGCGACCACCGCGTGCGCCCCCGACGAGTCCGCGGAGGGCACCTCGCCGGAGCTGGCCCCGCGTGCGGCGGTCGACCGTTTCTCCGACGAGGCGGCGACGATGTTTCGCCGCACGGCGATGCCCGAGCTCCCCGGGCCAGACGAGCCGATCGACTTCGACGAGGGTTGGCTCGTCGGCGGGCTCGGCCCCTCGGGCCAGCCGATCTCCTACTACGCCCTCGACGTGCAGCTCGGACGCACGATGCTCGTGCACCGCATCGTCGACGGCGACGGCGTGCCGATCGCAGGGCAGCTGCCGATCGTGGAGGCGCTTCCCGGCGAGCCCGGCTACTCGGATTTTTGGCAGTTCGTCGACCACGAGGCGGAGGAGAGCTACGTGCCCAACGCGATCGTCGACGCCGACACCCTGCGCGCGCAGGACTGGCCGCAGACGCTGCAGTTCGAGGGGCTCAACCGACCGCTCGTCCCGCACGGGTCGACCGCCGCGCGCCGCGTCTCCGACGACGGCGACGGTGCGCGGGAGTGGGCGTGGATCGACGGCGAAGTGGTCGAATACCTCAGCTTTGCCGAGGCTCCGATCCCGGTCCTCGGCGAGTTCGTGCCGTACTCGCTGATCTTCGTGTGCTTCGACGTTCCGCCCACCCCCGAGGGCGAGCCGCAGTCGGGCTTTTGTGCGCAGCCCGACGGGCGCACGCACAACGTGCTCGAGACGATCCCCGGCGACGCTCTGTACTCGCCGCTGTGGGACGTGCGCGTGTACGACCCGACGCAGTTCGACACCGTGTTGGACCTGCCGGCCGCCCGCGAGGCCGCGCCCGTGGCCAACCTCGCCACGGTCAACTGCCCGGTCGCCGCCAACTAGCCCTGCCGTGCAACCGGTGCAGGCGGCGCTCGTCTGTGCTAGGGGGCCCTCGCGCTGGCCGTCGATCGGCGATGGTGCGCGCTCTCCCGAAAGGAACCCTCCCCATGCTGCTTCGCTTCGCCGCGCTCTCGTGCGCGCTGTCGCTCGTCGCCGTAGGTTGCGCCAACGCCCCCAAGTCCTCGGGCGAGCGCGACTCGGGCCAGAGTCGCCTGATGGACCAGACCCTCGCCGGTCAGGACAAGTGCGACCCCGCCAATCACAAGCGCCCGTTCATCATCGAGTGGGACGCGACCGACATGTCGAGCTTCGAGCAGATCGTCGCCAACGACATCGTCGTCGTTCGCTACGAGGGCTGCACGCTGACGGTGCTCGACGAGTGCCGCAACGAGAGCATCCGCGGCGAGCAGGGCTCGTACCTGCCACCCGAGTGGACCTCGGGATCGCTGGAGACGATCGACATCTCCAACGAAGGTGAGCTGTACGCCAAGCTTCCGCTCGGCTCGGCCACGCTCGGCGGCCGCGTCTCCGGGGGCGAGAAGTTCCACATGGAGTACTTCGTGGCCGGCACGCGCCAGGCCACGCGCGACGCGGTGTACCGCGGCGACCTCGATTCCAACCCGGGCTGCGACGGCGCCACGCACTTCGTACACGGCTACAACCTCGGCGCGTTCGCGCTGGGCTCGGCCAACGAGATCAACGCCTCGGTCGGCGGCAGCGTCTACGGCTTCGGCGCGGGCGGAGAGCGGTCGCACAAGAGCAGCGCCGAGAAGAAGGGGGGCGATCTCGCGACCTGCAAGTCGGACTCGGCCACCGAAGTGCTGGGCTGCAAGGCGCCGATCCGGCTGTCGCTTCGCGAGGTCCGCGACGGCGACAGCCCCGACGAGACCGCCAAGACCAGGCCGGACGACTCCGCCTCGCTCAACGCGGCCGGCAAGGTCGATGCGAAGGTCGAATCCACGGCCAAGTCGCGCTCGCACCTCGAGAGCGCGATGGCCAAGGCCAACGCCGGCGACGGCAAGGGCTGCATGGCCGAGCTCGACGCCCACGACAAGCTCGAGCCCGAGCGAAGCTCCACCGACCCGAAAGCGCCCTACTCACACACGCGCAGCAAGTGTCTGATGATGTCGGGCAAGTGCGACGCGGGCAAACAGCTCATGGTCAAGTACTTCCAGGCGCAGGGCGCGATGGATGCCAAGACGATCGACATCGTCGTCGGCACCGAGTTCGACAAGTACTGCGGCGGCAAATGACGACAGCGTCGGGCGGGTCAGAATCGGCCCGATAGCGACAGACCGGCGAACTGCGGCGACGCGACCGGCGCAATGCGAGCGAAGCGTCCGTGGCCGACCCGTCGCGCCGCCACGGCCGCGCCCACCGACAGCGCGGTCAAGCCCAGAAACCCGACCGACGAGCCGACGAGCAGCTGGGTGCCCTTGCGGCGCTTGGCTTCTTGCTCCGCCGTCGGCACCACGTCGAGGCCGAAGGTGTCGTCGTTGTACTGCGCCAGCATCACGGCGCCGCCGATCATCCCGCCGATCGACCCGGCGGCGAGGACTCCGGAGACGATCGACGTGCCGTGCCACGCCGCCCTCTGCCGTGCCTGGCGACGGCGCTGGTCGACGTCGGCGACCGTTGCGGCCGTCGGCGTGCTCGGTTGCGGAAACAGATCGGCTGCGGTCCCCGTCAGCGGCACCGCCTCCACGCGCAGCAGGGCGGCGCAGTCTTCGGGAGCGTCGGCGTCGGTGAAGTCGCACTGCGCCACGTCGCCGTCGGACGCGAGCATCTCCCGCGCGCGGCTCGTGCCCGCCCCCGCGCCCGCGTGGCCGACCTCGACCGACGCGCCCGCTTCGATCTCCGCGCCGGCGTACAACGAGAAGGCGCCCACCGTCAGGCCGGTCAGCACGTGCGTCGCGCCGTCGCAGCGACCCGACAGCTCCGACCGACGCACGACGTGGCGATCGGCCTGCTTGCGCCCGACGATCGTCATGTCGACCACGAGCTGTCCGCTGCGCTCGAGCTTGCCTTCGAGCGCGGCCGCGCCGACCGGCAGCCGTGCGTACAGCTCGTCGGCGTTGTGGATCGACACGCGCTCCTGCTTGCGCGACAGCGGCACGAAGTCGTACGTGCCCGCGACCTCGCAGCCCGTCAGCACCTCCATCTCGCACCCCTCGTAGCGCACGGCGACCAAGCCCTGCTGTGCGCGCGCCTCGAGAGCGGCGCGGTCGGCCGCGGGCCACTCCACCACCAACGGTCGATCGCCGCTGCGTCGCACGCCGCACTTTTCCTGCGAGGTCGCGGCCGCGTAGTCCGGCGGTGAGGGTTGCACCGTCGAGCTCGGGCGCGTCGCACAACCGGTACCGGCCACGGCGGCAACGAGAGACAGCGAGACCGAGGCGGCGACCAGCGAGCGATGCATCGACAGATGCATACGCGAGGACGGCCGCAAAGGTTCACTGGCTGGCCAAATTCTGCATTTCACCCTTGGTCGGGATCCCCGGTATTCCCCCGGCCATGCGGGGTCGATCCCGGGGTCGAGCCCGGGGTTGCCCGGCTTGACGACGCGACGCGATTGGTGCCGCGCTCAGGTGTGCAGCTTGTCGAGGCCGCGGCGGATTCGGCTCCACGCGTCGCGCAGGATCGCTTCGTCGGCGCGGTACGGCAGCAGCAGGCGGATCGTCTTGCCCTTGCATACGGTCACGAGCAGCCCCTCGTCCTGCAGGATGTCGCCCAACGGCGCCGCGGGCTCGCCCTCGCCGGAGATCTCGATGCCGAGCATCGCCCCCAACCCACGAACCTCCGTCACCCGACGGTGGGGGCGCTCGGCGACGATCTCGTGCAAGGTCGGCAGCTGATCGGCCGCGGCATCGAGCAGGTTCTCGTCGTCCATGATCTGCAGGGTCGCCAGGCCCGCTGCGCTCGCGAGCGGGTTGCCGCCGAACGTCGAGCCGTGCGAGCCCTTGGACATGTGCTCGGCGATGCCGGCCTTGGCCACGCACGCCGCGATCGGAAAGCCGCCGCCGAGCGCCTTGGCGTACCAGGCGATGTCGGGCGCGTCCTTCGGGTCGTCGCCGACGATCGTCGTCCACGCGTCGAAGTTGCCGGTGCGTCCGGAGCCGCACTGGATCTCGTCGGTGCCCAGCAAGGCGCCGTACTCGTTGCACATGCCGCGCAGGCCGAGCAGGAAGGCCTTGGACGCGGGGTGGATGCCCCCCTCGCCCTGGATCGGCTCCACGAACACGGCCGCGACGCGCTCGCCGTACTGCTTGAAGAGCTTTTCCACCGACTCGAGGTCGTCGAAGACCGCACGCGCCACGTTCATCCTCGCGAAGCGCTCGTCGGGTTCGCCGAGGCAGCTGACGTAGGGGTCGCGGTACGCGGGGGTGGCCGTCAGCGCGATCGAGCCGAGGGTCCGCCCGTGAAAGGCACGCTCGAAGCCGATGATGACGTCGCGCTTGGTCGCGCGCAGGGCGATCTTGATCCCGGCCTCGTTGGATTCGGTGCCGGTGTTGGCGAGGAAGACGCGTGCGTCGGGCACGACCGAGCGCTCGACCAGCAGCTCGACGAACCGACGCTGCGGGGCGGTGGGGAACGTCGCCGCCGCGACGGCGATCTTGCCGGCCTGCTCGGCGATCGCAGCCACCCACTTGGGGTGCGCGTGGCCCAGCGGCAGACATCCGATGCCGCCGACCCCGTCGAGGTACTCGTTGCCTTCGGCGTCGGCGACGTACACCGAGCCGCGGCCATCGGGATCTCGCCCGGGCGCGGCCCCGTCGAGCACGAGATCACGGACGGCGTACGTGGGCCAACGAAGGTCCTGCATCGCTGCCAGCATGCCAAAGCCGGGGGCGCGGGGCAGGTGTCCGGCCACGGAGCTTTTTCACGCGGGCCGGGGCGCGAATGTGGCCCGCCGCGGCTACCAGCGCACGACCACGCCGCCGGGGCTGACCCCCCAGCGCTTGCTGCGGCGTCCCTCGGGGTCCTTGCTGAACGCGAAGATCGCGAGAACCCCGGTGGTGACGCCCAGCCCGATCGTCACGCCGATCATCGCGTTGGTGACCGGTCGGTAGCGGTCCACGTCCTCGCGGCGGTCGAGCGGAAAGCCCTTGGAGTCATAGCCGTCCTCCATGCACTCGGTCGTGCCCATCGTGTCGCACAACTCGGCGTCGTACTGATTGAAGCGGCGCCGCGTCAGGGTGCCGAACACCGCGACGGTCGCACCCGCCGCAGCCGTCGCGCCCAGCGACGTCCAAAACGAGATCTTCAGCGCCCGCTTGCGCCGGCGTCGTCGCTCCTGCTCGCGCGCGATCGCCTCGGGGTCGGGCTGCGGTGCCGTCGTCGTGCCGCGGCCGTCGTCGCGCGGCCGATCGACGGTGAACGGCGCGACATACAGCGGCTCGGTCTCGCCGGGGTCGAGCTCGACGACGCGCGTGCGCTGCTGCCCGGGCTCCATCCCGAACATGTCGATCTCGTACGACGCGGGCTCGAGCACGAGCGGGAAGCTCTCGAGCGGCACCGGCTTGCCGTCGATCCGGATCTCCCGCAGCGCCACACCACGGGGCACGTCGAGCGTCAGCTCGCCCACCTGGGCGCGCACGCGACGGGCGAGCGCCGTCACGTCGCCGCGCCGCTTGGCGCACGGATGGTCGATCTTCTCGGGCCCGTCGCAATCGGGCAGTGCGAGGTACTTGCGCGCGGTCTCGAGTGCCTTGACCGCCCGGCCGCCGCGCTCGTAGGTGACGGCGAGAAAGCGCAGGGTGATGCCGCTTTCGATGGCCACGAACGAGCGCTCGAACTCCGCCGCCGCCTCGAGGTAGCGCTCCTCGCTGGCGAGCGCCTGTCCCTCGTTGAAATGCCGAATGCTCTCTTCGATCCGCACGGCCATGCGGATCTTGTCCGCGTCGACCTCGCCGTCGGCGGGCGCGGCCGCGGGCGTGTCCGGGCTCTCCGCTGCGGGCGCAGCCGCGTGCGCGCCCGCGGGTACGGCGACGGCGAGCTGCCCGACGAGCGCCGCGGCCACCGGCGCGGCGAGACGAAACCGCATGTTCATCAGGGCGACTTGGCGTCTTTGCTCTTCATCCAGTCGGGCACTTCGTCGAAGTCACCCTTCTTGGAATCGGAGCCGGCCGTGTCCTCGGTGTCGGGGACCGGCGCCGCCTTCTTCTTGGTCTTTTGCTTGCTGGGATGAAAGCGCGTCTCGAGCGTGTGATCGATCTTGACCTGCTTGGTCTCGGGCTCGAGCGTGTACGTGAAGTTCTCGGTCCGCGCCGGGGCGAGTCGGGCGCGCTGCGGCCGATAGCCGTCGATTTCGATCACCACCGCGACCGGGTCTTCACTGCGCGGCAGCTCGACCGACATCGGCGTCGGGTCGTCGTAGCGTCGATCGTCGATCGTCACGATCGCGCCCTCCGGCGACGTGTTGATGTGCCACTTCACCGTCGCCGCCGCGCCGGCCTTGGCCGCGCTCGCATCGGCGCGCGGCGTGGGTCCGGGCGTCGTCGAAGCCGGGGTGGGCGCGGTGTCGACCGGCGCACGCTTGCTCGGCGCCTCGGACTCGTCGGCCGACGGACGCTGCTGCAGCACGATGATCGCGATCGCGGCCCCCACCAGCGGCAAGAGCAGCCACAGGCCCCAGTGCCGCGCCGGCGCGCTCGCCAGGCCCGTGGTCGCCGTGTTCGTGTGGGTCTGCGTCTGCGTCCGCGCCGGGGCGCTCTCGGCCGCCACGGCCGAGTCCACCGCCGCCAGCGGTGCCGTCTTCTCGCGCGGCCCCGACTCGCCGGACAGGTGCGGGGTCTTGGTCAGGTCGTCGTCACCGATTCGCCGGCCGGGCTCACTGCCGACCCCGGCCATCAGCTCGCGATCCGAAGGACGAAGCGGTCGCGGCTCGCTACCCGCCCGCCGGCGCACCGCCGCGCGGATGTACTCGATGCGGCGCGTGAAGTAGCGCTCCATCTCCGCCGAGAGGTCCTGGCGAGGATCGATCTCCGGATCGAGCCTGCGCAGCTGCGTGCGGATGTCCCGGAGCATGTCCTGCGCCGACTCGTAGCGGTCTTCACGGTCGCGCGAGAGCGCCTTGCGGATCACGTCGGCGACGCCGTCGGGCAGGTCCGCGCGCAGCGACTGCGGATCGGGCACCTCGCACTCGAGCACGCGCGTCAAGATGGCCGACTCGTTGTCGCCGGTGAACAGACGCTCGCCCGTGGTCAGCTCCCACAGCACCGCCCCGAGCGCGAACAGGTCCGTGCGGTGGTCGATCGACTTGCCGCGCGCCTGCTCGGGCGACATGTACGCGATCTTGCCGCGCAGCTGGCCGGTCAGCGTGCTCGAGCGCTTGCCGACCGCCTTCATGATCCCGAAGTCGACGACCTTGACCCGACCGTCGGCGCCGACGAGCAGGTTGTGCGGCGACACGTCGCGGTGGACCAGCCGCAGCGGCTTGCCGTCGGCATCGACGGCATCGTGCGCGGCGGCGAGGCCTTCGCACGCGTCGGCGGCGATCTGCAGCACGGCCGACAGCGGCAGCCGGCGCTCGTCCTTTTGGAGTTGGCGCTGCAGCGACGCGAGGGTGTCGCCCTCGACGTACTCCATCACCATGTAGAAGACGCCGTCGTCTTCGCCCACGTCGTGGATCGCGACGACGTGCGGGTGGTGGATCTTGGCGGCGATGCGCGCCTCGTCGAGGAACATCTCGACGAACTCGGGCTCGCTCGCGAGGTGTGGGTGAATGACCTTCACCGCGACGAGGCGCTCGAATCCGGCCTTGCCCAGCGTGCGGCCGAGATAGACCGTCGCCATGCCGCCGTGACCGAGGCGATGGATCAGCTCATAGCGGTCGATGTGGCGATCGACCGCGAGCAAGTCGACCACCTTGGCGGACTCACCCTTCGTCTTCGACCCCTGGTCGACGACTTTCGTTTCGAGCTCGGCCTCCATCAGTGCCCATTGAGGACGCGCCGCGTCATCTCACCATACGCGAAACATGAACGACAATCACTGGCACGCCGCTGACACGTGCATGAGTGCATGGCGTCGCACGAGGGCGGGTACGGGACCGGCGGGCGCGGCGATCGGGTTTGTCCGTTTTGCCACGGGCGAGCCAACCACCGGGCGGCGAGCGAGGGCACGCGACCTCGCGCTGCGAAGGACGCTCAATCGCGCGTTTTGCGTGACTTCTCGCGAATTCGAGCCCTCGCGGGTGCCGCGCACCCTCCGAAGGCGGAGGACTGCAAGAACACAGCCAGAAGGGAGATCTCCCCGAAGAGATCTCGGGAGATCTTCTCCGACCTACCTTTTATATTGGATAGGCATTGTCGAGAGACGACGGATTCACGATCGCGTCGACAGGGCCGGGTCGAGGGACAAACGCTGCAATTCTGATCACTTCCGATCGATTATCCACAGGATGTGGTGTGCGCGTCTTGTGCGCAGCACAAGATGTTGTGGAACGGGGCTTGCGTACACCCACCGGTTGGTCTAGGCGTAGCTAAAGACCCCTCGGGAGGAATCAACGCGATGGCCAAGCGACAAACGCGCAGGAGCATTTCCGTCAAAGGACTCACCTACCAGCGGCTCAAGAACTTCTGCGAAGAGCAGAACCTGAGCGTCAGCGGCTACCTGGAGCAGATCATCGCCGATCGACTCGACGAAGCGAACGTCCCCGTGCCTGAACGGGTGGACCCGCGCCCGGCCGCCAAGCCGGCCACCGGCGAGCCGCGCGAAGAGATCATCTCGCAGCACTTCACCTTCTAGCTTCGCCGTCCCGGCGCCGTTTGCCCCGGTTGCCCAGCTGGGTTCCGTGGGGCCGGCCGTGCGGGACGAGCGCCGCCGTTGACCCCGGCGGAATCCACTTCCTCGACCCGGCGCTTCAGGACCTCCCCTGACGCCGGGTCGATCCGTTTCGATCGGTTACGCTCCGCGCCGGCGGGCCCGTCCGCGGACCCGTCCCCCCACCCATGAGCTACGTCGTCTTCGCCCGCAAGTACCGGCCGATGGGCTTCGCCGACATGATCGGCCAGGAGCACATCGGCCGCACGCTGGGCAATGCGATCGCGCAGGACCGGGTCCACCACGCGTACCTGTTCGCCGGCGCCCGCGGCCTCGGCAAGACGACGACGGCGCGGATCTTCGCCAAGGGTCTGGTCTGCGAAAACGGTCCGACCGCCGATCCGTGCAACCGATGTGTGCAGTGCGTGGCGGTCAACGACGGGACCTCGGTCGACGTGATCGAGATCGACGGCGCGTCCAACAACTCCGTCGACAACATCCGCAGCCTTCGCGAGCAGGTGCACTACCTGCCGCAGTCGGCTCGCCGCAAGGTCTACATCATCGACGAGGTCCACATGCTGACCACGTCGGCATTCAACGCCTTGCTCAAGACGCTCGAGGAACCGCCGCCGCACGTCAACTTCGTGTTCGCGACGACCGAGCCGCAAAAGCTCCTCGCGACGATTCTGTCGCGCGTCAATCGGCTCGACTTTCGGCGCGTCTCCGTCGAGCAGCTGCAGGCGCACCTGGCTTCGATCATCGAGCGCGAGGGACTGCACGTCGAGCCCGGCGGACTTCGTCTCGCGGCGCGGGCGGCCGGTGGTTCGGTGCGCGACTCGTTGACGCTGCTCGATCAGATCGTCGCCTTCGCCTCCGACCCGCACGACGTCACCGAAGAGGAGACGCGCAAGCTGCTGGGGCAGGCCGATCGCGGTGCGGTGGCCGAGCTCGTCGACGCGATCCTCGACCGCGATCCCACCACGACGATGCAGCGCTTCGAGGCCCTGCTGGTGGCCGGCAACGACCTGAGCGTGCTCGCGATCCAGACGCTCGAGCACCTGCGCGACCTCGCGATGGTGGCCGCGTGCGGCACCGGGGACGTGCTCAGCGATGCGACCGAGGCCGAGTACCAGCAGCTGCAGGCGCAGGCGGCCAAGACGACCTCGTACGATCTGGGACAGCTGTTCGATCGGTTCTCGCGCGTGCTCGACCGGCTGCACACCTCTCGTACCCCGCGCCTGCTCGTGGAGATGGGCCTGCTCGATCTCGCGAGTGCGCCCGCGGTCGTGCCGTTGGGTGACCTCGTCGATCGGCTCAACGCCTTGGCCGGGGGCGGTTCGGCCGCGGGTCCGGGTGGTCCTTCGGGGGCGAGCATGGGCGGCGCAGGTCGCGGGCGCGCGGCGCCGGCTCGCGGTTCGACCACGCGACGCGCCGACGCGGACGACGCCGCGCCGTCGGCATCGTTCGCGCCCTCCAATCCCTTCGCGCCCGCGCCCCACGGCTCGCCCCGACCGGCGCCCGTGTCCGCCCCCGCACCGACGCACGCACGTGCCCCCGTGCCCGCGCCGCCGCCCGCACCCGCGCCCGCGCCCGCGCCCGCGCCCGCATCCGCACCCGCCGACGCCTCCCCGCCACCGTCGGCCTCGTTGGCACCGACCCCGACCGCCGCGGCCACCCCACCGCGTGCCGCGGCGGTCCCCGAACCGTACGCCCCGCCGGCTGCCCCGCCACCGCCTTCGGCCGCGCCACCGAGCCCGCCCGCTCCGTTCGCGAGCGACCTCGCCAAGCAGCTGTTCGAGCAGGCGATGAGCGCCGGCGCGATCCAGACCTCGTCCGAGCCGCCGCGTCGCCCGCCTTCGTCGCCGGCCGCCACGCCCCGACCGGCCGAGCCGCGACCGGCCGAGCCGCGTCCCGCCTCGCCACCGCCGTCGACGAGCCGCGCCGAGCCGATCCGCATGGGGGTGGGCCCGTGCCTGCCGCCTCCGCCCGCCGACGGCGTGATCGCGTGGTCGCAGATGGAGCCGTTCGCCGCGTGGGAGGCACTGCTTTCGCGCGTGCGCGAGCAAGACGACTTCCTCGCCGCCGTGCTCGGCGAGGTCGGCCTCGTGGACCTTCGCGACGGCGTGGTCAAGGTCGCCTCCGCGCGACACAGCTTCGCGCACACCGAGCTGAGCAAGCATCCCCAGATGCGCGCGCAGCTCGAGCAGGCGATGCGCGACCACTTCGGCGCACCGTTTTCCGTGGAGCTCGTCGAGGGCGAGCCCTCGCTGCCGGAGCTGCCGAGCCTCGTGCTCATCGCGCAGCAGCGGCGCCAGGCGCATCGCGCCGAGGTCGAGGCCGCGGCCCGGGCCGACCCTCGACTGCAGTCCTTGCTGTCGAACTTCAACGGCCAGATCAAGGCGACGCGTCCACTGCACGAGCCCTGAGCTGAGCTATCCTGCCGCCGATGACCGAGTTCGACATCTCCTCGATGATGCAGCAGGTCCAGCAGATGCAGGAGCGCATGGCCGAGATGCAAAAGCGTCTCGACGATGTGGTCGTCGAGGGCTCGGCCGGCGCGGGCATGGTCAAGGTCAAGGCGACCGCGGCCCAGCGGATCACCTCGATCGAGATCGACGACGCCGTGATGTCCGAGGACCGCGAGATGCTTCAGGACCTCGTGACCGCGGCGGTCAACAACGCGCTCGACAAGGCCAAGGAAGCCGCGGGCGCGCAGGCGCAGGAGCAGCTCGGTGGCATGCTGCCGCCCGGGCTCAACCTTCCGGGTCTTTGATGCCGGCCCACGACGGACCCGACGGCGGCACGCCGGACCCGCTCGCGCGCGTGGCCGGTCTGCTCGCGCGGCTTCCGGGGATCGGCGACAAGTCGGCGCTACGGCTGGCGCTGTCGATGGTCCGGGCCGACCCCGAGTACCTCGCGGCCCTCGCCGACTCGATCCGCCACCTGCACGAGACGCTGCAGATGTGCGAGATCTGCTGCGACTTTTCCCCGGACAGCGTGTGCTCGCGCTGCCGTGACGCCCGACGCGATGCCACGGTGATCTGCGTGGTGTCGCAGCCGCAGGACCGCATGGCGATCGAGCGCACCGGGGTCTTTCGCGGGCTGTATCACGTGCTGCACGGCGTGCTCGATCCGCTGGGCGGGGTGGGACCTTCCGACCTGCGCGTCGATTCCCTGCTGCGCCGGCTCGAAACGGGCGACGGTGAGCGGCCTTCGGTCACCGAGATCATCGTGGCCACGAGCCCCAACGTCGAAGGTGATGCCACGGCGCTGTACCTGTCGAAGCTGATCGCCCCGCTCGGAATCCGCGTGTCGAGGATCGCTTCGGGTGTCGCCGTCGGAGGTGAGCTGGAATACGCCGACGTGACGACGTTGCATCGCGCCCTCGAAGATCGCCGGACGCTGTAGGTCTGTAGGTTGCGGTGGGGGGTCGCAAATGCCCCCGTCGAAGCGGCTCGGAAGCCCCGCAGCCCATAGACGCGCCGAGGCGAGTTTGCTAGCTTGTGGCAGCTTTCGGGACCCCCACAGGAGGTTGGGGCCCAGACGGCAGCCGCAGGAGTCATCCCCCTTGAACATGCTCTCGTCTCAGATTGTGATGTACGAGGACGAGGTCCGGCGGATCCAAGAGGTCGCCGACCGCCTCCACCAGGACTCGCGTTCGCGAGCCATCCTCGTCGTCGACAAGAACGGTCAGCTCATCGCAGCGGCCGGTTCGGCCAACGAGCTCGATACCACTTCTCTCAGCTCCCTCGTCGCCGGCAACGTCGCGGCCACCGGTGGCATCGCGAAGCTGATCGAGGAGGACGAGTTCACCGGCCAGTTCCACGAGGGCAAGGGCATCAGCGTCCACATGACCATCGTGGCGCGCCGGGTGATCTTGGTCGTGCTGTTCGACAAGAACACCACGCACGGTCTGGTCCGGCTGCGGGTGCGCAAGGCGACCGGCGACCTCGAAACCGTGCTCGAGGAAGTGGCCAAGAAGGCCAAGACGCCCCAGGCCAACGTGTTCGCCGAAATCACCGACGCGGACATCGACAACCTCTTCAACGACTAGCGGCGGCTTCGTAGCTTACGCTTTACGGGCACCACCTACGTGTCGTTCATCAACTACAGCTCTCGGGAGATCAACTGCAAGCTGGTCTACTACGGTCCCGGTCTATGCGGGAAGACGACCAACCTGCAGTACATCTACAACAAGACCAAACCCGACGCGAAGGGCAAGATGATCTCGCTCGCGACCGAGACCGAGCGGACCTTGTTCTTCGACTTCTTGCCGCTGTCGCTCGGTGAGATCCGCGGGTTCAAGACGCGCTTTCACCTGTACACGGTGCCGGGTCAGGTCTTCTACGACGCGAGCCGCAAGTTGATCCTCAAGGGGGTCGACGGCGTGTGCTTCGTGGCCGACTCGCAGATGGAGCGGATGGAGGCCAACATCGAGAGCCTCGAGAACCTCCGCGAAAACCTCATCGAGCAGGGCTACCAGCTCGAGAACCTGCCGTACTGCATCCAGTACAACAAGCGCGACCTGCCCAGCGCCGTCCCGGTCGAAGAGCTCACGCAAGCGCTCAACGACATGAACGTGCCGGAGTTCGAGGCGGTCGCGACCACGGGCGTGGGCGTGTTCGACACCCTCAAGGCCTTGGCCAAGCAGGTCCTGACCGAGCTGCGCAAGGGCGGCTAGCGTCGGGATCGCCGACCGGCGAAATCAGGACTAGTCCCCGAGCAGGTCGCCCCAGCCGTCGTCGTCGCCGCCCTCGACCTTGGGCGGCGAGGCGGTGGGTACCTTCGGCGCGGCGACTTTGGGTGCCGCGGGCACACTCGGCGCGGCCACGGCTGCCGCCGGCTTGGCGATCGACGACGCGGGCGTGCTCGTCCCGAGCTTGGGCGCGAGCACGGACGACTTGGGGGTAGCGACCCCGACCGAGGGCGGCGGCGCGATCTTGGGGACCGGCGGTGGCTTGAACATGCCGCCCGAGGGCGGGGCGAAGAGGGGTTTGGCGGCGGTCGGCGAGGGCGCCGGCGCCGGCGCGGCGGCGGCGACGTCGGCGTCGTCCTCGTCCGCGTCGTCCTCGTCCGCGTCGTCGTCGTCCTCGTCGTCCGCGTCGTCCTCGTCGTCCGCGTCGTCCGCGTCGTCCTCGTCCCGGTCGTCGTCGTCGTCGTCGTCCTCGTCGCCCTCGTCGTCGTCAGCGGCAGCGGCCGTCGGCGCGATGGGCTCGGGTCGCGTCGCCTTCGGTTCGGCCTTCGTCGGCGCATCCGCCACGGCAACCGGCACGGCGTCATCGGCCGACGCCGTCGCGGGCGGGTCGATCTCCGCGTCGCGGGCGGCGGTCGCCAGCGCGGCCGCGACTTCGGGCTTGGTCGCGGGCTCGTCGACGCGCGAGGTCGGCACGTCCTCGTCGTCGCTCGTCGTCTCCTCGCGCGTGGACGCGTCGACCGTGGCGTGCTTGCCCGAGATCCGCGCCTGCTTGCGCTTCTCTCGTCGCTCCTTGCGCTTGTCCTTCTTCTTGCGCTTGCCCTTCTTGCTCGACGCCGACGCCGCGTCCGCGGCCGCCTTGCCCTTGCGCTTGCCGCCCGTGCTCTTGGTCGTGGTCCCCGCCGCACGCGACAGCTTGCGCGCGCGCTTGATCAGCTCGGCCGCGATCGGATCGTCCGGATCGGCGTCTGCTTCGGCCTGCGCGAGCAGATCCGCCGCATCGTCGAACTGACCCTCGCGGGCCAGCGCGGCGGCACGGGCCGCGACGAGCTGTGGGTGACCATCGAGCTCGCCGGCCGCCGCGTCCAGGTGCGACTGCGCCTTCGGGGTGCGACCGGTGTCGGCCAGGTACACGATCGCCAGATCGAGATGACCCCGCGCGTCGAGCATGCCGCGCGCGTCGAGGTCGCTCAGCAACGAGCGCGCTTGCTTGCGATCGCCCGACAGCGCGTACGCGCGAGCCTGCGCCGCGAGCAGGATCGCGTTCTTGGGCTCCTGGCACATCCGCGCACACTCGGCGAACGCATGCGCGGCGCCGCGACCGTCGCCTTGTCGCAGCAACAGCCGGCCTCGCTGCAGCTCCACCCAGCCGTGCGGCGCGAACAGCAGCACGATCCGCTTGGACTCCAGCGACGACTTCATCGCCGACGCGCCGGCCCGTGTCGTCTGGCGCACCTGCTCGCCGAGCGTCTGCAGCCGACCGTCGACGAAGACCGGCACGGCGAAGAACGCCGCGAGCCCGAGCACCACCATCGCGAGGGCCAGCGGCGTGCTCGGCATCGCGACCCCGGCCGACGCGATCGTCAACGCGAGGAAGATCCGGAACATCAAGGCGCGGCCGGGCCGGCCGCTGCGCGACCAAACCTCGCGCGGCAGGTCCACGTCGAGCAGTAGGGGGTCCTGCGCTCCGGTCGTCACGTGCCGACCCAAGTACCGGATTTCGGGGTCGCGTCGCAACCGCGAGCTGACCTCACCGAGCGTCAATTCGGGCCAGGACGGCTCCCACGGCCGTCCAAGGGGCGATCGCCGGCTCTGTCAGCAGCGGCGGGCAAGCGAGCTAGACTGCGGTCCGTGACGCAAGCCGATCTTCGGCCATTTCTGCAGCAACGCGAGCTGATGGCCTACGAGCAGCGGTTGGCGCGGCGAGTCTACGCCTACGGGGTCGATGTGCGGCGCTCGGCCATGCTGCAGGGCTCGAGCATCGGCGAGCCGATCATGCGCGCCGTCGACCGGCGGTGGCGCGAGATGACCACGGCCCTGGCCGACAAGCTCGAGCCCCCCGGCACGCTGGTGCCCTCGGAGGTCATGGAGGAGGTCACGGGCCTGATCGGCCAGCTGCGCGCCCCCTCGCCGAGCATTCGACTGCTGCGCGCGACCGAGTCGGGCCGCTGGCCGATCGCGACGCCGCTGTCGACGACACGCGGGGGCGTGCACATGCTCATCGTCGATCTGGAGCGGCTGCTGGGCCTTTCGGACACCGCCCGTCGCTTCGTGCTCGCGTCCGCGCTCGCCCATCTGCAGTGCGACCACGGTCCGCTGTTCGCCGCGCACCTCATCGCTCACCTGCGCGGCCGCGGCGTGGGCATGGTCCGCGTGCTGCTCATGTCCTGGAGCCGCGTCTGCTACTTCTCGGCCGATCGCGCCGGCTTGCTGGTGACACGCGACCTGCCGGCGGCGTTGGAACATCTACACGACCATGCCGTGCCCGAGGCCGACTGGGTCCCGCGCCCGCCCAAGCACGCCCTGCGCCGGCAGGCACTCGAGGACTTCGACCACGCCGACGTCATGGCCCGCGTGCGGCTGCTCGCCGAGATCGAGCCGCGGCTTTGGGGTGCGGTCGCGGCCAAGGCCGCCCGTGCCGGCGGACCGATGGCCGGGCGCGTCGCCTCGGCGCTCGGCTCGGCGATGCGCGTCGGAGGCAAGCTGATGTATGCGCTCGATGGCGGCTCGTTCGGGCCCGGGCTCACGCTCGGCCACTCCGCCGACGCGGAAGCGGAGGGCGACGAGGACGCCGACGGCGAGGCGGAGGCCGACGCGCCCGAACCGGCGCCCGCGCCCGAACCCGAGCCCGTCGAGCTCGACCCGGAGCTCGCCGCACGCATCGAGACGGTCGTCCGCGAGGCCAAGTCCTTGGCGCGTTGCGACGAAACCCTGACGCGAAGGCTGGGACTGCTGTGAAGCCCGCAACCCCCCACGAAGCGCTGAAGGTCAAAGCCTCCCAGCTCGCCACGATCGCCACCGAGCTCGGCCTGGGCGAGCTCGCCGAGACGATCCGCACCGACACGCGCCGGCGCCTGTCCGAGCAGCGCATCCGCGTGGTCGTGCTCGGCGAGATCAAGCAGGGCAAGAGCACGCTCATCAACGCCCTCATCGGCGACGACGCGCTGCCCACCGGCGTGACGCCGACCACCGGTGCCGTCGTGGTGGTCCGCGAAGGCACCGCGCCCGGGCGTTACCTGGCGGCCCCCGACGGCAACCGCGAGACCCTCGAGGACGAGCGCTTCAAGTCGCTGGCGATCGGCAAGGAAAAGCCCGGCGACGACGCGCAGATCGAGGTCGTGATCACCGGCGGCGCGCTGCCGGACGAGATCGAGCTCATCGACACCCCGGGCATGAACGACATACAACGCGTGCGTGGGGCGATCTCCCGCGGCGAGCTGCCACGCGCCGACGTGCTCATGCTCGTGCTCGACGCCACGCAGCTGCTCAACCGCACGGAGATGGCCTTCTTGCGCGACGCCGTCTCGGCGGTCGGCGGCCTCGTCGGCTCCGGGGCCAAGCTGCTGCTGGTGATCAATCGCATCGATCTGATCGCCGCCGACGATCGACCCAAGCTCGTCGAACACCTCCAGCGCGAGGTCACGGCCGTGACCGGTACCGATGCCGCCGACGCCGTCGAGATCTTCCAGACCGACGCCCGCGGCGCCACGCGACGGCCCGATGACGACACGCTCGGGGTGGCGGAGGTCCGGCGCTTGCGGCAGCGCCTGCGCGAGATCGCGATGCTGGCCCGGGACATGCTGCCCGCACGAGCGCGCGCGAGCCTGCAGCGTCACTGCGCGCTCGTGGCCCACAACGCCGCGATCGCCTCGCGTGCCGCGACGCTGCAATCGGCCCAGCTGCGCAAGGAGATCCGCGCGGTCGAGAAGGACCTGGTCGGCCACGAGTCGGATCTGGTCACGCTGCGCGAGCAGCTGGCCAAGTCCAAGCGCCAGCTCGTGGACGCTTCCAAGTCCCGCATCGACGCGTTCGAAAAGGAGCTGCTCGAAGCGACGCTGGCGACGATCAAGACCGCCAACCAGCGCACGCTGTCGAGCCTGCTGCCGGGTTCGTTGCACGACGCGCTGCTGGCGTTTTCGCGGGACGAGTCCGAGCGGCTGCGCGAAGAGCTCGAAGAGCTGACCAAGACGGCGATCCGCACCCACGGCGAGCAAGCGCGACGACGACTGTTTCACGCCACCCTGCGCCTGGGCTTTCGCGGACCACCGATCTACATCGACCCGCCTTCGGTCGTGCTCGAGGCCAGCTTGGTCGCGATCGGCGTGGCCGGCACCGCGGTGATGTACTTCGGCAGTCTCGGCGCCGGTCTGGCGATGACGATCGCGGGCCCGCTGACCACGGTCTTCTTGCGCGAGCGGTCGCTGCGAATCGCCCGCGACAAGGCCCGGGCGCTGCTGCCCGACGCGCTCGCCGAAGCGTCCGGAGCGCTGGCCGAGGGGATCGAGCGCGTCGTCGACCGACACGTGCAGGCCCTCGAGGAGCACCTCGTGCTCGCCAACGTCGCCCTCGGCGAGCAGCTGCGCGACGTGCTGTCGGCGGCGCGGGCCCGCCTCGAAGCGACCGAAGGCGACACGGCCGCCCAAACCGACGAAGCCGAGGCGCCGCACGACGACGCGGCCGAGCACAAGCGCCGCACCGATACGATCGCGCGCTACCACGAGCTCGAACGGTCGTTGGCCCAGTTGCGCCGCGAGCTCGATTCGCTGTCGGCCACGGCAGGGTAAGCTCCGGGTCCATGGCCGACGAGCCCGAATCGCCCAAAGCACGCCGCTCGGTCTCGGATGCGATCGGCGGCTGGGCCCGACGGGTCACCGAGCTGGTCGCGGAGGTCTCCGGATCGGTCTCGATCCCCAAGGAGCTCGAAGGACCTCTCGACGATCTTCGCACCGCTCGCTACGCGGGCGCGGCCGACGAGGCTGTCGCGCGCGCCCGCAAGCTGCAAGCCGATCACCCCGACGCGCCGCACCTTCACCTTGCGCTCGGGCTCGGGGCGATGCACCAGCTCGCGCTGGGCGGACGCCCGACCAAGACGCTCGAAGACGCGGCGGCGGGGCTGCAAGAGAAGCTCGGGGGCGGACCGCAGCAGCTGCTGCAGGGCGCGATCAAGCTCGCGAGCGACGAGCCGGAGAAGGCGCTCGACCATCTTCGTCGCGCGGCCGCCGATCTCGGCGAGTCCAAGACCGACGACGACGAGATCCGCCTGCTCACGCACTTGTTGGCCGCGCTCGCGCAGCTCGCTCGCGGCGAGGAAGACCGCGCGCTGCGAGAGCTGCACAAGGCGCGCAGCCGGTTGCCGGCCGAGATGGGCACGCCGCTGCGCGACATCGTGCTGCGTCACGGCGTGATGCTGCTGCTGGCGGCCGATCGCATTCCCGACGCCGAGACGTGGGGGCTGGACGCGTTGCGCCGCAACGAAAAGAGCGCGCTGGCCCAGTCGCTCGTGGCGCGGGTCTATGCGGCCAAGGGCGACAAGGTCGGCGCGCACGCGATGCTCGACGAGCTGTCGGACGACACCGCCCACGACCTGACGCGACTGTACGTGGGGATCTGCGTCGGGCTGCCCGACGACCAGGCCGACCTCGGCACGATCGCGCTGCGCTACCTGCAAGGCGACAGCGACGACCCGGCGCGGCGCCGGATCTGGGCATTGGCCGAGCTCGTGCGTCGCGACGCCGACGACGATGGCACGGACGACGACGACGACGAGCCGACCGCGGCGGCGTGGCCGGCCGAGGTCGTCGCCGCGCTCGCGCAAGCCGCCAAGGCGGCGCCTGCCGGATCGCGCGACCGTCACCTCGCGGAGCTCGCCCACGTCGCGCTGCGCCTGGACGCCGCCGACGCCGAGGCGGTGCGCGAGCTCGTCGACGCCCGCTTGCGTCGCGACGAGGGCACCGCCCCCGAAGAGCTGCGGATCGTTCGCGCGCGTCGTCGGATCTCCGCGGGCGAGGACGCGCTGGCCGACTTCGTGGCCGGTCCCACCGTGCGCTTTCGTGCCGACCCCGACGTCGGGGGCGTGCGTGGGCCCGATCCGCTGAGCCCCGTACGCAACCCCGACCTGCGACACGCGCTGCTGTCGAGTCAGCGAGCGCTGGCCGGCGCCGAGCTGGCGACGTCCAAGGGCCAGTCGGATCTCGCACAAGACCTGCTCGTGGAAGCGCTCGTGCAGTGGCCTCGCAACGCTCGCGCGCGTCGCCTGCTCGCCGAGCTCGCGACGCCCGGCGGTGGCAAGCGCCTCGAAGACCTTCTGGCCGGCGCCACGACGCTGCTGGCGGCCGTGCCCAACCGTGTGCTCGGTGTCTCGCTCGCGGGCGTGGCCGATGCGATGGCGAAGGTCGTCGCGGCGCGCGAGCGACTGGCGCGGCCGCTGACGATCGCGATCATGGGCGAGTTTTCCGCGGGCAAGTCCACGTTCGTCAACGCGCTGCTCGGCGAGGCGGTCGCTCCGATGGGCGTGCTGCCGACGACGACCACGATCAACGTGTTTCGCCGGGGCAGCACGGGCGGCGCGCAGGTCCACTACCGCGACGGCCGGATCGCGACCCTGTCCGGCGACGACGTCCATACCTTCTTGCACGGCCTGGACACCGAGCGCGCCACCCAGATCCGCCATGTCGAGATCGAGCGCACCGGCGATCGCATGGGCGAGGCCGCGGTCGTCGACACGCCGGGACTCAACGCGCTCGATCCGTTCCACGAGCAGGTCGCCCGCGAGTTTCTCGACGAAGCCGACGCGGTGATCTGGCTGTTCTCGGCCACGCGCACCGGGGCGGCGACCGAGGTCGGGATGCTGCAGAGCCTGCGCGCCGGCGGACGCCGCGTCCTGGGGGTGCTCAACAAGGTCGACACCCTCGACGACGACGAAAAGCAGGAGCTCGCCGACTACCTGCGCGAGCAGCTCGGCGAAGTGCTCGTGGAGGTCGTGCCGCTGTGTGCCCGCGATGCCCTCGAGTTCCGCACCGAAGGGGGCAAAGGCGAAGATCCCTTCGCGCCGGTGGAGGCGGCACTGGAGCGCGAGTTCTTGCAGCGCGCCCGCGAGCTCAAGCGCGCCGTGACGGTGCGGCGCTTCACCGATGCGCTGCAGTCGGCCCGCGACGCGACCGAGCAGGCCGTGACGCAGCTCGAGGCCACCGCCGACGCGGGCCTGGCCGGCGTGCGTCGCGATCGGCCGCCGGTGTACCGCTTGCTGGTCGAGTTCGGCGACGCGGTCGAGCGCGAGGTGCTGGCGCTCGACGACCTGCTGACGCGAGAGGGCCTCGGACTCGGCGTGCTGATCGCCCGCAAGGGTCGCAACAAGGGACCGCTCGATCCGCTCGACCACGAGTACCTCGCGGCGACGGTGCGCGAAGGTCTGACCGACGCGATGCGTCGCGCGCTGACCGATGTCGGCCGCCGAGATCCGAGCGCGGGCAGGGTGCTCGACGAGATCTTCGTCGCGTGGGCGCAGGGGCACATCGAAGGGCTCATCGACGCCGGCTTCGTCACCGACACGCTCGACGCTCACAGCGGCAAGATCGCCGATGGCGAAGCGGCCATGCGCGCCGGCCTTCGCGAAGCGCTGCGGCCGATCGCGCGCGCGTGGGCACGTCGGGCGCGGCTGCTCGTGCGCGAGGTGGAGCGCGCCCGCAGCCGAGCAGACCGCGAAGCGAGCTCGGCTCCCCGCGCCGAGGCGATGCGCCTGCGCGCGTCGATCGTCACGTCGATCGATGCGCTGCTGGGCGGCATCGATGCGTTGGAGGACACCGAGGCGTGAAGCTGCTGTGGGGCGCGGACGAGGCGGGCCGCGGCCCGATCCTCGGTCCGATGGCGATCGCGGTGGTCGGTGTCGCCCCGGCGACGACCCGCAAGCTCAAGGACCTCGGCGTCGCCGACAGCAAGAAGTTCGGCGCCGGCCCGGAGGCGATCGCCGCCCGAGCCGAGCTCGCCACGCAGATCCGCGACCTGGTGCCGTGCTGGCACCTCGAGCTCGTCTCTCCCGCCGAGATCGATCGCCACGTCTTTCAGGGGCAGCTCAACGCGCTCGAGCGCAAGATCGTCGTCAGGCTGCTGCAGCGCGGCAAGGCCGATCGCGACGCCACGATCATCTGCGACGGCAAGGTGTTGTTCGCCCCGCTGCGCGCCCGCTACCCGCGACTGCGCGCGGTCAATCATGGCGAGGACGTGCATGTCGCCGTCGCGGCCGCGTCGATCCTGGCCAAGGACGCCCGCGACGCCGCCTTCGCCGAGATCGCACGCCGCTACGAGCCGGAGTTCGGCGAGATCCGCGGCGGCGGCTACCTCAACGCCGCCACCCGCCGCTTCCTGTCCGCCTACGAATCCACCCACGGCGACCTCCCCCCCGAAGTCCGCCGCAGCTGGGGCGCCGAAAAACAAGCCGCAAACCTCTCGCTGTTCTAAAGGAGCGGCGGGGGGAACCCGCGCGCGTCGCCACGCTCCAAGCACGCAAACCGGTGGCGGGGGGCAAAAGGGAACCGCC
>CALBMM010000113.1 GCA_937896535.1 uncultured Pseudomonadota bacterium
ATCGCGTCCGGCTGGGTCGAGCTGGCGATGTCGGTGAGCGGGGCGAGGTCGGTGTCCACCGGATCTCGGCCGAAGGCATCGCGGATGAGCGGCGTGGGGTCGTCGACGAGGTCGGGGTACTTGGACTGCATCACGTCCGAGTCGCACACCGGCAGCAGCCCGCGCACCCAGTTCTGCATCTTCTGCGGCGACCAGCGCAGGTCCGGCGCCACGAGCTGCGAGTAGTCGTGGTCGCCGAGCTGGTAGCGCAGCTCGTACAGCTCGAAGAAGATCGGGTGCGTCAGCGCGGCGCCGGTGAGCGCCGACAAGTTCGCCATTCGGACGGGGAAGGGCAGGAGCTTGACCTCGTCGCCCGGCACGTTGAACGGGTCGTCGGCATCGCCGTCCGCCCCGTCCGCCGCCGGAGCGCCGTCGTCGTCGGCGGCGTCGCCACCACCGTCGGCGCCGTCGCCGTCGCCGTCGCCGTCGGCGCCCGACATCGCCACGCCGGAGTTGCGGCCACTGTCGGACAGGCCCGAGTAGCAGCCCGCCAGACCCGAGGTGGCGGCCGAGAGTGCGCTCAGTAGGATGAATCGTCGCATCGTCTGGTCTCCTTTCCTCAGGTGTTGAGCATGAACTGCAGCGGCGACTTGCCGGCTACGGAGGGGTACTGGTCCTGAATCGAGGCCGGAATCTCCAGCGCGGTCATCACCGTGCGCCACGCGTGCGCCCCGTCGAGTCGGTCGTTGTTGGTGACCGCCGGCCCGAGCGCGCCGGTCACCGGGTCGGGCACGCGGTAGTTGTAGTTGTGCCCGTCGCCGCTGGGACCCTCGACGCCCACGTCGCCGTAGTAGCCCGGCCGGATGTTGCGTCCGGCCAGCAGCAGCGTGTTCTTGCCCGAGTTGCCGTAGGAGTTCGCGGCGGGCGAGCGGCCACCGTCGGTGGAGAACACTGCGATGACCGTCTGCTCGTAGATGCCGGCGGCCTTGAGGCTCTCGATGAGCCGGGCCAGCGGCAGCGCGCACTGCAGCCCCATCGTGTTCATCACGCCCTCACCGCGCGTCTCGTGCACGTCGAGGTAGTCGAACTCCAAGGACACCGTGCGGGTGATGTCGTGCGAGATGAGCTTGAACGCCCACGCCGCCTGCTCCCAGATCTGGGCCTTGATGTTGTCACCGACCTGGTCGGGCACGCCGGCGCTCCAGTAGTCGATCTCTTCTTGGGTCAGCGGCATGGAGACCACCTGGGTCTCGCCCGTGTGCCACAGCCCGGCCGCCTCGGCGAGGTTGGTCGCGTGCTTGGTCTTGGCCATCCCCGCGTAGCCGTAGCGTGCGAAGAAGTCCGCATCCACGCGCTCGAGCACGTCCTTGAGCAGGTCCGCCTCCTCGGCCGTGGGCAGGATGTTGAGGTCTTCGACCGTGTCCGGGAACTCCTGGAACAGCTGGTCGACCGTCTGGATCCGGGTCAGCTCCGCATCCGCCAGACCCGCCCCGTAGTGGCAGACCGTGTGGAAGCGGCTGATGTACTTCATCGTGATGCCGTTGCGCAGACCGCTGGGCGTCAGCTGCTTCTGATACCAGTTGTGCAGCGCGGCCGGCGTCGGCGTCGACGAGTAGTAGTAGTCGTTGCCCTGCTCGCCGAAGCCGGGCTCCTGCTCCCACACCGCCATCTGGCCTGCGCCCTGCGACTTGCTGCGTCCCGGCGAGCGCATCGCGTTGACCGCCTCGTGGCCGTGGATGGCCCCGGTGCAGATCTCGTTGAGCTCGCAGATCGCGATCGAGTCCAGGTGCGGCACGAGGGCCGCCGAGTCCGGCGTCGTATAGAAGTTGTTGGCGTGCGAGGTCAGCTGCGACTGCGGGTCGTAAAAGAGCGTGCACTGGTTGCCGCTGCCGCCGCGCATCAGGTTCGGGCCCGCCGACACGATGCCGGGAGGCACGAACACGTGCATGAAGTCCCACTGGTCGCGCAGGTTGATCTCGATGAAGTACGTCGGGATGTCGCCGATCATGCCGCCGGCCTTCGCCTCGCCGACGAGGTCGTCGTAGATCGCGTAGCGAACCCCGGTGGGGATCATCGCGCCGCCGACCATGGAGCCGAGCAGGCGCAGGAAGTTGCGGCGCCGGAATGGGGCGACCCGTTCGATCTTGTGCGTCTTGCTCACTGTTCGTCCTCCAGACCCGCCAGCGTGGTGCGGACGACTTGGTCGTCGGTGAAGATCTCCAGCACGTACTCCGCGATCGTGGCGTCGGGGCTGACCGCCTCGACTTCGTCGGTCAGCCGTCCGATCAGGTCCTCCTCCACGTCGTCGGAGACACCCGCCGCGAGTCCGAACGGATGGGTCAGCACGTTCTTGACCGTGCACTCGCGGAACAGTCGGTTGTCGGTGATGACCTCGGCCGCTTCGGCGAGGTTGGCCACCGTCTGTCCGAACACTTGCGTCTGCTCGTTCGCCGAGGCGAGGGGATCGTCGAAGTGCGACGCGTACAGCCCGTCGAAGGAGCGACCGAGCTCGTCGTCGACGGCCTGCACGCCGGTGGCATCGGAGCGCCAGTTGCCGTCCTGGTCGAACCGGACGAACAGCTGCGCGTGGGCGCCGAACTGGCTGTGGCACGTGTAGCAGCCCTGGCCGTTGCCGAAGCCGCCTTGCGCCTCTTCGACCGTCTGCTCCGAGGCGTTCTCGGCCTGGAACATGGGGATGAGCGCGTCCTTTTCGAGCGGCGGCTGAACCTCGTGCTCCATCGGGTAGATCCGACAGGCGAACACCTCGAGCATCAGCTTGGCGCGCGAGAGGTTGAAGCGACCCTTGTTGGGGATGAGGTAGGCCTTGGTCGTCAGCACGCCCGCCGTGTACGGCGAGCCGGTGTCGCACTCGATGTGCGCACCGAGCTCGTCGACGCAGTAGTCCGCGGTGAGGATCGTCGACCAGGGCAGGTCCTGCGTCGCGACCTCGTAGGCGAGGTTGCCGGGCAGCTCGAAGTCGACGCCGCCCGCACTGCCGCTGGCGTGCAGCTCGGTCTGAATGAGGTAGCGAATCGCGTCGCCGAAACCAGGTGTGCCGGTCCAGCCCTCGACGATGTCGTAGAGCACGGCCTCTCCCTGCGCGTCGATGAGTACGCCTTCCTCGTACGTGAGCGAGCGACCCACGAGGTACGGGGCGATGCGCGACAGGTACGTGCGCACCTGCTGCGGCGTGAGTGCATCTTGTCCGCCGGCCGAGCCGCCGTCGCCACCGTCGGCGTCGCCACCATCGGCGGCATCGCCCCCGTCGGCTGCGTCGCCACCATCGGCTGCGTCGCCTCCGTCGGCCGCCGGAGCGCCGAGCGGATCGAACCCGTCCTCGCTGTCTTGGTTACAGCCCGCGACGCCGAGGCTCATCCCGGCGGTCATGGCTGCGATCACGATCGTTTGCTTCACCTGCGCTCCTGCTTCGCGTCGGTGACGTGGTCGATGCGAAGGTCGTTCCCCACGAACGCCCCGCTGACCCCACACCCGCGGTCATTGTGGCACTGGAGCCTTCGCCGTCGAAGAGTTTGTTTTGTACGGAGGACCGCACGGACGACGCGCTACGCCCTACTACGTAGCGATCCCTCGGTGCACATGCGTAACTGCGGGGCGTCTCCTCGGGCCCCCAACGCCACCGGGGTACGCCGGCTCACCGACGTGGCCACTAACGCGGGTGCATGGGCTTGAATTGGCTGGGCCGAGGCTCGTTGCGGATCGCCGCCATCTCGTGCTGCGCCTCTACCGCACGCATGATCCCGTAGGCCGCCGTGGCGCCCATGACCGCGCCGGCGAAGCCCGTCGCGATCGCGCGGGCCCGCCGAGCCTCCCGGATCCGGGCGTCGAGATCGCTGCGGTGCGCGAACGGTCGCACCTTCGGCGGGGGGGCCTTCGGACGCGGGGCGGCCGGCTCGGTCGTCGCCGCGTTCGCGACCTTCGTCTGCGCGTCGTCGTCGTCGGCGGCGGCCGCCGCCGGTTGCGACGCGTCGACCCGTGGCGAGGAACCGGCCTCGACGAGCGTCGGCGACGTCGCGTGGCTGACGGCCCAGCCGACCCCGAACGACACGTCGTCCGGGGCGAAGTCCGGGGCCGCCGGCGCGCACAGCCACAGAAGACCCACGACACACAAACCGGCCATCGCCAACCACCTTAGCAGGCCGTGGCATCCTCGCCCGTGGTGTCTTTGCCGCCGGTGACATCCTCCACAGTCGTGCCGCGACGCCGCGTCGACGTCGCGCAACCGCGGACGTATCGGGGTCTGGCGCGGCCGCCGGGTCCGCGCAATTTCCCCGTCGTGGGCGGTGCGCTCGACTTTCGAGGGGATCCACTCGCGGCGATCACCCGGTACTGCGCCCTCTACGGCGATGTCGTGTTCGTCGACCTGCTCGGCTCGCACACGTACCTGCTGTCGCACCCCGACGACATCGCCGACCTGCTCGTGGGCGCGCACGCGAAGGTGATGAAGGACGAGCCCACGCACGAGCTGTCGCGGTTCGTCGGTCGTGGCCTGCTGACGTCGGAGGGGCGGCTGTGGAGGCGGCAGCGCAAGATCGCCGCGCCCACGTTTCAGCGCACGCAGATCGGCAAGTTCGCCGACACGATGGTGGACGCGACGTGGAACCGTCTGTCGCGGCTGCGCACCGGCGGCGTCCACGACGTGCACGCCGACATGATGGTGGTCACCCTCGAGATCGTGCTGCGCACCATGTTCGGCGAGACGACGCTACCCGACACCGATCGGGTCGGCGAGATCGTCGAGACCCTCATGACGGGCTTTGCGGACAACTACCTGACCTGGCGTCGGGTGGTGCCACGCGCGCTGCGACGCAAGGCCCACGCGGTGCTCGACGACGCGACGACCCAGCTCGACGAGATCCTGTACGGACTGATCCGCGGCCGTCGCGAGGCCGGCGGGGGAGGGGACGACCTGCTCGGGCATCTGCTCGCGGCGCGCGACGACGACGGCGTCGGCATGTCCGACCGCCAGCTGCGCGACGAGGTGGCCACGGTATTCCTCGCCGGGCACGAGACCACGGCGCTCGCACTGTCGTACGCGCTGTGGCTGCTCGCCCGCGACCCGTTGGTGCAGCGCCGCGTCCATGCAGAGGTCGACGAGGTGCTCGGCTCGCGGCGCGCGACCCTCGACGACCTCTCGAAGCTGCCGCTGTGCGACGCGGTGATCAAGGAAGCGATGAGGCTGTACCCGCCGGCCTACCTCGTGGGCCGCGAGCCGCTGCAGGACATCGAGATCGCCGGGTGGACCCTGCCGCGCGGCTGCCAAGTATTGTGCGCGCAGTGGGTGGTCCACCGCGACGCGCGGTGGTTTCCCGATCCGCTCGTCTTCGATCCCGATCGTTGGCGCGATGGCCGGACCGAGAACCTGCCACGCTTCGCCTACTTTCCGTTCGGCGGAGGTACTCGGATCTGCGTGGGCAACCATTTCGCGCTGCTCGAAGCGACGCTGGTGCTCGCGACGGTGATGCAGCACCTGTCGGTGGCGCCCGATCCCACTCACGAGCTCGGACTGATGGCGACCGTGACGTTGCGTCCCAAGGACGGCGTGCGAGTGCAGGTGCAGCCCCGGTGACTGCCGAACCCGCCGCGGTGGTCGTCGTCCACCGCGACGACGAGATCGTGGTCGTCGACAAGCCCAGCGGCCTGTGCGTCCATCCCAACCGCGGGACCGATCGCTACGCGCTGCTGCACCAGGTGCGCGATGCGGTCGGCCAGTACGTGTGGCCGGTCCATCGCCTGGACCGCGCGACCTCGGGGCCGGTGGTCTTCGCGCTGTCGAAGGAGACGGCCGGTCGACTCGGGACCGCGTTCGGACGAGGCCTCGTCACCAAGACGTACGGTGCGATCGTGCGTGGCTGGCCCGATCCGTCCGGTCGCATCGATGCGCCCCTGGCCCCCGAGGACCGAGAGGGTCCGCCGCAGCCGGCCGTCACCGACTACCACCGCGAGCGGACCTGGGAGCTGCCGCTGCCGGTGACGCGCTACCCGACCAGCCGCTACGCACTCGTGCGCCTGCACCCGCGTACCGGTCGGACGCACCAGCTGCGCCGCCACCTCGCCCACGTCCGTCACCCGATCGTCGGCGACGTGCGTCACGGCGAGGGCCGCCACAACCGCGTCTTTCGCGAGCGGTTCGGCGTCCACCGGCTCCTGCTGTGGTGCACCGAGCTCACGCTGCCGCATCCCACCGACGCCGACGCGCTGACGGTGCGGGTGGCCCCCGCCCTCGAAGTCGCCGACTTGCTCGCGACCCTCGGGTGAGGCTCAGCGCCGCCGATGCCTCCGTCGTGCCTTCCGCGCCGCCACCTCGCGGTCGCGGGCGTCGCGATCCCGCGCGACGACGCCGAAGGTGACCTCGGCCCCGAGCGAGACCGCCAGCGTGTGCAGCCAGTTGCGATTGTAGCCGTCGCCGGGTCCCGTGCTGTCGCTGTCGCTGCCGGTCGCGCCCCCACCGAGGTAGCGAACGTTGGCGTACGGCTTGATGCGGTCCATGACCGTGAAGCCCGCGCGGACGTTCGCGTCGATGATCAGACCCTCCACGGGATCGTTGCCCCCGTTGAGGAACGGCAGGTTGGCGTAAAAACCGTCGATCTCGGTGCCGTACCAGAAGTTGACGCGGTCCAGACCGTGGCGGGCGCGGAACTTGATCGTCGGCACCGGGCCGAAGTTGGTGTTGACGACCGTTTGCGTGCCGTCCTTGGAGACGTAGCTCGTGCGTGCGTTGCGAAACTGAATGCCTCCACCGATCGCGACCTCGTCGTCGTAGTCGGTGAAGAAGTCGTACATGTAGCTGGCGCGGTAGAAGTCGAATCCGTAGAAGACGTCCAGCCCGGTACCCGGGGCGAATGTCGTACCGTCGGCCAGCAGCGGCGTGGTGAGCACGGTTTCCGTTCTCAGCCGCAGCGGCTGATACAGCAAGACGATCTCGTGGTGATCGTCGACCTCGAGCTCGGTCGAGATCCGGCCGAAGAGGAACATCGTGTCCTGGTTTCCGTCACGACGAAGGTCGAAGTACGTCGAGTTGCGCGACAGTTGCAGGCGATGACTCAAGACCCCGATCGTGCCGAGCTCGCCGGCGAGCTTCCACCGCACGCCGATCGGTGCCTTGGCCGGGGCCGGCGTGGTGACGAGCGATTCGTGGGGTTCGGGTTGGGAGAAATCCGGGGACGTGGCTGGGGCCAGGGCCAGCCACCCGGCCGCGAGGCCCAGGGAGGCGGCGATCATGCTCGGAGTCTGATCACCGTCGGCCGTGTGTCGAGGGGCGTCGCCTTCCTTGCGCCGGCACGGCACTTGTCGCGGTCGGAGCCTTCGACGACCCCGGGCCCGCCGGGTCGTGCGTCATCGCGCCCATTGCAGGGTCTGCGGATCGAGGCGGCCGACCAGATAGTCGATGAACGCCCGGGCGCTGGCCTTCATCAGCTGCTTTTCGGGGTACACGAGCGCGAGAAACGACTGCGTGCCGAGCTTGCGCGGGAGCACGGGACGGAGCCGACCCGCGTCGAGGTCCGCCGTCGCGGCCAGCTGCGGTAGCAGGGTGATGCCGGTGCCGCGCAGCGCGGCGTGGTGCACGAAGTCGATGTCGTTGACGGCGAGGTAGGCACGCACGCGAACCCGGCTTCCATCGCGGCATGGCCAGTGGGTCGCCGGCGTCTGGCCGCGGTCGAACCCCACGAGCAGTCGATGCTGCGACAGGTCCGAGAGCGTGCGAAGGCGAGGGGCGGCCGCGAGGTAGTCGGGGCTCGCGACGGCGATCAGGTCCATCATGCTCAGCTTGCGCATCGTCAGCCCCGGATCGATGTGGGTGCCGGCGCGTAGCGCCACGTCGATGTTGCGGGCGACCAGGTCCTCGTGGACGCTGGAGCGGATCAGCTCGAGGTTGACCTGGGGGTAGCGCGCGATGAACTCGTGAACGACGTCGCCGAGGACACCGCTGACCGACGGCATCGAGATCCGTAGCAGGCCGCGCGGCACGTCGTCGTGCCGGCGCACCGTCTCGGCCGCATCGCGGGCCGCATCGATCGCGAGGCGGGCGCGGTCGAACAGTTCGCGGCCCGCGTCGGTGAGCCGTAGCTGCCTCGTCGTTCGTCGCATCAGCCGGGTCGCGAGGCGTTCTTCGAGTCGCTCGATGCGGCGGCTGACCGTGGCGCGGGGAACGCCGAGCTCTCGTGCCGCGGCCGAGATCGACCCGGTCTCCGCGGTGCGCACGAATGCCTGCAGCTCGCTGGTCTCGGGCAGATCGACGTCCATCGGCGGTTCCGTGCAATCTGCTCAAATATGAGCAGATGATTCTCATTATCTCGCATTTCGGTCATGCGGTCGAGGGCCTAGGTTGGCGTCGTCCTCGGAAAGAGAGACCCGAACCATGAAACGCACGATCGCCTACTGGTCCTCCACCGCGTTGCTCGCCGTCGGATTGCTCGGCAGCGGAACGATGAAGCTGACCGCCGACCCGAAGCTCCTCGAGGGCATCACCCATCTCGGCTATCCGCCGTACCTGCTGACGATCCTCGGACTGTGGATGGTCGCCGGCGCCGTGGTGCTGCTCGCGCCCGGCCTGCCGCGCCTCAAGGAATGGGCCTACGCGGGCGTGATGTTCCAGATGACCGGCGCGTTCGCGTCGCACATGTTCGCCGGCGATGCCATCGGACCCTCGTCCCCGACGCTGGTGCTGGCCGCCCTCGCCGTGGCTTCCTACCTGCTGCGGCCGGCGTCGCGGACCCTCGGCGCGCCGTGGCTCGGCGAGGGCGAAGGCGAGCGCGGACGCCGTCTGCCCAGCGGCGGCGCGGCCCAGCCGGCCTGACGTTCGCGACGACCTCGACGGCGACGCGCCAGCGCGACGGCGCCGCGTCGCCGCGAGGCCTGCGGAGGTCGAATCCGAGCCCCGGTCGGTCGGGTCGTTCGGTTCGATCGACGTGGTGAGATCGGCCGGGCGCGTTGCGTGTCCGCGGTGGTTGCGAGTCCGCACCGCTCGTTCCCGCGCTCGTCGTCGCGGCCGTCGTGACACCGGTCTTGTCGCCGTGGCCGTCGGGCCCGAGCCGTCGTGCGAACGTGTCATCACTGTTACGCTGCAAAGCGGTGGACGGCTCCGCGACGCACGACGACGACGCGACCCTCGCGCTCGAGCCACCCCCGGCGGGGGCACGGGACAGACCCGAGCTCCCGGCCACGATCGGACGGTTCGTCGTCGACGGCCACATCGGCTTGGGGGGGATGGGTCACGTGCTGTCGGCCCACGATCCGCAGCTCGACCGCACCGTGGCGATCAAGCTGCATCGCTACCGTGGTCGCAACGGCGACGTGACGGCCGGGCGCGTGCGGATGCTGCACGAGGCGCGAGCGATGGCGCAGCTGCAGCACCCCAACGTGGTGACCGTCTTCGATGTCGGCGAGCACGAGGGCGACGTCTTCATCGCCATGGAGGTCGTCGACGGCGTCGACCTGTGCGCGTGGCTCGCCGCGCGGCCCCGCTCGGCGCGGGAGATCGTCGACGTCTTCGTGGCCGCGGCGCGGGGGCTCGCGGCCGCCCACGACGCCGGCCTCGTTCACCGCGACTTCAAGCCGTCCAATCTGATGATCGACGCCACGGGCACCGCGAAGGTGCTCGACTTCGGCCTCGCGGTCGAGACCGAGGAACGCCGGCGCACGCGCCAGCCGTGGTCGAGCTCCGGCTCGCTCGACGGCGAGGACGACAGCGCGACCGGGGCAAACGGGGCCCGTCTCGTCTACGGCACGCCCAAGTACATGGCGCCCGAGCAGTACTTCGGGGCGCAGCTGACGGCGGCGACGGATCAGTACGCCTTGTGCCTGGCCCTGTTCGAAGCGCTGGCGGGGGAGATGCCGTTCGTCGGCGAGGACTTTGCGACCTTGCGCGACGCCAAGCTCCAGCAACGTCCACGTCGCTCGCCCCGCTGGCTGGCCCTTCCTCGCCGACTCCGGCTCGTCGTCGAACGTGGTCTCGATCCGGAGGGCTCGCGCCGGTGGCCGTCGATGCAGGTCTTCATCGACGCGCTCGAGCGTGCGCGCGGGCGTCCGCGCTGGGTAGCCGGCGGGGCGCTCGGTCTGGTGGCCGCCGCCGCCGCCGTGGGCGTGACGGTGTGGCCCGCGTCCGAGGTCGATCGATGCGAGGTGCTGCAGACCGCGTTTGCGCAGCGCCTCGACGAAGCGCGAAGGGCCGAGCTCGCCGCGCATGCGACCGGGCTCGGCGAAGTCTTCGCCCGCGGGTGGGCGCGCGTCGAGCCGCGCGTCGACGCGTTCGCCCGGCAGTGGCGCGACGTCCACCGCGAGGTCTGTGTCGCCCAGGCCCCACCGAGCGCGTCACGGCTCGATTGTCTGCACGCGCAGACGACGAGCCTGGACGCCGCGCTGTCGGTCCTGGCCGAGGGCGACGTCGCGGTGTGGCAGGGCGCGGACGCGATCGTCGATCAGCTGCCCAGACCTTCGGCGTGTCGGACCGCGCAGTCAGACCTCGAGCTTCGACCCGGTGACGCGGCGCTGGCGGAGCGAGTCGACCGCGTGCGGGCGCGTCTGGACCGCGCGCGCTCGCGCCACAGCGCCGGCGAGTGGAAGGCCGCGCTGGCGGAGGTCGAGGGCCTGGTCTCCGAAGCCGATGCCCTGGGCTTTGCCCCCCTGCGCGCGGAGGTTCTCGTGGAGGTCGGACAGCTGCGCCACCAGGTCAAGGACGACGACGAGGCGATCGCCAACCTCGAGACGGCCTACTTCCTCGCGCACGACCTTCGCTACCGCGCCGTCGAGCTGCGCGCGGCGAACCTGCTCGCGCAGGTCGTCGCCAAGGTCCGGGGCGATTTCGAGGCCGCCGACAACTGGCTGCACCAAGCCGAGGCCGCGCTGGTGCAGCTGGGCAACGATCCCTACGACCAGGTCGCGCTGTGGGTGGCCGAGGCCACCGTGCTCTCCCACCGCAACGACCACGCGGCGTCGGTCGACGTGCTCGAGCGCGCGCTGGCGCTGTGCGACGAGGCCGGCATCGACGACGTCCGGCTACGCACGATGTTGATGAACAACATCGGCCACGATTGGTTTCGTCTGGGGCGCTACAACGAAGCGCTGGCCCTGCACCGTGAGACGCTCGAGATCCGCAAGCGCGAGCTGCCCGGCCACCCCTACGTCATCTCCTCGCTCAACAGCGTCGGCAACGCGCTGGCGGGGATGGGAGATCGCAAGGGGTCGCTCGACTACCACCTCGAGGCGCTCGCGCTGGCGAAGTCGACGTTCGGCGACGACCACCCGAAGGTGGCCGACACCCTCAACTCCATCGCGCTCGGCAAGCACGCTGCCGGGGATCTCGAGGGGGCGATCGAGACGATGGAAGCGTCGCTGCGGGTCGCGATGGCCAGTGACGACGAGGGCAGCACGCTGGTCGGACAGGCGCTGGGCAATCTGGGCATGCTGTACCGGCAGGCGGGCGACGACGTGGCCGCCCTGTCCGCCTACCGGCGCGCTCGCGAAGCCCTGGAGCGGGCCAAGGGGCCCAACGCGCCGGAGGTGGCATCCGTGCTGCACAACGAGGGGCGCTTGCTCGCCGATCGCGGCGACCTCGAAGAGGCGATCGCACGATGGGAGCGCGCGATCGAGATCCGCGAGGCGACCAACGGTCCCATGGACACCAAGCTCGCGTTCCCGTTGTCGGAGCTGGGGCAGGTGCGTCTTCAGCGGGGCGACGCGAAGGGGGCGCTCGTCCTCCTTCGCCGAGCGCTCGAGCTGCGCGAGCGCGCCGGGGTGGCCGGCGGCGACACCGAGCGGACCCGGTTCCTGGTCGCGAAGGCCATCGTCGCCGACGGAGGGGACCGGGCCGTGGCCGGGCGCATGGCCGCCGACGCGCGCAAGGTGTTCGAAGCCACGGGACAGGACGAGGACGCCGCCGAGATCGACGCGTGGGCGTCCGAGGCGTCGATCGACCTGACCGCGGGCTGAGCGAAGCAGGACCGGCGCGGCGATGTACGCCGGCCCTCGTCGAGCCCTTCGCCCGATCAATCGCGACGTCGGCGTGCCGCGAGCCCGGCGCCCAGCCCCAACAGCATCAGCATCCACCCCGCGCCGCCACCGTCGGCCGGCGCTCGGCAGCTGCAGTTGCCGAACGACCCGTCGCCGAGACGACCGCCGTCCTCCGCGTCCGCCCCGGGGTCGCCGCCGCTGTCGAACCCTCCGTCCTCGGAGCCGCCGCAGACACCTCGCGCCTCCGGGCGCAGGTCGACATCGGTGCCCGCGTTCCAGGCCGCGACGAGCTCGTCGATCTTCGCACGATTGTCGACCTCGACGATCGGCGCGCCGGCGTCGGTGAACTGCTCGATGCGCTCGACCCAGGGCATTTCCTCGGGCGCGATGTCGGGCCACTGATTGAACGTCTCGAGGCGGACGAGGTGGCCCGTGGGCGTGCTCATCTCCTGGTTGCCGCTGCAGGTGTTGTCGAGCGTGCCGACGTCGGACGTGTGATCGACGAGCGCCTTCATGTCGGGGTTGGGCATGAAGAACGGATCCTCGGTCATCTCGTGCGGCGACAGCGTGGTGTACATCCGCGTCAGGTAGCCGTACTGCTGCAGCAGCGCGAGCGCGTTCTTGCCGGGGTCGATGATGCGGCTGTCGACCATCGCGACGAACTCGCCGGAGCTCCAGGCCTCGAGGTCGACCAGACCTTCGTAGCACTCCACGCACGTATAGAAGTCGTACGGATCGATGCCCTCGGGCACCGGGAGCACCGCCGCGAGGATGCCGGCCATCAACGGGTGGCCGAACGTGCACTCGACCCCGTTGGTGCAGTCCATCAGCCCTTGTGCCTGCAGGATGTCGACGACCGTGGTCGGCTGCGCCGCGGCCAACGAGATGGCATCCCAGGACTCGCTGAACAGGTTGCTGCCGTCGACGATCTCGCTGGGACCGGCGTACTCGGTGACGAACGCGTGGCCACCCGCCTCGTCCACGGCCATCGCGACGACTTCCTTGTAGTTGGCGCCGAGGTTGGTCCAGTCCAGCTTCACCGAGTTGAGCTCGACGTGCTTGTAGTTGCGCGGACCCACGCGCGTGTCGCCGAGAAAGAACGTCCGGATGTCCATGTCGTCCTTGGCGGCGATGCGGGTCAGGCGGATCGGTACGCACGCTTCGGTGCCCTCGTACTCGACGACGATCGGGTGGATCTCACCGACCTCGGCGCCCTGCGTGAGCCGGGCCGCGGCGAACAGGGCACCCTCGGCCAGGTACTCGTCGAAGACGGGCGCGGCGTTCGGATCCGGGTAGTACCCGTTGTCCTCGAGCCACGTCATCAGCTCCTCGGTCGAGGTCGAGGTGAGCACGACGATGTCGAAGGCGCCGACCGTCTGCTGCGAGATCACCTCGGTGCCGCCACCCGTCGTCCCACCGTCGTCGCCGCCGTCGGGCGCACCCGCGCCACTGTCGCCGCCGGCGTTGCCGTCACCCCCGCTGCAGCCGTCCCAGTCGCCGTCCCAGCCGTCGTCCCAGTCGTCGCCACAGAAGTCGAACTGGTTGACGAACCCGTACGACGGCACGGTGCCGTTTTGCAGGTTCAGCATCAGCTGCTGCGAACCGACCGAGAACGTGGGCGGAGCCATGACCGGCACGATCCACGCAAAGCGCTCGGCGTCCGTCTGCGGGTCGTACTCGATCTGAATGTGGGCCTGCACGCGGCCTTCGTCGATCACGAAGAGGATCGTCTCGCCGGTCTGATCGACCGGGCTCGTCATCGCGGCGGGGCCGTTGTCGCAGAACGTGCCACCGCACGCCTCGGCGACGTCGGGGGTGGCGTAGGCGAGACCGCCGAACACGGTTGCGGCGAGCGCGAGAGCAATGCGTTTCATCGAATCCATCCAACCCAAGGGGGGCCAAGCGAGCCCGCGTGATCTCATCCACGTGCGCCGTGCGGAGCCAACCCCGTGCGGCGCCGGTCGTCCCCGCGACCGTGCAATGGCCGCCCCGGCAAAGGCGCTCTTAGGGCGCTTGGTTTGCCGGGGCGACCGGCCCGCGTTGGTGCAAGGCCCGAACCAATCCGGATTTCGGTCACTTGCGGCGGCGCAGCCGCGGCGGACTCGGACATCGACGCCGCGACCGCGACACCAATGTCAGCAGCGCGGGCCCGCGCGGCGCGTGTCGCCGGAGCGGACCGTGATCTGTAGCTGGTCGAGGTGCTCGAGGAAGGGGACCACGTACTTGCGCGACAGGCCCGTGAGCTGCTTGAGCACTTGCACGTCGATCTCGCCGTGCTCGCGCAGCTGCACGCGGACTTTGTCGAGCAGGTCGTCGTGGCTCTCCTTGGTCAGCGAGATGTCGGGGGTGATCTTGACGAGCCGACCGGTGCGCTGCAGGACCGAGATGATCTCGAGTGCCTTGCGGGGGTCGAGGCCGACGGCCGCGGTCACTTCCTTGATCGTCGGTGCGGTCACGCCGCTTTGCGCGTACTGGTCGAGCACGCGCTGCATGTGCTCGGGCAGCTCGCCGTCGGCGACCACGCCCTTGCCGGGGCGGGCGAGCGTGCCCTTGTCGTCGACCGGGGCGAGCGCCCCGCGATCGATCGCGCGCTGCACGGCCCAGCTGGCGAGGGCGGGGTGGATGCGTTCGCCGAGCATGCCCTCGAGGGCGGCGCGCGACAGGCCGGGCTGCATCGGATTCTTGGCGTGGAAGCGGTCGGTATGTCCGATGGCGAGCTCGGCGAGGGGCGCGAGCGTGGGCACGTGGGCCCACCGCGATCCGATGAGGGCCAGCTCGGCCTTCTTGCCCTCGGCGAGCTTGAGGAGGCGTGCTTGCGCATCGCCGACACCGCTGCGGCACACGATCTCGGGCAGCTCGATCCCCTCGAGCCCCGCGTCCTCGACCAGCGCGTACACGCGCGCGTCGAGGTCGTCGCCGGCGAGCGCCCGGCCCAGCGCGATCCACCGACCACGTTGGCCGCGGCCGCGCGACGGCGCAGGGTCGACGACGATGCCGCCGCCCATCGTCCGGCCGTGGTCCTCGCTGGACGCCGTGATCGCCGGACCGGAGAAGTCGCGCAGCACGATCGTCTGCCCCCGCCAGATCGGCAGCGGATGGTCCAGACGCACGCGCACCAGACCCTCGCGGTCGGGCGCGACGATCACTGCGGCCTCGGCCTGGGCGGTCTCGTCTTCGGCATGCGGCGGCGTCCAGAGCGGATCGAGTCGACCGATCGAAAACGCCGTCCCGGCACACACCTGCACGCTGGCGCCGTGCTTCCACGGGGCGCGACGGCCGGGCAGGTGCGTGAGCCAGGCGTGAAAGACCGCGGTGCGAGCGACGCGGTCGCCGTCGGTGAGCACGTCACCGCGGTGCAGATCGTCGACCTCGATGCCGCCGAGGTTGATCGCGATCCGGCTGCCCGCGAGCACGCGCGGCTCGCCCTCGTGCCGCACCTGCACGCCGCGCACCCGGATCGGTCGGGCCGGCCGACCTTCGCCGGCGGGCTCCAGGCGCAGGGCCAGATCGCCGCGCGCATCGACGATGCCCGACAGCAGCGTCCCGGTCACGACGGTGCCGTGGCCCTTCATCGTGAACACGCGGTCCAGCGGCAGGATGACGTCGCCGTCGGTGGCGCGGCGCGGCAGCTTGGACACCACGCCGATCACCGCCTTGCGCAGCGCGTCCATACCCTCGCCGGTCTGGCCCGAGCACGGCACGATCGTCGCGTCCTCGAACACGCTGCCGCGCAGGCTCTCGCGGACGTCGTCGACCGCGAGCTCGACCGCTTCGGCGTCGCCCTCGAGGCGGTCGACCTTGGTCAGCGCCACGACCCCGTGACGAACGCCGAGCAGTCGGCAGACGTTGAGGTGCTCGCGGGTCTGCGGCATCACGCCGTCCTCGGCCGAGACGACGAGGATGACCGCATCGATGCCGCCGGCGCCGGCGACCATGGTGCGCACGAAGTTTTCGTGGCCGGGAACGTCGACGATGCTCGCGGCGATGGCATCGCTGACGGCCCACGCCGCGAAGCCCAGCTCGATCGTGATCCCGCGCCGCTTTTCCTCGGGGAGACGGTCGGTCTCGATCCCGGTCAGAGCACGCACCAGCGTGGTCTTGCCGTGGTCGATGTGCCCGGCGGTGCCGATGACGACGGAGCGCTTGGCCACGGCGGCAGGATAGCCCCGGCGGCGGCGGCTCCCGCCCACGCCGCGGCCGGCCCCAAACGCGCGGTGGCCCCCGGCGACGGGGCCGCGGGCGCCGAGCGTCCGAAAAAGTCGCGTGCCCCCCGCTAGGGCTGCTAGATTGCACGACAATGAGCGAGCCACGGCCCGAGGCGCTGCCGGAGCAGATCGGTCGATACCGAGTGCTTCGCGAGCTGGGCGCGGGCGCGGTGGGGGTGGTCTACGCGGCCCTGGACCCCGAGCTCGAGCGCGAGGTGGCGGTCAAGCTGCTGCACCCCGACCGACATCTGGGTCCGCAATCGCCCGCCGAGCGGCTGCGGGGCGAGGCCCAGGCGATGGCCAAGCTCGCGCATCCCAACGTCGCGACCGTCTTCGACGTGGGGATCCACGGCGAGGCGCTGTATTTGGCGATGGAGCTCGTCGACGGGATCTCGCTGCGCCGCTGGTACGACTGCGAGGCCCGCACCTGGCGCGAGGCGCTGTCGATGTTGCTGCACGCGGGGCGAGGCCTGGCCGCGGCCCACGGCGCCGGGATCATCCACCGCGACTTCAAACCGGCCAACGTGCTCGTGGGCCGCGAGGGGCGACCGCGCGTCGTCGACTTCGGGCTCGCATCGGTCGGACCGGTCCAGGGCCGACCATGGAGCCCCGAAGCCCAAGACTTGCTCGAGACCGACCCGGGGGTGCGCCGCACGACCGACATCGACGCGACGTCGTCGGGATCGCGGCTGCAGCTGTCGGTGACCACCGACCTGTCGCGCACGACGCCCAACCGCGCCGTTGGCGACGTGCTGCGCGAGTCGTCCACGGACATGCTGAGCACGGCGCAGGTGCTCGACCTGACCGGCGAGTCGTTCATCGAGTTTCGCGACGGCCTGTCGACGATCCAGACCGGCGTGACCCAGAGTGGACGCGTCGCGGGTACGCCGGCGTACATGGCTCCGGAGCTGTTCACCGGCGGTCGCGCCGACGAGCGCACCGACCAGTTCGCGTTCGCGGTGACGCTGTACGAAGGCTTGTTCGGCGAGCGCCCGTTCGCCGGTGAGACGGCGGCGGCGCTCATCAGCAACGTCATTGCGGGCAACGTGCGGCCCTCGCCGATGCGTACCCGCGTGCCGACCTGGGTGCGCGAGATCGTGGTGCGAGGTCTGGCGGTCGACCCGGCGCAGCGTCACGACTCGATGCGGTCGATGCTCGCGGCCTTCGCCTTCCTCGCGCGCGTCATGTACGAGTAGCGTCGGTCGTTTCGCGGCAGGCGCGCAGGCCGAGCGATTCGGGTCGGCACGTTTGGGACAAAACGCCCGCCCGTCGGACTTCCTTGTCGAGCCCCGGGGAAAGGCTCGGAGGGACGCATGCCGACTCAATCAGTGCCGCGGTCCGCTCTTCGCAGGGCGTGGACCGCTCCCAGCGTCGCCGCATGGCTGGCCGTGTCCGCGGGCGGTGGCTGCTACGCGGGGCTGCACGACGGGCCGGACGCCGCAGCCGACGGCGCCGACGAGACGGGCGCCGACGGCGGAGACGGCGAGGGCGATGGCGACGGCACTTCCCCCGACGACCCGCGCCTGTTCTTCACGTGCGACGACGAACAAGCCCGGCTTCGTGGCACCTCGGTCGCGCGCCTGCGGCGACTGTCGAGCGCCGAGCTGTCGCACACGCTGCAGGCGCTGCTCGGCGACGACGTGTACGCCGACGCGGAGATCGAGCCGCGCATCAGCGGCTTGCCCAGCGACGTCACGGTCGACGCCGGCGACTTCGCGCTCGACCCTCCCGTCACGCTCGCGCTCGCCCTGTCGAGCGTGGCCAAGCGCGTGGCCGAGGTCGCGGCTGCCGATCCCCAGTGGGCGGGTACCCACCTCGCGCCGTGTGCCGACGCCGGCCCGATCGACGTCGCGTGCGCCACGTCGGTCGCGGAGGGCTTCGGCGGTCGGGTGTGGCGTCGCGACCTGACGGCGGCCGAGATCGACGCGTACGTCGACTACTTCGAGCAGACCGGCGGCGGGGCCGAGGGCCTCGGTTTCATGGTGCGCCGGATCCTGCAGGCGCCTTCGTTGGTCTTCCACATCGAGGAGGGCGATGGCGAGCCGGTCGACGGCCGCGTCCGGCTCACCGCGTTCGAGGTGGCCTCGCGGCTGGCGTACACGACGACCGATGCGCCCCCGGACGACGCGCTGATGGCCGCGGCGCGCAGCGGCGAGCTCGACACGATCGAAGGGGTGCGTGCGCACGCCCGCCGACTGCTCGAGGGCGAGCGGGCGCGGGCGAAGGTGATGGACTTCTTCCGCTTCTACACGCGGCTGACCTCGGTCGCCGACCCGCTGCCCGGGGCCGGCGCCCGCATCGGCATCGACGACACGTTCGGCTACGGCGACGAGGTCAAGGACGAGGCGTTCGAGTTCATGTCGTACGTCGTCGAAAGCGGCGGCGGCTTCAGCGAGCTGATGGGATCGACCGCCGCGTTCCCCCGCACCGACGACCTCGCCACGGTGTTCGGCACCGAGGTCGTCGACGGGGCGGAGCCCGCCGACGCACCGACTCACCCCGGTCTGCTGCACCGACCGGCATTGCTCGCCTCGGGGGGAGCCCGCACGAGCCCGATCCTTCGCGGCGCCCACGTGCGCAAGCTGTTTTTGTGCGACTCGCTGCCGCTGCCCAACCCCGAGGACGTCATGAACCGCCAGGAGGAGGTGGGCGACATCGAGGGCATGCCGAACCGCGACCGCGTCGACACGCTCACGGACGCACCGGCGTGCCTGGGCTGCCACGCCGTGGTCAACCCACTGGGCTTCACCTTCGAGGGCTACGACCAGCTGGGTGCGCTGCGTGACGAGGAGGCGGTGCTCGCCGAGGACGGGACCGTCTCGGCCACCTGGCCCATCGACACCGCGGTGTCGGATCTGCCGCTGGAAGCGGGCGGACCGATCTCGGTGGCCGACTCCATCGAGCTCGCCGACGCGATGATGCACAGCTACAAGGCGCGTGCCTGCATCGCGCGGCGCGTGTTCGAGTACTACCAGCTGCGCGAGCACGACGCCGATCTCGACGGCTGCGTGCTGCACGAGCAAGAACTGCAGGCCCACGACGGCTCGCTCATCGACGTGTTCGAGGCGGCCGTGGCCAACGAAGACATCCTCTGGAAGAAGGCTCCGTGAGGTCCAGATGAAGATCGGTCGTGTCTCTCGTCGGATGTTCCTCACCGGAGGTGGGCTCACCCTCGCGCTGCCCCTGCTGCCCTCGCTGCTGCCGAGGTCGGCGCGCGCGGGGATCTCGGCCTCGCCGGTGCGCTACCTCCAGGTGTTCAATCCCTACGGGCCCACCGCGGACCTGTTCTACGGCAACCATGCGCCGGACCAGACGCTACAGCCCAACGTGGTGTACCGGTCGCTGTCGTCGATCGACGGCCCGATCTCGAGCCTCGTGGGCACCGAGTTCGATCCGTATCGCTCCCGCATGTCGTTGCTGCGCGGTCTCGACGTCCACGTCGAAAACCCCAACCACCAGTACATCTTTCCCAGCTGTGCGTCCGGCTACGCATCCGGGGTCGACAACGACGAAGGCACGCCGCTGAGCGGCCAGCCTTCCGTCGACATGATGATGGCGCAGTCGAGCAAGGTCTACGACCCGTCGTTCCCCGAGATCCAGCGGGCGGTGATCATGAATCCGGTCACCACCGACGACTACAGCGGCAACCGGTCGTTTTCGTGGCGCGTGACCAGCGACGGTCCCGAGATCGTGCGTCCGGTCAAGCAGACGCAGGGACTGCTCGACCCGTTCGCGGCCGGGTTCGCGGCCGCCTCCGACGAGATGGTCGATCCCCGCGAGCAGCAGCTCGTGGCCGCGGTCTACGACGACTACAAGGCCGTCCGCGACAGCGCCCGAATCTCCAGTGGCGATCGCGATCGGCTCGAGTCGTACATGTCGCTGATCGAGGACATCCAGGCCGGATCGATCTCCGCGTCGTGCGAGCCTCCGGTCCAGGCCGGCGAAGGCGACATCGAGGCCACGATCGACAACCAGCTGCGCATCATCACCGCGGCCATGGCGTGCGGGCTGACGCGCATCGCCTCGATCACGCTCGGCATGTCGGTCGGCTACGGCGGCCGACACGACCAGCACCACGCGCTGCATGCCAACCCCAACGTGGGGCTCGCCGACGACTTCCGAAACCACGGTCGCCGGGTCGCGCGCCTGCTCGAGATGCTCGACGGGGTGATCGAAGGCGACGGGAGCCTGCTCGACAACGCGATCGTGTACTGGTCGATGCAGTACGGCTGTCAGACGCCGCCCGACCAGCACAGCTCGACGAGCATGCCGGTGCTCGTGGCCGGCGGGGCGGGCGGGCGACTGCAGCAGGGCAACTACATCGACTACCGACTCCAGGGGCAGACGCTCGGTCTGCTCATCAACAACCTGCTGGTCACGTACATGAACTGCATGGGGATGAACTCGTCGGACTACGAGAAGAACGCCGGACAG
>CALBMM010000114.1 GCA_937896535.1 uncultured Pseudomonadota bacterium
CTTTGACTGTCACCCCTGTACCCGGACGTTTGTTACCCATGTCCCCGGTTGCTCAGGAGTGCACCGCTGTGGCACAGAGTACGAATCCTCGACCGGAACGCTCGCACGCGCTTCTCGTCGGGAAGGTCGCGCGCCATTGCGCCCTTGAGTAGCTGCATCGCGGTCGTGTACGGGACTCCGGGATCCTTCGCGGCCTGTCGGAGGACCTTGACCATGGCGGGCGACAGGAGCTGAGGGGTTGCCCTAGTTCCCAGGAACCGCATGACGCCGCTCGCGACGCGACCTGCTGAGGAGAGGCGCGAACGGATGGCCCTCGACGCGAGCCAATGCGAGGCGACGTCAGCGGTTGTCGGAATGCGTACGTCGAGCCGTTCGTCTCGACTCGATACGTCGGCAACGAGAGCACTTCCGTTCGAACGGAGCGTGTACCGACTAGCGAAGACTCGCCCGTAGGTCCCGGTGGGCAAGACCTCCGGGCACCAACCATCTCCACTACCCTGAAACCGGAACTCGTTGACGCACACGGCCGAGTGCTTTCGTTCGACGGTGTCATGGAACGCGGGAAGCGCGAGCTCGAGGCTGGCGCGGCCGCTACCGCTCACTGCGAGGACTTGCGTTCCGCGCTCCGAGACACCGGGCCGGTCGGGACCGAGGAGTGCGTTGATCGCGACGACATCCAGAGGATCGGGGGGATCCGACCGCACCCGGAGGTTCCCGGCCTCCTCTACCGCCGCCAAAAACGGTGCGAACTCCTCGATCTCGGTTGTCGACGCACGGGTGATCGTCGGGCGAGTCGAGTATCGCGCCGGGTCGTGGTCATGATGGTACTCAGCGAGGAACTCGCGTATGCCGCCGACGCAGCTGCTCCAACGATCGCTTGGAACCGGGAACACCGGGGCGCCCGCTGCTCGCAGGTTCCAGAACTCCGCGATGTCGTAGGGCGACCTTGGATTGAGGAAGAGGAATATCGGCCCGATTCGGCGCCGAGCGTCACAGGTCTCAGTGGTGAGGAGGAGCGGTGTCAAGACGCGTCGCTCCTCGGACGGGCTACTGAAGTTGAGGGCCTGCTCCTCCGCGCCAAGCTGGTCGCGGAACCAGGCCTCCGTGGAGTGGTGAGCCGTCGCAAAGGCACCGGCATACGCGGCCACGAGGGTCGACAACGCCTTGTCGGGTGGCCGCATCAACGCGACCTTCTGAGGGTCCCGCTGTTGAAACCGGAACTCCGTCTCAAACAGGTGCTCATAAACGTTCTCCATTCTCAGCCCGGCCAATGACCCAAGCCTGTCGGAAGCGAGGTCATCGACCAAAAGAGAAGTCGGGAGGACTTCACTTCCATCCGAGAGTTCCACGCCCGGACTCGACACGAGCGCGTCGGGACGAAAGACTTCGACTGCATTCACCACACTCCGATCGGTGTCGCGGCGGCAGGGGATGATCGGGTTGAAGGCACCACCCCACAGCATCGTGCTGACCTGGATTGCCTCCTCTAGCGCTTGGGTGTCGTTCGGTGGAACGAGGAACGCGTAGCGATATGGGCGCATCGACCACTGCACGATCAGCTGAGTGTCCATGCACTTCAATACGACCGGATCCTGAACGAAAATGCCAGCGGAGCTCCTCTCGGCTGGGGCTGCCGTTCCCTACCCGGGTCGGAGAGGACCTCGAAGACGCTTCCCAGGACCCGCCTGGACCGGGGATGCGATCCATCACGTGTCACGGGGCGAAGGTGGCCTGTTCTCAGGCCCGTGCGGTGTTCGCCGGTGAGCACTCCTCTCCAGCGTGCCCGCGGAACCTCGCTGCGCGCCCTGACACGGTCTCCGGCTCATGGCGGCGAAGTGGGCGAGGAACACTTCGCCGGGTCCCTCGCGCCGTCCTGTCCCTGGACCGACACCGCCAGGTTCGTCAGCATGGCACCGATGTCGGATCAACCTGAGCCGAAGTCCCGTCTCGAGAAGGCGGTGGAGTTGGCGAAGGCGGGGGCCCCTGCCGTTGCGCGGAAGCTCGAGGACGTCGCCGGGGTCACGTTCTTCCGCGAAGTACTTGCAGATGTCTTCGAGAAGTCACGCCAGCTCAACGTTGAGGAGTTCTTTCGGCTACTCGCGCAGCATGCCGGCGAGGAAGAAACTGCCGCCCTCCTGATCACCGTGACCGAGGGCGCAAACCGGCCAGAGATCTACGCTGCCGTTGCCGAGGGGTTCGAGAACATGCGTCGCTGTCTCGACGAACGAGCAAGACATGTCGTTGCTGTCTTACTGGCTCAGGAGCTTCACGACTCCGGGATGCCGACCGAGTACTTTCGTTCGAGTTCCCGACTCGTCGCCGACGAGCCCGTGGACGTTCTCGAGGCGGTTCGCGCGATGTTTGAGACGTGGCTCGAGGTGTCGACCCCGGATGCGACCGAGCCAATTCTCTGCCGTGGGACGGCCTCCGCGGGGCCCTACTGGTACACCCGCACGCGGACACGCGATCCCGAGTATGTGAAGTCGGTACGGCCGGACATGCGCGAATGGTTTCGTTTCTCGAAGGTCTTTCACCTTCGGTTCGACTCGATCCGCGCGATCTCGGCTCTTGTGAGGATCGGCTACGGGCTGCGTACCGAAGGTCAGCACCAGGAGTTCGGGCCAGGCGGCGCCGTTGGAGCGGTGCGCCATTTCGAGTGGGACCCCGGGCGAATCGAGTGGGCTCGCCACTTTGTCCGCGCCCTGCGGGCCATCCCATCCTGATCGTTGCGTTGGAGGCGAGCCTCTTCTGGACCTGGAAGGGCGATCTGAGACGGAGGCGCCGACTACGGCGGGGACACGTACCCGAGTGGCCGAACGTGTTCGCGGTACAGCGGCCAGACGAATCCGCCTCACACGGTCGAGTCGCGCAATTTACCGTCGGCCGGTACGCTGCACCGGGACAGTGTTGCGCGAGCCACGGATTCCACGATGTACCTTTCACATCTGACGCTGAGCAATTTTCGTCAGTTCGGCGCCGACGACGACAAGCTCGAGCTGACGTTGAGCAGCGGCGTGACCGCGCTCGTGGGGCGAAACGACAGCGGGAAATCGGCAGTCATCGACGCCATCCGCTACGCGCTCCTTACACGAGACCAGAGCAACATCCGCGTCCAGCCCGAGGATTTTCACATCGACGCATCCGGCGCGCAAGCTGATGAGATCTTCGTCCGGTGCGAGCTGCGCGATCTCAACGACGATGAAAGGGGGGCTTTCGCCGAGTACTTGACCTACGACGGGGAAGACGTCCTTCTGGTGGTCAACTGGACTGCGCGCAGACGCAGCGAGTCGCCCCTTGCTCGCAGATGGGTCGACGTCTCGGTCAGAAGCGGGTTGGGCGGAGCGGGGCCGACGTTCGAAGCGTCTGTGCGTGAGCTGCTGTCGGTCGCCTACCTCCGGCCGCTCCGCGACGCAGCGCGCGAGATGTCTCCGGGCCGAGGTTCTCGGCTCTCGCAGATCCTGGCGAATGTTCCCGAGATTGGTGAGGGCGAGGACTTCGACGAGAACGTCCTTTCGGGCGACCCAACGGCGGTGAGCAGGCTGAGCCTTCTGGGTCTCGCGGATCACCTCCGCCACAGCGTGAAGGCCCATCAGGGCGTGCGCGGAGCCGAGACCGCGATCAACACCCAGTACCTCTCCTCCCTATTCACGCACGGCGATACCCTGCATGGGCGGATCGATCTCATCGAAGGCGGGAGCTCCAGGATTCGCCTGCGTCGAATCCTGGAGCGGCTTGAGCTCGGCTTATTCGAAGTCTCGACCTCGAGCGCCCGTGGGTACTACGGCCTCGGCTCCAACAACATCCTCTACATGGCGTGCGAGTTGCTGCTGTTGGGGCGTGAGCCCGAGGGGCTGCCTCTCTTGCTCATCGAGGAGCCCGAAGCGCACCTTCATCCACAGCGCCAACTGCGGCTCATGGACTTTCTTTCGCGTGCGGCAGCCGGCAACGTCAAGGAGGCGCCCCGCGCGGTCCAGGTCATCTTGTCGACCCACAGCCAGAACCTGGCATCGACGATTCCACTCCAAAACCTCGTGATGTTGCAGGGAGGGCGTGCCTACTCTCTCGCGAAAGGCGAGACCAAGCTGAGCACCGATGACTATCGGTTCCTGCAGCGCTTTCTCGATGTCACGAAAGCCAATCTCTTTTTCGCCCACGGCGTCCTCATCGTTGAGGGAGACGCCGAGGCCCTGCTGTTGCCCACCGTTGCCCGGCTTCTGGGCGCTGACCTGACGAAGCACGGGGTCTCCGTCATCAACGTCGGTGGCACTGGACTTCGGCGCTTCAGCCGGATCTTCCAGCGGTCCGACGAGGCTTCACGACATGTTTCCGTCCCGGTTGCGTGTGTAGCCGATATGGACGTGATGCCGGACTGCGCGCCACGCATCCTCGGGCTGGTCACAGGTGACGACGACGAGAAGTGGGAGAGCTCAAGGCGACGTTGGAGGGCCACGCGCGACTTTGGGGACAACGAAAAGTCAGTGGAGGAGGCGCTCGCCGAGCGGCGCGACCTCCTGCGTGCTTCGGACGGCCAGTCCGTGTGCACGTTTGTCGCAGATCACTGGACCCTCGAGTATGATCTCGCTTTCTGCGGCCTCGCTGAGGAGGTCTACGTCGCTGCTTCGCTCGCGAAGAACGACACCCTGATCGTTCAGGAGAAGGAGACCGCGCCGAACGTCGTTGCGGCCGCGAAGGCCGAGTACGGGGATCTCGCGGCGGCGGCCGGCGATGACCGGGCGGTGCTTTGCAGCAACATCTACAAGCTCTTCCACTCGGGCGCCGCATCCAAGGCGATCGCAGCCCAGTACCTGGCCAATGCTCTCATGGAGGAAGGGGAGAAGGCCGACTTCGACGCGGCGACGTTCGCAGGCAGGCTGCCGCGCTACATCGTCATGGCCATCGCTCACGCGGCTGGAGCCGAGATTCCGGCGGTGCCAGTCGATGATCGACGGCGCGCGGAGGACACGAATGGCTGATCCGCAGGCCGTCATTCCGGAGGTTACCGACGAGGATGTCGAGCGGATCTGCCGCACTATGGGCCTGCGTGCGTTCGACGAATCCCGGCGGGAGTTCGTTCGTGCGCGGACGACACTTGACGTTTCAGCGTGCCCTGGGAGCGGCAAGACGACCCTGATCGTGGCCAAGCTCGCGATCATGGCCAGTAAATGGTCGCACCGGACGAAGGGCATCTGCGTCCTCTCCCACACCAACGTAGCACGCGAGGAGATCCAAAGACGCTTGCGCAGTACGGTCGTCGGGCGACAGTTGCTCTCGCACCCGCATTTCATCGATACGATTCACGGCTTCGTCAACCGGTTCCTTGCGCTGCCGTGGCTGAACTCGAAGGGCTTCCCGACCGCGACGGTCGACGACGACGTGACCTCCGAGTACCGGCGCCGAGTCATCACCAGCTCCGACTACCGGAAGGTGGAGAACTACCTCCAACGGAAGCACCGCGGATTCGACAGTATCCGCCTCGCGGACCGCGACTTCCGCATCGGGCTCGGTGATCGGCCGTTCCCGGCCGGGCCCAGCGCACCGACGCATAGGATCGCGCAGCGCGCCGTGGAGGCGTCATCGAAGGCAGGTTACTTCTGCTACGACGAGATGTTCATCTGGGCCAAGGCCCTGCTTGAGGACTGCCCGCGTGTCGCGACGCTGCTGCAGAATCGCTTCCCGTTGGTGATCGTCGACGAGATGCAGGACACGTCGGACCTGCAAGTCAGCATCCTGGAAGCCGTGTTTCCCCGAGAACGGTCCGAGGTCGCGCTGCAACGCGTCGGTGATCCAAACCAGGCCATCTTCGAAGGGGCACGTGTCGGTGAGGCCGTGCCCGGTGGGTTTCCAGACGCGTCGAGCTGGCTAGAGATCCCGAACAGCTTCCGGTTCGGTCCAGCGATCGCAACGCTCGCGTCACCCTTCGCGGTCCATGCAGTAGGCGCAGCTGGCCTAGAGGGTGTCGGACCGCGCGCGGTCACTGGCGCTTCCGAGTGCCGCGCGAACGCGGTGCTCATCTTCCGGGACGCCGAAGCTCAGGGCGTTCTGGATGCCTACGGCCAGCATGTGCTCGCGTCATTTGGCGACGACACCCTCGCAGTCGGAGACGTCGCGGCGGTGGGGGCGGTTCATCAGAACGCGAGAGACGTGGCGCCCGGCTCCCCGCACTTCCCGAAGACCGTTCCTCACTACTGGAGCGGATACACCGCGGAGGTCGGGCGCCGTGAACCGCACCCGCGGACCCTCATCCAATACGTCCGAGTTGCCCACGCTCTCGTGCGAGACGGACGCGATCTTTCGCCCGGCGTAGAGAAGATTGCGTCTGGGCTTGTCCGTTTGGCTCGACGGATAGGGGACGCGGAATTGCTTGGAAAACGGGCAGCAAGACACCGCGCGGTGGTCGACGTACTCTCGACGAACACGGCGGCAGCATCGGCGTACCGGCGACTGCTACGAGCGTTCCTTGTAGATTGGGAGGGTCTATCGGCGGCGTCATGGGCGCGGCGAAGGGGGGACATCCTTCTCGTGGCTGCGGGTCTCTGCGGTTCCCGAACTGTCCCCGACACCACGGACGCTTTCCTTCGCTGGGACAAGCAAGACCCGTCGCTCGCGGTGCCGGCAGCAGCATCCCCGCAGGATGCGGGTCCGAACGTCTACCGCGTTAGCGACAGCGCCGGGCGGAACGTCAACATCCGCCTCGGATCGGTGCACTCGATGAAGGGCCAGACCCACCTCGCGACGCTGCTTCTCAGCACTTACTGGCACGACCACTCGGCGAAGAGGATGCTGCCGTGGCTACTGGGGGAAAAGGCGAATCTCAGCGGTGCTGGACCTCAGGATCGCGCCCGCCTGCACCAGACGTATGTCGCCATGACGCGGCCCAGTCACCTTATCTGCCTGGCCGTTCCGCGGTCCGTTCTTGGAGACGATGCGGCGCTGGACGGGCACGTTGCGACGCTCAAGGATCGCGGATGGTCCGTCGCGGACGTCGTGGACGGAGCGCCGAGCTGGTATTCTTGAACGCGACGACGCGCTCGCCGGAGCGCCTCGTGTGGAGCGTTGACCTTGTGCGAGCTCACCGTGCTGCGGCGAAGGTCCCCGACTGGCTGCCGCGCTTGTGCGCCCAGCCTTCAGCGACCGCGACATACGGCCCAGAGCGAGCGACCAGCTGGCCCTCGACAGACGCGAACACGACCCGCCCTTCGAACACGAGAGGATCCCAGTGGGTGAAAACGACTTGGTCGTCGTACCAAACGACCTCGCCGCTGCGCGAAATCAGCGCGAGCTGGCGAGGGAGCTCCGGTTTCTCGGGATCCAGAGCAGGAAACCCGAGTACGAGGTTCTCGTCCTCGTCGACGGCAATGAGCTCGCCATCCTCCATGCCGATGTCGTAGCCGTCTGACTCGGCGTCGATTGGCGTGCGCTCCCCGTTCCAGTAGATGCTCGCACGCTCATCGGGCGCAGGGGGAAAGCGAGGTTCGAACGCGACGAGAGCTTCCCCGTACCACAACGGAGCCGTCGTCACGTCGAGCGGTAGCGCGGCCTCGGCGAGGTTCCAAGATCTCTGGTCCCCGAGTTCGTAGCGTCCCACCCAGACTGCGGACGCTCCGACCACCGGTCCTCGCTGGTACTCGGTGAAGTCGTCGAACATAGAAAGCCGCCACGGAACCGGCCACGCAGAGACCACGTTCGCGTTGTCGACGGAGAGCCGGACGATTGAGGGCCCTTCCCCGCAGACGTCGCAGCCCACCACCACGTCGCCGGCCCCATCGATCGCGATCGACTCGACCTCGGTTCCACGGTCGTGGTCGAGGACTTGGCCTTCACAGGCACTCGGTTGCCCCAGATCTCGTTCCCAGGCGAGGGTCCCGTCGCTGGCAACTGCGCGCGCGACCGGGACGAAGTGTGCGAGGGTGTTCGCCTCGAAACCGTCGACCTGTTTGCGGCCGACGACGACATAGTGGCCTGAAGGGGCAAGTGCTTGCGAGCGCCCCCAGCAGGCCCCAGGAGCCTGATAGTCGCCACACACGTCGGCACTCCATGCGAGTTTGCCCGTCGCCGTCACCCGAGTCGCTTCGTCACCAAGACAAGCCCACATCCCGCCTTCGGGTCCTACACTTGGCCCAGAACCGAGCGCCAGAGGTGGAGTTCCCCTCCCAAGACTGGTCCTCCACTCCTCCGTGCCCACTTCGTCGACTGCAACCGCGACGAAGTCACGTTCAGCATTCCCCGCGTCGACTTGCTCCCGTGACATGGCCAATACACGGATGCGCTCATCCGGGGCCCCCGCAAGAGGCGCAGCGACCTCGAGTCCCGCGAGATCTAGAATCCACTCTTGCTCTGCGACGCCGACGTCGGCCGTAGGCCCGCATCCAACGAGTGTCGCTACGGACGCGATCACAAACAGCTTGACGCTCGACGACGACGACCGTTTCCTCGTGACCGCGGCAGACACGAGCATGTCGACAGTCACGGTTCCCAGCTTACTACGCCCTGCTCAATAACCGTCGTCGACCGGTGGAAGTGGCGACGACATTCTCGACGGCGAGAACGGCACCGACGAGCTCTGGGGAGGAGCCGGCGGAGATATCCTCGTCGGCGGGCATGGCGATGACGTCTTGGTTCCAGGCTCTGGGGCCGATTTCGTCGATGGCGGCGAGGGAGACGATACGATCGTCGTGCTCGACGCCTGCGAGTTCACCGTCGGGAAGACGCTCATCGGCGGAGATGGCTACGATGTCCTCGTTCTCCCGCAGGGCTTCGATGCCGCCTCACTCGCCGCCGCGGGCGTCTATGTCGCTGGCGACATCGAGGAGATCATCGAGTCCGATGGCTCGCAGTCCCATCTCACGGATTGCTGAGGCCACGAACGTTCGCTGGACACTCATCCAGGCCGCGCTGCCTCATCTACGGAGCGTCGCTCTGCTCGTCCTCGACCCCCAGCGCCGAGAGCAGGGTCCCTCGCGCGGTAGCAGCGTCGCTCGGGAGCCGACCGAGGTACGTCTCGAGGGTCGCCCGAGCCTCGTGCTCCTTCCCGCTCTCTCGCAGGAGGGCCGCCAGGTCGACAACGGATCGCATCGTAGCGGCACCGCCGATACCGAACCGCGCCTCGTTGATCTCCAACGCACGCCGCATCCGCGAGATCGCGGGCGCATGCCTGCCGAGAGCGCTGAGCACACTCGCGCTGTTCTTCAGTGACTCCGCCACCTTCGGGTGTTCCGGGCCCAGCACTTCCTCCCGGGTTGCGAGGGCTCGCTGGAACTGCTCCAGTGCCGCGTTGTGCCGGCCCGCGCGGAACAGCGCCGCCCCGTAGTTGTTGATGGCCTGGGCGGTGAGTGGATGCATCGGACCGAAGAGGTTCTCCTCGAGCTGGATGGCCCGTTGGTACAGGTCGATCGCATCCGAGGCCCTGTCCGTGAGCTGGAGGGCGTTGGCGAGGTTCATGGTCGATATCGCGGCCCCTTCGCTCTCCGCGCCCGATGATCGCTCCCAACACTCGAGCGCTGCGCGGAATCTCTGCGAGGCCTCTTCGTACTCTTCGTGTCGGAACAGAACGGAGCCGAGCGTGTCGAGCGCGTTGGCATCGACGGCGTCGCAGTCGTGGCCGAGCCTGTGCGCCAACCCGAGCGCGAGGCGGGCGGTCTGCACGCCGTCGGCGCGCTCGAGCTCGTGACCAATGACGAAGGCGACCTTGGTCAGGGCACTGACGGTGGTGCGATCATCCTGGGCGGCCAGCGCGGCGTCGGTAGCCGCGTCGAGGTGCTCGATCGCGTCTTCGTAGGCCCCGGTCGCCGTCGAGAGGCTCCCTGCGACGAGATGCGCCTCACCGAGCAGGCGGTCTGAACCGAGCTCGCGGGCATCGCCGAGGGCCGCTTCGGCTAGATCCCGTGCCTCCCCGTATCGAGCGACAAGGCCGAGTCGCATCGAGTTCGCGAGCTGCCGTCGGACCCGCGCCGCATCGGCGGCCGGGGTGCTTTGGTCTTCATAGCGCTGGAGCAGAAGATCGTTGTCGCAATCCGCGACGGGTGTCAGTCCGTGGACGGCCTTGAACGCATGGAGCGACGTCCCCTCGGCGGGCTCGGTCAGAAGGACGATCGTGGCGTCGAACTCGCCCGCCAGGTCCGTCAAGCACGCCGACCGAGGTCCCGCGTCCTCCGCGGCCAGGACGTGATCCACCGACGTCGCGACACACAAGTCGCTCGTCGCCGAGGCCCAATCTGCGGCGTAGGCGCTCAGAGCCCGCGCGACTCGCTGGCTGGTATCGGCAGCGAAGCTGGATCCGCTGGAGGATAGGGCCAGGACGAGTACGTCTTCGCGTTCCGCGTTCCACGTTCCTTCAATCGCGTGCCCCTCTTCGACGCAGCGTTCTCGCATGGCCGCCTCTCTCGCAGCCACACCGGACCACGCAACCAGCGAGAGGAGAGCGACCGAGACGGCCGCGTATCCGCCACGCCGCCACATGCGACGGCGACGAGCTCGGCGAAGCTGCAGCAACAGCGCTTCCATCGACGGCCATCGTTGCGCCGGGTCGCGGCTCAGCCCTCGCCGCAGCGCGCGCTCGATGACCGGGTCGAGCCGCAGGGCAGGGCGGGGCGGGTCTTCGGACTCGAGCTTGATCGCGAGCTCGACGAGGTTGTCCGCGACGAAGGGGCGCTCGCCCGTCAGCGCCTCCCACAGCGTGACGCAGTACGAGAACTGGTCCGACGCGGGGCCGGCCTCGCGGCCCATGATCTGCTCCGGGGACATGTACGCCGGCGTCCCCATCACCGCGCCTTGCTGGGTGACCACGTCTTCGAGCACCGACGTTCGCCCGCGAGGAGCGGTGGCGACGACGGGGGCGGGCAGTAGAGCCGCCCGCGGCTTGGCGAGGCCAAAATCCGTGACGCGGGTACGACCGCTGTCGTCCACGAGCACGTTGTCCGGCTTGAAGTCCCGGTGCACCACGCTCGCCGCGTGGGCGGCCGCGAGGCCTTCGCCGGCCTGCATGAACGTCGAGACGATCTCGGCAGCCGATCGGTCCTCGGCCTCCCGCCACTGCCCCAGCGTTCGGCCGACCACGAGCTCCATCGCGATGAAGACGCGACCGTCGTGCTCGCCGACCTCGTGGACCGCTACCACATTCGGATGAGACAGCCGCGCCATCGACTGGGCTTCTCGGAGCAGTCGCGCCCGCGCTTCCGAGTCGGAGTCGGAGTGCTTGAGCACTTTGATCGCCACCCGACGGTCGAGGTCCGGATCGTAGGCCTCGAGGACTACACCCATGCCGCCGGCGCCGAGGCGCCCGAGCACGATGAACCGGTCGATCCGGTCCGGATCCTCGGCGCGTGTGCGGGGGAGATCGCGGCGGGCGGCCAGCGTCGACTCGAACGCCCCAGTCATCGCAGCAGCACCGTCGCGACGAGTCCGAGAGTCAGCAACGTGATCACACCGAGCAGCAGCCACACGACCTCGATTGGCGCGGTCCGAGACGGGCCCGCGCCAGCACTCCGAGCAACCGGCTCGCTCGGTGGCCGGACGGGTTGCGGCGCAGCCGTCGGGATCGCAGCGATCGCCTCGGCAAGCTCGCGCATCGACTGGAACCTCGCGTCTGGATTTTTCGCGAGCGCGCGCTCGATGACCTCTTCGAGCCCGACCGGGATGTGCGCGGCGGGAGCCACGCTGGACGGTCGCGGCGGGACGGCGCTGACTTGCTGCGTCAGGATCTCCATGAACCCGACCCCCGTGAAGGGCACGTCGCCTGTCGCGAGCTCGAACAGCAGGATGCCCATCGCGTAGACGTCGGTGCGGGCGTCCACCCGTTGTCCACGAGCTTGCTCCGGCGACATGTACTCGGGCGTTCCGAACACGGAGCCCGCGCGGGTCAGCGAAGAATGCGGGTCGCTCGGATCGCCGACGATCTTGGCGATCCCGAAGTCGAGGACCTTGATGAAGTCCCGGTTCGCCCCTCGTTTGGCGCGCCAGCAGTTCTCCGGCTTGAGGTCTCGGTGGAGCACGCCCCGCTCGTGGGCGGCACACAGCGCGCGGCAGATCTGCAGCGCGATCCGCTTGATGCGCGGCCACGACAGCGGTGCCTCTCGGGTGACCAGATCGGCCAGCGACTCGCCTTCGAGGTGCTCCATCACCATGAACACCGAGCCGTTCGGCGCATCGCCCACATCGAGGATCTCGATCACGTTGTCGTGGGCCACCTTCGATGCGGCGCGCGCCTCTTGGAGGAAGCGGCGTCGCTGCGTCTCGTCGTCCGCCCAGCGACGCGCGAGGACCTTCACCGCCACGGTCCGGCCGATGGCCACGTGTTCGCCGAGGTAGACGCGTCCCATGCCCCCCTCGGCGAGCGGGCAGACCAGCCGGTACCGATCCGCCAGGACCGCCCCGACGAGGTCGTCGGTGGGGGTCGTCGCGACCAGCGGCGGGTCCCTTAATAAAGGATTGCGCGCCACGACGGCGCGGTCCGACGGGGTTCTGAGAGGTGCGCCCGACAACGCTTCATAATATGAGATATTTCCTCGTTTTATGGCCGAGATGGCCACGGTACGGCCGCATGAGTGCCCGGCCGCCGCCTTCCGGTCGTTCTACGCGCCATCGGCACGAACGTGCGTCGGCTGCGCGAGGCCCACGACCTGACCCAAGCCGAGCTCGCGGAGGCCGTCGGCATCCAGCCGCGCTACCTGCAGCAGATCGAGCACGCGGATGCGTCGCCGAGCCTGCGACGCTTGGTGGCGCTCGCGGAGGTGCTCGGGGTGGATGTGTCGGAGCTGGTGGCGCCAGCGTCGGCGATGCCGAAGCGCAATCCGGGCAGGCCGCGGCGCGGCCGCTGAGATCTCGTGTGGAGCACGTCTCGTGCACCCTGGCATGAAGCACCTCGAGATCGGTGGTGGTGGTGGCGGCGGCACGATCGTCGAGGCACCGGCTCCCATCGACGACCGGGGAGATCTCGCGGACACGACGAGGTCCGCGCTTCGGGCGTGCGGCATGCAGATCGGCTAAGTTTTTTCCGACTCCAACCTGTGGTTTGTCGCCCCTCGGGGCATTCATGAGCGATGGGCAAAGGCCGAAACTCTCGGGAGGCACTGCAGGCGCCACGTCTCCCGCCGGTCGTTGAACGTGTCCCATCAAGACGCGTCGCCGTAGCGTCCGTCGAGGACTTGTATCGGGAGCACGCGACCAAGGTTCGGCGCGTCTTGTCGGGCCTGGGTGTACCGAGGGACAGCCTCGACGACGGCGTACAGCAGGTGTTCATCGTTGCGCTCGATCGTCCCGAGAAACTGGCGGAGTGCCCCACACCCGACATGTGGTTGATGGGCATCGCGCGAAACGTCGCACGCCGCGCGCGACGCCGGCTGTCGTTCCGGTGGCGCACATCAGGGGGATCGCCGGATGACCAGCCGACGGCAGATGACCCGGACGCCAGGCTCACGCTCGAACGAGTGCTCGCCGCGCTCACTGGCAAGGAACGCGAGGCGGTCGTGTTCGTGAAGGTCGGTGGGATGACTGCATCGGCTGCGGCGGGGGTACTCGGCATCTCGGAGAGCGCCGTCTATGAGCGCCTGCGATCGGCCAAGCATCGGCTGAAACGGCGCTTCCCCAAACTTGGCTATGGCCGGGAGTCGGAGACCCTATGAAGAACGGAGATCCTGACTGGGACGAGCTCGTCGCGCAGCACCGTGTGGATACCGCGCTGACAGAAGAGCGCGCGGCTGAAATCTGGCGGGGTATCGTTCGCGAACGCCCCGAGGCCGCGCAGCTGGTGCTCCTGCTGCCGGGCAGGCGATCGGCCCGACCGCGTTCGTCGAGCCGCTTCGTCGGGACGACCGGTCTTGTCGCCGCCCTCGCCGTCGCAGCCATCGCGACCACCTTGGCTCTCGTCGCCTGGCGGCGAGCCGACCAAGGCACGCAGAACGTCGCAACGGACCGTACGGTCCCGTTGCTGGAAGCGCAGTTCGACCTTCAGCCCGCCGATGCAGCTGCAGAGCCTCGCGAATACACTACCGTCAAGGCGCACGACGTCGCCGGAGTGCAACCGCAGCGCGATCGGAGAACGACATACGCAAAGTGGAACCGATGTCGTGAGGCTTATGCGAAAGCCCAGCTCGACGAAGCCGAGCGCCTTTGTCTGCGCGCGGCGGAGTACGACGCAACCTATCCGCCCATCCACAACACGCTCGGGAGGATCGCGGCGGACCGAGGAGATCTGGATGGTGCGCAGCAACGCTACGCGAAAGCACTCGAGCACGATCCCGAGTTTGTGCCGGCGTTGCTCGGTCTGAGCACTTGCAAGGTACTTCTTGGCGACCTTGACGGCGCCGAGGAGGCCGTCCTCAAAGCGTTGGCGCTCGCTCCGGACAATGAACGCGCATCGACGCTGGCCGGCCGCATTCGAGCGCGGCAACAGAGAGCACCGCGATGAACCACACCATCTTTCTCGACGAGAGCGGCACGGCGCCGCCCGACAAGACCTATGCCATCGGCTGTTTGGCTGTCCCAGACGAGCGGTTGGAGTGGTTCGCTGACACGTGCCGTGCACTTGCCAAGCGCCACCGGGTCAGTGGCGAGCTGCATTGGACGGACCTGCGGGCGAGCTACGCCCCGGCGAACTTCGGCCTCGAGCTGTTCGAACTCGTCCTGCTCGAGCGCCTCGTCTACTCGATCATCGTTGTTGAGAAGCGTCTCTACCAAAACTGGCAGAGCGGCCCGCGCGAAGAGGCGTTCTACAAGTCGTTGTCACTACTGCTGCGGGACTTGGTTGGTCGCCGCCTCGGCCGCGGTGAGCATCGCGTGCTGATCGATGAACGACAGGACTCCTACGGAAAGCGAACCGAGGTCGTCGAGATCGTCGGCAACCGTATGCTTCGACAACTGGCCGCTGCGGGAAAGATCAAGGGGGTCGAGACGCTCGACTCACGAGACCATCATGGAATCCAGGCCGCGGATTTCTTCACGGGAGCGATTCGGACCGCGCGAGAGCTCTACGTGACCAACAACGAGCGCACGTGCAACTACGGGAAGCGAGTCGTCATGGGGCGGATGGCGGAGTTCCTCGGCTGGGATGGACTGCATCGTGACACCATGCCCCGTGCCCGCTCTCACAAGCACTTCAACGTCTGGCACTTTCCGGCTCTGTGCCGCGGGCGCCCTGGCTCGATGCGCGTCCAGCTACAGCCGAGGGTACGCCTCATCGGGCACGACGACATGAGGCCTTCACGTCGGGCACGGGTGGGGAGCCGAATGACTGCTCCGCGCAGCTCGCAGCGGAGGGGAAAGGCGACGGCACCGTGACTCTTCCGTCGGCAACGAGGTCAAGTCGGAGCCCGCACGGCTGGGTCACGGCGACGGGAATGGTCCCGGAGACCTGTGGCAACCTCGACGACCTCCCCCGCGGTCTGCGATCGCGTTTTTCCCCTGTGGACTCGACTGAGAGGTGGTCATGACGTCTGATCCATACCGACTCTTCATGGCGACGGTCGCCGAGCTCGCTTCTCGACCGGTAGGTGAGGCAGGACATTCGGAGGTCTCAGCGATAGGCCCGTCGAACGGCTCCCGCCGTACGCATGGCCTCGCGCCGGCGAGACTACGGGTCGGCTAGGATCGCCTACGGTGATCGAGCGCGAAGAGATCGACGAGATGGGCGCCACGTTGGGCGTGCACGCCTCGGACGTGCAGCGCGACTACGTGTTCGGCTGGCTCCTCGCCACGCTCTACGGGGAGGGGCTGATCCCCGACGGGTACGTGCTCAAGGGTGGGGGGTGCCTTCGGAAGGGGTACTTCGAACGCACTCGCTTTACGCGTGACCTCGACTTCTCGATGAGCGGCGCTGCGCGGCCCGACGCTCTGGAGGCGGCTCTGAAAACGGCTTGCAGGGCCATCCTGCCCCGGACCGGAGTCAGGTTCGACGTCGACCGTACTCGGGTGCGCGAGAAGAAGCGAGTCTCCGGCGACGTCAGCGTCTACGAAGCGGCCGTGTACTTCTCGGACTTCTACGGAAAACCGAACAAGATGCTCATCGGCGCGTCGATGGACGTCACCGAGTTCGATCGACTGCATCTGGGAGCTACTGATCGTCGCCTTCTTCATCCGTACTCAGACGCGGAAGAGTGCTCGGCCCTGATCCGCTGCGCGCGACTCGAGGAGGTGCTCGCGAGCAAGCTCAAGTGCCTCTTACAACGCCGGAAAGTCGCGGATCTCTACGACCTCTGCCATTGGATCTACTTCCACCCGGACGAGATCGATCGCGGCGCCGTTGCAGGCGTCTTCTTGCGGAAGACGATCTATCGCCCGGATCCGGGCGCCGCGGGTGAGTTGCTGCGCAACCTCGCGTTCGACGCGTTCGCGCGCGCCTGGGAGACGTACATCTCCTGTGCGACCGACGTCTTGATGCCGTTCGGCGATGCAGTGGAGCGGTTTCTCGATGTCGTTGGCGGTCTCTTCGGAAAGCCGCGTGGATGGGGGCGAGGGATGTTCTTTCCCTCGGCACTTCGGAACCCGCTCCTCGAAGCTGGCGGGGGTCCGAACCTCATCCGCGTGATCTACAAGGGCGTGGCACGGATCGCTGAGCCATACTCCCTCCGCTTCAAACACACGAGGCAGGGTGACGCGAAGGAGTATCTCTACGTCCACGAGGTCTCCAAGAACGGTCGCCCAACCGGGGAGACGAGAACCTACGTTGCGGACCCGCTGCAGTCGGTGGAGGTCCTCGACGAGACGTTCGAACCGCGCTGGCCTGTCGAGCTGTCGTCGGCCGGAGAGTACGGGGCCAAACGGAACTTCAATCGCGGGGCACGCCTCCCACGATTGCTCGCACCCCGCGGGCCAAGACGGAGACAAGGCCGGGCGCGGTACAAAGTGCGGTGTGCGGTCTGCAAGAAGCTCTTCCGCCGAGTGGCCCCCGGCACCAAGCTGCGTCCCCACAAAGATCTGCGTGGGAACGCCTGCTACTGCCGGTGGGGATTGTACGAGGGTATGGGTTGATGTCGCTCGGCACCCTGCGAGACCGACTCCACAACGGCAACATCGAGCCGCGAACGCTGTGTACTCTCGGCTAGCGTGACGCTCGTGGTCGCACGGTCGTGGGGCGACCACCTTGTCGTGTCGGACGCGATGTCCACCGATCTGCATGGCACGACCTCGCCACGGCGGGACGTTCATCAGCTCAAGGCGGTGATCTTGAGCCGGCGCTTCTGCGTGGCGTTCGCCGGTCGGATCTCGAGAGCCCAGGTTGCGCTTGCCGGTTGGCAAGAAGGCTCGGACCTCAGGGCGACGATTGAGCATTTCCTTCGAGTGCACCGGGACAGCCATGGCGACCCCGACTTTCTTATCGCGTCATGGGGCGAGCGGCTCTGCCTCACTCGGATTCGGCGCGGTCAGGCTGAAGAGGAGCTGAGCGTCGCTCACGTCGGCAGCGCCGCTGCGTTTTCTGCGTTCCAGGAGCATGTCGCCGTGAACGAGAAACCCGCGGAGTTCGCCGACGACAAGGGGGCGCGGCTCTGCAATGCGATGGACGCTGTCATCACCGGCGGGCGCTTTCCCGACGTCGGAGGCTTCGCGGTGCACGTGCGATCTTGTCTGGGCGGTTTTCGCTACATGGAGCGTGACGGGTCACGGCGTGACCGTCGAAGGCGATCTTGAACGAGGAGCTTGCGCGGACCTGGGGCCAGGACCGGCCAAGGGAGCGTTGCCTCGGTTCGGGGTCGGCTGCTCGCCGGGGAAGGGGTCGGCTATCGTCAGACGAGGTGTGTCTCGGATCGGCTGAACCTAGTTGTCGCCAAGCTTGCCGGTTTCGTATTCCCCTCGTACGCTTGCGACGGCGCGCCGGATCGAGTCAGCACCAATCGCTGGTCGGGGCTTCGAGTACGAGCCCACGAAGCTGATACACCTTCGTTACCATCCGGCGCGCCGCTAACCCATGGTGCCTCAGGTTGATCTCGCGGCAGCAAAGGACCTTCCCCAGCTCACGAGGCTCCTGAGGATCCAACCACACGTCCTGGCCGAGGTCCTTGCCAACCGCGCGGCGCACTACGAGAGTCGGCCTCTCCGAAGGTCGAGGCGAGGGCGCAAACCTCGGCGGGTGTACAAAGTCCGACGGCCTCTGCGAGACCTGCAACGGCAGATGAAGGACTGGCTGAACCGCAAAGGGATCCGAACTCCAGTAGCGACCGCGTTCTGGCGTAACTGCTCCCCGCTTGCGAACGCGTCGGCTCACACCGGGGCGCGGTTTGTCACCGTGGCGGACATCCGGGACTTTTTCGGGTCGGTCACGTTTTCCATGGTGAAGCAGGTTCTGGGAAGCACTGGGTGCGGCGAGACGGTCGCGCACGTGCTCGCGAAGCTCGCGACGTACGAAGAGTCGCTCCCGCAGGGCGCACGGAGCAGCCCCGTTCTTTCGAACCTGGCATGCGTAGCGCTCGACGAAGAACTCTCGAAATTCGCTGGTGACCGAGGGCTCGCGGTGACTCGCTACGTGGACGACTTGACGTTTTCAGGCGACGTTCGGGTCGCCCCGCGAGAAATCAGGGGGCTCCTCCGTCCGCACGGATTCGTGCTTCGCCCAAGTTCGTATCGGTGCTTCACGAAGGGCGGGCCGCAGTTCGTCACCGGGCTGTGCGTCGCCGATCACGAGAACCAAGTCGTGCGGCTGCCACGGTCATACAAGCGATGGCTCCGGTTGGAGGCGCACTACGTGGCGATGCACGGTGTCGAAAGGCAGGCCGCGCTCACTCACCGCGACGCGCCCGAGCTGGCCTTCTACTTGAAGGGGCATCTTCACCACGCTCACAGCGTTGAGCCCCGGTTCGCGGAGCCGTTTCTTGAAACTGCGCTGCCAAGAATCCATGAGTTCATCGAGGAGCTGCGCGAGAGGCAGCGTGAGGAGGACGAGGAGGAGGACTACCACTGGTACTAGCTGACGGCGTCCGACCTCACGGCAGCGGGTTCCTATTCCCGTCGAAGACGGTAACCCCATCGGCAGTCGCGACGACGACCACGCGGACCTTCTCCCGAAGCTCGTCGAACAGCATGGGATCGGCGCGTTTTCGGGACAGAACGCGTTCCGCTACGACCGCGGCGACAAATCGGCCGAGCACGAGCCGGGCGTCGGTCTCTCGGACGGCCGTCAGAGTGACC
>CALBMM010000115.1 GCA_937896535.1 uncultured Pseudomonadota bacterium
AGGCCGAGAAGGTGCTGCGCGAGGTCGCCGACCTCGACCCGGAAGTCCGATTCGTGCACACCGAGCTCGCCAACGTGCTGCGCGAGACCGGCCGGGCCGACGAAGCGCTCAAGATGTACATGAAGGCGCAAAACACCTACCGCTCCGATCGCATGGCGCGGGCCGGTGCCGCGTTGGTGTACGAGTCCAAGGGCGACATCCAGCACGCGCTCGACGAGTGGTCGGCGTACATCCGCATGGATTGCTGCTCGGACTACTCCAAGAACGTCGCGCGCAAGAAGGTGATGGAGCTCGGTCCCGAAGACGTCGAGCTGCCGCCGCTCGAAGAGGGCAAGGACGAAGGCGACGGCGAGCCAGCCGGCGAGGACGAAGCCGCCGCCGGTTGAGTCACCGCTTCATCGCACTGATGATCCCGACCCGCGCGGCGAGCACGGCCACGGGCCCGCTCGCCAGCGAAGCCAGCGAGATCGCCACGATCGCCGGTCCGAGCACGTCGAACGCACTCGTCGTCACCGGCAGGTGATCGACCGGATAGACCGTGCTCCCGAGATCGTAGTGGTAGCGGGCGATCACGAGGCAGTACAGCCCGCCCAGCGCGGTCCCGAGGATCGCCCCGGCCACCCCGGCGAGCCCGCCCACCGCCTCGAAGCACCAGAACATCAGCCCCCGGTCGCCGCCCACCGCCATCAGCACGGCGATGTCGTGTCGCTTGCGCCGCACCAGCAGCAGCAGGCTCGCGATGAGGGACGAGGACGCCACGATCACCATCAGCCCCAGGATCATGCTGACCGCGGCCCGGATCTGATCGAGACCGACGAGCATGGCGGCGTTCGTCTCGCGCCACGTCGTCATCCGGTACATCTGCGGAAGCGTCGCTTCCATGTCGGCGCGCACTTCCTCGGCCAGCTCCGGATCGGTGAGCTCGAACTCGATGCCGGTCACCCTGCCCTCGCGAAAAAACAGCGACTGCCCCGCGGTCAGGTGCATCAGCGCCAGGTTGCGGTCGAACTCCGCGGTCCCGGTCGACAGCGTGTCGAGCAGCTCGAAGGTCGCGAATCTCGGCTCGCGCCCGATCACGTCGTCGGTGCCGTCGAGCTCGGCGGGAACGACGACGCGCACGCGGTCGCCCACCTTCGCCCCGATGCGCTCGGCGAGGCCCTTGCCCAGCACCAGGCCCGGCGGCTGCCGGCCGCCCGGTCGCAACCCCGAAAGGTCACCGCGCCCCATGATCTCGGTGATGCCGTCGAGCTCGGCCGCCGCCTCGGGATCGATGCCCTTGCCGACCACGATCGACGGTCCGAGCTCGGACTCGGTCGCCTCGCCCTCGGTCGTCTCGCGGACGACCGCGACCATCGAGTAGGCGAACGGCGAGGCGGCCGTGATGCGCGGGTCGGCGAGCCACTCGTCGGCGATGCGCTGGTACTCGAAGAAGTCCAGGCCGTACTTGGTCATCAGCAGGTGACCGTTGAGCCGGGCCATCGCGCGGGTGATCTCGACGCGAAAGCCATCGGTGACCGACAGCGCCGTCATCAGGCTCGCGCACGACAGGGCGATGCCGACGACCGAGACGGCCATCGCCGGCGACAGCACCATCAGACAGCCGGCGGCCACCCCGAGCATCGACGCGACGGCGACGACGCCCACCAGCCACAGCGACTGTACGCCGGCCACCAGCAGGGCCGTGCCCACCGAGACGAGCACCGCGCACGCGATCCCGAGCCGTCGTACGCCGCGGCTCGGCGCCCCCTCTCGCAGGACCATGCGGCCGGCGACGAGCCAGATCAGCGGCCAGCGAGGGCGTGCCATCGCCTCACTCGTACCGCAGCCCCTCGACCGGTCGCAGCTTGGCGGCGCGCAGCGAGGGAGGAATGGTGGCCACGAAGCTGATGCCCATCGTCAGGGCGAGAACGGCCCCGACCTGCACCACGCTGATCTCCACGGGAAGCCGCTCGATGAAGTAGACCTCGGGATCGAGGGTGTAGCCGTACAGCTCCACCAGCCAGCATAGGACGAGGCCGAAGCCGACGCCGCACAGGCTTCCGACCGCGCCGATCGTCATTCCGGTGAACTGGAAGATGCGGGCCACGCCGGACTCGGTCGACCCCATCGACATCATGATCGCGATCTCGGGCGTGCGCCGAACCACCATCGTCCACAGCGCCGCGAGCACGTTGAAGCCCGCCACGGTGCTCACGAGACTGAGGATCACCGTGAGGATCGACTTCTGCGTGCGGATCGACTGAAACAGGTTGGCGTTGAGCTTTTGCCACTCGAGGATCGAGTAGTCCTTCGTGCCGATCGTCTGTCGCAGAATCGCGTCGACGGAGGGCGCCTCGTAGGGATCGGCCAAGCGCAGGTCGATGCCCGAGACGATGTCCTTGCCGCGGTACTTGAAGTACTGCAGCTCCTTGATGTCGACGTAGACGAGCCGGCTGTCGTACTCCTGAAAGCCCGCCCGGAACACGCCGGCGATCCGGTAATACCGAAACGCGGGCGCCTCGGTATGGTCGAACGTGGCGCCGGGATCGACGAGCATCACGGTGTCGCCCTTGTGCAGCGAGAGCTCGCGGGCCAGCGTCACACCGACGAAGATCGTGGGGAGCTCTTCGGGGTCGCGGGTCTGCCCACCACCGCCGGGCTCGAGCTCTTGCGGCCAGCCGTCTTCGTCCTCGACGGTGATCGCCCGACGTCGCTCGTATTTGACGTTGTCGGGCGCAGCCTTGTACTCGGCCATCGCGCGGTCGTACCAGCCCTTGCCCCGCGGATCGGGCGTGTCGGCGACGACCTTCGGCAACTTGCTGTTCTTGCGATCGTGCAGCGGCTGCAGGACGAGATCGCTGTGGATGTCGCCGATCGTCGCGGGGGTCTCGTCGGGACCGGCGCTGAGGTGATCTTCGAGATCGATGACCTCGTCGGCCGTGGACGGCTCGATGCCCTTGACCAGCACGGACGCGCGCCGGATGTCGCCGCCGCGCTTGCCCTGCGGGTCATGGGGCGCGAGCGCCATGTGGTAGTAGACGAAGGGACTGGCTCCGATGACGCCGTCGACCGTGCGCAGGTACGACTCGAAGCGCCGGTACTCGGAGATGCCGAATCCGCGCGTGACGTTGATGTGCGCGTACACGCCCAGCACGCGTCGCTCGAATTCGTGCTGAAAGCCCGTGGCCACGGACTGCACCACGATGAGTGCGGCGACCCCGATCGCGATCCCGACCATCGACAACGTGGCGAACACGGCGAATCGGCGAACGAGCACCAGGACGAGGACCGCACCGACCGCGAGCGCGACGACGATGGCGAGCGCGGCGCTACGCACGCCCAGATGAAGGGCGAGCACCCCCGCGACGGCGATCGTGGCGGCGACCCCCATCGCGCGATAACCGTGGCCGGGCTGGCCCGGGCGCCGCAGGATCCGAATTCCCGCCATGTGCTCGTAACCGGCGAACCCGGTGATCGCCCACCAGGCGACCAAGCCGAAGAACGCCACCAGACCGACGACGCCGGTGCGCGTGGCCGCCTGCGGCGCGTCGGGCCAAAAGGCGAGCAGCCCCGTCCACGAAAGCACCCACAACAGCAGCAGAAACCAGTGCTCTCGCTGCTCCAGCAGGTGGCGAGCGTGGCCGGCCGCGCGCCTGTCCTTGTGACCACGCCTCACGTTTGCGTCAACTGACCGCGGACCGTAGCAACGGGGTCCGGCGGCGGCAACCGAACGGTCCCCACCATCGACGAGTGGACCGGTTTGGTCCAACCACCTGTACGGACGCGCCGCCGAGGGTGATCGACGCACGTACCGGCGCTGCGGGCGTGCCCGTCGCGGCACCAAACTCCGCGCGATCCTTGGCGATCTCGCCAGTGGTGCACACGTGGGATCCTTGACATGCTCAGACGGCGCAAGATACGCTGCGCCGTCCGCTCATCCCGTCTGCCGCGACTCATTCGTGACGCCCGGAGCCTAAATGCATCGACGGTTTCTCCACCTGATGGCCTGCGCGACCCTCGGGATCTGGCTGTGGCCCACGCAGGCGCACGCTGGGAAGTACGACCTCGATCTGACGCCGCTCGGCACGCGCACCGATACGGGGATTGCACAAGACGATGCGGCGTTCCGCAGCCTCTCCTCGGAGCTGGGCACCCTGATCGCGCCGCAACCGATGGACCCCGCCGATTCGTTGGGTCTTTCGGGATTCGCTCTGTCCGGCGACATCACGATCAACACGATCTCGGGCGGGTCCTCGTACTGGAAGGACGCCACGCGCGGCGAGTCGACCAACGTCGCGCCGACGCTGCAGGTGATGGGTCGCAAGGGCCTGTATCCGGGGCTCGAAGTCGGCGCGGGTGCCGTGCACGTGTTCGACAGCCGGATGTGGGCGCTGGCCGGCTACGGCAAGGTCGCGTTCCACGAAGGCTTCCACCATCTTCCGATTCCTTCGATCGCGCTGCGCATCACCGGTTCGCGGCTGCTCGGTGCGAAGGACTTCAACATGACGACCGTCGCGCCGGCGATCGAGATCTCGCATCTGTTCGGGCTCGGCAAGACCTTCAGCCTCACGCCGTACGTCGGCTACGAGGCGCTGCTCATCATTTCGCGGTCGACCGTGCTCGACGCCACGCCCAACTGCGACGAGTTCCAAGAGCCGACATCCCCGCCTTCGGGCGTCTACAACGAAGAGTGCCTCGACGCCGCTGGTGCACCGATCGACCAGAACCTGCCGTCGGAGTTCGTCTTCGAGAACGCGGGCGCCATCGTGCGTCACCGCCCTCACCTCGGTCTGCGGATGCTCTTTTCCGTCATCCGCGTCGGCTTCGAAGCGATGTTCGTTCCGGGCGGCAAGTCCACCGGTAGCATCGACGGCGTCGACGTCTCCGACGGCTCCGGCTTCCAGCAGCAGTACACGTTCTCGCTCGGGCTGGACTTCTGATGATTATCGCCTGCCCCGAGTGCAGCAATCCCTTCGAGATCGAGGCCCAGCGGATCGCTCCGCTGGTCCAGATCGCGTGCCCGCACTGCCAGTTCATGATGATCCTCGACTTCGAGGCGGCGAATAATCCCGCCCTCGTCGAGGAGGGCATGCAGATGGCCAGCGGCTGGATGTCGGCCGCCGACTACCACACCGCGACGACGGCCCCGGCCCGCCCGACGTTGACGCCGGTCCCCGAGCCCGAAGTCGAGGACGAGGTCGAGGTCGAACCGGAGTACGAGCCCGAGCCGGAGCCGGAACCCACGGTCGAGGTCGAGGTCGAGGTCGAGCCCGAGCCCGAGCCCGAGCCCGAGCCGCAGGTCGCCGCGCGCGTGTCCCCGACGACCCCCGCCCCGCATCCGGTGGCCGCTCCGCCGACGCCGCGCATGCCGGCCGTGGCCGAGGACGAGCCTGCCGCCGCCCCACCGGCCGAGCCCGAGCCGCGCGTCGTCGAGACGCCCCCCAGCCCGGCGCGCGCCAGTCTTCAGATCCAGCTCGACGAGTCGATGGAGGAGGACGAGGTGGTGACGACGATCCGCAGCGATCTCGCGCCGCCCGTGTCGACGCCCGTGCCGTCGCGTCCTGCGATCGAAGCCGACGAGCCACCGACCACGCCGGTGTCCGTGCGTCGTCCCGCGGCGCAGGCCACCCCCGTGGTGGCGCCGGCCGACTTCGACGACAAGCCGACGAGCATCGCGACCGTCGACACGCGCCAGCCTCCGCACAGCCCACCGCCGCCCGACCGAGGCGGCACCGTGGTCGGGCCTGCGCCGAGCCGCCCCGCGGCCGAGGCGCCGAGGCCGGCGCCCGAGCCTCGTGTCGCCACTGCGGCGACGGCCGAGCCGGAAGCCCCGACCCGGGCCGACAGCCCGCGCCCCAAGCCGCGCTTCGAGACCTTCGACGAGCCCGTGGTGGACGCGCCGAAGTCCTCGGCCTTCGCGACCGTGATGGTGGCGCTGTTGCTGCTGCTGGCGCTCGGGTTGGTCGGTGCGTCGCTCGCCCTCCGGGGCACGCCCGATCCGCGTCCGCTGCTCGAAGATCTGTACCGGCAGTACCTCAAGTAAGCTGGGCGGGTGGGAAGCGATCGCGACCCGGAGTCGGACCGCGAACCCGCGCCCGATCCGGACGCGGGGTCCGATCTCGACGCCCGGGCCGTGGCGCAGCGGCTCGCGGTCCTGCCCGACCGCCGCATGCGAGAAGCACGGCTGTGCGAGCTGGTCGAGCGGATCGACCCGGCGGATGCCGCGTGGCTGCTGGACACGTTCGCAACCGCAGGACGCGGGGCGGGTCCTCCATTCGACGTGAGTCTGCTGGCGGCGGTGGATCTCGGGGCCGGAGAGCGACTGGACTACCAGCGACGCCGGGCGATCTTCGAGGCGGCCGACGCCCACGGGCTGGTCTCGTGCAAGGAGCTGTTGCTGTCGACGGAGGCGGCCGAGGACGACGACAAGGCCGCGGCCCCCCGCGCGTTGGTCCCCGGGACGCGTCCGCTGACGCTGGGCGAGCGCAAGTCGCTGGCGCGCTCGTGGGATCGCCAGACCCTCGAGCGGCTGGTGACCGACCCACACGCCGACGTGGTCGCCCTCCTGCTGTCGAACCCGCACGTCACCGAGGGCGACATCCTGCGGATCGCCACGGGACGACGCAGCTCGGCCGAGGTGCTCAAGCTCGTGCTGATCTCGCCGCGCTGGGGTCGGAGCCCTCGAGTGCGACGCGCACTCATCCGCAACCCCCGAATGCCGCTGTCGGAAACCCTGCGGCTGGTGGGTCTGCTCAATCAAGTCGAGCTACGGGAGCTCGCGGCCGATCCGTCGTTGCCGTTGCGGTTGGTCGCGGCGGTCCAACGCCGCCTGCGACCAGTCACGTGAGTAGGCGTCAGGCCTTCTTGGCCTCGCTCTGCGGGGTCACGTCGATGGCGTCGCGTTCGCCGTCACCGTCGCCCTTGGTCTCGTCCTTGTTCTTCTCTTTGGCGGCCGCCGCTTTGTCGTCGTCGATCGCCTTCATCTCCTTCTTGAAGCCGCGGAGCATCTTGCCGATGCCCTCCCCGAGCTGGGGAAGCTTCGACGGGCCGAAGATGAGAAGAACTACGGCGACGATGATGACGATTTCCATCGTGCCGAGCACTGCGAGGAGCATGGGAGGAAGGTAGTCGGCTTTGTCGCCCTTTGCTAGCTTTCCCCCCCGATGCGACGTCGGAGCCGGAGGCTGCGCGGGCACCGCGGCGTGATCCCGGCCGTTCGGTGGGGCGCGTGGTTCGGGCTGCTCGGATGGCTCGGGTCCGCCGCCCCCACGTTCGCCGCCGACGAAGAAACCGAGCAGATCGGCCCGCTTGCCGTGTCGGTCGACGGACGCGACCGGGTTCGCGGCGGACGGGTGGCGGGCGCCTCGATCCACGCGGCGTGGACTCCCGGGGTGTACCTGGCCGATCAGGCAGGGCGCGAGGCGCTGGCGGCTTTCGAACGCGCGACGTTTCCCGAAACACCCACGACCGGCACCCGCGTCGTACGCAAGGCACCCGAGCCGTGGATGAAGGCGTTGGCGACACCGGATCTGTCGACCCGGTGGACGCGGCGGCTGGTCGAGTACCTGACGTACTTCCGTGACGACGACAAAGGTCAGGGTCTGATGCGCGGCTGGCTTCGTCGGCTCGGACGCTACGAAGCTCCGCTGGCGGCGATCCTCGCCGAGCACGAGGTCCCGGCCGATCTCCTCTTCGTCGCGCTCGCCGAGTCGGGCTTCAACCCCGCCGTCCGCTCACGCGTCGGTGCGGCGGGGCTGTGGCAGTTCATGGAAGCGACCGGGGCGGTGTACGGGCTGCGCAAGTCGTACTGGGTCGACGACCGGCACGACCCGGTCAAGTCCACCCACGCCGCGGCGCTGTACCTTTCGGATCTCAAGACGCGCTTCGGCACCTGGGAGCTGGCGCTCGCGGCCTACAACGCCGGGTACGGCCTGGTGATGACTTCGATCGAGCGGGCCAACACCAACGATTTTTGGACGATCGCCGACCTCGAGAGCGGCCTGCCGTACGCGACGGTCAACTACGTGCCCAAGATCGTCGCGGCCGCGTACGTGGGGCACAACCGCGACGCATTCGGCTTCGGCCCCGACAAGCTGACCCCCGATCCGACGTACCACTGGGTCGAGGTCCGAGCCCCGCGCGCGACGTCGCTGTCGCGGATCGCCGGGCTCATCGGCACCGAGGCGGAGGTCCTCGAGGAGATCAACGCGCAGCTGGTGCGGGGCAAGACGCCGCCGGGTCGTGGCACCTATCCGATCCGGATCCCGCGGGCGAGCGTGGAGGCGTTCGAGAAGGCGTACGGTCAGCTCGCCGAGGAGGCCGAGGAGATCGTGACCTACCGCGTGCGTCACGGCGAGCGACTCGAGGACATCGCGGCGGCGCACGACGTCAGCGAGCGCGAGCTTCGGACGCTCAACGGCGTGCTCGACTCCGCCGAGATCCGCGGCGGGGTCGTGCTCATCGTCCCGAAGGTCGACCGGCTCGCGACCGTGCCGCCGCGTCCCGCCCCGGTGGCCGCCCTGCCCCCGGTCTCGGTGCCTCGGGGCAAGCGGCGCGTGATCTTCGAGACCAATCGAGCGACGCTGCCCGCCGACCTGACGAAGGTGTTCGGCGCGACGTGGTCGCAGATCGCGGCGTGGAACGACATCGACCCGCTCGCGCGACTGCAATCGGGTCAGGTGCTGCAGCTGTTCGTGGGCGACGCCTTCGACCCGGGGCACGCCGGCGTGATCGTTCGCGACGACGCGGTCGACGTGGTCCGCGGGTCGCGGGCGCACATCGAGCACAACCTGCAGCTGCGAGGCCTGAAGCGACGGGCCTACACCGCGCGCAAGGGCGACACGCTCGACAAGGTCGCGCGGCGACTCGGTCTGACGGTCGGCGACCTCGCGCGGATCAACGGCTTCTCGCGCGGCCACGAGCTGCAAGCGGGCGAGCTGCTCGTGGTGTACGTGGAGCCGCGGCACGAGTCGGCGACGATGCTGGCGCCCGATCCGGTGCGGGTGTACGTGGACGGCTCGCGTGTGCCGTCGACCGCCGACACCGCCAAGACGCCGGGCCGGCTGGACACGACGCCACCGCCGCCCTCGGAGCCCGACGAAGGTCGCGATCCATCCACCGAAGACACGGCGCGCGTGCCGGGGCAGCCGCGATGACCCTCGCGTCGGTGGCTCAGGCCCAGCGGGCCGCGCTCGCCCTCGCGGGGCCGGTCACGCGCACCGAGCGGGTCGGCATCGCCGACGCGGCCGGGCGCATCCTCGCCGCCGCCGCGTCGGCGCAGTGGGACCTGCCCGGCGCCGACGTGAGCATCATGGACGGCTGGGCCGTGCGCGCGGGTGACATCGCAGCCGCCCGGGCATGCGGCAACGTGGTCACGCTGCAGATCGTCGGGGAGAGCGCGGCGGGGCATCCCGCGAAGCGAGCCTTGCAGGCGGGCGAGGCGATGCGGATCTCCACCGGGGCCGTCGTGGGCGACGGGGCCGATGCCGTGATCGCGCAGGAGGACACGCGCCGCGACGGCGACACGCTGATCATCGAAGCCAGTGCCGGCGAAGTCGTACCCGGCACGTTCGTACGGCCGCGCGGTCGAGAGGTCGCGCGAGGCCAGCGCATCGCCGAGCCGGGGGACCTGCTCGCCGCGCCCGACATCGCCGCGCTCGCCGGTGCCGGGTGCTTCGAGGTCGAGGTTTTCGCGCGACCACGGGTGGCGATCCTGTCGACCGGCGACGAGCTCGTGCCGATCGGGACGACGCCGCGACCGGGTCAGGTCGTCAGCAGCAACGGGGCGATGCTCGCCGCCGCGGTCATCGAGGCCGGCGGCATCCCCCTGCCCTTGCCCGACACGCTCGACGATCCCGCCGCGCTGCGGGCGGTCGTGGACGGGGCCCGGGCGGCCGACGTGTTCCTGTCCTGCGGCGGGATCTCGGTGGGCGACCACGACCACATGCTCGACGTGGTGACCGAGCTCGGCGGCGAGGTGACGCTGCGCGGCGTGGCGCTGAGGCCGGGCAAGCCCACGACCTTCGCGCGTCTCGGCGACATGGCGTGCGTGCTGCTGCCGGGCAATCCGGCCTCGGCCTGGGTGACGTTCGAGCTGTTCGTGCACCCGCTGCTGGTGCGACGCAGCGGACGGTCCGGTCCCGCCGTTCGACCGACGCGCGAGGTCACGCTGGGCGCGACGGCCCGGGGCGCGGGCGGACGCGCGCACTACCTACGGGCGCGCTTGTCCGCGGACGGTGTGGCTACGCCGCTGTCGGTGCAGCAGTCCGGCGATCTGTGCTCGCTCGTGGGGGTCGACGCGCTGGTGATCGTGCCGCCGGGCGTGTCGCAGATCGCCGCCGGTGACAGAGCACAGGCGATCGTGTTGCGTACGCCGTCGGTCGATCCATCGTGACGGCCTGGCGCACGCTCGTGGCCACGGCCGACGACGAGGGCGAACGCCTCGACGTGGTGGTGGGACGGCGCTTCGCCGACGTCTCGCGACGCGCGGCGCGGGCCTACGGACTCGACGGCCGGTTGTTCGTGCAGGGACGCCGAGCGGCTCCGTCGCATCGCGTTCGCGCCGGCGAGCGCATCGAGCTGCGCCTGCGTGACCTGGCGGACGACGACGACGCTGCGGCGTCACTTCGGCTGCTCGCGATCACCCCGCGCTTCGTCTACGCGCTCAAGCCCGCGGGGCAGCACGTGCATCGGCTGCGGCCCGACGATCCGCCCGCACTCGCGGACGCGGTGGCGCGCCGGTTCGCCGAGTGTGCGGGCGCGTCGATCGATCCCCGCGAGGGAGGCGCGGTCCACCGGCTCGATGGCCCCACCAGTGGCGTCGTCGCGTTCGCGCGTGACCGCGGGTCCTTCGAGCACGCCCGCGCGGGGTTCTCCGCCGGCGAGATCGAAAAGGTGTACGTCGCGTGGTGTCGTGCGGGGCCGCGTCAGCCTTGGCCACCGAGCCCTCGACCGGCCGCGGCGACGCTCGATCGGGCCGCGCCGTGGCGTCGCCGGCCCATCGTCGGATCTGCCGTCGCCGTCGTTGCGCCCCTCGGCCCCACCCCCGATCGCGGCGTCGGCGTGCGCGCAGACGGTCAGCCGGCGCACACGGACGTCTGGTGCGTGGGACTGCGGCGCCGACCCACGCACGCCGACGCACTGATGATCCTGCGCCTGCATACGGGCCGACGGCACCAAGCACGGGTGCATCTGGCTCTGCTCGGCTGGCCCATCCTCGGGGATACGCGCTACGGCCCGCCGATCTCGGACGCGAATGCAATGGTCGCGCCCCGATTGATGCTCCACGCCTGGCGATTGGACCTGCGCGCGACCGTGAGCACGGAGCGAGCCGTCACGGCCCCCTGGCCCGTTGCGCTGTGCACCGCGTGGGGCCGCCCCGGGCCCCTGGACCGCCCCGTGTCGACCCCCTGACGGGGGGCTGATATCGTGGCGTACCCATGCGAGTTCGGTACTTCGGTCACACCGACGTCGGACAGACGCGCGAGCACAACGAGGATTCCCATCTCGCGGATCCCGATCTCGGGCTGTATGTCGTGGCCGACGGCGTGGGCGGTCGCGCCAAGGGCGAGGTCGCCAGCCAGGAAACGGTCGAGTACATCTGGGAGTGGATCAAGCGCAACGAGGCGGTGATCAAGGACATCGCTGCCGCGAACGCAGCCGAGCGCGCCGGCCAGCTGTGCCAGATCGTGCGCGGCGCGATCCAGAACGCCTGCTACATGGTCCACTCGATGGGCGAGCTCGACCCCGACCAAAAGGGGATGAGCACGACCGCCTCCGTCTTCCTCGTCGTCGGCAACGTCGGCGTCGTCGGCCAGGTCGGCGACTCGCGGGTCTACCTCGTACGCAACCGCGAGGTCGCGCAGCTGACCGAAGACCACACGCTCATCAACTACCAAATCAAGCACGGGCTCATCACGCCCGAGCAGGCGGCGCAGAGCCGCGCCAAGAACGTGATCACCCGCGCGGTCGGCCACAAGGACTACGTCGAGGTCGACACCCTGCCGATCCCGCTGTTTCCCGGTGACCGCGTCGTCCTGTGCTCGGACGGCTTCCACGGCTACATCCAAAGCGCCGAGCAGATGGCCTACTTCCTCGACCTCGAGGTCGAAGACAGCGTGCTCGAGGCCATCCGCTTCGCGAACGAGAGCGGCGGCAAGGACAACATCACCGTCCTGACCGTCGAGCTCGAAGAGGACTGAGGGACCGCCCCACACCCGCGCGGGGTCTGTCGGCGCGAGGTCTGGTGGCGCGGGGTCTGGTGGCGCGGGGCCTGTTTGGCGCGGGGTCGGTTCGCGCCGGGTCGGTTCGCGCGGCGTCTGTTCGCCGCGGGGTCCGTCACGTCGGCTCGGTACGCGCGGCGTGCGTTTGCATCGCCGTCCGCGTCGGTTCGCTCGCGTCGTGGCGTGCGGACGTGGCTCGATTGGAGGCCCGCCCGGGCCTTCCGGGCGAAACGTCCGCGACGCACCTCGCTCGGCGTGGCCAAGGGCCGGGCGTGAAAGCGTTCGGCGAAGACGGTGCCCTTCCGACGTCGTCCTCCCCGCGTCCACAGACGGTTGAGCGCCTTGGTGACCCGGCCCTTGAGCCCCTTCATGCCGGCCACCCTTCGATTTGGGCGGGTGTTGTTGGCCGCGCGGTCCCGGGCTTGCTCGGCCGGCGGCTCGATTCGAGCAGACGTTGCGAGTCACACCGCGCCCACCGGTTCGATTCGGGCAGACGTGGCGATGCAGCCCCGCCCGGGTCGATTCGGGCAGACGTGGCGACGCACGCTGCCCGCGGGTCGGAGTCGGCGCGGGCGGCACGCGGGCGGCGGGCCCGGGTGTCACCGCCGGGCCGACGGGCCGTGGCCGGCTCGTGGTCGGCGTGCGAGGGCGCCGGCGAGTCAGTCCTCTTCGTAGGCGTCGACCGGCGGGCACAGGCAAACGAGGTTGCGGTCGCCGTACGCGTTGTCGACGCGGGAGACGGGCGGCCAGTACTTGTGCTCGGAGGCCCAGGGGGCGCAGTAGGCCGCTTCGCGGCGGGTGTACGCGTGGGTCCACTCGTCGGCCGTGACTTCGGCGGCGGTGTGCGGGGCGTTGACGAGCGGGTTGTCGTCGGCCGGCCACACGCCCGACTTGACCTTCGCGATCTCGGCGCGGATCGAGATCAGCGCGTCGCAGAGGCGGTCGAGCTCGTACTTGGACTCGGACTCGGTGGGCTCGATCATCAACGTGCCCGCCACCGGGAACGACATCGTCGGGGCGTGGAAGCCGTAGTCGACGAGCCGCTTGGCCACGTCCTCTGCCTCGATGCCGGGCGAGGCCTTGAACGGGCGCAGGTCGAGGATGAACTCGTGCGCGACCGTGCCGTGCTCGCCGGTGTACAGCACGTCGTAGTGACCGCGCAGACGGGCGGCCATGTAGTTGGCGTTGAGGATCGCGATGCGACTGGCCTGGGCCAGACCTTCGCCACCCATCAAGCCGATGTACATGTACGAGATCGCGAGGATGCCGGCGCTGCCGTAGGGCGCGGCCGAGACCGGGCCGATCGCCTGCGCGCCGCCGACCTCGATCACCGGGTGACCGGGCAGGAACGGCGCGAGGTGGGCCGCGACGCCGATCGGGCCGACGCCCGGACCGCCGCCGCCGTGCGGGATGCAGAAGGTCTTGTGCAGGTTGAGATGGCAGACGTCGGCCCCGTAGTCGCCGGGGCGACACAGGCCGACCTGCGCGTTCATGTTGGCGCCGTCGAGGTACACCTGCCCGCCGTGCGTGTGCACGACCTCGCAGATCTCGCGGATGCGCGCCTCGAACACGCCGTGGGTCGACGGGTACGTGACCATCAGCGCCGACAGGTTGTCGGCGTGCTGCTCGGCCTTGGCGCGTAGATCGTCGACGTCGATGTTGCCGTGCTTGTCGCACGCGACGACGACGACCTTCATGCCGGCCATCACCGCGCTCGCGGGGTTGGTGCCGTGGGCCGACACCGGGATGAGGCACACGTTGCGGTGCCCCTGCCCTCGGCTGCGGTGGTATGCCACGATCGTCAGCAGCCCCGCGTACTCGCCCTGCGCGCCCGCGTTGGGCTGCAGGCTCACCGCCGAAAAGCCGGTGATCTCGCGCAGCCAGCCCGACAGTTCCTCGATCATCGCGCGATAGCCCGAGGTGTACTCCGGCGGCGTGAACGGGTGCACGTTGCCCATCTGCGGCCACGTGACCGGGACCATCTCGGTGGTCGCGTTGAGCTTCATCGTGCACGAGCCCAGCGGGATCATCGACGTGGTCAGCGACAGGTCCTTGGCCTGCAGCCGGTGCATGTAGCGAAGCAGCTCGTGCTCGGCGTGGTAGCGGTCGAACACTTCGTGGGTCAGCGGCGGCGACGTGCGGGCGTGCGCCGCCGCGAGCCGACCGTCGCCGGCCCGGCTCAGCCACGCGGTCACGTCGGCCTTGCCGTCCTTGGATCCGAACAGTCCGGCGAGGGCCACGAGGTCGCCCTCGGTGACGGTCTCGTCGAGGCTGATCCCGAGCGTCGCATCGTCGATCGGGCGCAGGTCGTAGCCGGCCTTGGCCGCCGCCGCGATCACCGACGCCGCGCCACCCTTGGGACGCACGCGCAGCGTGTCGAAACGCGGTGTGTCGTCGACCTCGTGACCGAGCGCGGCCAGGCCGTGCGCGAGGGCCTCGGTGGCCCGGTGCACCCGCGCCGCGATGGCCTGCAGCCCCTTGGGCCCGTGGTAGACGCCGTACATCGAGGCCATCACGGCCAGCAGCACCTGCGCCGTGCAGATGTTGGACGTGGCCTTCTCGCGACGGATGTGCTGCTCGCGGGTCTGCATCGCCATCCGCAGCGCGGTCCGACCGTGGGCATCCTTGCTGACGCCGATGATCCGACCGGGGATGTCGCGCTTGTACTTGTCGCTCGTGGTCAGAAACGCCGCGTGGGGTCCTCCGAAGCCCATCGGCACGCCGAAGCGCTGGGCGCTGCCGACGACCACGTCGGCGCCGAGCTCTCCGGGCGGACGCAGCAGCACCAACGCGAGCGGATCGGAGGCGACGACGGCGAGCGCCCCTCGGGCGTGCGCGGCTTCGATCACCGGCGTGGGGTCGACGATGCGACCGTAGGTGTCGGGGTACTGCACGAGCACGCCACAGGTCGCGTCGTCGATCGCGGCGACGACGTCGTCGGCGATCTTCAGGTCCATGCCGAGGCCGTCGGCGCGCGTCTTCAGCACCGCGATCGTCTGGGGGTGCAGGTCGGCGCTGGCGATGAAGGTGTCGCGCTTGCCCCGGAGCACGCGGTGGGTCAGCGCCATCGCTTCGGCCGCGGCCGTCGCCTCGTCGAGCAGCGACGCGTTGCACAGCGGCAGCCCGGTCAGCTCGGCGAGCATGGTCTGGAAGTTGAGCAGCGCTTCGAGCCGGCCCTGCGAAATCTCGGCCTGGTACGGCGTGTAGGCGGTGTACCAGCCGGGGTTTTCGAGGATGTTGCGCTGCACGACCGCCGGCACCAGACAGCCGTAGTAGCCCTGGCCCAGCATCGAGCGGCGAGCACCGTTGCGTTCCATCGTGGTGCGCAGCTGGCCCAGCAGCTCCGCCTCGCCTTGGCCGGGGCCGATCGACAACGGCGTCTGCAGCCGGATCGAGGACGGGATCGTGGCCTCGATGAGCGCCTCGAGCGAGGGCTGGCCGATGGTGCCGAGCATCTGCGCGACGTCGTCGGGCCGCGGGCCGATGTGGCGATGAACGAAGGTGTCGGTGGGCGCCAGGGACGTGGACCGATCCATGCGTCGCGGACCATAGCAGCGCGGTCAACCCGACCGATCGGGCGTCTCTGGGGCGCTAGCGTGCGCCGGCTCATCCGTCGCCGCGGGCGCGACGTGTCAGTCCGACGCGGGCTCGGGGCGCACGACGAGCAGATCGAGATCGGGCACGGCGCGATCGCCCCCCGACAGCTCGAAGCGCCGGGTCGCCATCGGCGGGCCGGGCACCAGCGGCGGCACGACGAGCATGTACTCGCCCGCGGGCAGCAGCGCCGCCACCGAAAAGCCGCCCTGCGCGTCCGTCGTGGCCTCGGCGACGATCTCTCCGGCACTGCCGTCGGGCCGCGCGGCGCGAACGTGGACCTTGACGTCGGGCAGGCCGTCGCCGAGCTCGGCCCCTCGCGGCGCCCACCGAACGTGCCCGGTCAGCTGCACGGCCTGGCCTCCCGCGGCGTCCGCGTAGCTGCAGCGCAGATCCAGCGGACCCGGCCGACCGTCCCCGTACGGATCGACCGCGTCGTCGGGGCACGTGGCGGGACGACCGGCGGCCGGCGTGCGTGCCACCTTCAGTCCAACCGGACGGGTGCGACCACCTTCGCGACCGCCTCGACCGGCGCACGCCACGAGCTCGATAGGCAGCGCCGCGAGCGCGGCGACGATCCAACGGCGCGAGTGCGTCCGAGCGAGCACGTCGCGATGGTGCCACCGGCCGCGCGTGCGAGCCACCGCGGTCGTCTCGCCCACGTATGGGTCGGTTGACCGGGTGGGAGGCAGTGGTAAGACTGTCGCCATGCAGGGTTACCAGCAGTACCCGTCCCACGGCCCGGCCGCATACGGTGCCCCGGCCCTCCATTCGGGGGTCTCGCGCTTCATGAGCGGCATCTATGCGTGGATGATGGTCGGCGTCGGCGTGACGGCCGCGGTCGCCTACGGGATCGCGTCCAGCCCGCAGGCGCTGAGCATGTTCTTTTCCCCCACCGGGCTGACCGGCCTGGGCTGGGTGGCGATGCTGTCGCCGCTGGGGATGCTGCTGCTGATGCGCGGGCGCGTGACGAGCATGTCGCCCGGCGGGGCCACGGCCTTCTTCCTGATCTTCGCGGCCACCGAGGGTCTGATGTTCTCGATGGTGCCGGCGTTCTACCCGGCCGCGGCGATCGGCAAGGCGCTACTGGCCACGGTGGGCATGTTCGGCGGGATGGCGCTGTTCGGCTACATCACCAAGAAGGATCTGTCCGGCCTCGGCCAGTTCCTGCTGATGGGCCTCATCGGCATCATCATCGCGTCGCTCATCAACGTGATCTTCGTGCACAGCGCCGCGGCGCACATGGGGATCGACATCCTCATCCTGCTCGTGTTCGCCGGCCTGACCGCCTACGACACGCAAAAGCTCAAGCAGTTCTACTTGATGCACGGCAACCGCGGGAACGTGGCGGTGATCGGCGCACTGGAGCTGTACCTGGACTTCATCAACATCTTCCTGTCGCTGCTGCACCTGTTCTCCCGCGAGTAGGCGCCCCGCCGCCGCGACGAGTCGAACGCCCCGCCTTCGTGCGGGGCGTTTTCGTTCGCGCCTACGCCTGCGTCAGCTCGGCGAAGCGGGTCTGGGCGCGGCGCAGCAGCTCGGTGGCCTGCGGCCCCAGCTTGGCGCCGCGACGGAGGTACACTCCGGCCGACAGCGGCGCGGGGCCGTCGATGAGCGGGCGGACGACGACGCCGCGGGGCAGAAACGCCAGCCGAAAGCGACTGACGATCGCCGGCCCGAAGCCCCGCGCGACCATGTCGACCACCCTTGGGGTCGAGCCGACCTGAAACGCCGCGTTGAGCACGAGGGGGCGACCGGCGTAGTGGGCGAAGTCCCGCTCGAGTCGGTCGCGGGCCGGGCCGCTGCGCAGCACCACCAAAGGCACGCCGTCGAGGTCGGCCAGTCGGACCTCGTCGCCGAACTGCTTGGCCTGGGCGCGCGGCACGATGACCGCCCACGGCAGCGCCCCCAGGGTGCGAAACGCCAGGCCTGCCGGCGGCGGACTCTTGGCGGCCGCCGTCGCGAACCCGAGGTCGACGTCGCCGGCCAGCAGCGCCCGGCTCAGCGCGTCGTCGGGCAGCTCGACCACCGACAGCAGGATGTCGGGGGCCTCCCGGCGCAGGTCGGCGAGGATGTCGGCGATCAGGTCGAACGAGCCCGGCAGTGTCCCGATCCGCATCGTGCCCTCGAGGGCCGACAGCGCGTCGCGCGTCTCGACCAAAAAGCGCTCCCAGTGCGCGAGCATGACCGTGGCGCGCTGCAGTAACTGCTCACCCGCCCGCGTCAACTGACCGGTGCGCTGGCCGGGCGCGCGCCGCATCAGCAGCGGCGCCCCCAACGCGGAGCGCAGCGCTCGCAGGTGCCGCAGGTAGGTCGCGCGCGAGCGACCCGTCGCCCGCGCCGCCGCCTGCACCGATCGATGCTCGGCGAGGGCCACGAAGTCCTCCAGATGCTCCAACGACAGCGTGGCAGACGGTTCGTACATGTTCCGTTTTATGGCATGAAAATGTTCATATTGAGACCATTTTGCGGCGGGCTACGCTGGGGGCGATGAAGCTGACCGGTCGGGTGCTGTGGCTGACGGAAGATGGTGATGACGTGGCGCGCCAGCTCGGTGGCGACGACCTGACCGCGAGTCCGAGCGCGCCCCCTGCCCTGCACTACGGGGTCAACACCGACGCGATGATCAGCGGAGCCGCGTGCACGCTGGGGTACACGCCGCCGATCCTCGGGCCCTACTTCCTCGAGAACTTCAAGGAAGCGGTCCCCAAGGACGGGGTCAGAAACGGTGACTTCCAGGTGGTGGTAGGCGGCGACGCCTACGGCAGCGGATCGAGCCGCGAGGTCGCCGTGGTCGCCCATCAAGGCGCCGGCATCGAGCTCGTGGTCGCGCGCAGCTTTCAGCGCATCTTCCAGGAAAACATGGTCTACAGCGGGTTGCCGTTCACGACCGACTTCTCCGTGCTGCAGCGGCTGCTCGACGGCGACGACATCGATCTCGGCGGGCTCGCCGACGAGCTTCCCCCGTTCTTCCAAGCGGTGGCCAAGGCCGGCGGCCTGATGAAGTACGGCACGGCCCTGCTGGCCGGCGAAGTCTCGCCCACCTACGACGTGGAGCCGGCAGCGCGGCCGATGAACTGCATCGAGAAGATCGTCGCCCACAAGGCCTGGACCGGCGCCGGCAAGCCCGAGGGCATGGCCGCGGTCTCGCCCGGCGATCAGGTGCTGTGCCACACCGGCTTTCGCGGCATGCACGAGTACACCGGTGGCATGGTCATGGCGCTGTACGCCGAGGAATGGGGCACGGCGCCGGTGCAGCACCCCGAGCTCGTCGCCGCGTTCGAGGACCACTTCGTGCTCATCGACCAGCCGACCGTGCCCGACAAGGTCAAGCTGCAGCGCCTCGTGCCCGCCCGACGGCTGCGCGACGAGATGGTCGACGCGTGCGAGCGCAACGACATCCGGCTGCATGGACCGGGGCGCCCGTTCGACGCCGGCGTGTGCCACCGGATCGTGGTCGAGCAGTACGCCCGGCCCGGCGACATCATCGTGCTCACCGACAGCCACACGCCCACCGCCGGGGTGATGAACGCCTTCGCGTTCGGCGTGGGCTCGACGGCGATGGCGTTCGCGCTGCGCACCGGCATGATCCCGGTGACCGTCCCCAAGACGATCCGCGTGTGGGTCGAGGGCGACGCCAAGGGCCTGCTGTCGCCCAAGGACCTGATCCTGCACCTCATCGGCGACCCGTACTTCCGCGAGGAGCAGTGGCGCGAGTCGCCCACGGACACGGCGGTGATCCAGCTCGGCGGACCGGCGCTCGATCAGTGGAACGTCGACGAGCTGTCCGTGCTGACGAACATGACCGTGGAAGGCGGCCTGATGACGGGCATCGTCGAGCCCTGCGAGCCGGTGCGGCGCTTCCTCGCCGAGCGACGGGGCGACGAGGCGGCGGCGGCGTTGGCCGCGGCGTTCGTCGAGCCCGATCCCGACGCGCAGTACGTGCGCACGATCGAGGTCAACCTCGACAACGTGCCGCTGACGGTCGCCACGCCCGGCGACTCGCGCAATCGCAAGCCCCTCGCGGAGGCGACGAACGTGCCGATCCACAACGTGGTCATCGCCTCGTGCACCGGCGGATCGCTCGCGGACCTTCGCGCCGCCGCGCGCGTGCTCGAGGGCCGAACACTCCACGAAGGCGTGCGCGTGACGGTGACGCCGTCGAGCGCCGAGGTCTACAGGGCGGCCGAAGCCGAAGGATTGCTGGCACAGTTCGCCGCGCTCGGGGCAGTCGTGACCGCGCCAGGGTGTGGCTCGTGCATCGGCAACGGTCCCGGCATCCCGCGCGAGGGCGAGACGACGGCGAGCACGACCAACCGAAACTTCGATCGACGGATGGGCGCGCCGGGGCCGGTGTACTTGGTCTCACCCGCCGTGGCTGCGGCCTCGGCCGTCACCGGCATGCTGACCGATCCTCGACGGCTCTGACCGATCGCGGGCGTGCGTGCCGCGCAGCCGGCCGGTCGACGCGTCCCCACCGACCCGCACGCGGGCGCGAGATCTGGCGCTTTGGCGGGAGAACCGAGGTCGATCGCGTTCATACGTGGGCAGGTTCGTACGGGACACTACGCACGTGACGCCTACCTTCAAAACCACCTCGCCACACATGAGCAGGGTGTTAAGGTCAGCGAGGGGATGGTTGCGGCACTGCTCATCGCGTTGGCCACGTGGGGGCCAGCGGGGCACGACGATCGTCGTGCGGACGACCACGCGACCGCGACGCCGCCCCCGGCGTATTTGGACCTCGCGGACCCGTTCGGCGACCGTGACGGCGACGAGGTGGTCGCGCACGCGCGCATCGAGTCGCGCCTGGACCTCAAGGACCCGTTCGATGGGCGCCGCCACGCGCTGCGCCGAGCGCCCGCCGCCGAGGCGCCGCGTCAGGAGCCGGCGATGGCGCCCGCGGACCTGCGTGACCCGTTCGAGCGTCGCGGCACGCTCCGAGGCGACGAGCCCGGCTGCCCGACCGTGCGTGCGGACAACGGCGCGACGATCCAGCTGCCGGAGGGCGTGACGCCGCCGACGTGCGGACGGCGTGGCTCTCCTCACCTGGTCAATCCGTTCGCGCGGCCCGACGCGCGTTGAACGGTCGGCGCCCGCCGTGTCAGGTTGGGCGCCAGATGAAGCAGCTCAAGAGCTACCTGAGCGGTCAGTGGCAGGACGGCACGGGTGATGCGATCCCGTTGCACAACCCCGCGACCGAATCGGTCGTGGCCCAGACCCACCGGGCGACGAACCTGAAGGCCGCGCTGACCTACGCCCGCGAGACCGGCGGCCGCAACGTGCGCGCGCTGAGCTGGGAGGAACGCGGCGCTCGGCTCAAGGCGCTCGCCAAGCTGCTGCACGAGCACCGTGAGGAGCTGTTGGCGATCGCGGTCGAAAACGGCGGAAACACCCGCGGCGATGCGAAGTTCGACATCGACGGAGCGATCGGCGTACTGGCCAACTACGCGTACCTGGCCAAGAGCCTCGGTGACGCGCCGTGGCTGGTCGACGGCGAGGCGGTCGAGATCATGCGCGGGTCCAAGATCCGGGCGCAGCACGTGCTCGTGCCCAAGCAGGGCGTCGCGATCCACATCAACGCGTTCAACTTCCCGGCGTGGGGCATGGTGGGCAAGCTCGCCGTGGCGTTCCTGGCGGGGATGCCCGTGCTGTCCAAGCCCGCGACGTCGACGGCCGCGGTGGCCGTGCGGATCGGCGAGCTCATCGTCGAGCACGAGGCGCTGCCGGCCGGGGCGTTGTCGCTGTTGGCCGGTCCGGCGGGCGACCTGCTCGATCACGTGGGGCCGCAGGACGTCATCGCATTCACCGGCAGCGCCGACACCGGCGGCCGGATCCGCAGTCACGCCGCCGTGGTCGCCAACGGCGTGCCGGTCAACGTGGAGGCCGACAGCCTCAACGCCGCCGTGCTCGGTGGCGACGTGGAGCCCGGGACCGAGCTGTGGGACCTCGCACTGCGCGACTGCGTGACCGAGTTGACCCAAAAGGCGGGCCAAAAGTGCACGGCGACGCGGCGCATCCTCGTGCCGCAGTCGCAGCTCGAAGCGTTCCGCGAGGCGCTCACGGACAGGTTGAAGGCCGTCGCCGAAAAGACCGGCGACCCGGCCGACAAGGCCAACCGAATGGGTCCGCTTTCGACGGCGCAGCAGCTGGCCGACGCGCGGGCGGGCATCGAGAAGCTGCAGGCGGCGGCCGAGCGCATCGTCGGCGACCCCAACCGCAAGCACTTCGCCGGCGTGGACGCCGGCCAGGGATGGTTTCTCGAGCCCGTGCTGCTGCAGGCGACACCGGAGGCCGCCCTCGATCCCGCGGCCGCCTTCCATGGCGTCGAGGTCTTCGGGCCCGTCGCCACCCTGCTGCCGTACGACGGCGACATCGAGACCGCCGCGAAGATCGTCGCGCTCGGTCAGGGCTCGCTGGTCACCACGCTGTACACCGACGACCGCCAGGCGACCGCCACCGCGGTGGCCCAGCTCGCCCCGCACCTGGGCCGGCTCGTGCTGGCCTCGGAGAAGATCGCGGGCGCCTCGGTCTCACCGGGCTGCGTGTTCCCGGTCGTCGTGCACGGCGGTCCCGGTCGCGCGGGTGGCGGTGCCGAGCTCGGCAACCGCCACGGCATGGAGCTGTACCTGCAGCGCACCACGCTGCAGGGCGGCGCCAGCCAGCTCGCCCGGCTGCTGGGGTGAAGTCACGGGCTCGACTCGGCGGCCGGCTGCACCGGGCTCGGACTGCACCGAGCTCGGGTGCGGCGAAACGGCAGGCCGTCAGCGACCGCAGCCGCGCCGCGTGAGCGCACAGGGCACGCAACGAGCCGCGACTGTAGACACGGCGTCCCGCCGATGCGAGCCGGCGGTCGGGGGTTCGGTCCCGCCGTCCTCGGCTCGATGCCGCAAGTCACGGTACGTTGCCCTCGTGCGAACACATCGGGCACTCGCGAGTGTGGCGTCGTGGGCTCTCGGTGGCTGTATGCCGCGCCCAACCGCCGGGGCCACCTCTGCGCCGCAACCGGTCGAGGCACAGACAGCCGCCGCGACACCGGACGTCGCCGCGCGCCCCGTGATCCGCGACGCCGTGGTGGATCCGCACCCCGCCGACACGCCGTGGACGTTGGAGCTGTGGATGTTCGAGGGCTGGAGCGACAGCGAGTTCGCGATCGTCGTCGACGCGCACGGCCACGGCCGTGTCCACGCCCACTACGGACTCGAGCGGCTCGGGGTCTGGGCGTTCGAGGTCGAGCCGGACGCGGTCGTGGCCCTGCATGCGCAAGTCCTGGCGACGAAGCCCCCGGCGCAGAGCGAGGAAGGGTCGTGCGGCACGGACGGCCCGGCCGAGCTCCTGCGGGTGCGCGAGGGAGACGACGTCCGCACGATCCGCGGGGTCAACTTCTGCACGCTGCAGGACGTCGAGCGCTGGGAGCCGGTCGTCCAGGAGCTACTGGGCTACGCCGGGATGGGCACCACCACCTGGTGGCACTGGTTGGCGTGCGACGCCGCGATGTACGGGGGACGCGATTTCCGACGCGCGCCGCTCGACGAGCCGCGTCGGCTCGCTGCCTTCCTGCGGGAGCATCCCGACATGCGGGTGCGCCTGCATGCCTACGATCCCGACCTCGCGCTCGCCGAGTCGCGCGCCCGAGCGGCCAGCGACGCGCTCGAGCGCGAAGGCGTCTCCCCGACGCGAATCGCCCGGTACGCCCATCTGCCGCCCATGACGTTCGACGGACGGCCGCCGGGCGACCTCGAGACCGAGATCCACCGCGACGACTGCCGTGCCCCCGCGCCCTGAGACCTGAGACCTAGGGCGTCGGGGTCGGGGTCGGGGCCGCCGCCTTGGCGTCGTCCTGGCCGCCCGGTGCGGGCGCCGCCGGCGGTGCCTTGGCGTCCGGCTCGGCCGGTGGTGCCGCAGCGGGCTCGGACGGTGCCTCGGCCGCGTCCTCGGCTTGCATGTCCGCGAGCACCTCGGCCTCGTCGGCGGCTTCCCAGCGGGCGCGGAGCTTGTCGACCCACTCGCCCTTGGCGCCCACCCCCGGCGGGTACACGAAGCCGGAGGCGGCCAGCTGCGTGCGACGCATCAGGCCCTCGGCGCCGACGCCCAGCGCGATCGAAGCGGCCGCCGCGACGGCCGCGACGACCATCGCCCCACGGCCCGGAATGATCCCCACCGGGTCGGCCGGTGCGGGGCGGAAGTACATGCTGACGATGAGCCGCAGGTAGTAGTAGGCGCCGATCACCGCGTTGACGAGGGCGACGATCACCAGCACGCGCAGCCAGATCGACGTGTGCGTGAGCGCGGCCTTGAACACGAACAGCTTGCCGAAGAAGCCCGCCATGGGCGGCATGCCCATCAGCGACAGCAGGCACACCGTCATCGCCAGCGCGACCGCCGGGTGGCGCTGGGCCAGGCCCGACCACTCGTGCGACTGGGTCGCCTCGCGCCCACGTCCGCCCAGCAGGCTCACGCACGCGAAGGCGCCCATCGTCGCCACCGCGTAGGCGAGCACGTAAAACAGCACCGAGGCCACGGCGGCGTCGCCCATCTCGTGGGCCCAGCCGAGCTGGTCGGCCGAGGCCGCGACCGAGGTGCGCATGCCCGAGCCGTAGAAGCTCGCGGCTGCGACGATACCGACGAGGATGTAGCCCACGTGCGCCACGGAGCTGTAGGCCAGCATCCGCTTGACGTTGGTCTGCCGCACGGCGGCGAGGTTGCCGACGATCATCGTCACCAGCGCGAGCACGGAGACGATGTTGGTCCAGGCGTAGCCCGAGGCGACGAGGCGCTTGAGGTAGAAGACGCCGACGAACAGCTTGAGCAGCGCGGCGATGCCACCGATCTTGACGCCCGCGGCCATGAAGCCGGTCGCGGGGCTCGGCGCGCCTTCGTAGGCGTCGGGCGTCCACATGTGGAACGGGACGGCCGAGATCTTGAACAGCAAGCCGGTCAGCGTGAGCAGGATGCCCGGGATCGCCAACGCGGCCGGTGCGATGCCGAGCGCCACGCGGGCCTCCACCTGAGCGCGCACGCTCGCCGAGACGGTCTGCGCCTCGATGTCCTCGACCAGCGGCTGCACTTCGAGCCACTCGCGGAACACGTTCTTGATGCCGTGGCTGACCTCGATGAAGCTCGTGGCTCCGGTCGCCCCGTAGATGAGCGCGATGCCCATCAGCAGCAGGCCCGACGAGAACGCGCCGACGAGGAAGTACTTCATCGCCGCCTCGGCGGACCGGCGGTTGTTCCACCGCGCGCCGACGAGCACGTACACCGCGATGCTCATCGTCTCGATGCCCAGGAAGAGCGCGATGAGGTCCGCGGCGTGGGCCAGGATCATCATCCCGAACACCGCGATCAGCACGAGCGATTCCTGCTCGCCGTACTCGAAACGATGCGCGCGGGCGTAGTCGCCACCGAAGCCGACCACCGCCGCCGCCACGGCCAGCAGGCCCAGGTCCAGCAGCAGTGAGAACTGGTCGACGACGAGGAAGCCGGAGAAGACCAGCGTGCCGTCGTCGTACTCGATCGTGCCGAACTGCGATGCGGCCGCGGCCGCGGCCAGGCCGATGCCGACGAGCGCGAGGCGTCGCTGGAACTGGCGCATGCCCGCTCCCGCGAAGGCGTCGGCGAGCAGGTGCAGCAGCGACCAGAGCGCGACGATCATCATCGGCGCGAGGTGGCCGATGTTCTCCAGCGCCGTCTGGCCGGCGGTGAGCGTCTCGGGTTGAGCTTGCGGAGCGAACATCACTGACCTCCTGCGGGGCGCGCGGGCGCCGGTCGGGCCGGGGCGGCCTTGGCATCGCCGCCGGGACGAGCCGGGGCCGCCTTGGCATCGCCGCCGGGCTGGGGCGGGACCGGTCGGCGTACGGCCTCCTTGCCGTCGGTGGGACGGCGCATCGGTACCGCCGTCTTCGCGTCACCGGGGCGCACGCCGGGCATGGGGCGCTTGCCGTCCGCGGGCGCGGGGGTGGGCGCGGGGGCGGGCGCCTTCGCATCGGCGGGCGCCTTCGCGTCCGTGGGCGCGGCGTCGGTGGGTGGCGCCGCGTTCGGGGCCGGGGCCCCGTCGGCGGCCGGCTGCTCCCCGTACTTGGGCAGCTTGTCGATGATCGTGCCGAGCCGGCTGTCGCCGTAGGTCTGACGGATCACCGACTGCGGGTCCGTGCACTTGGCGACGTAGTCTTTGACCAGGCCCGCTTCCTCTTCCAGCGAGTGCCGCATCGACACGCACCGGCGAAGGTTGAACTCGGCCGCGGCCGCCTGCGACGTGGGGTCGATCCGCTCCAAGAACGGCTTGGGGTACACGCCCATGAAGATGATGAGCACAATCAGCGGCAGGTAGACGAGCTTCTCGCGGATGCTCAGATCGGCGAGGTTTTCGTTCTTCGGGTTGGTGATCGGCCCGAACATCAGCCGCTGGAACAAGTGCAGCAGGTAGACCGCGCCGAGGATGACGCCGGTCGCCGCCACCGCCACGATCACGTGCGACAGCCACAGCGTATTGCCGCCGTGCACGAACGCGCCCACGAGGATGAGGAACTCGCCGACGAAGCCGACCAGGCCCGGCAAGCCTGCCGAGCCCAACATCGCGATCATGAAAAAGGCCGTGAACCAGGGCATGACCTTGGCGATGCCGCCGTAGTCGGCCAGCAGCCGGGTGTGGCGGCGCTCGTAGATGATGCCGATGCTCATGAACAGCGCGCCCGTGGTCAGGCCGTGGCCCAAGCTCTGGAACGTGGCGCCGGTCAGGCCCTGCGTCGTCATGGTCACGATGCCCAAGACGATGAAGCCCATGTGCGAGACGGAGCTGTAGGCGACCAGGCGCTTGGCATCACGCTGCACCCAGGCCACCAGCGCCCCGTACACGATGCCGACCGTCGCCAAGATGGCGAGGATCTGCGCCCCCTCCCCCGCCGCGAGCGGGAACAAGGGCATGGCGAAGCGCATCATCCCGTAGGTGCCGAGCTTGAGCAGCACGCCGGCCAGAATGATCGAGCCGGGCGTCGGTGCCTGCGTGTGCGCGTCGGGCAACCAGGTGTGGACCGGCCACAGCGGGACCTTGATCGCGAAGCTGGCCACGAACGCCCAAAAGCACAGCGCCTGGGCTTGCGGCGGCAGCACCACCTGCGAGACGTCCGCGAGGTCGAACGACCACACGCCGCCGGTCGCGTTGTAGTGCTCCACGGCCAGGTAGATCATCGCCGCGAGCATCAGCGCCGAGCCCACCATCGTGTAGATGAAGAACTTGATCGCGGCGCGAACCCGCTGCTCGGAGCCCCAGACGCCGATGATCAGGTACATCGGCACCAGCATCAGCTCCCAGAACGTGAAGAACAGGATGAGGTCGAGCGAGACGAGCGCGCCGATCATCCCGGTCTCGAGCACGAGCATCGAGGCCACGAACTCCGCGCCCCGCTTCTCGACCGAGTTCCACGCGCCCCAGATGCAGATCGGGGTCAGCAGCGTGGTCAGAAGGACGATGAACAGCGAAAAGCCGTCGATGCCCACGTGGTAGCGGATGCCGAACTCGGCGATCCACGGCACGTTGGTCTCGAACTGCATCGCCGCGTTGCCGACCTCGAAGCCCGACAACAGCGGCAGCGACAGCAAGAACTCCAGCAGGCCGATCCCGACGCCGAGCCCCTTGGCGAGCTTGTCTTCGCCGCGCGGCAGCGTGGCGACGATGACGGCGCCCAGGATGGGCAGCACCAACAGTGTGGTCAGAAGATGGTTCACAGCGCACCTCCGTCCTGCGCACCGGCTTGGCCGGGCACACCGGGTGGTCCGTCGGCGGCCGATCCGTCGCCGTCCTCACCGCCCGAGAACCAGGGCACCTCGAACACGCCGAACAGCTTGACCTTGACGTTTTGCTCCCCGAGCGTGGGTCGCAGCCCGCCTGGATCGAAGCGCTCGCTGACCGAGGACGGGCCCATCTGGGCCACGCGCGGGTTGAGGTAGATCGAGCCGAGCACGACCACGACGCCCAGCGTCAGGATCACGAGGTAGCGGCGCACGTTGCCGTTGTGCCAGCGGCGCACGACCTCGCCGGTCAAGCCGACCGTGCCGGCCACACCGCCGACGCCGACGCCGTCGATGAGGCCCTGGTCACCCGCGTGGTACAGCACCGAGCCCAGCGCTCGCACCGGGCGAACGAAGAGCACGTCGTAGATTTCGTCGACGTAGTACTTGGCCTTCGACGCGCGGTAGGCCGCGCCGAGCTTGCTCGCCCACTGCGAGGCGGCCTCCGACGGGCCGTCCTTGTACAGGGTATAGGCGAAGTAGATGCCGGCGATGGCGATCGACAGGCTGATCGCGATCATGCCGAACTCGACGGTGGAGCTGACGTGGCCGTCGTGCAGGAACTTGGCCTGCGGGCCCACGAAGAACTCACCGGAAAAGCGCGCCGAGGTCGACGTGATGGGCTCGAGCCACTGCTCGAGCACGTGGGGCAGCCCTTCCAGATGCGGAATGGTCCGGCCGCCGCCGACGTCGAGCTGCACCATGTGGGCCGCGCCGGGGAAGGCGTGCGGCCAGCCGAGCAGACCGCCGAAGGTCGCGAGCACCGCGAGCACGGCCAGCGGCATCGACATGATCCAGTGCTCTTTGACGTAGTGCGTCCACGTGTGGTGGTCGCCGCGGAACTTGCCCTCGAACGTCAGGAAGTACAGCCGGAACATGTAAAAGGCCGTGCAGAACGCCGCGAGCGCGCCGGCGACGTACACGAAGTAGTTCAGGCCCGGGCTCCACACGCTCTCGTTGATGTAGCCGTGGAGCAGGATCTCGTCCTTGGAGAAGAACCCGGCGAACGGGAAGATGCCCGCGATCGCCAGACACGAGATCAGGAACGTCCACCGGGTGACCGGCATCTTCTCCTTGAGCCCGCCCATCGTGCGGATGTCCTGGTCGTGGTGGCACGCCTCGATGACGGCGCCCGAGCCCAGGAACAGGCAGGCCTTGAAGAAGGCGTGGGTGACCAGGTGGAAGATGGCCGAGACCCACGCGCCCATCCCGACGGCCAGGAACATGTAGCCCAGCTGCGAGACGGTCGAGTACGCCAAGACCTTCTTGATGTCGTTTTGCGTGATGCCGATCGTGGCGGCGAACAGCGCCGTGATCGCGCCGACCACCGCGATGATGGCCATCGTCAGCGGCGCGAGCGCGAACAGGAAGTTCAGACGCACGCACAGATACACGCCGGCGGTGACCATGGTGGCGGCGTGGATGAGGGCCGAGACCGGGGTCGGGCCCGCCATCGCGTCCGGCAGCCACGTGTACAGGGGGATCTGCGCCGACTTGCCGCAGCACCCGATGAACAGGCAGATCGTGGCCACGGTGGCCACGGTGACGTTCGTGTCGCCGACGTGGAAGAACGCCTTGGCGAACGGCGAGCCGGTCTCGGTGGCCGACATCGAGCGGATGGCGTCGACGTCGAGGCTCTGGACCACCGAGTAGATGACCAGCATCCCCAGGATGAACCCGAAGTCGCCGATGCGGTTCATGATGAACGCCTTGCGACCCGCGGTGGCCTTGGCGTCGTCGGTGAACCAGAAGCCGATGAGCAGGTACGAGCACACGCCCACGCCTTCCCAGCCGACGAAGGTCAGCACCAGCGACTTGCCCAGCACCAGGATGAGCATCGCGGCCATGAACAGGTTCAAGTACGCGAAGTAGCGGTGGTAGTCGGGGTCCTTGGCCATGTAGCCGACCGAGAAGATGTGGATCAGAAGACCCACCCCGGTGACCACGAGACACATCACCGCCGACAGGTGATCGAGCAGCAGCTCGAAGCCGACCTGCGTCTCGCCGGACACGATCCACGGATAGACCTTGTCGACGAGGCGATCGTGGCCCTGCCCGATCATCACCTCGAAGACGGCCGAGATCGTGAAGAAGCACGAGAACGCGACCGCCGCGATGGCGATGAGGTGGACCAGCTCGCGCCCGAGCCGGTCGCCCAGCGTGCGCATGGCCCACCGGCCGAACAGCAGATTGAGCACTGCCCCGATGAGCGGGAACAGTGGGATGTACAGGAGGTCGAAGCTCGGTTCAGGCATCGATCAGTCCCGCAGGAGGCCGAGGTCGTCGATATCGGCGGAAGTACGGGCGCGGAAGAGGCTGACCACGATGGCCAGACCGACCGCGGCCTCGGCGGCGGCCACGGCGATGACGAACATCGCCAGGACTTGGCCGTCGAGGTTTCCGTGGAGTCGGGAGAACGCGACGAGCGCGATGTTGGCTCCGTTGAGCATGAGCTCGATGCTCATCAAGACGATGAGCACGTTGCGTCGCAGCAGGACGCCGCACATGCCGATGAGGAACAACGCGCCGGAGAGAGCGAGGAAGTGAGTGATCGGGACCACGGTCGACCTACAAGTGCGCAGTGCGAAGGGGTTAGGTTGTGCCGCCGCGGTGGCCGCTCGCGGACGGCAGACCGAAGTCGAACTCGGGCGTGGGACCGGGCGCCGCCAGGTCGCCGGCTTCGTGCTCGTGCAGGCCGGCCGCGTGACGGGCTTCGGGGTCCAGGCCCACCTGCGCGGCCTCTTTGAGACGCTCACGGCGGCTCCGGGCCACGACCACCGCGCCGATCACCGCGGCCATCAGCAGCAGCGAGATGGCCTCGAAGGCGAACAGGTAGTCGGTGAACAGTGCCCGACCGACCGCGTTGGCCGTGCCGAAGTCCGGCTGACCGGCCAGGTCGGCGCCCGTCGTCGTGTAAAGACGCGCCAGCGTGCCGCCGAGGACCCACAGCACAAAGCCCACCCCGAGACCGACCGCGCCGTAGTACCCGACGCGACCGATCCGCGAGGGGCGACGGTGCTCGGCGTCGCCGGTCTCGTCGACGTCGAGGACCATGATGACGAAGACGAACAGCACCATCATCGCGCCCGCGTATACGAGCACCTGGATGGCGGCGAGGAACGTCGCGGTCAAGAGCACGTAGTTGACGGCGACCGCGAAGAAGGTCGCCACCAGCCACACCGCGGCGACGACCGGGTTCTTGCGCGTCACCGTGGCGAGCGCCGAACCGACCGCGAGCGCGGCGAACAGATAGAAGATGATTTCGGCGGCGGAGGTTTCGAACATCGTCACGCCCTCGCGGTTGCCGACGCCCCACCGGAAGCGGCGACGTAGGTGCTGTTACGGACCTTGGCCTCGAACTCGTCGCGGAACTTGGTCAAAAACGCCAGCGTCGGCCAGGCCGCGGCGTCTCCCAGGGCGCAGATCGTGTTTCCGGCGATGCCGTCGGCGATCGACGCGACGAGCTCCACGTCGCCGGGACGGCCCTTGCGCTGATCGATGCGCTTGACCACCGAGGTCAGCCAGCCGGTGCCCTCGCGGCACGGCGTGCACTGACCACAGCTCTCGTCGGCGAAGAAATGCAGGATGCGCCACGCGGCCGAGACCATGTCGGTGGTCTCGTCCATGACGACCACGCCACCCGAGCCCGCCATCGTGCGCAGGGTTCGGCCGCCGCCGAGGTCGAACTTGACCCCCGGCTGCACCTCGACCTCGCGGATGCGCTCGTCCTGCTGCAGCGCGTCGAACTCGAACGGGACGTCGAGCTCGTCGGCCGACAGCACCGGCATCGACACGCCACCGGGGATGACCCCTTTGACCTTGCCGCCGCCCCTGATGCCACCGCACACGTCGTCGATGAGCTGGTTGCCGGTCACCGTCAGCGGCAGCTCGTACACGCCGGGCTTGTTGACGTGGCCACACACCGAGACGATGCGCAGGCCACCCGAGCGCCCCACCCCGAGGTCGGCGAACGCTTGCCCACCGTGCTCGAGGATCCACGGCAGGTTCGCGATCGTCTCCACGTTGTTGACGATGGTGGGCTTGCCCCACAGGCCCTTGACCGCCGGGAACGGCGGCTTGAGGCGCGGCCAGCCGCGCCCGCCCTCCAGCGAGGACAACAGCGCCGTCTCTTCGCCGCAGATGTACGCGCCGGCGCCCCGGTAGATCGTGATGTCGAGGGGGAAGTCCGAGCCGAAGCAGCGCTCGCCGAGGTAGCCCTTGGCATAGGCCTGGTCGATCGCGGCCTGCAGCACCGGGTACTCCCGCACCATCTCGCCACGCATGTAGACGTACGCGTTGCGCACGCCCAGCGTCCGCGAGGCGATGATCATGCCCTCGATGAGCATGTGCGGGTTCCAGAACAGGATGTGCCTGTCCTTGAACGTGCCCGGCTCGGACTCGTCGGCATTGACGACGAGGTAGACGGTGTCGGCGTCCTTGGGCACGAAGCCCCACTTGATGCCGGTGGGAAAGCCCGCGCCGCCGCGACCACGCAGGTTCGAGGTCTTGACCTCGCCGTGGATCGCAGCCGGATCCATCCGCACGGACCGACGCGCCTGCGCGTAGCCGCCGTGCTTTTCGTAGTAGGCGATGTCCTTGGCGTCGGGAACGTCGAAGTGCTTGCTGATGATCTTCAGGTCACTCATGTCGACCTCCTCAGTGGCCCAGATGGACCGGCACTTCGCCCTTTTCGAGCGCGTCGAGGATTTGCTCGATCTTGTCGAGATCGAGATTTTCGAAGTACAGCGGAATGTC